>NZ_JBHWKR010000011.1:0-105780 GCF_042730855.1 Kribbella sp. NPDC059898
GGCTCCGCGCCGTACCGAGTGCCCCGCAGTAGGCGCGGAGCTCTCAGGCACCCTCTCAGAGGCGTAGCTCGGCCACGACCGGGCGGTGGTCGCTGCCGGTCGGGCTCATCACCCAGGCCTTGGTCGGCGTGATGCCGCGGACCAGGATGTGGTCGATCCGCGCCATCGGGAACGCCGACGGCCAGGTGAACCCGAACCCGGTCCCGGCCGCGCCCTGCGCCGACCGCAGCCCGACGGTCAGCGGCGCGAGGCTGCGGTCGTTGACCGTGCCGTTGAAGTCACCCATGACGATCACCGCGGACGACTTGTCCGCCGCGATCTGCTGCCCGAGCTCCTTGATCGTCCGGTTGCGCTGGTCGGACGTGAACCCGGTGGTCCCGACCCGCACCGAGGCCAGGTGCGCGACGTACACCGCGACCGTGCCGTTCTTCGTCCGGACCTCGGCGCGCAACGCCCGCGTCCAGGCGAACCCCACGTCCACCGACTTCGTCTCGACCACCGGGTACTTCGACCACAGCGCGACCGTGTCCCGGGTCACCTCGTACGGGTACGTCTTCGCGAACGCGGCCTTGTAGATCTTGAGGTCAGCCGCGGTGAGCTCCTCCAGCGCGACCACGTCCGCGTCCGCGCCGAGCAGATCCTTCGCGGTCCCTTGCGGATCCGGGTTCGCCGCGTCGACGTTGTGCGTCAGCACCCGCAGGTCGTACGCGCCGCCGTTCACCTTCCCCGGCAGCAACAGGTGGCCGAACATCAGTCCCCAGATCGCCGCGGGCAGCAACAGCGCGACACCGGCGGTCGCGGACCGGCGTACCAGCGCCGCGACGCCGAGCACCGGTACGGCGACGCCGACCCACGGCAGGAACGTGTCGAGCAGGCTGCCGAGGTTGCCGACCGAGTTCGGCACGCTGCGGTGGAAGATCAGCACCAGTCCCGCGAGCAGCGCCAGTACGGCGATCACCCAGCCACGGCGCCACATGCCACCGGTCTCCTTCCGCCGGCGCGCTGCTGTGCGCGTCGGCGGTCGCGAACGGGTGGCGACGGCGGTCTGGCGGTCCGGCATGCCTGCGATTGTTGCGGACGTCCGGGCCGGACCAAAGCCCGTGCCCGGTCAGGGACGGCATTTCATCCGTACGGACGAGCACGCGGCCACCGGAATGATGAGGATTCCGTGAGAAGTCTGGTGCCTTCGGGTGAGCTCGCCCACAATGCCGGTATGTCGATCAGCGAGCCGTTCGTCGTCAAACGCCACGGCCTGGGTACGACGAAGACCGCGCTCGCGCTCGGCACCGCGGTGTTCGGCGTACTGGTGCTGCTGACGCTCGGGATCGTCGTGGTGCAGACGATCCGCGGATCCTCGGTCCGCGGGCCGCTCGAGGCGGTCTGGCTGAGCTGGGGCGGTACGCCGCTGATCTTCGCGGTCGGCCTACCCGTACTGCTGCTGGTCGGCGCGATCACCGCCCTCGAGGAACGCCGGGACCAGGACGCCGACGACGTACTGCTGACCGTCGACGACCAGGGGATCTCCCTCGGCGGCGAACAGCCCCGCACGATCCCGTGGGGCGAGGTCCGCGGCGTCTGCCGGGTCGAACGCCACGAGACCGAGGAGACCTGGGAGCCCCGGCTGATCGTGATGCTCGTCGACGAGGACGCCCTCCCCCGCAGCACCAAGGCCTGGGGCCCGTCCTGCCCCTGGCCCGGCACCCACGAGATCCTCGGCCGCACCCTCCCGTACGACGACCTCGCCACCGCCGTCGCCCAACGCGCCCCGCACGTCCCGGTCACCAACCGTGGCCGGGTGGAGGACTGATCGATGAAACCCTTTGCGGTACAGGCGGGTGACGGGGCGAAACACTCGACCCTGACCACCGGCTGGGGCCTCGTCAAGGCCGACACCGCCGGCACCAACGGCGCACTGACGGTGATGGAGTTCGTCATCCCTCCGTACGAAGGTCCGCCGGTGCACACCCACGTCCGCGAGGACGAGGTCTGGTACGTCCTGGCCGGTGCCTTCCGGTTCAAGGCCGGCGACACCATGCTGCGGGCGACGACCGGCGGGATGGCCTTCGGGCCTCGCGGGGTTCCGCACGCCTTCCAGAACATTGGCGACACCACCGGCCGGCTGCTGGTGATCACCACCCCGTCCGGGCTGGAGCGCTTCTTCGAGGAGACCGGCAAGCTGTCCCGGCCGGTCGACCCGGAGGAACTCGCTGCCGTCGGGCATGCCTGCTGGATCGAGTTCGCCGGACCGCCGCTCGACGTCTCGGACCCGCTGCCGCGTTAGCGTCGGGGACATGGCAGCTCCCGACATCAACAGCCCGGAGGAACAAGCCCGCTACCAGCGCGGCCTGGAGGTTCTCACCACGATCGACGGCGGCGGCGCACCCGCGGTCATGGAAAGCCTCGGCGACATCGCGCCCGCTCTCGCACATCACATCGTCGCGTTCGGCTTCGGTGACATCTACGCGCGGCCGGCGCTCGTACCACAGCAGCGGCAACTGATCACGCTCGGCATCCTGGCCGCGCTGGGTGGCTGCGAACCCGAACTGGAAGTCCACGTCCGCACGTCCCTCAACGTTGGCCTAACCCCCGAACAGATCGTCGAAACCTTCATCCACACCGCGGGCTACGCCGGCTTCCCCCGCGCAATCAACGCGATCGGAGTCGCAAAGAAGGTCTTCACACAGCAGGGTCTCTTGCCTGTCAGCGAATAAACAGCAAGATTCCAATACCGACACCAAAAACACAGTCCACCCGCGCAGGCACTCACCCGCGCACCCACCAGCTGTCACAGCACCTGACAGCCCCCTCACCCACGCGCAGGCACTCCCCCACACCCACCAACCGTCACAGCACCTGACAGCTCCCCACCCGCCACCAGACAGTCCACCCGCGTGCAGGTACACACCCGCACCCACCACAGCACCTGTCAGCTGTTAGCGCTCCCCCGGCACAGCACCTGTCAGCCCTTGGCGCCGAGGTACTTCTCCAGGTCGGTGAGAACAGCCATCGCGCCGATCGGGCCGAGGCCGAGGAACCAGACCTCGTCGTCGACGCGCTGGGACTTGCCCGCCTTGACGGCCGGCAGCGACTTCCACAGGTTGCCGTCGACAACCTTCGACTCGTCGGTGGTGTCCGGCTTGCCGTAGCTGGAGTAGAAGATCCAGTCGCCGTCGGCCTTGCCGATGTTCTCCTGGGACACCTCGACGGCGAGGTCCTGGACGTCCTGGAGCTTCGGGCGCGGCAGGCCGATGTCCTTCAGGATCACGCCGATGAACGACAGGTTCCCGTACAGCCGGATCTCGCCCGGGCGGAACCGGACCAGCGAGATCGTCGGCGTACCCTCGACCTTCGTCTTCACGTCGTTCGCGCGGACCTGGTAGCCGTTCAGGATCGCCGTCGCCCTGGTCTCCTCGCCGACCGCGTCCGCGACCAGCAGGAAGTTCTCCTTCCACGGGAACCCGGGGCGGATGCTGAACACCGTCGGCGCGATCGCGCTGAGCTTGTCGTACAGGTCCTTCGCGCGCAGCTTGCTGCCCAGGATCAGGTCGGGCTTCAGCGCCGCGATCGCCTCCAGGTTCAGCTCGCTGATCCCGCCGACGGTCTTGATCCCCTGCGCTTTGCCGGCGAGGTACGACGGTACGCCGTTCTGCCCGGCGGTCGTGGCCATCCCGACCGGGGTGATGCCGAGCGCGAGCACGTCGTCGAGCTCGCCGCTGTCGAGGACGACGACCCGCTCCGGCTTCTTCTCGAGCCTCACCGAGCCGATGGCGTCCTTCACCGTCCGCGGGAACACCCCCGGCTGGGCGTCCGAGCCGAGTTTCGCGGTCTCCGCGTCGGCGGTCTTGAACAGCCGCCCGCCGGTCGCCACTTCCTTGTCACCGACGCCGGTGTCCGCACTCTTGGTGTCCCCGCCGCCGCAGCCGGCCAGCGCGAGTACGGCGGCCGAGGCGACGATCCCGATCAGCTTCTTCACAGAGGCTGACCCTACAACAAGACAAGTTAGGGTCACCTAACCAGGTCCAGCAGTTGACCGGCCGCCAGCTCCACGGTCCGCTCCCCGTCCGGCAGCGCGATCCGATAGATGCCGGCCGCGGTCGCCCGTACGACGGCCTCGGTCAGCTTGCCGTCGCGCCAGGACACGTCGAACACCAGCCCGCCCCGCGCCCGCAGCCCGCGGAACGACCCGTCCGGCCACTCGGCCGGCAGCGCGGGCAGGACCCGGACGACGTCGGTGTGGCTCTGCAGCAGCAGCTCCGGGAGGCAGCCGGTCAGGCCGAAGTTCGCGTCGATCTGGAAGATGTCGCCGTCGCGCGACAGCAGATTGTTCGACACCAGCCGGCTCAGGTAGTCCTGGATCACCGCGACCGCCCGCGACGGCTCGAACAGCCGCGCCCACAACGCCACCAGCCACGCCGCGGTCCACCCGCCGTTCACGGCACCGTCGGTACGCCGTTCCAGCGAGGTACGCGCCGCCTCAGCCCACTCCGGCGTACGCACCGGATCGATCTCCGCGCCCGGGTACAACCCGTACAGATGCGACTGATGCCGGTGATGTACTTCGGACGGCTCCCAGTCCGTCGGCCACTCGTGCAACCGCCCGTCCGGAGTGATCCGGATCTCCGGCAGCCGGTCCCGCGCGGCGGCGGCCCGCTTCGCGAGCTCCGAGTCCAGCCCCAGCGCGGCCTCCGCCGCACGCAGGTTCGCGAACAGCTCGCGGATCAGCCAGATGTCGTACGTCGACGTCAGGTCGACCGACGCCTTCTCGCCCGACGGCAGCAGGAAGTGATGCTCCGGCGCAGTCGACGGAACGAACTGCAGTACGCCGTCCCGGTCCTCGACGAGCATCGCCAGGACGAACTCGGCCGCGCCCGCCAGTACCGGATACGCCCGCTCGCGCAGGAACTCCAGGTCGCCCGTGAACCGGTAGTGCTCCAGCAGATGCGCGGTCAGCCACACCCCGCAGGTGGCACACATCGCCCAGACCGGGTCGTCCCCGCCGTCGCCGACGGGCCAGGTCGCCCGCCAGATGTCCGCGTTGTGGTGCGCGACCCAACCGGGCGCGCCGTACAGGATCCGGGCCGTCTCGGCGCCGGACTCCGCGAGTCCCTCGAGCAGGTCGGTGAGCGGTTCGAAGCACTCGCTCAGCCCAGTGAGGTCGGCGAGCCAGTAGTTCATCTGGGTGTTGATGTTGTTCGTCCAGTCGCTGGCCCACATCGGGCGCAGGTCCTGGTTCCAGATGCCCTGCAGGTTGGCGGCCTGCGTGCCGGGGCGGGAGGACGCGATCAGCAGGTACCGGCCGAGGTTGAAGGCGAGCGCGACCAGATCCGGATCGTTCGCCCCGGCCGCGACCGCTTGCAGACGTTCATCTGTCGGATTGTTGACAATCGACCCGAGCTCGAGCGACGCCCGGTCGTACAGCGCCAGGTGGTCGTCCAGGTGCCGCGCGCGAAGCGTGTCCTCGGCGCCCGGATCCAGCGCGCCGACCGACTCCAGCACCGCGACCGCTTCGTCGAAGGCGACGCCGGGGTCCCGCCCCGGCGGCACCGACCACCCGGCGAACGTACTCGCCGCCGCCAGCACCACCGTCACCCGCGAAGCCCCCCGCACCACAACCCCACCGGCATCCCCGTCGGCAGGTATCGTCACCGCGCCGTCCGAGAACACCCGCAGCGCGACCCCGAAACCAATCCCGCGCCCGTCCTCGTAGCGGACCGGATCCGCCGACTGCCGGTACTCGATCGTCAGGTCCGACGGCGCCCGCCCGACGACCCCATAGGTGCCGTCGGCAACCACAGCCCGCACCGGATGCCGACTCTCCAACCCCACCGTCAGGTCAACAACAGGATTGTCGGCAATCAGCGTCCACACCAGCACCTGGTCCGGCGCCGACACATACGTCTCGCGCCGGTACCGCACGCCGTCGACCGTGTAGTCGACGGCGGCGATCCCGGTCCGCAGATCCAAACTCCTCCGGTAGTCCGCAGCATCCTCGACGTCGCTGGTGATCACCAGGTCCGCGAGCGGCTGGTACGACTCCACCAACGGTCCCTGCAACGCCCGGGTCCGCTCGGTCGCCGCCAGCTGATCACCTTCGTCCAGCAGCAACCGCCTTACGTCGGCCAGCACCGCCGGCCCATCCGGGACGGTCAAGGTCCGCGGACCGTCCCCGGACCAGACATCGTCGAGGTTCAGCACGATCCGCTCGTCAAGAACCCGCCCGTACACCTTCGCGCCGAGGTGCCCGTTGCCCAGCGGCAACGCCTCGAACCAGTCCGGCGCCGGGCTGCGGAACCACAGGAGGTGGGACACTACTTCGAACCGCTCTTGTACTTGTCGTACGCCTGCTGGTTGATCTGCAGGTACCGGGGCATGCCCGTACTGTCGAGCCCCTTCACGTAGGCGTCCCAGTCGGTGTCGAGGTTCTTCGACCCGGTGATGAAGGCCAACTGGTTCTGGTTCACATAGGTGTTCAGGTTCGTCTGCAGCGTGGCGAGCTCACCGCTCAGGCTCGGGTCCGGCCACATGAACGACTGCGGGAACCACTGCGACTTGTCGACATGTCCCTCGTACTGCTTGGTCGCCTCCCACAGCCGCCGCTCCAGGCCGGCGCCGGTGTAGATGTCCTTCGGCACAACCTGTGCGTTCCGGTAGGCGAGCGTGTTGTTGTACTGGCCGAGCGCACCCCAGCTGATGTTCTTCGGCGCGTCCTGCTTCGGCTTGTACAGCGGCGTGGTGCTGGCGTCGAGCGCGATGTCACCAGGGCCAGGCTTGGTCCAGCCGACACCCTCCGGGCCCATGTTGCTGATCTCCTGGCCCTCGTCGGTGTAGATCCAGTCGAGCATCTTGATCGCCGCGACCTGAGCCTCCTTGCTGGCCTTGTTGGTCAGCATGAACGTGTACCCGGTCGAGGTCGGGTGGTTGTAGCCCGTGTAACTCTTGCCCTCCGGACCCGTCAGCGGCGGTACGGAGTCGTACTGCTTGTCCCGCCCGTCCTTGGAGTCCAGCTGGACGAAGATCCCCGGCCAGAGCACCGGCACGGAGCCGAGTACGACGGCCTTCGGGTTGTTGCCCTCGGCCTGCAACGCCTGCGCGTTCTGGGTGAACGCGGCCTGGTCGATCAGCCCGTCCTTGTACAGGCCGTGGATGTACTTCAGGCCTTCCTTCCACTGGTCCGAGGTGACCGGCGTGACGACCTTGTCGCCGTTCAGCGTGAGCAGCGACCGGACGCCGTTGTTCGCCCCGACCGGGTCGTACGCGAACGCGTTCATCAGGTACGCGATCAGGCTGCTGTCCTGGACGTCGGTGGTCATCGGGATCTCGTCGGCCTTGCCGTTGCCGTTCGGGTCCTTGGTCTTGAACGCCTCGAGCACGTTGCGCAGATCGGCGGTCGTCTTCGGCACCTGCAGGCCGAGCTTCTTCAGCCAGGAGCTGTTGATCCACAGCTTGTCCGGGTACGTGCAGTGGAAGCAGTCCGCCCACTGCGGCAGCGCGTAGATGTGACCGTCGGGTGCGGTCGCCATCTCCTTGTACTCCTTGTTGGTGTCGAGCACCTTCTGGATGTTCGGCGCGTTCTGCTTGATCAGGTCCTCGAGCGGCACCGCGACGCCCTGCTGGCCGAGCTTCAGCACCTCGGCCTGGGTGAACGCGTCGACCCACGGGATCAGGAAGAACAGGTCCGGGTAGTCGCCGCTGGCCAGCGCGATCTGCCGCTTCTCCTTCGCCGGACCGGCGTCGTACGTCGTGGTCTGCCAGCGGAACTGGATCTTGAACTTGTCGCTGATGATCTTGGTGACCGCGTTGGTCTCCAGGTTGGTGCTCTGGTCCGACGGGGTGAAGGTGTCGATGATCACCTTGCCGTCGGACGTCGTCTCGTTCGCGGCACCTTTGGACGATTTGTCCGAGCTGCACGCAGCCAAGGCGAGCGCGCCGGCAGCTGCCAGCGCCACGACCTTGCTCACGGATGAGCGCATTGCGGTGTTCCCTTCTGAACTTAGCCTTTGACTGCGCCGACCATCACGCCCTTGGTGAAGTGGCGCGCGACGAACGGATAGATGACCAGTACGGGCAGGCTCGAGATGACGATGAGCGCGTACTTGAGGACGTTGGCCAGCTGTTGCTGTTCGAGCTGCTGGGCCAGACTCGTCGTGGTGGTGGACCCGGTGAGGGTGTTCAGGATCAGCACGTTCCGGAGCACGATCTGCAACGGGTACAAGCTGGGGTCCTTGAGGTAGATCAGGGCGTCGAAGTAGCTGTTCCACTGGAAGATCGCGTACATCAGCGCGATCACCGCGATCACCGGCTTCGACAGCGGCAGCACGATCGACCACAGGAACCGCAGGTCGCTCGCACCGTCGATGGTCGCGGCCTCGTACAGCTCGTCCGGGATCGTCGAGCGGAAGAACGTGCGGGCGATGATCACCTGCCAGACGCCGATCGCGCTCGGGATCACCATCGCCCAGCGGGTGTTCAGCATCCCGAGGTCCTGGACCACCAGGTACGTCGGGATCAGGCCGCCGGAGAACAGCATCGTGAAGATCAGCACGCTCATGATCACGTTCCGGCCGAAGAACGTCCGGCGCGACAGCGGGTACGCGATCGCGATCGTCAGCGTGACGCTGATCAGGGTGCCGCTGATCGCGTAGATGAACGAGTTCAGGTAGCCCTTCATGATCAGCGGATCGCTGAAGGCCTCCTGGTACGCCTTGATGCTCGGCTCGACCGGCCAGAGCAGCACCTTGCCGGCGCTCACCGCGGACGGGCTGCTGAACGAGTTCGCGACGATGTAGATCAGCGGGACCGCCACCATGATCAGCGCCAGCCAGAGCATGATCTTCACGCCGGTCAGGAAGATCTTGTCGGTCCGGGTCTCTTCGATCGTGCTCATGACCACAGTCCGTTTCCGGTGATGCGCTTGGCGGCGAAGTTCACGCCGAGCAGCAGGAAGAGGTTGATCACCGAGTTGAACAGCCCGATCGCCGTCGCCATGCTGAAGTCCGCGTTCAGCAGACCGGTCTTGTACACGTAGGTGGCGATGATCTCGGACTGCGCGGTGTTCAGCGGGTTCTGCAGCAGGAACGCCTTCTCGAACCCGATCGACATGATGTTGCCGACGCCGAGCACCAGGATGATCACCGCGGTCGGCATGATGCCCGGCAGGTCGACGTGCCGGATCCGCTGCAGCCGGCTGGCGCCGTCGATCCGCGCCGACTCGTGCAGCGCCGGGTCGATCCCCGCCAGCGCGGCCAGGTAGATCACCGCGGAGTACCCGGTGGTCTGCCACACGTCCGACCACACGTAGATGTGCCGGAAGTAGTTGGGGTTCCCCAGGAAGTCGATCTGCGGTACGCCGAACAGCCCGATCGCGTCGTTCACGAACCCGAGCCGCGGCGACAGCACCAGGATCGTCATCGAGACCACGACCACGGTGGAGATGAAGTACGGCGCGTACGTGACCAGCTGGACGGTCTTCTTGAACCGGCCGTTGCGGATCTCGTTCAGCGCGATCGCCAGGATGATCGGGATCGGGAAGCTCGCCAGCACGGTGTAGACCGAGAGCAGGAAGGTGTTCTTCACCAGGGTCCAGAACACCGGGTTCTGGAAGAACAGCTCGAAGTTCTTGAACCCGACCCACGGGCTGCCCCACGGTCCCTTGACCGGGCTGTAGTCCTTGAACGCGATCACGGCGTTCGCGATCGGGATGTACTTGAAGATCACGAAGTACGCGAGCGGTACGACGACCAGCAGGTAGAGCTGCCAGTGCCGCCGCAGACTCCGCCCGGCCTGGGTCCGGCGGCTGGTTCGCGGTGGTTTCCGGGCGGCCGTCTCCGCCCGCGGTGCCGCACCAGCCGGCGCCGGTTTCACCTCGAAGGTTGCGCTCACTCCGCTTCCTTTCCCTCACGCGCTGGAGTGGAACCGATATCCGATAGGATCTCGGGTTTCGCTATCCCGGAGGATGACACAGAACCACCGGGGAGCGGAAGACTTCCGGCCGCTGTCGATACCGGACGGTGACCGAGGCGCCCGAATCCCTTGCAGGTAAGGGTTTTCCGAAGTTGCCGCTAGCAACTACAACCCGACGGACACACCAATGATCCGATGGCAGGCCATCGGATCTGGGCGCACCTCAGCAGGGCCCGGAGTCGCTCTGAGCCACCGACACCGAACCGCTGCGCAATTTATTTCTTCGGTTAACTATATGGCAGTCAACCCGCCCGCGACGGCGGCTGTCAAGACCCGGCCGCGGACAGGTGCCGGGTGATCATCGCCTCGTCGAACCGGCCGCCGCGTTGCCCGTCCCAGAGACCGGCCATCACCATCAGCACCTGCAACACAACCTGCAACGGAGCGATCGCGGCCAGCTCCCGATCGCTCAGCGGGTACCGCGTGGCCCGCTGGTACCCGTCGACGAGCGCGGGCGCCTGGTCCACCCGCGCGATCACGAACTCCCAGGCCCGGCTGTCCGGGTGCGCCAGATCGAAGTCGATCACCCCGGCGAACTCGCCGTCGTCCCCGAAGTGCACGTTCCAGCGCGCGAAGTCGCCGTGCACGATCGACTGCGGCAGGTCGAGCAGCCCATGCTCGGCGACGAGAGCCTTGGCCCGCGCCATCGCCCGAACCGCCCGGTCGGCGAGGTCGGGGCGCTGGCCGCGGAGCAGCTCCACACCACGGCCCCAGCCTTGGAACTCCCCCATCGCGTCCAGGTCCGCCGCCTGGAAGAACCCTGGCCGGGACCCCGTACCCACCTCGCAGTTGGTGAGATCCGCATGCAGCCGAGCCAGCAACTCCCCTCGCTCGAACTGCTGCTGCGCCGTCTCCTCCTCATGCGGCCGTCCTGGGACGAACCGCGTGACCGCCCACAGCCGACCCTCGTGCCACACCGGACCCGCCACAGGGGCCGGCACCGTCCACCCACGCGCCGTCAGGTGCTCGAGCAGCTGGGTCTCGAAGGCGAGATCGGGCTCGGTCCGGAGCACGTGGTACCGCCGGAGGATGTGGTGCTCGCCGCCGCGCGTCCACAGATGCCAGTTCCCGTTCCCCGCCGACTCGTCGTCTCCGGGGCGGGTCGGCTCCAGCCGGTCGGCCTGGAGTCCGAAGGCGTCGAGGGGCGGTGTGCTGAGCATCCCGCCATCGTCGCAGGTCGGTAGCGGAGCGTGGTCGGCAGCAGACCAAAACCTGACCCGACCATCACGGGGGAACGGCCGGGCCAGGCACTTTTGATGATACCCCTGATCACCGAACGGGGTCGGGCAATTCGGCGGCGGACGCGCCGGGTGATCCGCGTCAGTCCTCGATCTCGACCCGGACGGCTTCGCGGCGGTTGTCGCGGGAGGACTTGAGCAGGCTGACCACCGTGGTCACGAACAGCGTGCCGACGATGAAGCCGAGTGAGGTGAGGATGCCGATGTGCGGCAGGTGGATCGCGCCGATGTCGTCGATGTGCGAGCCGTGCAGCGCCTCGACGATCAGCTTCACGCCGATGAACGCGAGGATCACCGACAGCCCGACGTTCAGGTAGACGATCCGCTCCAGCAGGCCGCCGATCAGGAAGTACAGCTGCCGCAGCCCCATCAGCGCGAACGCGTTCGCGGTCAGCACGATGTAGGCGTCCTGGGTGAGCCCGAAGATCGCCGGGATCGAGTCCAGCGCGAAGATCACGTTCGCCATCCCGATCGCGGCGATCACGATCACCAGCGGGGTCAGCTGCCGTTTGCCGCTCGCCCGGCTGACGAGCTTCTCCCCGTCGTAGTCGTGCGACAGCGGCAGCACCCGGCGCAGACCTCGCAGCGCGGCATTCTCCTGGAAGTCCGACTCGTCGTTCTCACCCTCGAGTACCAAGCGGACCGCGGTGTAGACCAGGAACGCGCCGAAGATGTAGAACACCCAGCTCGCCGCCGAGATCGCGGCCGCGCCGGCCAGGATGAAGATCGCCCGGAGCGCCATCGAGACCACGATCCCGACGTACAGCACCTTGTCCTGCGCCAGCGCCGGTACGGCGAACCGCGCCATGATGATCACGAACACGAACAGGTTGTCGACGCTGAGGCTGTACTCGGTGATGTACCCGGCGACGAACTCGCTGCCCGACTGCCCCGGGCTGAACAGGAACAGCCCGAGCGCGAACAGCCCGGCGAGGGCGACGTAGAACAGCACCCAGCGGGTCGCGTCCTTGATCGTCACGGTGTGGTTGCGGCGGGCGATCACGATCAGGTCGAAGGCGACGATCGCGAGCAGCCCGGCGATGGTCAGCACCCAGACCAGCGGGGACATGTCGGAAACCATGACGAACCTCCGGACGTCGGCATACGGCAGCGTGGTCCGGAGGTCTCTCCCACCCGAACGACCCTGGAACTCGGTCAGTCGGGCCGGCAGCACCGGTTCGGCCGTCCAGGCCTCCCGTGATGACGACGCTGCCGCGAAGGGATACTCCCCTCCTCAAACGCGCCCAGTGTAGTCGGTCCAAGCGCGTTCTCAGCAAATGTATACCACATACAGCCTACCGAACAGCTCGCACTCCGCTATGAGACAAAGATGTCTCATATGAGCTATCCTTGTCTCATGGCTGTTGATCGAGAGCACGTACTGCGCGCCGCCGCGACCCTGCTGATGCGGAAGTCCACGGCGACCATGGACGAGGTCGCCCGGGCCGCCGGGATCAGCCGCGCCACGCTGAACCGGCAGTTCGCCGGGCGGGACGCGCTGGTGCGGGCGCTCGAGGACCTCGGCATCGCGGAGTGCGAGGCGGCCGTGGCCCGGGCGGCGGTCGACGACGGCCCGGTCGCGGACGCCGTACGCCGGCTGGTCCGCGAGCTCGAGCCGGCCGCCGGGCTGCTCGCGTTCCTGTACTCCGAGAACCAGCTCTTCGAGGGCGACGAGCAGAACGAGGGCTGGGCCCGGCTGGACGCGCGGATGGTGGACCTGTTCCGGCGCGGTCAGGAGTCGGGCGAGTTCCGGATCGACCTCAGCCCGGTCTGGCTGACCGAGGCGCTGTACGGCCTGCTGGTCTCGGCGGCCTGGGCCATCTGCGAGGGCCGGGTGGCCCCGAAGGACTTCACCACGAACATCGCCGAGCTGCTGCTCGGCGGCGCACTACGGAGAGAACAGAAATGAAGCAGCAAGCAGACACCCGCACCCAGTCGGCGCGCTGGTTCGCGCTGGCCGTCCTGGTGCTGGCGGTCCTGCTCGTCGCGGTCGACGCCACCGTGCTCGGGCTGGCCACGCCGTTCCTGACCGAGGACCTGAAGCCGTCCGGCACGCAGCTGCTCTGGATCGGCGACGCGTACTCGTTCGTGCTCGCCGGCCTGCTGGTGTCGATGGGCAGCCTCGGCGACCGGATCGGCCGCAAGCGGATCCTGCTGATCGGCGCGACCGCGTTCGGCGCGCTGTCGGTGCTGAACGCGTACGCGAACTCGGCCGAGCTGATGATCGTCGCGCGCGCCCTGCTCGGGGTCGCCGGCGCGACGCTGATGCCGGCCACGCTGGCGCTGATCCGCAACCTGTTCCACGACCCGCGCGAGCGCAGTCTGGCGATCGGTATCTGGGGTGCGGCCGCGTCGGCCGGGATGGCGATCGGCCCGATCGTCGGCGGCGTACTGCTGGAGAACTTCTGGTGGGGCTCGGTCTTCCTGATCAACCTGCCGGTGATGGCCGTGCTGGTGATCGTCGGCGCCCGGCTGCTGCCGGAGTCGCGGAACCCGCAGCCCGGTCCGTGGGACCTGGTCAGCGTGGTGTTGTCGATGATCGGCATGGTCGGGATCGTCTACGCGATCAAGGAGTTCGCGGCGCACGGGTTCGCGTGGGTGCCGGTCGCCGCGGGCGTGCTGGGCCTGCTCGCGCTGTACGGTTTCGTCCGTCGTCAGCGGCGGCTGCCGATCCCGTTGCTGGACCTGTCGTTGTTCCGCAGCCGGGGCTTCAGCAGCGCCGTACTCGCGGATCTGCTGACGATCCTGGGGTTGTCCGGGCTGATCTTCTTCCTGTCGCAGTACCTGCAGCTCGTGCAGGAGCGGCGGCCGATCGAGGCCGGGCTCGCGGAGTTGCCGGCCGCGATCGGGTCGATCGTGGCGGGGTTGCTCGCCGGGCAGGTGGCGCGGCGATTCTCGGTCCGGGCAGTCGTCGCGGGCGGGTTGGCCGCGATCGGGCTGGCGCTCGCTTCGCTCACCACGATCAGCCAGACCACCGGGTACCCGTTGCTCGGCGCGGCGTTGCTCGTCGTCGGCGCGGGCGCCGGGTTCTCGTTCACGGTGACGGCCGACGTGATCCTGTCCGCCGTACCGAAGGAGCAGGCCGGCGCGGCGAGCGCGGTGTCGGAGACGGCCTACGAGCTGGGTACGGCGCTCGGGATCGCGCTGCTCGGGTCGATCGTGACCGGGGTGTACCGGGACTTCCACGGACCTGCCGGTACGCCGGCAGCCGCGCCCGAGTCGCTGGGTGGTGCGGTCGAGGCGGCTGCCCACCTTCCGCCGGCGGCCGCGGCCGAGCTGCTCGACGCGGCCCGGGACGCCTTCGCGCACGGCGTTTCGATCGCCGCGGGCGTGGGTGCCGTCGTACTGCTCGCGACCGCAGTGGCGGCGTGGTTCCTGCTCCGCGGACAGCGGCTCAGCACCGAACACTAGGCAAAAAGTTTCCGTTTCTTCGGTTAGCCCTGGGAGATTTCGCCGGATCGGAGTACAAAGAGTTCCAGTAGGTCTTACCGCCCCTAGACCTGGAGGAATCTCTCATGGCCGGAATCACTGCCGAAGCATCATGGTTCTGTTGCGGGAACGCATGGGGACCCTGCGGAACCGCCGGGCACGGCGCCTGCGGCACCTGCAACTCGGGGAACATGCAGCACGCGTGGCCGAACACCTCGGACGGGTGCTACGCGATCACCCATCCCGACACCTGCGGAATCACCGGAATGTCCCGGCGTACCTGCGGTTTCAGGCACGCCACGACCAGTCTCTGCACCGGGAACCGGATCGTCACGTCGATCGCCGACTGCGGTCCGCAGACCGACCTGTTCTGTGGTGAACGCACCTGCTGCGGCGGGAAGTGCGCCTCGAACCGGGTCATCGACTTCACGCCGGCCGCGTTCACCGCGCTCGCCGGCAGCCTGAACAGCGGCTTGACGCCCGTGACCATCGACGTGGCCTGAGAGGAGACCGAGATGCCTACCACCATGGACCGCCGCTCGCTCCTGTCCCGCGCCGCGCTCGGCGCGACCGGCCTGATCGCCGCCACCTCGATGGGTGCACTCGCCCCCGAGGCCGCCTTCGGCGCCACCCACCAGTACGCCGATCCGGGTCAGCCGGACCCGAACTTCGCCGAGGGCCTGATCACCGGCCGGAACCAGGATCTCCTGCAGGCACAGGGATCCGACGGCCGGCTGCACCGGATCCAGCTCACCGGGTCGACCAGTGTCTGGAAGCTCCGCCCGACCACGATCGACCAGGCGAAGATCGGCGACGGCCTGTACGCGCGCGGCGTACTGCTGCCGGACGGGATCCTCGCCGCCGAGGCGATCTGGGTGAACATCGTCAACCTGACCGTCGCGATCACCTCGATCAGCCGCGGCGGCGTGGGGTTCGACCACCACGGGCAGAAGGTCGTCGGACACGTACAGGCCGGTACGACGGCGGCCGTGTACAACGGGACGCCCGCGGTGTCGGACCTGTCGATGCTCAAGGTCGGCCGGCACGCCCAGGTGATCGGCGCCTGGCGTCCCGGGACGAACGAGATCGACATCGCCACGATCTACACGTCGAACTGACATGGGTACCGCACAGCCGCTGCTCATCGGCCTGATACTCCTGTGGTCCGCCTACGCCAAGTTCAGATCCCCCGACCAGGCAGACCGCACCGCCCTTCCCCGCCTCCTGGGCGAGCCCCAAGCCAGGCCCGCCTACCTGGCTGTAGCCACCCTCGAGACACTCATCGCCCTCGCCCTTCTGCTACCACCCGTCTGGGCAATCGAAGCCTTCGCCGCTGTCGCATTGTCCGTCGGCTTCGTCGCCTTCCTCACCTACTCGAAGGTCGTCGTACCAGAGGCTTCCTGCGGCTGCGCGGGAAAGTCCGCCAAACCCGTCGGCACCCGCGCCATCGCCCGCGCATCGTTGCTACTGGCAACATCAATCGCGGCGACGTTCGCCTCCGCCGGCTGGTGGACCGCCGGACGGTGGTTGCCGGTACTGGTCGTGGAGGCGGCAGTATTCGCGATGCTGTCCGCCGAGCTCGACCGCTACTGGCTGCTCCCGCTCCGCCGGTTCCGCGTCCGCCTCAGTCATCCCTACGCCGGCACGGCGTCCGGCAACACCCCGCTCGCCGCCACCCAGCGACGAGTCCTGCTCAGCCCGGCCTACCGCGCGGTCGACGGGCTGCTGCGTTCTGATATCCACGACTACTGGGACGAGGACGACTGGCGGTTCGTGAGTTACGCCGCCCGGTACGACGGGCGCCGCGCGACCGCGGTCTTCGCCGTACCGCACGAGGACTCCACGCCGGAGTCGATCCAGGTCGCCGTCGTCGACGACGCGGGTTTGACGGTGTATCGGCCCACCGTCCTGGCGACGACCGGATAGGCGGATCGCCAGGCCATCACCATCGCACCCTCGCCGCTCCCGGCACGCTCGTCGTGCCGGGAGCGGCGCTGTTGTGATGGCCTGGCGATCCGGGCTGTTGACAGCGGCCGTAATCATTAGGAAGCTTTCCTAATAGTTACGTGCACCTCCTCCGCCCCGGACACTTCAGGAGACCCGCATGACATCCCGCCTGTTCGCGGCGGCGATCGCGCTCGCCGCCGGCGCGCTCACGCTGACCGCGCTCCCCTCCGCCACCGCCGCGTCCACCGACTACCAGGCCGAGGACGCGGCCATCTCGCAAGGCGTCGTCGAGTCCAACCACACCGGCTACACCGGCACCGGCTTCGTCAACTACGACAACCTCGCCGGTGGGTACGTCGAGTGGACCGTCAACGCCCCGGCCGGCCCGGCCGAGGTCACGTTGCGGTACGCGAACGGTACGACGGCCACCCGCCCGCTGGACTTCACCGTCAACGGGCAGCCCGGCGCCGTCGGCATCACGTTCCCCGGCACCGGCGCGTGGACGACCTGGAAGACCAAGACCGTCCGCCTCCAACTCGTCGCCGGTACGAACAAGATCCGCGCCCGCGCGACCAGCGCCGACGGCGGGCCGAACGCCGACAAGCTGACCGTGACACCGACCACCGATGACACCACTCCCCCGTCGGCGCCGGGGAGCCTGACCGTCAGCGACCTGAAGCCGAACGCCGCGACCTTCCACTGGACCGCCGCCACCGACAACGTCGGCGTGGTCCGGTACGAGATCAACCGCGGCGGCAACGTCCTGAAAGTTGTCGACGGCAACACCTTGTCGGCGACGGTGGACACGTTGACGCCGAACACGGCGTACGACATCTCGGTCGGTGCGTTCGATGCCGCGGGCAACGCTTCGCAGCAGAGCAACGTGGTCACGTTCACGACACCGGGCAGCGGTGACACGCAGCCGCCGACGGTACCGGGCAACCTGCGTTCGACCGGGCTGACCGCGAACAGTGTGTCGCTGGCGTGGAACGCGTCCACCGACAACAGCGGAACGATCGCGGCGTACGACGTCTATCAGGGCTCGACGAAGGTCGCGTCGACCGGTTCGCTGACCACGACGGTGACCGGGCTGACCGCGAACACGGACTACACCTTCACCGTGCAGGCGCGGGACCCGGACGGGAACTCGTCGGCGGCGAGCAACGCGGTGACCGTCCGTACGTCGGCGACCGGCAGCGGCGGGATCCCGGCGTACGACAAGGACATCGCGAAGGTCGATCTCGGGTGGAGCGTGGCGTTCCTGCCGGACGGGTCCGCGCTGGTCACCGAACGGGACCGGTTCGAGGTACTGCGGGTAACGCCGAGCGGGCAGAAGACGACGCTCGGGAAGGTGCCGGGCGTGGTGACCACCGACGGTGAGGGCGGTCTGCTCGGGGTCGCGCTGTCGCCGAACTTCGCCGCCGACCACTGGGTGTACTTCTACCACACGGCGTCGGCCGACAACCGGATCGTGCGGATGAAGTACGAGAACGGTCAGCTCGCCACCACGTCCTCGCCGGTACTCACGGGACTCGCTAAGAACCGGTACCACAACGGCGGCCGGATCGCGTTCGGGCCGGACGGGAAGCTGTACGCGACCGTTGGTGACGCCAAGAACTCCGGGAACGCGCAGAACAAGAACTCGCTGAACGGCAAGATCCTGCGGATGAACCCCGACGGTACGCCGCCGACCGACAACCCGTTCTACAGCAGCGGCGGGAACGCGCGGTACGTGTGGAGCTGGGGGCACCGCAACCCGCAGGGGCTGGCGTGGGACTCGCGCGGGCAGCTGTGGGCGTCGGAGTTCGGCGAGAACAGCCAGGACGAACTGAATCTGATCCAGAAGGGCGGCAACTACGGCTGGCCCGCGTGCGAAGGGACGATCGGGGACTGCGGCGGGTACGTCGCGCCGAAGCGCACCTGGCCGACGTCGCAGGCCGGACCGAGCGGGATCGCGATCGTCAACGACTGGATCTACATCGCCGGGGTCACCGGTGAGCAGCTGTGGGTCACGAAGATCAACTCGGCCGGCACCGGCGTCGGCACCCCGCAGGCCGTCTTCTCCGGGCGCTGGGGCCGCCTCCGCAGCGTCACCCACTCCCCTGACGGCGGGCTCTGGCTGACGACCACCAACAACGACAAGAACGGCGGCACACCGTCGACGATCGACAATGTCATCGTCCGCCTGAAGTTCCCGTGACCAGGAGGGTCTTGCCGAGCGTGCGGCGAGCTTCGATCGCCGCATGCGCTTGCGTTGCCTCCGACAACGAGAACGTTTGACCGATGGCGGGAGTCAGCCTGCCGTGCGCCAGTTCGCCGAGCGCACGGCGGGCGAGCTCCCGCCATTCGCCTGGACCCGGCTGGAAGATGCCGGCCGTCGTGACGTCGTCTCGATCCTCGACCGGCACGGTGAAGTCACCACTCGCCGAGCCGTACGCCAGGAATCGTCCACCGGGCCGGGTGAGCTCGTACGCCGCACGGCCGATCGCGCCGCCCGTGGCGTCGAAGACGATGTCCACCGGCTCGACCTCGCCGGTCCAGCCGGGAACGGAGTAGTCGGCAACCTCCCGCGCGCCCAGCTCCTCGGCGCGCCGGAGCTTCACCGCACCGCGCGCCGCCGCGACCACCGTGGCGCCCGATGCCGACAGCAACGGAATCAGCCAGTTGCCGAGATTGCCGGTCGCGGCCGTCACCAGCACTCGTTCCCCTGGTGCGACCTTGCCGCGCTCCAGCTGCGCGAGCGCCGTGGCGCCGTCGTGCAGCGCCGTCAGCGCCAACCACGGTTCCATCGCGTCCGGAATCGGGAAGACCTCGGCCTCCGGTACGGCGGCCCGCTCGGCGTAACCGCCGCCGGCGTACGTTCCGATCCCGCCGGTGCCCGCGATCACTCGACGGCCGGCCAGCTCGGTCCCGGATCTCACCACCCCGACGACTCCGGCTCCGGGCACGAACGGGAGCTCGAGTTCGAAGTACTCCCGCCCCCAGCCGGCCCGGAGCTGCGTGTCCAGGAAGAGGACCTCGGCCGCGTCGACCTCGATCAAGACCTGCCCCGGACCGACCGTCGGCTCCGGGACCTCGACCGTCTCCAGGACCTCGGGTCCGCCGAAACGTCGTACCTGTACCGCGCGCACGTCGTACCTCCCTCGCTCAGTGGCAACGGGTTACGACACTAGGACCTCAACTAGTGTTGAGGTCAACCACCGAGGACGCGATCGAGGAATCGGTCGAGCAGGCGGAGGGCGTGCGGTTCGTCCAGCTGGTCGAGCAGCAGCTCCGTCTGCAGGCCGAACGCGAACGCGATCAGCAGTTCCGCATCCGCGAACGCGTCGTCGGACGTCGTCGCCGGGTTCGCGCCGAGGATCGACGCGATCAGGGACTCCAGCGCGGGGTCCGCCGTACGGGCGATCTCCCGCAGCTGCGGGTCGGTGAGGAAGCGGACGAAGTACGCCGAGTGGACCCTCGGCGCCATCGCCGGCGCCCGCCGCCCCAAGGCCGAAGCCGAATAACTACCTGCCGGTCAGCACGAACTGCTCGCATTCCGGGTGGAAGGCGGCGGCGCGGTGGACGGCTTCGGGGAGGGGGATGTTGTCCGTGCGGAGGAAGAAGAAGTTGGTGACGAAGGCGAGGGCAGCGGTGCCGTCCGGGGCGGCGGTGGGTGCGATGTAGTGGGTGGCGCCGGCCTGGTGGAAGGCCGGTGCCAGGCGGGCGGTTTCGCAGCCGAGGTTGATGATCGTCTTGCCGTCGAGGTGAGCGCGGGTGCGAACGTCGTCGGCGGTGATGGGTGGTTCTTGGGGGACGAGGATCGTGCCGTCGTCGCCGTGGCAGGACAGTACGACGGTGTCGTCGGTGGGGAGGTCGCCGGCGAGGAGTTTGACGAGTTCGGCGCGGGAGCCGACCCAGTGGGTGGTGGTGCGGTAGTTGAAGCCTTCCAGGATGGCGCGGACGGCGTTCGCCTCCAGGGCGTCGCCGAGGGCGATGATCGTGAGGTCGGACTTCGCGACGTACGGGATCATCGGGCGCGGCCGAAGTCGGTGTACGCCGGGTGGCCGGTGGCGAGGGAGAGTTCGGCGGCCGTCAGGCGGCGGGCCATCGAGGGGCGGAGGTGCGGGACGGCCTCGGTGAGGGTGAGGAAGTGGTACGCGCGGGCCTCGGTGGGGTCGAGCGTGAGGGTGGGCGCGTCGAGGACGCCGCCGTCGAAGACGAACGCGAGCGCGTCGGACCACGGGCCGTGCGCGGGCACCCAGTCGACGACCAGCAGGCGGCCGATCTCCAGGTCGAGGCCGATCTCCTCCTTGACCTCGCGGCAGCACGCCTCGTACGGCGACTCGTCGTACTCGACGATGCCGCCGGGGATGTCGAGCGTCGGCTTGTACGTCGGCTCCAGGAAGAGGATCCGCCCGGCCCGGTCGCGGATCAGCGCACCACCGGCAGCGGTCTTCCGCGGCAGCCGAGCGGCGATCCCCGGGTTGAACTCCTTCTCCGGCTCACCCTCGGCAACAAGATCACTCTCTCGGTCCACCGGTCCAGTGTCACCTGAGAGGGAGGTACAGCGATGCGTCGAGGACGATCCGCCAAGGGGCACTGGTTCGGAACGGTGGTCGTCTCGGCATGCTCCGCCGCGTCGCCGGGCGGAACGACCGACAGGTAGAGCACCTGTGAGACACCGTACGCAGATACAAGATCACGCTCAGGTGCACTACCCAGCCGGTCAATACCTCCTGTCGGAATCCACACCGCCCTGCGGCGACCCGCGGTCGGTCAGGATTCGAGAAGCGCTGGGGGTGGCGTGGCTCTTAGTGTTCTGAGCAACGACGAAACGAAAGGCACTCCGATGGCAACCACGAAGAAGCAGTCGTACACCGGGTTCACCAAGGCCGAGCAGGACGCGATGAAGGAGCACGCGAAGGACCTGAAGAGCAACCAAGACCCGGCCGTCGCGCAGGCCGAGAAGATCGCCGGGATGGCGGACGCGGACCGCGCGATCGCCGAGCGGCTGAACGAGCTGATCCTCGAGGCGGCGCCGGAGCTGAGCCCGAAGCTCTGGTACGGGATGCCCGGCTGGGCGCTGGACGGCAAGCTGATCTGCTTCTTCCAGGACGCGGCGAAGTTCAAGTACCGGTACGCCACGCTCGGCTTCAGCGACAAGGCGCAGCTGGACGACGGCGACCTGTGGCCGACGTCGTACGCGCTGACGCAGCTGACCCCGGCGCTCGAGAAGCAGATCGTTGCCCTGGTCAAGAAGGCGATCGGCTGACCGTGACCGATCCGGTGGCGGAGGCGTTCGCAGTACTCGTCGGTGGGGGTCTCGCCCGGCGGGAGCTCGACCGCGGCGGCGGCCGCATGCTCCGCTGGGTCGAGGCCGGGCGCGGTACGCCGGTGGTGCTCGAGGCCGGGGCGATGTCGCCGGTGGCGTCGTACGCCGCGGTGTTCCGGGAGTTGGTGCCGGATCATCGGGTGATCGCGTACGACCGGGCCGGGTACGGCGTGAGCGATCCCGCGCCGCTGAGTGTCGAGCTGCAGGTCGGTGATCTGGTCGCGCTGCTCGCCGAGGTGGGTCCGGCAGTGCTGGTCGGACAAAGCTGGGGCGGGCTGCTGGCACAGTTCGCGACCTGGGAGCGGCCCGACCTGATCCGCGGCCTGGTCCTGCTGGACCCGTCCCACGAGTCCTACTGGGACGACGCCGACCGGATGCCACGCCCGGACCGAACCAAACCCCCAGCGACCAACCCGCGCCACCAGGAGCTCCTCGACGCGGCGGAGGAACTGGCCAAGGACATCGCCGGCGACGAGCCCCATCTCCGCGAGGCCTGTCTGTCCTATCTGGAGACGGACGAGCAGTCGTACACGTATCTGGACGAGTTCCCGATGATCCTCGACAGCCTCGACGAGCTGCGTGCGAGGCGGGAGCGGGGCGTGTGGACGGGGCTTCCCGTCGTTCTGCTGACGGCTACCAAGGGTCGCGCGCCGGAGTGGACGCCGCGGGTGATCGCGGCGCAGGAGCAGCTGGCGACCGAGTGCAACGGGCGGCACCAGGTGGTCCCGGACTCGAGCCACTACCTGCAGATCGACGTACCGGAGCTGGTGATCGCCTGCGTCCGGGAGGTAGGCCCCTGAGCGCGTGGCAAAATCTGCCGGGTGTGGATCGGGATGCTGGGGCCGTTCGAGGTACGGGCCGACGACGGGAGCGCCGTCGACGTACCCGGGGCGCGCCTGCGCGGCCTGCTGATCGCGTTGGCGCTCGACGCCGGGCGGGTGGTTCCGAAGGCGACGCTGGTCGACTGGATCTGGGGTGAACAGCCACCCGCGGACGCGGCGAACGCCCTGCAACGTCTCGTGTCCCGCCTGCGCAAGCTGCTCCCGGTCGAGGGACACACGGACGGCTACCGCCTGCAGGTCGACCCGGACAGCGTCGACGCGCTCCGGTTCGAACGGCTCCTGACCCGCGCCCGCACCGACCAGAACCCGCAGGGCGTCCACCTGCTCCGCGAAGCGCTCGCCATCTGGCGCGGGCCCGCGATGCAGGACATCGGGCTGACCGAGAGCGGCGCGTTCGACGCCGCCGTGACGCGGCTCGACGGGCTCCGGCTGGCCGCGATGGAGGACCGGTACGACGCCGAGATCACGCTCGGCAACGGCGCCGACCTCGGCACCGAACTGACCGACCTGGTCGCCGCGCATCCGGTCCGGGAACGCCTGGTCGCCGCCCTGATGCGCGCGCTGGTCGCCTCCGGCCGCGACACCGAGGCGCTGCGGGTGTACGAGCGCACCCGCGAGACGCTCGCCGACGAGCTCGGCGTCGACCCCTCGCCCGAGCTGTCCGCGCTGCACGTCGCGCTGCTCCGCGGCGAGCTGGTACGCCGGGACGAGAAGCGCAACACCAACCTGCGCGAAGAGCTCACGACGTACGTTGGCAAGGACGCGGACATCGCCGCCGTCCGCGACCTGGTCGCCGAGCACCGGCTGACCAGCCTGATCGGGCCGGGCGGCTCCGGCAAGACCCGGCTCGCGACCGAGACCGCCCGCACCATGCTGCGCGACCTGCCCGACGGTGCGTGGATGGTCGAACTCGCAGCGATCGGCGCCGACGGCGACGTGGCGCAGGCGACCCTCGGCGCGCTCGCGCTGCGGGACGCGCTGCTCGGCGACGTACCGGACGCGGACCCGACGGACCGGGTGATCGCCGCCGTCCGGGAGCGGTCGATGCTGCTGATCCTGGACAACTGCGAGCACGTGATCGAGTCGGCGGCGAAGTTCGCGCACCGGGTGCTCGGCGAGTGCCCGCGGCTCCGGGTGCTGGCCACCAGCCGGGAGCCGCTCGGGATCACCGGCGAGGCGTTGTGGCCCGTCGTACCGTTGGCGCTCCCAACGGAGACCGCGGATCCTGCCGAGATCGGCGCGTCCCCGGCGGTCCGGCTGCTGCAGGACCGGGCGAGCGCCGTCCGCGCGGATCTCGTGTCGGACCCGGCGACGATGGCCCGGATCTGCCGGGCGCTGGACGGGATGCCGCTGGCGATCGAGCTGGCCGCGGCGCGGCTGCGGACGATGTCGCTCGAGCAGCTGGCGAACCGGCTGGACGACCGGTTCCGGCTGCTGACCGGCGGGAGCCGTACGGCGCTCCCCCGGCATCGCACGCTGCGCGCGGTGATCGACTGGAGCTGGGAGCTGCTGTCCGACCTGGAGCGTTCGGTACTGCGACGCCTGTCCGTGTTCGCGGGCGGGGCCAACCTGGAGGCGGCCGAGCAGGTCTGCGCGGGTGGCGAGGTCCAGTCGTGGGAGGTGCTCGACCTGTTGACCGCGCTGACCGAGAAGTCGCTGGTCGTCACCACGGACGACCAGCGGTACCGGCTGCTCGGCACGATCAAGGAGTACGCGCAGCAGCGGCTCGAGGAGGCGGGTGAGACCGACGCGACCCGGCGTACCCATCTCGGCTACTTCACCGAGCTGGTCGAGACCGCGGACCCGCACCTGCGCCGTACCGAACAGCTGGCCTGGCTGGCGATCCTCGAGCCCGACCACGACAATATCGCCGCCGCGATGCGGGGCGCGCTGACCGCGGGCGAGGCCGCCGGCGCGATGCGGCTGGCCGCCGCGGCGGGCTGGTACTGGTGGTTCGCCGGGCACAAGGTCGAGGGCAACGAGTTCCTGCTCGCGGTGCCCGCGCTGCCGGGCGACGTACCGGACGACACCCGGGCGGTGGTGTACGCGTTCGTCACCGGGATCATGACGTCCGGCCGCGGGCGGGACGAGTACGACGCGGAGGACTGGATCCGGAAGGCGGCCGAGATCAGCCGGCGGATCGACAACCCGCATCCGGCCGTGACGATGTCGCAGGCGCTGGAACGGCTGCTGGGCGGGCCGGACCAGTTCGTGACGGCGTTCGAGGACCTGCTGACCGACGACGATCCGTGGGTACGGGCGTTGGCGCGATTGCAGACCGGCAAGATGCGGATCATGCTCGGCGACGGCGACCCCGGCGCGGACCGCGAGCTGGCGACCGCGCTGGCGGAGTTCCGCGCGATCGGTGAGCGCTGGGGGATGTCGTTCGCGCTGACCGAACTGGCGGACCGGGTCGCGGTCCGCGGCGAGTTCGCCGCCGCGTGCGAGTACTACGAGCAGGCGATCGCGGTCGCGACGGAGGTCGGCGCGACCGAGGACGTCGTACGGATGCGGTCGCGGCAGGCCCAGCTGTACTGGCTGGCCGGCGACGAGGACGCGAGTACGGCGGCGATGGCCGAGGCGCAACGGAAGGCGGAACGGGTCGCCTGGCCGGAGGCGCTGATCGAGCTGGCGCTGTACAAGGCGGAGCTCGCGTACTGGAAGGGCGACCTGGCGGAGGCGCGCCGGCAGCTCGCCCAGGCGACGACACTGCTCGGACGCGAGGCGGAACGGGCGAACCTGCGGGCCACGCTCGAGGACAGGCTCGGCTACCTGGCGACGGATCTCGACGAAGTACGGGAGCATCGCGCCGCGGCGTACCAGGCGGCGATGGAGGGCGGCCACCTGCCGGGGATCGCGCAGACGCTGGTCGGGATCGCGGACCTCGCGCTACGGACCGGCCAGGACGAGCAGGCCGCGCGATTGCTCGGCGCGAGCACCGCCGTCCGCGGGCTGCCGGACCGGTCGAACCCGAACGTCGACCGGATCGAGCAGGAAACGCGCCGGCGCCTCGGTGACACGAAGTTCACCGAGGCGTCCGACGAGGGCAGGCAGGCGAGCTGGCGAGAGCTGGCCGAGGTCACGCTCGCTTCTTGAACGTCGAGGTCGCCCAGACGTAGCCGACGACCGCGATCCCGAGGCACCACGCGAACGCGGCGATCAGGTCACCGGTGTGCGGTGCGCCGTTCAGCAGACCGCGCAGCGACTCGATGATCGGCGTGAACGGCTGGTACTGCGCGAACTGCTTCACGCCCGGGCCCATCTTGTCGGCGGGCACGATCGCGCTGCTGAAGAACGGCAGCATCACCAGCGGCACCGAGGCGAGTCCGGCGGTCTCCGGGCTCTTCGCGAACAGCCCGAGCGCGACGGTCAGCCAGGCGGTCGCGACCCCGAGCAGTACGACGAGACCGATCACGCCGAGCCACTGCGCGAAGCTCGCCGACGGGTTGAAGCCGAGCGCGAACGCGACGCCGATGATCGCGGCGATCGCGATCAGGTTGGTCAGCACGCTCGCGACCACGTGCCCGGTGAGGACCGCGCCGCGCGGCACGTCCATCACCTTGAAGCGGTTGATGATGCCCTTGGTCATGTCGGAGTTCACCGCGGTCGCGACGGCGCCGAGCCCGTAGCAGACCGCCAGCAGGAGCATGCCTGGCGTCGCGTAGTCGACGTACGGGACGCCGACGCTGAACGCGTCGCCGAGCATGTAGACGAACATCAGCATCACGACGACCGGCATCAGGACCGCGTTGAACACGGACGTCGGGTTCCGGGCGATGTGCTTGAGGTTGCGGCGCAGCATCACCATCGAGGGGTTCTTCATTTCGCTACTACCTCCGTGGTGTCGTGGCCGGTCAGGGCCAGGAAGACGTCGTCGAGATCAGGGGTGTTGACGGAGAACTCGCCGGCGTTCAGCGAGTACTCGTCGAGGCGGTCGAGCAGGGCGCGGACGGACCTGGTGCCGCCGTCGCTGGGGACGCGCAGCGTGAGCGCGTCGTCGTCGCGGGTCGAGTCCGGGAAGATCCGGGCGGCCATGTCCAGGTCCGCGACCGAGTCGAAGCGGAAACGGACGTGAGTGCCGGGCAGCTGCCGCTTCAGCTCGTCCGGGGTGCCTTGGGCAACAAGCCGGCCCTTGTCGAGCACCGCGATCCGGTCGGCCAGCTGGTCGGCCTCGTCGAGGTACTGCGTGGTGAGGAAGATCGTCACGCCGTCGGCCAGCAGTTCGCGGATGATCGTCCACATCGTCCGCCGGCTGCGCGGGTCCAGACCCGTGGTCGGCTCGTCCAGGAAGATCAGCTGCGGGTTGCCGACCAGCGTCATCGCCAGGTCCAGCTTGCGGCGCATGCCGCCGGAGTACGTCGCCGCGGTCTTGTCGGCCGCCTCGGTCAGCTCGAAGCGCTCCAGCAGATTGTCGACAATCCTCTTGTCGGCAGTCACCGGGCTGAGGTCCACCATCAGCTGGAGGTTCTCCCGCCCGGTGAGCAGCTCGTCGACAGCCGCGAACTGCCCGGTTACGCCGATCGCGGACCGGACCGCCTTGGCGCCGGTCGCGACGTCGTGCCCGGCGACGCGGACCGTGCCACTGTCCGCCTTGATGAGAGTGGTCAGAACGTGCACCGTTGTGGTCTTGCCGGCCCCATTGGGACCCAACAGCGCGAAGACGGTGCCCGCGGGAACATCGAAGTCGATGCCGTCGAGCACGGTCTTGTCACCGAATGCCTTGCGCAGTCCTGCGACCGCGATCGCCGAAGTTGTCATGGGACCACCATCGGAGGGGCCCCTGACACGCACCTGACACGCCGCCTACACGTATCAGCGTCATCCTGACGCCGGTACTGCTGCAGGCTAAGGAATCAGCAGCAGTTTCCCGGTGGTACGACGGGACTCGAGGTCGTGGTGGGACTGCGCCGCGTCGGAGAGGGCATAGCGGGCGCCGATGCGTGGGATGAGTTGGCCGTTGCGGATGAAGTCGAAGAGTTCGTTCGTACGGCGGATCAGGGCCTCGCGGGTCGGTACGTGGTCGGCGACGGCGGGGTACGACAACAGGATGCTGTTCGGGAGCTGCGACGGGTCGAACGTCGGGTTGCCGATCAGTACGCCGTAGTACGCGTGCACGCCGTGCCGGCGGAGGGAGAGCTGCGACGAGCGGAACGTCGCCGCGCCCGCGCCGTCGTACACGACGTGTGCGCCCTCTCCGCCGGTCAACGCCCGTACCCGGTCCTCGAAGCCGCCGCCGCTCGACACCAGCACGTGGTCGGCGCCCGCCTCGGACGCGGCCTGGACCTTGTCCTCGCGGGAGACCAGGCCGATGACGCGACCGCCGCGGGCCTTGATCAGCTGGGTGAGCATCATCCCGACCCCACCCGCGGCGGCGTGCACGACGGCGGTGTCGCCCGGCCGGATCGCGTACGTCTCGGTGGTGAAGTGGTTGGCGGTCAGCCCTTGCATCAGCACGGCCGCGGCCGTCTCGTCGTCGATCTCGTCCGGCACCCGTACGAGCGCGTCCGCCGGGATCACGAGTTGCTCGGCGTAGCTCCCGGGGTGGTACCGCCACGCCACCCGGTCGCCGACGGCGAACCCGTCGATCCCGGCGCCCAGCACGGTCACGACACCGCTCCCCTCGACGCCGATGACGGTCGGGATCGACCAGGTGCGCACGGGCATCCGCCGTACGCCGGTGTCCATGAAGTTCACGCCCGCGACCCGGAGGCGTACGCCGACCTCGCCCGGGCCGGGCTCCGGGTCGGGGAACTCGGTCCAGGTCATGACTTCGGGGCCGCCGTACTCGCGGACGAACATCGCATGCATGGCCCCGACGCTAGGTCGGCAAAAATGGACCGGCAAGTACAGAACGCCGCCGGCTCAGAACCACCTGCCGATCGCGGCGTCGAGCGTCGACGGGTCGTCGGCCCAGACGATCACGCCGTCGGGCCGGATCAGGACGGCTTTCAGGCCCAGGTCGTCCAGCGGGTGCGCGGCGACGTACCGGATGCGGCCGCCCGGAGGAGTCAGGTCACCGGTGAAATCCAGAAGCAGCGGCTCGCCGTCCTGGGTCAGGTCCGCCAGACGGGTGCCGTCGCCGAACTCGAAGTCCGGGGCGTTGCGGCCGGCGAAGGGATGGTCGCCCACCTCGTACTGGAAGGCGAGGCCGGACAGCTTGCTGTAGACGTACGACGTTCCGTCCTTCGTCAGCAGCAGGTCGCGGACGAGCCGTTGGGTCGCGGCCGCGTTCGGGCCCGGCTTCATCACCAGCGCCTGCGCGCGGGTCCAGTCGAGAACCCACTCGCCGATCGGATGCCGCTCTGTTGTATACGTATCCACCAACTCCTCGGACGCACCGCGCGCGACGGCGGCCAGCTTCCAGCCGAGGTTCATCGCGTCGCCGAGCCCGGTGTTCAGCCCCTGCCCGCCGAGCGGTGCGTGGATGTGCGCGGCGTCGCCGGCCAGCAGCACCCGCCCGTTCCGGTACGTCGTGGTCTGCATCGCGCGATCCGTGAACGTCGACGCTAGCCGCACCTCGGCCACCGTCACGTCCGTCTCCGACACGCGCCGCAGTACCGACTGCAGATGCTCCCGCGTCAACTCCTGCGTCCGGTCGAACGCGCCGCCGTCGAAGTCCATCATCGCGACATGCCCGTCCGCGTGCATGACGAGGTACATCCCGGCCGGCGTCAGGTTGAACCCGGGCCGCAGCTTCTCGCCGTCCGCGAGCGTCGCCTGCATCACGTACCCGGTGAACTGCGGCGCGGTTCCCACGAACTCGAACCCGGCCTGCCCGCGCACGACGCTCCGCCCGCCGTCACACCCGACCACCCAGCGCCCCGCGAACTCGTCCGCCCCGGCGCGCACGACCACGTGATCGTCGTACTGCGTGACGCCGTCGACCGCGAC
This sequence comes from Kribbella sp. NPDC059898, assembly GCF_042730855.1. Lineage (NCBI taxonomy): Bacteria > Bacillati > Actinomycetota > Actinomycetes > Propionibacteriales > Kribbellaceae > Kribbella > Kribbella sp. NPDC059898. Next base: position 29,622 of record NZ_JBHWKR010000011.1, read on the forward strand.
GTCGTACCGGAGCTCGACCCCGAGCTTGACCGCCCGCTCGGTCAGCACGCTCCCGACCGACGCGAGGCTCGTCATCAGCATCCCCGGCAACCCACTCGGCAGCTGGTACGGCGGGGTGTCGAGGCCGGAGCCGTCCAGCATGATGCCGGCGAAGTGCCCCACCCGCCGCGACCCCGCCGGCGCCTCCTCGGTGTCCGGCGCACCCGTCAGCGCGTCCAGCAGCCCGCGCCGCGCGAACGCTTGGATCGATGCCGCCGACAACCCGCGCATCCCCAACGGCCGCGACCGCCACGGTGACTGCCCTTCCGGCTCCTTCTCGAGCACCAGCACCGACCCACCGGCCAGACCGACCTCGCCCGCCAGCCTGAGTCCCACGGGGCCCGCACCTACTATCACCACGTCGTACATCGTCGTCTCCTCTCTTGGTGCCACCACAGTCACAACCGGGCCGCACGTGCCGCTGGCACGGCGCTGTCGCAGCGGGCTCAGTAGTACGACAGGACACGGGACCGATTTGTCTGGTCGCGCAGGCGGGCATAGCGTCACAGAGGTGCAGAACATCCTGTTCCTGATGACCGACCAGCATCGCGTCGACACTCTTGGTGCCTATGGCAACCAATTCGGTACGACGCCGAACCTCGACGAGCTGGCCCGCACCGGGACCAGGTTCGACCGCTGGTACACACCGACCGCGATCTGTACGCCGGCCCGCGCCAGCCTGCTCACGGGACAGGCACCGTTCCGGCACAAGCTGCTCGCGAACTACGAGCGGAACGTCGGCTACATCGAGGATCTGGGCGAGGGGACGTTCACGTTCTCGCGGGCGCTGCGCGACCGCGGGTACCAGTGCGGCCTGATCGGCAAGTGGCACGTCGGGACGAACAAGTCCGCGGGCGACTTCGGCTTCGACGGCCCCGACCTGCCAGGCTGGCACAACCCGGTGGACCACCCGGACTACCTGGCGTACCTCGAGGAGCACGACTTCCCGCCGTACGAGATCTCCGGCCGGATCCGCGGCACGCTCCCCAACGGCGGCCCGGGGAACCTGCTCGCGGCCCGTCTGCACCAGCCGGTGGAGGCGACGTTCGAGCACTATCTCGCGACGCGGGCGATCGAGCAGCTGGAGTCGTACGCCGGGGAGCCGTTCTTCCTCGCACTGCACTTCTTCGGCCCGCACCTGCCGTACATCCTGCCCGACCAGTACTTCGACCTGGTCGATCCGGCGGACGTCGAGCTGCCGCGGTCGATCGCCGAGACGTTCCAGGGCAAGCCGCCGGTGCAGCAGAACTACAGCGCGCACTGGGCGTTCGACACGATGCCGATCGAGACGACCCGCAAGCTGATCGCGGTCTACCAGGGGTACGTGGCGCTGATCGACTTCGAGATCGGGCGGGTGCTGGCCGCGATGGAACGGCTCGGACTGACCGACGACACCGCTGTCTTCTTCACCTGCGACCACGGGGAGTTCACCGGTTCGCACCGCCTGCACGACAAGGGGCCGGCGATGTACGAGGACATCTACCGCACGCCGGGGCTGCTCCGCGTCCCCGGCCAGCCCGCCGCCGTCGTCCGGGACGAGTTCGTCAGCCTGCTCGACTGTACGGCGACGATCCTCGAACTCGCCGGCGCCGACGCCACGCCGGCCGTCGACTCACGCAGCCTGTTGCCATTGGTGAGCGGGGAGCCGGCCGACTGGGCAGACGACATCGTCTGCGAGTTCCACGGCCATCATTTCCCTTACCCACAACGCATGCTGCGCACCGACCGGTACAAGCTGGTCGTCAACCCGGACTCCGTCAACGAGCTGTACGACCTGGAACTCGACCCGGACGAGCTGCTCAACGTGTACAACCATCCGGAGCAGGCCGCCGTACGGTCGCAGCTGATGCGCCGTCTCTACGCCGTACTACGGGACCGCGGCGACAACTTCTACCACTGGATGACGTCCATGTACGACGTCGGCGACGTCACGTACGACCCGTCGATGAGCGGGCTCGACGAGTCGACATACGGGAAGTAGCGCTGTCGGATAGCGCCGGGGGTGTTCGTTGCAGGGATGAGAGCACCGACAACGAGGAGAACATCATGTCCGCGACGTACACCTTCGACGTCTTCAGCAGCCTGGACGGATTCGGGTCGCACACCGGCGACTGGGGCGGGTACTGGGGAAAGCAGGGGCCGGAGTTCCTGGCACACCGGCTGGAGCAGTACAACCAGGACCAGCGGATGGTGCTGGGCGGCGAGACGCACCGGTTGAACACGCTGCTGCTGGCCGGCGGCGGGGAGGCGCTCGACCCGTGGGTACGGCGGATGCGTGAGCTGCCGACCACCGTCATCTCCTCCACGCAGCAGGACTCGCCGGGCGTGACCGTCATCAGCGGTGACGGCGTGGAGGCGGTGCGCCGATTGAAGAAGGAGTCCGACGTACCGCTGCGGTCGCACGGCAGCCTGACGCTGAACCGGGCACTCCTGGCCGCGGGGCTGGTCGACCGTGTTCAGGTGACGGTTTTCCCCGTGCTCACAGGGCAAACCGGCGTACAGCCGATCTTCGCCGGGGTGCCCGACTTCGACCTGGAGCTGCTTGAGTCGCGCACGCTGGACGGCAGCACGCAGGAACTCACGTACCGTCCGACGCTGCACGCGTGAGGCCGGCGGTGAAGACGGCGACGGTACGGCGGGCGTCGTACCGCTCGTCGTCGTTCGCGCCGATGCACAGGTTGCCGATGGCCCGCATCAGCTCGAGGGCCTCGAGGTCGGGCCAGTTGATCTCCCCCGACGCGCGTGCCGCGGCGAGCAGGTCGGCGCAGACCGGCAGCAATTCGTCGAGGAAATACGTATGCAACGCGTCCCGCTGGCTCAGCGCGTCCGGCAGTCCGTGCTTGGTGACCAGGAAGTCGACGAACCCGTCCACCCAGCGGAGCAGCGCGGCGTACGGCGTGGGCTCGGACTTCAGGTACTGCGGGCCGAGCTGGACCAGCGCCTCCACCTGGTGCCGGTAGACCGCGACCACCAGGTCCGCCCGGCTCGGGAAGTGCCGGTACACGGTGCCGACGCCGACCCTGGCGCGGGCCGCGATGTCCCGGACCGGCGCGTCGATCCCAGACGCCACGAACGCCGCCGCGGCCGCGTCGAGCAGCGCCTTCTCGTTCCGGCGTACGTCCGCGCGCCGGCGTGGGGGTGTTTCCACCGATCCTCCCTTGTAAATCGGAACATCGTTCCGTATTGTCGAATACGGATCAGCGTTCCGCTTCGATCCCATCATGACATCTTCGGAGGACACATGCAGTACCGCACACTCGGCCGCACCGGCGTCCAGGTCAGCACCCTCGCCCTCGGCGCCATGAACTTCGGCGCGATCGGCCGCACCGGCCAGGACGAGACCACCGCGATCGTCGACGCCGCCCTGGCCGCGGGCATCAACCTGATCGACACGGCCGACATGTACTCGAACGGCCAGTCCGAGGAACTCGTCGGCGCCGCGATCGCCGGCCGCCGCGACGACGTCGTACTCGCCACCAAGGCCGGCCTGCCGATGGGCGAGGACCGCAACCGCCGCGGGGCGTCCCGCCGCTGGCTGACCACCGCCCTGGAGAACAGCCTCCGGCGGCTCGGAGTCGAGTACGTCGACCTGTACCAGGTGCACCGCTGGGACCCGACGACGAGCGACGAGGAGACCCTTTCCGCGCTGACGGACCTGCAGCGCACGGGGAAGATCCGGCACTTCGGCACGTCCGAGTACCCGGCGTACCGCCTGGTCGAGGCTCAGTGGGCGGCCGAACGGCAGCAACTGAGCCGCTTCACCACCGAGCAGCCGAGCTACTCGCTCCTCCAGCGCGGCGCGGAGACGGAGGTGCTACCCGTCGCGGAGCAGTACGGCCTCGGGGTGCTGACCTGGAGCCCGCTGGCGTCGGGCTGGCTGTCGGGCGCCGTACGCGCAGGTCAGGAGGTGACCACCAGCCGATCGGCCTTCATGCCGGACCGCTTCGACACCACCATCCCCGCGAACGCCGCCAAACTGGACGCCGTCGAACAACTGGCCAAACTCGCCGACCAGTCCGGCCTCACCCTCATCCAACTGGCGTTGGCCTTCATCACCACCCACCCCGCCGTCACCAGCGCCCTGATCGGCCCCCGCACCCTGGACCACCTCAACTCCCAACTGGCAGCCGCCGACACCACCCTCACCCCCGACATCCTCGACGCCATCGACACAATAGTTGCCCCCGGCACCGACCTCTCCCCGACCGAGAAACACTCCGTCTTCCCCGCCCTCACCACCCCAGCCCTACGCCGCCGCTGACCCCTCAGCCGGGGCGGAATCCGTACTTCTCGATCACGAACCGCCAAACAGTGGCACTCATCCGACCAGTCGCGACGATTCATCGGCGCGTGAGATTGGTGAGGGCTCGGCGGAGTTTCGGGTCGCGTTTGGTGGTGGCGTGTTCGAGGAGGGCGACCTCGGCCACCAGGCCTACCCAGAGGCGGGCGGTCTGTTTGGGGTCGGGCCAGCCGAGGGCGGTGAAGTCGGCGCGGACCTCGTCGGCGCTGGTGGTGTTGCGGGCCAGGATCTCCTCGGCGATCTGCGGGTCGGCGCGGGCCTCCAGCAACAACGCCCGTACGCCGCGGTGCTCGAGGCAGGTGTCGAGATAGGTACGGGCGATCGCGTCGAGGCGGTCGGCGCCGGGTTCGAGGCCGTCCATCGCGGACCGGATTCGCTCGAACAGCCGGTCGTGGAACTCCCGGTGCAGCGAGATGATGTACGTCGACCGGTCGCCGAAGTGATGGAAGAACGTTCCCTTCGACACGCCCGCCTCCTCGACCAGCAGGTTGACACTCAGCCCCATCAGCCCGGTCTGTTCGGCCAGCCGCAGGCCGGCGTCGACGAGCCGCTGCCGGGTCTCGGCCGCAGCGGCCTGCCGCTTGCTCACACTCACTCGCGCACTCACCGGACCATGGTCGCAGATTTCCCGTCGCTCCCCTATGATTTGACCGACCGGTCGGTCAATGAATCGAGGAGCCACATGCCGAGCCTTCCGTCCGTCGCGGGCCGGGTCGCCTACTCCGACACCGGATCCGGCCCCGTACTCGTACTCCTGCACGCCACCCTGCACGACCGTCACGACTTCGACCCCGTCCTGCCCGCGCTCGCCGCGGACCACCGCGTCATCGCCGTGGACTGGCCCGGCCACGGGGCGTCGGACCCGGCCGCGGGCGGGCGGGCGGTGACCGCTCCCCTGCTGGCCGACGTACTCGAGGAGCTCGTCCTCGCGCAGGACCTCCGCGACCTGCGCCTGATCGGCAACTCCGTCGGCGGATTCGCGGCCGCCCGGCTGGCGATCCGGCACCCCGATCGGGTCGCCCGCCTCGTCCTGGTCGACAACGGCGGCTTCGCCGGCCACGACCCGTTCTCCCGAACGCTGTTCCGCGTCATCGGTACGCCGGCCGTCGCGCGGCGGCTGATGCCGTACTTCGTCCGCAGCTACATGCAGCCGCAGACCGCCGCCGACCACGCGATCGTCGACCGCACCGTCGCCCGCGCCCGCACCCCCGAAGGCGCCGCCCTGGCGGCCTCGATGTGGCGCAGCTTCGCCTCCCCCGACCACGACCTGCACACCGAGGCGGCCCGCCTGACCGCTCCGACGCTAATCATCTGGGGCGAGAAGGACACCGCCGCCCCGCTCCGCGCCGGCCGCCAGACCCACAAGCACCTACCGAACGCCACAATGAAGACCTTCAACACCGGCCACGTCGTCTTCTCCTCCGCCCCCGAACCCTTCCTCCAAACCGTCCAACCTTTCCTCAACTCCAATCGTTGACGGAGGCGCTGATGTAGGCGAGGTCGCGCAGGTAGCCGGCGCCGTGCCGCCACGGCTCCGGCTGTTCCCACTGGGCACGCCAGCCCGGTCGGTCCTCAGCCGCCCAGATCCGCATCGTGTCGTACGCGGCTCGGACCCGTACGGGAACCGTGTCCAGGAGGCTGTGCCATTGTTGCTGCGAGCAACCATAGGCATCCCGCACCAAGGCAAGCCGCTCGCGCACCGGAACCGGGCCCGGCCGACCCATCGGCCCGAGGTTCTCCGGCGCGGCCAGCGGTACGAACGTATACGCGAGGTACGCCAGATCCCACATCCGCGGCCCGGGCGCCGCCGTATCCCAGTCGACGAACGCCGCCGCCATGCCGTCCTGAGCGATCAGATTCCACGGAGCGATGTCGTTGTGACAGACAACCTCCGGCTCGCCGACCGCAACGGGTGCCGACTGCCACCTCGCGGTTTCCGGCGCCCATCCTTCCACCGAGTCGTGGTACCTGCGTAACAGCGCAGCGGTGCTTTCGAGCAGCGCATCATCGAACACCGTCGGTCTGTCACCCTCCACCTTCGAGAGGATCTCGCGTCCGTCGTCGTCGATGCCGAGGAAGCGCGGCGCTCCGGTGAACTCGCGCGACTCCAACTCCATCAGCAGTTCGTGGACCGACCCGGACCACGGCCCCATCGGGCGGCGGATCGTCTGCCCGAGCTGCACAACCTCGTTGATGCCGCCGTCGAGGCGCCGTTCCCCAGCCATACGTCATGCTCCCACGAACAAACCGGGTGACGGGTGGCGTGGGGGTCGGGAGAATGCGGGGGTGGATGAGGTTCAGGTTGTCGTGGCGCACAGTGAGCGGGCGACGCTGCGGGTCGGTGACGTGTTTTTGAAGGTCGACGGCAATCAGCGGAATCTGGACGTCGAGGTTGCGGCGTTGGAGTTGGCGCCGGTTCCGACGCCGGAGGTTTTGTGGCGGAAGCCGCACGTGCTGGCCCTGGCCGCTGTGCGCGGGACGGCGCTCGGGCGGCTCGGGGAGCCTTCGCCGGCGTCGCCGGACGCGTGGGCCGCGGCGGGTGCCGCCGTACGGAAGTTGCATGAGGCACCGTTGCCGCCGTGGCCGGCGCCCGGCAGCGGAGTGATCACCGAGTGGCTCGACCGTGAGTGCGAGTGGCTCATCACGAACGAGGTGCTGCCTGCCGAGGTGATCACCCGCAACCGGGAGGTCGCGGAGTTGGCGTTCCGGCCGTGGGAGCCGGTGTTCGCGCACGGGGATCTGCAGATCACCCACGTGTTCACCGCGGACGACGAGGTCACGGGCATCATCGACTGGTCCGAGGCGAGCAGAGGCGACCCGTTGAACGACCTCGCCAGCCTGACCCTCGGGCACGAGGAATGCCTCGACGACCTGCTCGCCGGGTACGCCGCCGACGTGGACGTCGACGTGATCCGCGCCTGGTGGTCGCTGCGCAGCCTCCGGGCGTCCCGCTGGCTGATCGAGCACGGCTTCGACCCGAACGAGCCGGGCGGCGAGTTCGACGTACTGCGGGCTGCCTACGAACGGTCGTAGTGCGACGGCGGGAACGGATGCCGGTCGGTGAGCGGGTAGATCTCGCCCTCCGACTCCTCCCGCCGCAGCTCGGCCTCGGACTCCTGGTACTCCTCGGTGTCCCGCAGGTCCGTGGGTACGGGCGCGTCGGTCGCCGGCGGTACGTCGTCCGGGTCGTAGGCGTCGAGGCCCGCCTCGACACGTTCCTCCTCGGTACGCCGGGCCAGCGCGTCGTCGTCCGGGTTCCGCGGCGCGCCGCCGTGCTCGCGCCGGTCCCGGCGGGCGTTCTCGGACGTCTCGAAGGGTTCGTCGGTCATGGCTCCTCCTTTCGAACCACGGTACGCCCGGGTCAGCCGCTGACGTGAGCCGTATTGGCGACCCAATGCCGAGCGAGTTCCGCGTCGCCTTCGACCGTGACGGAGTTGCCGGTCAACGGCAGCCGTCGGGTCAGCGTGAGCAGCAGCGATCCCGCGGGCCCGCCGAGCGTCACGTCGGCCTCGCGACTTCCGGTCTCCCAGGTGGCCCCATCAGGCCGCCGTACGACGAACCACGCGCCACCGTCCGTCGCCTGCCACTGCAGCACCTGCCCGTCGCCCCGGATCGCCTGCGCCGACTCGGGCCGCCGCAGCTCCCAGGTGGGCGACGTGAGCATCGCGAGGTGATTCTCGATCAGCGCGCCCGCGATCTCGGCGTCGATCTGGACCGTACGCCCCGCCGCGGCCGCGGCGTCGAACCCGTGCACGACCGCCTCGTTGAGCTGACTCGTCAACCAGGACTGGACTCCGGTCCGCCCGTCCCCCGCCGCGTTGAACACCGGCACGTCCTCGGCGCACGCGTCCGCGACCCGCTGCGCGGACGCCGCCAGCCAGGCCGGCCACTCGCCGGGATCGGCAGGCAGTTCCGCCACCTCCGTCGGCAACTTCGCCGGGTCGGTGATGCGCTGCTCGATCATCTCGGCGACCCAGTTCTGGGTCTGGCCGACGTGCTCGACGAGGTTGGTGACGGTCCATTCCGGCGTCGTCGGTACGGCAGCATCCGGCCCGGCCGCGGCAGCCGATTCCGCCAGCCGCCGGGTGTGCTCGACGATCGCCTGTCGCGCGTGGTCGGCGTTCAGCATGCACTTGTCCTTTCCAAGGTCAGCAGTACGGTGTCACACATGGTCCCGCACCGGGTGGTGGTCGTCGGGTACGACAACGCGGAGCTTGTGGACATCGCCTGTGTCACCACGGCGCTCGGGCTCGCGAACCGGCTCGGCGCCGATCCTACGTACCAGGTGGTGCTTGCGACCGTCGGCGGTACGGCGGTCCGCTGTGAGACCGGGCTGACGTTGCAGGCACAAGCGCGGCTCGAGACGATCCGGCGCGTCGACACGGTGATCGTGTCGGGAGGCGCCGGCCATGAGGCGGCGGCGCGCTCCTCCGAACTCGTACGGCACGTACGACGCCTCGCGGGCGGCGCTCAGCGCGTCGCATCCGTCTGTACCGGCGCGACCGTCCTCGCCGCGGCGCATCTGCTCGACGGCAAACGGGCGACAACGCATTGGCTGTACGCCGCCGAGCTGGAGCGGTCGTATCCGGAAGTGCTGGTCGACCCGTCACCGATCTTCATCCGCGACGGGTCGGTCGCGACGTCGGGCGGCGTGACGGCGTCGCTCGACTTGACGCTGGCGTTCATCGAGGAGAACCACGGCGCCGAGCTCGCGCGGTGGGTCGCGATGGGCATGGTCACGTACCTGCAGCGGCCCGGGAACCAGGCGCAGATGAGCATGTTCACCGCCGCACCGCGCCCGGACCACGCCGGCGTACGGATGATCAGCGACTATGTGGTCGCGCACCCGGAGGCGGATCTCAGTGTCGCGGCGCTCGCCGCCCGCGCGGGCGTCAGCGCCCGGCAGCTCACCCGGTTGTTCCGCGAGCACACCGGCGAATCGCCCGCCAACGCCGTACGCCGGATGCGTTTCGAGATCGCGGCCCGGCTGGCGGCGACGACGGACCTGCAACTGTCGCAGATCGCGCGCCGGTGCGGGTTCAGCTCGGCGGAGACGCTGCGGCAGGCGTTCGCGGCCAGGTTCGGGGTGAGCCCGCGGACGTTCCGTCATAAGCAGGTCCGGAGCTAGCTCTGGCTCGTCGTTCGGCGCGACCAGGCGACAGCGAACGCGATCGCGAACGCCAGGTGCACGACCACGAACACCCGCGCGAGATCGCGCGCGTCACCGGTCGCGACCCCGACGACATCGTTGGCGGCGACGATCCCGAACCCGACGAGATTCGCCAGCAGCACCGGGCTGGTCGCCGCCTTGCGCGACAACCAGTTCAGCAACGCGATGCCCAGGAACGGCCCACCGAGCAGCCTCATCAGAGCAAGCAGTTCAGAAGAGGCATCCTCCGGCACGGCCTCCACGCCGAACTGCGCCGGCACAAACAACAACGCAAGCCCGATCGCCCCAAGGTAAACGGCAGCAACAGTAAGGAGGTACTTGACCATCTGGTCATCGTGCAGCGCCCGGTCGAGGCATGGAGCGCACACGTCCGGAATCCTGGGGTTCCTGTCCGTCCGCTAAACCGTTTTCCATCGTGTCGTCGCGCTGCGAGACTCAAATGATGAGCGAACACACCGCGCGGGCAGTCCGGCTGTTCGACGAACTGGCCGCTGACTACGACGAGGTACTGCCGTTCTTCCGTGGGTTCGCGAAGTTGCACGTCGACTGGCTCGATCCACAGCCGGGCACCGTCGCGCTCGACCTCGGCGCCGGTAGCGGCCCGCTCACCGGCGCCCTCCTCGACCGCGGCTGCACAGTCACGGCCGTCGACGCGGCCCCCGCCATGGTCGCCAAACTCGCACGCCTACACCCCACGGCCCAGACCCAGGTGATGGACGCGCACCACCTCGACTTCCCTGACGCAACGTTCGACCTGGTCTGCGCCGGCTTCGTCGTACACCTCCTCGATGACCCCGCGGCGACGGCCGCCGAGGTCCACCGGGTACTGCGTCCCGGCGGCATCTTCTCGTTCTCCACCCCCAGCGACGTCGACAACGCTCCGGAATGGGACTTCTACGGCGCCGTCTTCCGCGAGTACCAGCCGTACATCCCAGCAGGCAAAGGCCGCCTCGGCCGCCCCCTCGACGGCGAGCACCTGCTAGCCACAACAGCCTTTGATCAGTTGGCCCAAACCACCGTCACCCAACACATCCCCATCCCCGACCCCGACACCTTCTGGAACTGGGCCCTCTCCCACGGCTCAAGAGCCTTCATCGACGCCCTACCCCCACAACAACGCGCCGAGTTCGAATCCCGAGTCCGCCAAGAACTCGCGACCATCACTCCCACCACCCACCCCACCGCCGCCACCCTGAACCGCGGCCGCAGAGATGACTGCTGATCGGGCGCGGCGCACCTGGATGGAAGGCCATCTGGAGTGGGCTGCGGCCGAGTTCCACGTCCAGCAGGCCGGTACGCCGATACACACCTCGCGCCTGCACTCGGTCGGCTGCCGCGTGCTCGATGACGGTAGAGACGCCTGGCTGCGCGTCGTCTACGCCGACCCGGAGTGGGGCGACGGCGACTACCTCGACTCGAATGTGGCCGCCAACGAGATCCACGACGTACCCAAGCCGTCGGTCAAGCGATGGCGCGAGTGGCACGACAACGACCGCCGAATGCGCGGAGAACTCAGCACCTTCATCCCCGACCCCGCCGTCTCGACCAACATGACGCCGACCACCGAGCCCGAGATCTCTGACCGCTGGCTCACCGACCTCACCCAGGCACTCCACGCCCTCGCCGCCCATCCCCTCCCCGGCCACGGCACGGACGCCTCCTACGTCAACGACGGCATCAGAGCGTTCTTCGGTCTCGAGGTCGACATCACCCAAGTCCCCTGGACCACCGCCCACTGCGACCTCCACTGGGCCAACCTCACCGCCCCCAACCTCACCATCCTCGACTGGGAAACCTGGGGCAGAGCCCCCGCCGGCTACGACGCCGCCAGCCTCCTCTGCGCAACACTCCCGTACCCAACACTCGCCCGAAGACTCCGCGCATCCCTCGCCGACTTCCTCAACACCCCCACCGCCCGCACCGCCATCCTCACAGCCGCCACCCGCTACCTCCGCTTCGCCGACACAGGCGAACTCACCGAACTGGCAATCCCCGTACGCAACCTGGCCAACGAGTTCACGTAGACGAGCTCGCGGCCCACCAAGCGGACCGCCACGACGCCGTCATCGTTCGGACTAGCACTTCGCCGAAACCAATCAGCCCGGGCTCAGTAGCATGCAAGGCATGGCCATCAAGCTTGAGAACGTCGGCATCGCCGTTCGCGACCTCGAAGCAACGATCTCCTTTTTCACAGACCTCGGTCTCACCGTCGTCGGCCGCGACACGGTCAGTGGTGAATGGACCGACACCGCGGTCGACCTCGACGGCAATCACGCCAATGTTGCGATGCTGCAGACGCCGGACGGCCACGGCCGCCTCGAGCTCTTCGAGTACATCCACCCCACAGCGATCGAGTCGGAGCCCACTCGTCCCAACGAGATCGGCATGCATCGCGTCGCCTTCTCGGTGGACGACATCGACAAAGCCCTCGAGACAGCCGCGAAACACGGATGCCACCCGCTCCGCGGCGTGGCCACCTATGAGGACATCTACAAGCTCACGTACGTCCGCGGCCCCAGCGGCATCATCGTCATGCTCGCCGAGGAACTGAAGAAGGGCTGATCCATGGCGGCCGACACGCTGCCGCGCGAGTTGCTCCGCCTGAGCCCAATACTCATCCCAGCCCGACAACCTACGACATCGACAAACCAGCGACCGCCTCAGCTACCGTGAGCGTGTCTCTCGCGAGCGGCTGCATGTCGATCTGCGTGCAGAGCAGTCCCGTCGACACCCGCTCGATCACGCCCCACTCCCAGGTGGCCACCGGATCCAGCCCGGTCCGCGCAGCCAGCCGACGAGCCCGCTCCAACGGATCACCAGCCAGCAACTCGACCGGGTCGCCACGCATCAGGACACCCAGGTCGTACTCCGCTTCCGCAAGCAGACCGTCCGGATCGACCAGCTTGAACTCACCATCGCTCTCAAGCGCGTTCAGTTGGTGTACGTCGCCGTGGACCAGTACGGCCTTCTCGTCGCGATGCGCAAGCTCCCGCCGCCGAGCCGAAGCGAGCGCATGCTCAACAACCTTCTCCGAACACGGATGGTCGAACTCCTCCCACAACCGCACAATGAAGTCGGCGAGCCACAGGGCCTTCTCGGCACCGGTCGGCAGCCCAGAGTCCGGCGCCGGCCGCCAGATGCGCGCCGCCGTATCGCACAGAAGCTCAAGCCGCCGCGACAACGGCAGGCCGAGCTCAAACATCGGCCGCCCCAGCCGCTCCATCAGCAGCGCACCTCGCTCGGCGTCATACCGATAGAGCTCCGGGCACCCTTCCCCATCAACTATGCGAAGCACGGTCGCCTCGTGGGAAGCTGCGTCCCCGAGCCCCGGGATCAACACCTTGAGAATCGCGGAGGTACCGTCCGCCCGCGTCGCTTCAGCCACATAGGCCTCGGACCCACCCGAGTACGGGCGCCCCACCGTGATCGCCCACTCATCCTCAAGCCCCGAGACAACCTCAGGCAACCGCTCGAGCCACCCCTCAACTCCAGCAGCCCGAACCTTGCTGAGCACAGCCTCCGGTACGTCGATCACCCCCGCAGTCTCACACCAATCCCCAGCCCCGGCACGCGATTTAGGCTCGCCAATCAGAGGCCGCTCGCCAACTGAGGACGGCGCCCGGCCCGTGGCGAAACGCACCGCGACGAACGACGAACCTGCCGCCGCGGCGACGTTAGACTCGCCGCCCATGGGACTCCTGACCTTCAGCCTCAACGTCACCCTGGACGGCTGCATCGACCACCAGGAAGGGATCGCCGACGACGAGACCCACGCCTACTTCACCCGTCTCCTGGACGAAGCCGGCGCAATGCTCTGGGGTCGCGTCACCTACGAAATGATGGAGAGCTACTGGCCATCCGTCGCCCGCGGCGACGTCGAGGCCCCGCCGGCCCTGCGCAAATGGGCACTCAAGCTCGAATCCAAACCCAAGTACGTCGTCTCATCGACGCGCACCAACTACCTGTGGACCAACACCCACCACCTCACCGGCGACCTACCCGAGGCCGTCCAGACTCTCAAGGACGCAACCCCAGCCGGCGTCCTCCTCGGCAGCCCCAAACTAGCCACCGAACTCGACCGCCTAGACCTGATCGACGAGTACAAACTCCTCATCCACCCCATGATCACCGGCCACGGCCCCACCCTGCACCAAGCCGGCCTACCCGCCACCCGCCGCCTCGAACTACTCTCGGCAAACCCCCTCCACAACGGCACAGTAGCCACGCACTACCGCCGCACCCACTGAACCGCAGGTGCCACTCACCCTCTGCCTCCCAGGACGGTCGACAGTTTGGTGGCCGAACGACGCCGCGCCTGGACTGTCGACCTCAGCTCAGGGCATTGCGACAACCGCAGAAAATCATTGGTGCATGTGTCGGCGTGACGTCACCCTGGATAGCGTGCATCTCACCTTCCAGCACGATCCGCGCGGCGAGAGCCTTACGTTGATCCGGCGGGCGGACGGCGCAGTCTTCACGCTCACGTCGTATTCACGCAAGTGGCGCGTACCCCACGATCTCTCGCATGCGGTGACCGAACGGGAGCTCGGCATCGCCGATGGAATCTTCGGCGTGATCGCGGCAGGGGCGGTCTTCTCGACCATGACCCAGATCGAGGGCAAGCCGCGCTACGACGCAAAGATCCGCAGCGACCGTATTTTGAAGGCCGCAAAGGGCGTCGGCGTCAGTGAGGCGATCGCGGCCGTCATCCACGAAGCCGTCGAGAAGCGGCTACCGACGCCGTACGCCCAGGTGCGCGAGAGCTGGGGCGTGATCTCTCAGGATCCTTGCCCGTATCGGGACGAACACATCGAACGCGCCACCACAACGCTGCGCGAACTGGGCGAACAATGGAGCACAAGCCCCGATCCCCTGGAGTTCCCCTGGCCGCCCAAGCTACGGGCGACCGATCCAAAGACCACGCGGCTCCGGACGCGCTAGAACTCAGTCACCACAAGCCAGACTTCACAGTGGTTGGAGCGAAGCGCCGCTCCCACGCACTCCTCTAACGAAACAGGCCAGGGGGCAAAGTGCCTCCTGGCCTGCGATCTCTTGCGGTGGAGGTACTGAGGCGTTACTCCAACCGTCCAGACTTGCTCAAACCAATGCTCGAGGTGCTGCGGAGGATCCAGGAGGGCGAGCGCGTGGACCTGCCAGGTGTGCAGTCGACACGTCGGGGACCACAACGACCAGGCGACCTCCTGACCGAGGCCGACAGGCTGCGGATGGCAAGGCTGTTCCGGTCTGGCGCGGCCAAACACAAGATCGCAACGGAGTACGGAGTGAGCCTCAGTACGGTGAAGCGGATACTGAGGAAGCATAGGTAGCACGAAGAGAAGAGCCCCAGGCACGAGCCCGAGGGCGTTCTGGGGCCTATCTGACGCGGACCTTGTCCGCTTGTTTGGCCAGAGCACTCAACCTGATCAGGCATCGAACAGATCGCTAAAAGCGAGCGCCTCGGACCCGCGGAGTCCGCTGATACTCTCCATGAATTCGCTGCTGATGCTTTCCGCGGTTGTAGCGAAGACGATTCGGTCCGGTCGCCTACTCAGCGCAGATGCTAACTGTGCGTACTTCTTGACGTGCGTTGGCCGCAGTGGCTCCGTCTTGCACTCACCGAGGATGATCTGCCCGTCCAGAACACAGCTGATGTCGATCTCGCTCTTCTTGCCTTGCGGAAAACCGAAGAGATCAAGTTCTGGAGCAAAATGGAATGCGTGCGTAGACTCTTGAAGGAGTTTATACAGGACTTGGATCGTAACATGCGAATTGTTCTCATAGCACTGGTAGATCGTCTCAACTAGCTTGTAGTACCAATGAGGCTCTGACGGGTTCTTCCAGTGTGACCGAGTGAATTGTTGCGTGAGACCACAACGGTTGCAACTGAACTCGGCGGTCAAGAAGTTAAGACTGTACCACGAGGACAGTCGACAGCGTTCACATCGGAGGATTAGGCCCCGTTCGAGCACCTCGCGTCCAACAAGACTGTCTATAAGGACTGCCGCCGCGGCTTCATCGCCTATATATCGCTGGAATGCCCCGAAGTTGAGGTAGGCGCGCTGGTCGGCATCTAGATAGATGACCGTGCCGTCCGCCTCGTTCACCTTGGCCATGTATCCATCGAGGATGCTGCGGGTGGACTTGGCTCTAATGAACTCGCCGGCCTCCCGAAGACTGCCGAAGCGTCTGATGGTGTCGAGGAAGTAGTTCCCCTTGTCTGAATACTTGATGGTGATGCCCGCGTCGCCAAAGTACTTGCCCAAGATGGTCATCTCATCCAGTAGGACTAGCTTTGGGCGAACGGTGACCACGTCGGCATCGCCGCCAAAGTAGGCCATGTTGGGACACTGGTAAACGAGACCGTCGTTAGCCACTCGGAGCTCCGGTGTCAGCCCTCGAAGCTTAAGAGTCTCACTTCCAAGGTAAGGAAGCGGTGGCGGCATATAGTCTTCCACGACGAGGGACGTTAGCCAGTAGTGCTCCGGCACGTTGATCTTGCTGAAGTTCTTCGGCTTCGGCGTATCGACCGGACTAACACTCTCGCCGTCGATAAACACTGCGCTCTCGAACGCGGCGTAGTTGTTCTCCTCCATCGCTGAGCCGATGCAGGCGGTGGCCGTCTCTGAGATGTCCTTGCAGATGATGCTTGACAGGCCTTGATCGACACCGAGGTAGCTAAGGCCGACCACCTGTCTCTTGCGAGCCCGTAGCTGAGCCAGGCTGAGGCTCATGCTTCGAAGCTCAATCCGCTTGTCGTGGTGACCGTAATCGATCTTCTGAGGCAGCTGGTTGACGATGAAGCGTGCGAGACGTTGCTGGTTGGTCGGCTCATCTACTTCTTCGCCCGCCGTTCGTCTGCGACGACTGGCCATGAGGCCTCGGTATGCTTCACTGAGCCAAGAGAGCGGCAGCCAATAGACGTCGTCGTGCAGGCGCGATAAGGAATAGTAGAAGCAGAAATCATCTACAGTGTCGCCCAGGACCACGACGACTGGCTCAAGGTATGTCATCTGTTTGTCGGTTCGGTAGTACCGAGCGAGATGCAGACTGCTGATCGCGAATGGGGTCGTCTTGTCGTAGTCGGCGTCCGGCTCCCAAGTGCCGTTGCCGACAACGGTCGCCCAGCCGCCTCGACCACCGAGTGCGTACTGGACGAATTGCCAGGCGTCACACTCGGACGGAGGAGCTTCGGCTGCGATCCCGTGTGATCGCAACTGGTCGAGGTAGGCTTCAGTGGCCGCGCCTGTTCGAGTGTGCGTCATCAGTGCACCTACCGGATCGTCGATCGCCGGGGGCAATGTGATCCTCTGAACCTGCCTGTGGGCGAAAGGCAGGATGGCAGGCATCTTGGTGAAGGGAAACGCGAACCCGTCTCTACGACTCAAGTAGTGCTGAACAGCCCTGCCGCTGAGGTGGAAAGGGCTGAGCCGGTTAATGAGTTCCTTCTGCAGTTGGTCGCTGATGTGCAGCTCCTCAATATCCGAGGAATCCGCACGCTCTCGAAAGAATTTCTCGAAGTCGCCGGAGATGTCGTCTCGATCGAACTGTTCGCGGTTTCGCTCCTTCACTTCGGCGTAGCGATCAGGCTCCGCTTCTTCCAGGTCGGCGAAAGTTGGGCGATATTGGCCAATGTAATCAGGGCTGTAGGCCTCGAGGAGCTCCCAAAATTTTTCCTTGACTCGAACGCCGTCCGTTGGAATCAGGAGGAAGTATCTGCCACCCCATACCTCAGAGAAGTGAGCGATTGCGGTTTTGGCGGCGAACCTCCAATGTTTACTGTTCTCATTGATGAGGATGGCGCACCGTGGCGTGCGAACTGTCGCAGTGATGTTCCGGTAGTCACCTACGCCCTTCATGCTCGCAATTCATCCTTGTTGGCCGCTCTCAGCCTTTCGGCGAGAGCATCCGTTTCACTTAGAGGCAGTTCTGGGACATCACCCCACTCGGTTCGCCCGCCTGGCAGCGTTCCCGCCACGTGGAAGTGAATGTGACTGATCGACTGCCCTGCGGGCACGCCGTTGTTCTGCCAGACGGCTATGCCAGGTCGCCCCTCAGTTCGGTCAATCGCGCGAGCTGCTTCACGCACAGCGACCATGAGAGACCCTGACTCCCCGTCTGTCAGCTCGAGGATGGTATCGACGTGGCGGATGGGGAGGACCAGCAGATGCGCGACCCCACGTTGCTCCCGTGTCACCAGCGTGGCCGTCATCGCGTTCCGAGTCAGAACGGTGTAGGGACGGGAGCCATTGAGGTAGGCGCAGAAGGCGCAGGCGCCATCGTCAGGGAGCTGGATCGAATCCGACATGTCAAGAAGCCCTCAGCGACATCAAGAAGGCCTGAATCTCCATACGGTCGAGCCGGTCGTACTGCGCCGGCTGGACCACAATCTTGAGCTCATCGCATACCCGCTCTCGGCGGCAGGCGAACATAAACGACAAGATGATGAACCGGATCGAGTCCTGAGCAGGCAGAATCTGCGACAGCCTTGACAGCCCTAGGCCGACTACCGGGACCGCCACCGTCCCGCCGTTGGCGTGGTCGGTCACTGCCCGCCAGAGTTGATCGAGGCCGCGCCAGATGTTCTCGATTGAGCTCCGGGCAACGTTCTTCTGGTCCATCTCGGAGTACGCGACGCAGAAGAAGCATCGGGTGGTTTGCTGCAGCACCGCCACTGTGCCCACCTCGTAGACCTTCGTCTTGCCGGGTTTCGCGATCGCGTCGACCGGAACTCTGGTACTGAGCGCCTGATCCAGATCAGTGTCCAGACGCTTCAGGTCCCCGCCGTAGAGTCTCTCGATGAACTGGCCCTGGAGGCTCTTCCGCTCGATGATGTGCGGGGTCTCGGTATCGAAAGTCGTCGGCATGCCGATCACGAGATGATCCGTCGCCTGATCGAGGATGTCGCCCCTAACAAGACTGATCTTCACACTTGGCGCCTCGTACTGCTGCTCAATCGGTCGAGGCCATGAGCGTATGAAAGCGTAGGCCAGTGCGGTCAGGATCGTCGCGAGAGTGAGCCATGTTCCAACGCCTTTAGCCAGGCCAGGGAAGAACACGTCGTAGAGTCCAGCAAGAACCGCGATCAGACCGACTGCTGACAGCGCATGACCGACGATGTGTCTCCAGAAGCGACGACGCTTCAGATCATGAAGCAGCGCCTGGCTCATAGACCGAGCCGCTTATACACGCTCGCAGGGTATTGATGCGGACCAGCCTTCGAGCTGCTCGCGAACTCGTCTGCGTAGTCATTGAGCGCATGCTTGATGATGGCCGGCTGGAACGACACCGACACCGTGTAGTAGTCGGCATCCAGCAGTGGGGCTGGAATGAAGTTCCGATCCACCCTCCGATCGCTGTCAAGGTTAGCGACAACGACGGGCAGGTTGAGGCGGACCATTGTCTCAACCTCGTAGGCCAGGAACGATCGGCCGTCTCCACCCTTCTTCTTGGCGATGGTGCTGCCGAGCAAGACGAACTGTTTGGCGTTGTTCATCCGCTCACGGAGGCGAGCCTTGATGGATTCTGGCTTGCTGGTGTCGCGCGCCTTGTAGAGGTCATGCGCATCGTAGAAGTTGAAATCGATATTCTCGTTCTCGCGCCAGGCTTCCATAAGCCGATAGGAGCCGATGTCCTCGCTGGCAAAGGCAATGTACGTCTTGTTGCGGTAACTCACGAAACTTCCCCCACCTAAATAGTGTAAATACTTTACCATTCAGGTTCTGCGAATGGTAAAGCTCCTGCCCCCTTTGTTGCCGCAAATACTATGCCTGCGTCACGCTCCGTTGCCAAGCCCTGGGTCGCAGATCGAGTACATCTCGTGACCTTCCGGCCTGGTCCGGTACGTGGGGCGGCGAAGTGGCGCGCTCGATCCGGGATCAGATACCACCTCGCGGGGCACGCCAGTGCGCCTAGCTCGATCTCGAAGTCAGAACCTTCCACTGCGCCGAAGGCGGCCGCGTGCCCGAAGCTAGAAACTCCTGGATGACCTGACGTACCACATCGAGCGGGACTTCTGCGTCGGCCGGAAAGTCTTGTGGGCTACCCATGTACTCGTAGTAGACCTCGTCGTGCCGGATCGGTTGCCCGCCGATGTACCAGGCGCCTCGCTGCTCGTCCACAACGCCCGCGTAGCGGACGCTGCCGAGTTTGCGCTCGGGGCCGACGCCGACGCGGAGCTCGTGGTCGGGGCGGCCCTTGCCGGTTTTGTGCCGTTCGCGGATGTAAAGGGCGGCAACGGTGTTGTCGAACGACTCGGCCAGTAGGGCGTCCACGAGCTCGTCCACTTGTTCCGGCGTAGAGATGATGACCGGGTCCTGGCCGTGCCCGTGCTTGTAGTAGGCCGCAATGGTATAGGTCATGCCGGTGGCTCCTCGCTGGGTGGTTCGGCGTAGGTCTTCTTAAAGTTGTTGGGGCCCCAGACGGTGAGCTTGGCCCCGTCTGGAAGGAACTTTTCCAGATTCTCGTCACAGCTGTACGGACCCTCGCAGGGCCGGTTGTTAATGATGATGGTTTCGTTGCTGAGGCCGTTGCGGCGCATGAACATGGCGAACTTGACCTCCACGTGCGAGCCGAGCGTGACATCACCAGGAGCGATATCGAGGTCCTCCTCCACGATGAGGCGCTCGGCATCGCCGGTGTACTCGTCGACGCCAGAGTTGAGGTCATGTTCGGTGCCATCCGGGTCGACCCAGACGCCACGGGTCTTGTCCTTGCGGGCCCGGACCGGCAGGCGCTGAAAGATCTCTCGGACGGCCGGGTCCCAGTCATCGTCTCGACCTCCGCCCGCCCGCCGGCTGTCCGTGGCCGGGTGGCTCCCGCCTCCGCCAGCCGGCGGTAGGGCGTCAGCGGGGCAGGGCTCGGCGATGCGCTCACCGCTAACCATCTGCTCGACCCAGCTGCGGGCCTTGGGTGGTGCCAGGGACAGGTAGTGAGCGGCTTCCTCGCAACGGCGAGCAGCCTCGTCGAGCTGGGCGGCCGCCATCCGGGCTTGCGAGTTGTTGGTCAGACCGCCGACCCAAGCCGCAGCCTCGCGATACTTGCGCGCGGAGTCATGCAGGTAGGTCACGACAAGCGGGATCTCATCTAGCGCCGACAGGAGTCCCTGCGCCACCCGTTGCAGTTCGGAGGGCATAGGCGGTGGGCGCGCCGGCTAAATCTGGTTGGCGTAGCTACGGCACCCGGCTTCGGCAATCTGCAACGCCTGGACGGCCTGTTCGACTGACTTACCCGCCGCGTCGAGCATGGTCGCGATGTCCTGGTCGGCGCGAGTGGCAGAGCCCGAGATGAGGGCTTGGACGTGTTGGCTGGCTTGCTCGAAGCGTTGCTTGAACCCGGCCAGGCTGCCCGCACCTTGCCGGGACTGGTCGGCCAGGCCGTGGAGCTGCATCTTCAGTTGCTCGATCTGCGACATATGACGGCCTCACTCGGAGAGGGCGGGAGCGTGGAACGGCTGGCGCAGTGCAGGACTCGCCTCACTACACCGCGCCAGCCGGTTTGAGATCCCTGGCCGAGTCCTCCACAGGGGAACAGACGACTCGGCCAAGGACGTATGTGGTCGCAAAGCGGGTCAAGACACCGCCTCGCGAGCGGGACAGGCCACACGGTGGTCCAAGGTGACGACCCGAGCCTCGGTCGCGGCTTCGAAGTGTTCCCGGATCCGACCCGGCGCCCCCAGGACCATGAGGTGCAGCAGGCTCGGCAGGAGCACCACCGGGACGTGGTCGCGCATGACAGCTTGGAAGAACCGTTCAAACGCCAGCAGCGGCCGCTGCGGATCCCCTTCTACAAAGACCGCCGCCAGCTCCAAGCCGGAGGTTTTGGCGAACGCGGACAGCCGCTCCTTGGTGCGGTTGACCTCGGAAGTGGATACCAGCAGCTCGGCACGAATGTAGGCGTAGGCCCGCGAACGTTCGGCTGGCTGGCGGCGGTTCTCGGGACCGCACCTGCAGCGGAGCGAGTAGCAGGTTTCAGATGCGTGCGGGCGTTGCCCGTCCCTCGTATGCATGACCGTTGCCGTCATGTCAATGACGCTACAAAGGTGCTATGGGCAACGACCAGACAGTTGCGAACAGTTGCTATGCCAATTCACCCTGGATGCGGATGATTAGCGCTCGGGCGTCGCGACCGTAGAGGGCCGGCTGGCGCAGCTGATCGAACATCCGCTCGTACAGCCCGATCTCTTGCGGCTGGCTGACGTCGATGCTGGCGGTGGGGGTTTCCAGCGAGACTAGGGTGTCGTCGAAGATCCAGAAGCCCGTCGAGCCAACGGTCCGGCGCTGCACCATGAGCGGAACGACGCCAAAGGAGATGTTGGGCAGGGTCATAACCGACAGCAGGCGGTCGAGCTGGCCAGCCATCGTGTCCGGCGTGCCGAACTGGGTGCGGATCGCGGCCTCTTCCAGCACTACCGAGAAGGTCTTCGCGGCCCGGTACAGGATGGCTTGGCGCTCCATCCGGGCGGCCACCGCGGCCTCGATATCGTTGCGCGTCTCCAGGAAGTCGACCCAGAAGCTGAGCAGCTCGGTGGCGTACTCGGCGGTCTGGAACAGGCCGGGGACGACGTTGTCCTCGTAGATGCGGAAGCGTTCGGTGCGTTCGAATACGTCACCGCCAGCCTGGAGGAGCTGCTTCATGCCGGCGCGAGTCCGGCGTTTGAACTCCATATACATCGACTCAACCGCGCGCACTTGGGCAATGAGATCGGGGACCTGGTCCTCAGCCGCGCAGGCAGTGCACCAGGTACGGAGGTCTGAGTCGGTCGGTCCTTGGACACCGTTCTCAATTTTGCTGACACGCGTAAAGTGCCAGCCTGTCGCGGCCGCGAGTTCGCGACCGGACAGACCGGCATCTTTGCGTAGTTCCCGCAGCCGCAGGCCGAGTGCTTGCTGAGCCTTCCGGGCGGCGTCAGACGGGCTGGTACTCACGGTGCGGAACAGCGAGTGCCCAGACCCGCTCGAAGGCGGACGAGCACATCTCGACAACCGCCGGGTCGGTTGTAGTGGTGAAAGCAGTGTTCAGGCCAGAGCCGGCGTAGTGCAAGAACACGACCTGTAGGTTGTCGATGAGGTAGAAGTCGTTGCCCGGCAGGCAGATGGTTGACGTCAGCCGGCGCGGCACCCAGCGGATGTCTTCGCCCGCCTCGACCATGGGGTGAGCGATGCTATAGCTCCAGCGCTGGTAGTCGCTCAAAGGCTCCGAGACGACCCGGGCCCGCCGGACACCGCGACCCGCCTGCGCGTGGTCGCGCAGCTCTTGACACCACTCGTCCAGCCAGGCCAGATCGTCCGGTTCACCCCGCGCCCACTTGGCCATGTACGGCAGTTCGGTGACGGTGCCGTAGGCGTCGCGGGTCTCGAGGTGAACCGCTGAGTGCTTGAACGACGACAGCAGTTCGGACAGATCGTCAGACGTTGTCTCCTGCACGACCCTCCTGGGTGAAGAACGGGATCATCCGGTCCGGGATCTCAACGGCGGATTCACCGTCGGGAAGGTTGAGCGTAGTCAGGGCGTCCGGGTCATTGACGACCCAGCCCTGCACGATCCAACTGCCTCGGTCGGTCTTGTAGAGCGTCGGTGAGTTCTTCGGGTTCGACTCTGGATCTCCAGCGACGAAGGTTAGGCGCATGTCGTACTCCCCTGAAGGTCGTTGCGATTGATTGCCGGTGACTACCCTCCGCTTGCGAGTGGTTGCGGTCAAGAGTGGTTGCGAGATGTTGCGAGACGAGTTTGGGCGTAGGTCAGCCTGCTGTGAGGGCCGTCAGGCGTCCGACCACTTGGCTGCGGTCACCTCACGCTGTTTAGCTGAGCGAGCGCGGAGACGCCTGGGTTGTATCCGGTGCACCGCCCGACGTCACCGGCGAGCAGGCTGGGGTGCGGCGGCTCGGCGTTGGTCGACCGCCCGCAGCAGGTCGGTGACGGCCTCCGACAGTTTGTTTGTCGGCTTCAGCCCTCGGAGCGGCGGCGCGCTTCTGATGGTCAGGTTGAGTGGCGAACTCGCGGAACATGTACATCGGGACGGGATCAGCCGCGACGCTCCCGTCCGGGTAGGCCGCATGCAGGTCATCCCAGATCGTCCTGTGCCCGTCCCGCGGACTGCCGAAGGCATAGCCGACCACCACACCGGCGATCTACGCGGTGACCAACTCGAAATCGTGGCCAGGAAGGTACAGCTCCACCAGGCCCCCGGAACTGGTCTGGGCGCAACCGTCGGCACGGTTCGCGCTCAGGTGCGGCAACCGGCAGGCGGACGCGTCGTAGCCCTAGGCGTAGGCGTCGCTAGCTTCGTGTCGCTGCTCGGCGCCAGCGACGTGCAGATCGAACAGATCGCGCAGTTGGCAAGGCACAAGAGCACACAAGTCGCTAAGACCGTGTGCCAGCACGAGCTGCGACCGGTGCTGACAGAGAGCCGAAGCGATGGACGAGATCCTGCCCGAAACCCGTAGTCACTCAGTTAGCCACTCAGGTCATGAAAGAGGCCGGCTTCCCGAGTGGGAACCGGCCTCTGATCTGCGGTGGAGCTTAGGGGATTCGAACCCCTGACCTCTTCCATGCCATGGAAGCGCGCTACCAACTGCGCCAAAGCCCCGCGGTGTCCTTGCGACTCCGAAAGCTTAGCGGATGAGTGGCCGCAAAGAAAAATCGGTTCCCTCGTGGGGCTGGTGTGGTCCAGGACACCTTGGTTTCGGGGTGTGAGGGGCCTGGCGGTTACCGTACGTCGCCTCTGGAACGCGGGTCTATTGCGCCTTTGCGGAGTGGTCGGGCTGGGTGCTCGGCGACCTGCTGCGCGCGTCGTGCCGGCCGGTGTTGATGGCTGAACGAGCTGCTCTTGGAGGCCTGTATCTGCAACTCGACAGGATGCGCACGCGCGCTCCTACCTCGTGCGCCGCGAGCGCACCGTGAAGCCCACCCAACCGACGCATACGCCTTGTGGAACTGCAGGTCATCGGGCGGTCGGATACCACTCGTCACGAACGGATGGCTTCTGCCGCGCACCGGGCCAGCGGTTGCTGTCGCCGGGGCACACGCGCCACGGACCAGCCCGCGCGCCGCCGCAGGCGGCCAACAAGACAGGCGCCGCGAAGCGGCGTCCACTCACCGGCGCCAGCAGTTGCTTCGCCAGGGAACGCGCGCCACGGACCGGCCCGCGCGCCGCCGGAGGCGGCCAACAGTCAGCCGCCGCGAAGCGGTGTCCCTTGACCGGTGGGAGTGGTTGCTTCGCCGGTGCATGCGCGCCACGGAGCGGCTCGCGCGCCGCCGGAGGCGGCTGATGAGCAGCCGCTGCGAAGCGGCGTCCTTTGTCAGGGTTCCGTAGGTCACTTTTGGGGGTCGTCGCTCATGACTGGTTCGGGGAGGGAGCCGGCGTTCCATTCCTCTATGCGCCAGCCATGGCGGCCGGGGAGGAGGGAGACCCAGTTGCAGTTGGAGAGGCCGCCGAAGGCGGGCCAGCTGGTGTGGGGGATGCCGAGGAAGACGCAGATGCCGACGCGGGCGGCGAGGCCGTGGGTGGCGACGACGATGGTGTCTTCTGGGGTGCCTTCGGTGGAGATGCGGGCGAGGGCGGCGGCGAAGCGGGCGGCGACTTCTTCGACGGTTTCGCCGTTGGTGCCGCGGCGTTGGGGTTCGCCGCTTTCGATGCGGGCGGCGGCTTCGGGGTTGATGGCGGCCAGTTCCGCGGTGGTGAGGCCGGCCCAGTCGTCGACGTCGATCTCGCGGAGAGCTTCGTCGTACTCGACCTTGAGGTCGGTGAGTACGGCGAGTTCACCGGCGGTCGCGGCGGCGCGTTGGAGGTCGCTGGCGAACAGGCGGGTGGGGGCGAGGGCCGCGAGGCGGGCGGCGGCGGCGCGGGCCTGGGCGATGCCTACCTCGTCGAGGGGGATGTCGGCCTGGCCCTGGATCTTGTTCTGCAGGTTCCACTCGGTCCGGCCGTGGCGCCAGACGATCAGCCGTCCGGCGGTCATTCAGAGGCCGCGTCGGAGGTGCCCGGGCCGGCCACGGCGCCGTCCGGTACGGCCGACGGCAGCGTGATGACCGGGCAGTCGCGCCACAGCCGCTCCAGGGAGTAGAACGCGCGCTCCTCGTCGTGCTGGACGTGGATGACGACCTCCAGGTAGTCGAGCAGCACCCAGCGGCCCTCGCGCGCGCCTTCGCGGCGTACCGGCTTGGCGTCGAAGTCGACGCGGAGCTTCTCCTCGATCGCGTCGACGATCGCGCGCACCTGGCGGTCGTTGGAGGCGGACGCGACCAGGAACGCGTCGGTGATCGCGAGCTGCTCGGAGACGTCGAAGGCGAGGACGTTCTCGGCCTTCTTGTCGTGGGCCGCTTCCGCGGCCGCGGTCAGCAGCTC
The DNA here is from genome assembly GCF_042730855.1 of Kribbella sp. NPDC059898. Classification (NCBI taxonomy): domain Bacteria; kingdom Bacillati; phylum Actinomycetota; class Actinomycetes; order Propionibacteriales; family Kribbellaceae; genus Kribbella; species Kribbella sp. NPDC059898. Next base: position 55,473 of record NZ_JBHWKR010000011.1, read on the forward strand.
GATGGCGCGTTCACTGGCAGGCATAAAGGTCCTAACGGTTGGTGTAGAGCTCACGCTTGGCGATGTACTGGACGATGCCGTCGGGCACCAGGTACCAGGTCGGGTTGCCCTTGGCGACCCGGGCGCGGCACTCGGTGGACGAGATCGCCAGCGCCGGCACCTCGAGCAGGGTGATCCGGTCCATCGGCAGCTTGTCCAGCGGCAGCTCGAGCCCCTCGGTCCCCGGCCGGGTACAGCCGACGAACTGGGCGAGCTTGAACATCTCGTCCACGTCCCGCCAGGTGAGGATCTGGGCGAGCGCGTCGGCGCCGGTGATGAAGAACAGCTCCGCGTCCGGGTACAGCCTGGCCAGGTCGCGCAGGGTGTCGATCGTGTACGTCGGCCCCGGCCGGTCGATGTCGACGCGGCTGACCGAGAACCGGGGGTTCGACGCGGTCGCGATCACCGTCATCAGGTACCGGTCCTCGGCCGGGGAGACCTTGCGGTCCGACTTCTGCCAGGGCTGGCCGGTCGGGACGAAGATCACCTCGTCGAGGTCGAAGTACGACTGCACCTCGCTGGCCGCGACCAGGTGGCCGTGATGGATCGGGTCGAACGTGCCGCCCATCACGCCGATCCGTTTGATCCGCTCCACAGTCACGTCAGCCCTTCAGGCACAAGCCACAGCGTGGTCAGCTGTGCGGCCGGCCCTTGCCCATGATGACGGTGACGAGCAGCAGCAGGACGAGAACGAACAGCGCGAACCCGCCGAACCACCACTTCGAAATGTGCGAGGCGTCGACAGCGGCCTCTTGTACGACCGCGATCAGCGGCACCAGGTGCGATTGCATGGTGCAGAGCCTATCGCGTGACGGTCTGGGTCAGCTCTTCCGGGCGGTACGGGTCAGCAGCCGGCGCCAGGTGGACGGTACGGCGTGCGCACGACGCGCCTGCGCCGCGGCACGGTGCCGCTCGTCGATACGGGCACGGGCAACATCAGGGGTGATCATGGTTCCTTCACAGGGTTGATACGGCGGAACCGGGGTGGACTGACCCCGGTACCTCAAATTGTACGGTAAGTACTACGCTGTCACAAACGAATTAAAGGCGAGATGCATTCCCTGCCTTAGAATCTGTGGTGAACAGGAGTTGTCATGGACGCGATCGACCGGCAGCTGATCGAGGCGCTGCGGCTGAACGGCCGCTCGAGCTGGGCCGAGCTCGGCCGTGAAGTCGGTCTGTCGGGCCCGAGCGTCCAGGAGCGGGTACGGCGGCTCGAGGAGCGCGGCGTACTGCTCGGCTACCGGGCCGTCGTCGCCCCCAGCCAGGTCGGTCTGGGGACGAGCGCGCTGATCGGCCTGTTCCAGCGTGACGACGTGGAGACCGACGACATCGTCGAGCAGGTCCGGGAGATCCCCGCGGTCGAGGACTGCTGGTTCGTCGCCGGCGACCAGGAGCTGGTGGTCAAGGTCCGGGTCGCCGACGTCACCCAGCTGGAGGCGGTCGTCGGCTCGCTGCGCCGCGTGAACGGCGTGGTCAGGACACGGACGACGGTCGTGCTGTCGACGCGCTGGGAAGGACGTCCGGCGCCGTTGCCCGAGTGACCAGCAGTACGCCGGCAGCCGCCAGCGCGAGGGCTGCCGCGACCGGATAGAGCAGTCGGGGCGCGTGCTGGTACGCCGTACCGCCGAGCGCCGGTGCAAGGAACATCCCGCTGATCGACGCCGCCGCGTACAGGCTGGAGTACCGCCCGACCATCCCCTCCGGCGCCGCGTCCGCGACGTGCGCGGTGGCGGTCGGCTTGTAGAGCATCTCCCCCGCGGTCACCACCACGATCGCGAACGCCGCGCCGGCCAGCGCCGGCCAGACGCCGATGATCGCCTGCCCGATGCCGATGCACGCGAAGCCGGCCGCGATCACCCGGGTGGCGCGATGACCCCGCAGCCGTACGGCGAGCGGCGCCTCGAACAGCACGATCACGACCGAGCTGGCGCCGAGCAGTACGCCGTACGCGACGGCCGGTGTGCCCGCGTCGCGCAGCAGCAGCGGCAGCGTGGCGAAGATCTGCCGGTACACGGTGTCGACGACCACGATCGTCGCGAGCACCACCAGGACCGCGCGGTCCTTGAGTACGGCGGTCCACAATCCGGTTGTCGACAATCCTCGTGCCCGGCGGGCGTTCGGGACCCAGCGCCAGATGATCGCAGCCATCACCAAGCTGGTGATCGCGTCGACGAAGAACACCAGCGAGAAGTCGTACGTCGCGAGCAGACCACCGAGCGGTGGGCCGATCGTGAAGCCCGCGTTGGTCGCGGTCCGGGACAAGGCGATCCCTTCGCGGCGGCGTTCCGCGGGCAGCGAGATCGCGACCAGGGCACTGAGGTTCGGGCGGCCCGCGCCACCGAAGAGACCCGACAGCGCGGCGACGACCGCGATCGACGGGCCGGGCGTGAACGGCATCGCGACACAGCTCACCGCCCACAGCAGTTGGCTCGCGAGTGCCGTCGTACGGAGGCCGAAGCGGTCACCGAACCAGCCGCCGCCGAGGTTCCCGCCGACCAGCCCGACGCCGTACGCCGCCGCCGCGAAGCCGGCCTGCTGCGCCGACATGCCGCGGTCCTCGACCAGGTACAGCGTCAGGTAGACCCAGGCCAGCGCACCGGCGCCGTTGACCAGCTGGCCGGCCATCACCGCCTTCATCCAGGTGGGCAGCTCCGCGATCCGGCGCCAGTACACGTCCGCCCCCTTGCGGTAGAGTGAGTTCCTGTTGGGAACTTACTCGACGCGGACGACCGGCAGCAACTGGAATCGAAGGAGTACGGACCGTGCGGCGGAGCACCTTCTCGCCCGAGCCGGACTGTGCGATCGCGCAGTCCCTGGGCGTCATCGGCGACGGCTGGGAACTGCTGATCGTCCGCGACCTGGCCCGCGGGCTGACCCGGTTCGACGAGTTGGCCGGATCGCTGCACATCTCCCGCAAGGTGCTGACCGAGCGGCTGAACGGCCTTGTCGACAGTCGGATTGTTGACAAAGTGGCGTACCAGGACCGGCCGACCCGGTACGCGTACCAGCTGACGCCGCGCGGACGCGCCCTCCTCCCGGTGCTCGTCGCACTGCAGGACTGGGGCGACCGCTGGCTGCTCGGCGACGGCTCACTCACCGGGACGAACGACGCCGACGAGCCGCCGTCGCAACGCATCCACGAGCTGGTCGGTCAGCACGTTCCGCGGATCGCCCTGCCGTCGACCGCCGGCAGGACTGTCGACATTCTGGATGTCGACAGTCGTACGACGGTGCTGTTCGGCTACCCGGCGACCGGCCGGCCGACGCCGTTGCCGGACGGCTGGGAGGACATCGCCGGGACGACCGGCTGCACGCTCGAGAACCGGCTGTTCGCCGGCAGGTACGGCGAGTTCACGGATCAGGGGATCGCCGTCCGCGGGGTGAGTACGCAGCGGCCCGACGAGCAGCAGGCGTTCGCGGAGGCGGAGGACATCCCGCACCTGCTGCTGTCGGATCTCGAGCTGGAACTGGCCGCGGCGCTGCGGTTGCCGACCTTCCGGGCCGGCGGGTACGAGCGGTTGAAGCGGGTCGTGCTGATCGTCGGCGCGGACCGCGTCGTACAGGCGGTGCGGTACCCGGTGACGGACATCGCAGATGCGGTCGAGTGGGCTTTCAGGACTGCTTGAAGAAGGCCTTCACGTCGGCGGCGATCCGCCGTACGACCTCCGGCTTGCCGGTCGGGTTGACGCCGCCGGGGTCCGAGGCCGCGCCGTGGTCGTAGCCGTCGTACTCGATCCGCCGGACATTCGGGACGACACGCTCCAGGGTGTCGCGTCCGGGCCGCAGACCGCGGAGGCCCTTCGTTCCGCCCAGCAGCAGTACGTCGGCGTCGAGCGTCCGGAACTTGTCGAAGCTGCCGGCGAGCTCCGCGACGATCGTGCCCTCGGCGTGGATCGTCGGCGCGAGATCACGCAGTACGACGGCCCCGTCCGCGGCCTGCCGCTCGTCCTTCGCGAGCATCTTCTCGGTCGCGAAGCGCAGCACGCCGCGCGGCATCACCTTGAGGAACGCCGGCGCCATCTCGAAGCCGAACATGCTCGTCACCATCGCGCCCGCGACGTCTCCGCGCGCGATCTCCTGGTCGAAGCGGCGGAGCCACTCGCGGTGCGGAGCGCCGTCCGCGACGATCGCCGGCTCGTACAGCGCGATCTGCTTGAGGGACGACAACGTCCGCGCGGCCTCCAGGACGACCGCTCCCCCGGCGCTGATCCCGAACGCACGCTCGGCCCCGGCCGCGGTCAGTACGGCGTCCAGGTCTTCGACCTCCGTGCGAACGCCGTGGTCCGGCGTGTGCGGACCGGAGAGCCCGCGGCCGCGGCGATCCGGGAGGTAGACGGTGAACTCGTCGGCCAGCTCCTGTGCGAACAGGGTGTGACTGGTGGCCGATTCCATGCTGCCGTGCATGACGACGACGGCCGGCCCTCGGCCGGTCTTGTAGTAGCCGATCTCGGTGCCGTCGCGGGAGGTCACGGCGCCCTGCGTCAGTTCTGCGCTCATGCACCGATAGTTACATAGCTGCTAGTTGCATTGCAACTAGTTTCTTTGACCCTTAGAGTGAGGGAGTGACCTTTCGACGTTCGACGCTGGCGATGGCGATCCTCGGGCTGCTCGAGAACGGGCCGCTGCACCCGTACGGGATCCAGCGGCTGATCAAGCAGTGGGGCAAGGACCATGTGGTGAACGTCGGCCAGCGGACCAGCCTGTACCGGATGATCGTCCGGCTGGAGGAGGCCGGCCTGATCGCGGCCGGCGCGACCGAGCGGGACGAGCGCTATCCGGAGCGGACGGTCTACCACCTGACCGACGCGGGGCGGGAGGTCTGCCGGGAGTGGTTGTCGGAGATCCTCACGACGCCGCGGAACGAGTTCCCGGAGTTCCCGGCCGGGTTGTCGTTCGTGATGCTGCTGCCGCCGGACGCCGCGGGTGAGTTGCTCGAACGGCGACGGGCGTTGCTGACGCAGCGGATCGCCGAGCTGCGGCGGGAACTGGAGTCGACGGTCGACGGTCAGCCGATCCCCCGGTACGCGCTGCTGGAAACGGAGTACCAGGTCGCGGTCACGGTCACCGAGGCCGAGTGGATCGAGGGCGTACTCGGCGAGCTCACCTCGGGCGAGCTGACCTGGACGCCAGGCCCGGTATGACGGTCGAGGTGTGGTGGGCGAACGTCGACGCCGCCCGGGACGAGTTCCTCGCGGACCTCAACCAGGTCGAACGGGACCGCTTCGCTGCCTACCGGAGGATTGTCGACAATCGACGGTTCCTGCTCGGCGTGACGATCGTACGGCGGGTGCTCGCCGCGCGGTTCTCGTTGCCAGCGGCAAGCATCAGGCTCGACCGGACCTGCCCGGAGTGCGGGAAGCCGCACGGGAAGGTACGGGCGGACGGGGTCGAGCTGTCCGTGACGCACTCCGGCGAACTGGTCGGGGTCGCCTTCGCGGACCGGCCCGTGGGGATCGACGTCGAGAAGATCGACCCGGAGGTCGACGTCGACGGGGTGGCCCGGATCGCGTTCGCGGCGGACGAAGTGCGCGAGTTGGCGCGTCGTACCGGGATCGACAAGGTGCGGCTGTTCACCGAGTACTGGACGCGGAAGGAGGCGGCGCTGAAGGCGACCGGACAAGGCCTGGGCGGGGACATGACAACCCCGGAGGGGATCCAGGTGGTCCAGCTCGACGTCGGAGCGGACCATCGGGCGGCTCTTGCCGTGGTGTCCGGCGAGCCGCCCGTCGTCCGCGTCCGGGACGCGAGCGCGTTGCTCAGCCCCGGATCTGGCCCTCGCCCGTGACGACGTACTTCGTCGACGTCATCTCCGGCAGCCCCATCGGCCCGCGGGCGTGCAGCTTCTGCGTGGAGATCCCGATCTCGGCGCCGAACCCGAACTCGCCGCCGTCGGTGAACCGGGTACTCGCGTTCACCACCACCGCGGCCGAGTCGACCGCCTGCGTGAACCGCCGCGCCGCCGCCTGCGAACGGGTGATGATCGCGTCGGTGTGACCCGAGCTGTACCGGCGGATGTGCTGGACGGCGTCCTCGAGCGAGCCGACCACCGCGGCCGACAGGTCGAGCGAGTTGTACTCCGTCCCGAAGTCCTCCTCGGTCGCCGCCACCACATCCTTGCCAGCGGCAACTACTGCCGGATCGCCGTGCACGGTCACGCCGGCCGCGCTCAGCGCGGGCAGCGCGCGGGCCAGGAACTCGTCGGCCACCGACGCGTGCACCAGCAGCGATTCGGCGGCGTTGCAGACGCTCGGGCGCTGGGTCTTGGAGTTCAGCAGGATCTCCAGGCCCAGGTCCAGGTCCGCGTCCGCGTCGACGTACACGTGGCAGTTGCCGACGCCGGTCTCGATCACCGGCACCGACGATTCGCCCACCACGGTCCGGATCAGCCCGGCGCCGCCGCGCGGGATCAGTACGTCGACCAGCCCGCCCGCCTGCATCAGTTCCTTCACCGCGGCCCGATCGGTCGGCACGCCCTGGACCACGTCGGCGGGCAGACCGGCCGACGCGGCGGCGTCCCGCAGTACGGCGATGATCGCCTCGTTGGAGGCGGCCGCCGAGGACGAACCGCGGAGCAGTACGGCGTTGCCGGACTTCAGGCAGATGCCGGCGGCGTCGGCGGTCACGTTCGGGCGGGCCTCGTAGATGATCCCGACCACGCCGAACGGCACCCGCACCTGACGGAGCTCGAGGCCGTTCGGCAGCGTGTACCCGCGGACGACCTCGCCGACCGGGTCCGCCAGCCCGGCGAGCTGCTCCAGCCCGGCGGCCATCCCGTCCACCCGCGACGGGTTCAGGGCGAGCCGGTCCACGGTCGACTCCGGCGTACCGGCGTCGCGTGCCGCCGCCACGTCCTTCACGTTCGCCGCGACGATCGCGTCGGTGTTCGCCCGCAGCGCGGCCGCCATCGCCCGCAGCGCCGCGTCCTTGGTACCTCGGGACGCCTCCGCCAGCGCGTACGACGCCACCCGCGCCCGCCGCGCCAACTCGATGATCTCGCTCACTTCACCATCCTAAGTCGTTTGAGTCGGGGCAGTCGGGCGACCGCATGGGCGATCGGGACGACCGCTGCCAGGGCGAGGTTCAGTCGTCGGTCGCTCGTGGCGATCGGGACGTCGGCAGCCTTCAGTCGGCGCAAGGCCCAGACGCTGAACGGGATCACCACCAGTGGGGTCGTGACGAGGCCGGGCGTGTAGCGGCGGAGGGCGACAGACTGGGCGAGGTGCGTGCCGGCGTGCAGTCCGAAGCCCATCAGCGAGGCCTGGAAGAACTTGCTGCGACCACCTGTTGCCGCGCCCGCGGCCGAGGCGGCGGCCATCGCGACACCGGTCAGGCCGATCGCGGTCGCTGCCTCGGTGCGCGACATGGGCAGCACCTTCGCCAGCGGTTGCGGCAGATCCGGTGACTGCGAGAACGACGGCATGGTGGCGAGCTCTTCCAGGTCGTGGATCATCCACGCCGCGAGCAGACCCCACGCGACCTTCTTCACAGCAGGACCAGGTCGTCGCGGTGGACGACTTCGCGTTCGTACGCCGCTCCGAGCTCGCGGGCCAGGTCGCGGGTCGAGCGGCCGAGGAGTTCGGGGAGTTCGGCGGCGTCGTAGTTCACGAGGCCGCGGGCGATCGTGACGCCCGACGGTGAGACCAGGTCGACCGGGTCGCCCGCGGAGAAAGTCCCTTCCACAGCGGAGATTCCGGCCGGGAGGAGCGACGCCCGGCGTTGCGTCAACGCCCGTACGGCGCCCTCGTCCAACCGCAGGATGCCGTGCCCGGACGTCGCGTGCGCCAACCACAACAGGCGAGTCTTCCGCCGCCGGCCGGTGGGGTGGAACAGCGTGCCGACCGGTTCGCCGCGGAGCGCCTCGCCGACCCGGGCGGCCGACGTCAGGATCACCGGAATCCCTGCCTCGGTGGCGATTCCGGCCGCCTCCACCTTCGTCTGCATGCCGCCGGTACCGACGCCGGACGCCCCGGTCTTCCCGATCGCGAGCGGTTCGAGATCGGTGGCGCCGCGGATCTCGGTCACCATCGACGTACCGGGTTTGCGCGGATCCCCGTCGTACAGGCCGTCGACGTCGGACAGCAGCAGCAACAGGTCGGCGTGCACGAGATGGCTGGTCAGCGCGGCCAGCCGGTCGTTGTCGCCGAAGCGGATCTCGGTGGTCGCGACCGTGTCGTTCTCGTTCACGATCGGTACGACGCCCAGCTCGAGCAGTCGCGCGAACGTCCGGAACGCGTTGCGGTAGTGCGATCGGCGCGTCACGTCGTCGACCGTCAGCAGCACCTGCCCGACGCGCAGACCGTGCGCGGCGAACGCGTCGCTGTACCTCGCCATCAGCAGGCCCTGCCCGACCGACGCGGCGGCCTGCTGCGTCGCCAGGTCCCGCGGTCGCGACCGCAGCCCCATCGGCCCCAGCCCGGCGGCGATCGCGCCGGACGACACCAGGACGACCTCGGTGCCCTCGACCCGCCGCGCCGCGATCGCGTCGACGAGCAGCCGGAGTCGTTCCAGGTCGATCTTGCCGCGCTGGGTCAGCGACGACGAGCCGACCTTGACGACGATTCGCGTGGCGTTCGACGCCTCCGCGCGATGCTTCATGAAATCAACCGTTCTGGTCGAGTTCCTCCGCCGCGGCCAGCTCGCGCGCTTCCTTGCGCGCCTGCTTCGCCGCGGCCTCCGCCGCTCGTTTCGCCTCGGCCGGGGACAGGTCGACCTCGTCGCTGTCCCAGTTCTGGCCGTACTCCGACCAGTCCTCGGACCGCTCCCCCTCGCGGAAGGCGTGGTACTCCGAGTCCTTCTTCTGCCGCCGCTGCGCCGCCGGCCGGGCCTCCTCGAGCCGGTGGTCCTCACCACGCCGGGCGAGGATCTCCGCACCGGCCTGGACGTCCGGCGCGAAGTCGAACACGATCGCGTTCGGCCCGTCGCCGATCACGATCGCGTCGCCCGGCTGTGCGCCGAGCTTGGCCAGCTCATCCTCGACACCGAGCCGGTTCAGCCGGTCCGCGAGGTAGCCGGTCGCCTCCGCGTTCGCGAAGTCGGTCTGCTTCACCCAGCGCTCGGGCTTCTGGCCTTGCACCAGCCAGCCGCCCTCGTCCGGCAGCTGCTTCACCTTGAACTCGGGCCCGCCCTGCACCTGCGGCCGGATCACGATCCGCGTGGTGTCGGGCTTCTCCGCTTCCGCACGACGCCGTACGACGATGTCGGCCATCGCGAACTTCAACGCCTCGAGCCCCTCGTGCGAAGCGGTCGAGATCGGGAACACCCGGTACCCGCGCTCCTGCAGCTCGGCCTGCACCATCTCGGCGATCTCGCGGGCGTCCGGCACGTCGATCTTGTTCAGCGCGACGAGCCGCGGCCGGTCCTCGAGCCCGCCGTGCGCGGTCAGCTCGGCCTCGATCGTGTCCAGGTCGCTCAGCGGATCGCGACCCGGCTCGTACGTCGCGCAGTCGATGACGTGGACCAGCGCCGCACAGCGCTCCACGTGGCGCAGGAAGTCGTGACCGAGGCCGCGGCCCTCGCTCGCGCCCTCAATCAGGCCCGGTACGTCGGCGACCGTGAACGTGGTGTCGCCGGCGACCACGACGCCGAGGTTCGGGATCAGGGTCGTGAACGGGTAGTCCGCGATCTTCGGGCGGGCGCGGCTGATCGCGGCGATCAGCGACGACTTGCCCGCGCTCGGGAAGCCGACCAGGCCGACGTCCGCGACGACCTTCAGCTCCAGGACGAGCGTGCGCTCCTCGCCGTCCTCGCCGAGCAGCGCGAACCCGGGCGCGCGGCGGGTGCTGCTCGCCAGCGCAGCGTTGCCGAGACCGCCCTTGCCGCCCTGGGCCGCGACGAACTCCGCGCCCGGGCCGACGAGATCCGCGAGTACTTCGCCGTTCGCGGTGCTGATCACGGTGCCGTCCGGGACGCCGAGGACCACGTCGCCGCCGTTGCTGCCGGCCTGGTGGTCACCCTTGCCCTGGGCACCGTTGGTCGCGGTGCGGTGGCTGGAACGGTGGTAGTCGACGAGCGTGGTGACATCGGGGTCGACGCGCAGGATCACGCTGCCGCCGTCACCGCCGTTGCCGCCGTCCGGGCCGCCGAGCGGCTTGAACTTCTCCCGGTGCACCGAGGCGCAGCCGTTTCCGCCGCGGCCCGCGGCGACATTCACCGTCACGCGGTCGACGAAGCTGGGGATTGCCATCGGTGTGTCTCTACTTCCTGTCGGGTCCTACATAGACAGCAAAAGGGCGGGTGCGCGGTATTCCGCGACCCGCCCTTTGCAGAGCTTACTGATACGTCCGGGTGGCGGTGTTACTCCGCCGGGGCCGGGACGATGTTGACGACGCGGCGACCGCGCCGGGTACCGAACTCCACGTGGCCCTCGGCCAGCGCGAACAGCGTGTCGTCGCCGCCACGGCCGACCAGGTTGCCCGGGTGGAAGTGCGTGCCGCGCTGCCGGACGATGATCTCGCCGGCGTTGACCAGCTGACCGCCGTACCGCTTCACGCCGAGCCGCTGGGCGTTGGAGTCACGACCGTTGCGGGTCGAGGCCGCTCCCTTTTTGTGTGCCATTTGGTAATCAGCTCACTTCTTCGCGTCGATCGCGGTGACCTTGACCTGGGTGTAGTGCTGACGGTGCCCCTGGCGCTTGCGGTAACCGGTCTTGTTCTTGTACTTCAGGATGTGGATCTTCGGGCCCTTGGTGCGGCCGAGAACCTCGGCCGACACAGCCACGTTGGCCAGCGCCGCAGCGTCGGCCGTCACGGTGTCGCCATCGACGACGAGGACCGCCGGCAGCGCGACGGTGTCGCCCACCTTCTCGGTCAGGCTGTCGATCTCGATGACATCGCCGACGGCGACCTTCTGCTGGGTGCCGCCACTGCGCACGATCGCGTACACCGTGGATCTCACTCTCTGCTGGATCGGAAAACGTATGAAGCATAGGTTCGGTGCGCACATCGGCGCACCGAACGACTAGTTTACAACCACGGGTCGGTAAACCCGAAATCGGTCAGCTGCCGGTGGTGACGAGCTCGGACGGCTCGCCGGCCTCACCCTCGGTAGCGGTCTTGCTCCGGCTCCGGCTGCTCCGCCGCCGCCGGGTGCTCTTGGACGCCCCGTTCTGCGCCGCGTCGGGCGCCTCCTCCGTCGTGCCGGAGGCCGGGAAGCCGGTCGCTTCGGGGCTCACGTGCTCCTCGGCGTCGGCGGAGACCGGGTAGCCGGTCGGTTCCGGCGTACCGTCCTCGTCCTTCTTCACCGTGGCCGCGGCGATCTGGGCCAGCTTCTGCGCGGCGTCGCCGTTGTGCTGCGGCGCCTCCGGCTCGGCGGCCTGCTCGTCGTCGCCACGGTTCTTGCCCCGGCGGCGGCGCGAGCTCTTCCGGCCGCCCTCGTCCGCCTGCGGCGCCTTGGCCTGGTCCTGGCCGTTCTGCTGGCCGTTCCCGGTCGCGGTGCCGTTCTGGGCGTTGCGGCCCTGGCGGCGGGACTCCTTCGGCTCGTCGTGCAGGATCAGCCCGCGCCCACCGCAGTGGTCGCAGTTCTCGCTGAACGCCTCGAGCAGACCGGTACCGATCCGCTTCCGGGTCATCTGGACCAGCCCGAGCGAGGTCACCTCGGCGACCTGGTGCTTGGTCCGGTCCCGGCCCAGGCACTCGACCAGCCGGCGCAGGACGAGGTCCCGGTTCGACTCCAGCACCATGTCGATGAAGTCGATCACGATGATGCCGCCGATGTCGCGGAGCCGGAGCTGCCGGACGATCTCCTCGGCCGCTTCCAGGTTGTTCTTGGTGACGGTCTCCTCGAGGTTGCCCCCGGAGCCGGTGAACTTGCCGGTGTTCACGTCGACGACCGTCATCGCCTCGGTCCGGTCGATGATCAGCGAACCACCCGACGGCAGCCAGACCTTGCGGTCCAGTGCCTTCTTGATCTGCTCGTCGATCCGGTAGCTCGCGAAGACGTCGCCGTCCCCGCTCCACTTCTCGACCCGGTCGGCCAGGTGCGGCGCGACGCCCTCGACGTACTCCCGGACCTGGTCGTACGCCCGGTCGCCGGAGATCACCAGCTTCGCGAAGTCCTCGGTGAACAGATCCCGGACGACGCGGATCAGCAGGTCGGGCTCGCCGTACAGCAGGTGCGGCGCCTGGCCGTTCTTGGACTTCTTGTCGATCTCCTCCCAGGCGGCCTGCAGGCGGCTGACGTCCGAGGTCAGCTCCTCCTCCGAGGCGCCCTCGGCGGCGGTCCGGACGATCACGCCGGCCTCGTCGGGAACGATGTCCTTGAGGATCGTCTTCAGCCGGTTCCGCTCGGTGTCGGGGAGCTTGCGGCTGATACCGCCGTTGCCGCCGCGCGGGACGTACACGACGTACCGGCCGGGCAGGCTGATCTGGTTCGTCAGGCGGGCGCCCTTGTGGCCGATCGGGTCCTTGGTCACCTGGACCAGGACCGACTGGCCCGACTTCAGCACCTGCTCGATCTTGCGCGGACCGTTGGCGCCACCAAGGGTCGCCCAGTCCACCTCACCGGCATACAGCACCGCGTTGCGGCCCTTGCCGATGTCGATGAACGCCGCCTCCATGCTGGGCAGCACGTTCTGCACGCGGCCGAGGTACACGTTGCCGATCAGCGACATCTGCTCGGCGGTGGTCACGTAGTGCTCGACCAGGACGTTGTCCTCGGACACCGCGATCTGGGTCAGGTCCTCGCGGGACCGGATCACCATCGTCCGCTCGACCGACTCGCGGCGGGCCAGGAACTCGGCCTCGGTCACGATCGGCGCACGGCGACGGCCGGCGGCGCGACCTTCGCGGCGGCGCTGCTTCTTCGCCTCCAGGCGGGTCGAGCCCTCGACCGCGGTGATCTCGTTCGCGGTGTTCTTGCTGCGGGGTTCGCGGACCCGTACGACGGTCTCGTCCGGGTCGTCCGCGGACGCGCCGGAGTCCTCGCCCTTACGGCGGCGACGACGACGGCGACGGCGCGACGAACCGCCCGCGGCGTCCTCGTCGTCGGAGTCCGCCGTACCGTCGGAGTCCGCGTCGTCGGCCTGCGCGTCGGAGTCCTCGTCGGGCTCGTCGTCGGACTGCTCGTCGGCGCTGTCCTCCGCACCGTCCGCGTCGCCCGACTTGCGACGACGACGTCCACCCCGGCGACGGCGCCGGCGCCGAGTCCCCTCGCCACCTTCCTCGCCGTCCTCACCCTGGATGTCGGACTGACCGTCCGCCTCGTCGACATCGTCCTGCGCGTCAGCACGGAAGTCGGCGTGCGTGTCGCCGGTGTCAGCGCGCCCGTCGGCCCGGGAGTCGGCGCGGGAGTCGGCGCGCGTGTCGCCTGCGTCGGCGCGGCCGTCGGTGCGGGCCTCGGCGCGGTTGTCTGTGCTCGCGTCGGTGGTGCTGTCGGTGGTGTCGGCAGCTGTGTCGGTGCTCGCTCGGTTGCTGCGGCTGCCGCGGTTGGAGCGGCGGCTGCTGCGCGTCGTGGTCGCCTCGGCTGCTGCCTCGGCGGTGTCGTCGGTCGCGGTGCCGGCCTGCGGCTGCGCGTCGTCGGCAGCCTCGGTCTCGCGGGCTTCGGTCTCGCGGGCCTCGGCGTCGCGGCCGCGGCGGCTGCGGCGACGGCGGGTGGTCGTGGCGGGCTGCTCGTCGACGCCGGGCTCCGGGGTGGCCGGGGTCTCGGTTGCCTCGTCCTCGTCTTCCTGGGAGGCGTTCGGTACGTCGGTGGGCGCCTGGAACAGCACGGCCGCCGGAGCCGGACGCCGCCGGCTACGCCGGGTGGTACTGGGTGCCTCCGCGGCAGCGGCATCCGCAGCTGCGGACGCACCTGCGGACTCGCTCCCCGCGGATGCGGTCGCGCCATCGCTTACCGCACGGCCGGTCGTCGCGGAGCCGGTCGCCGCGCGGCCGGTCGGTGCCGAGCCGGTCGGTGCGGAGCCGGTCGGTGCGGAGCCAGTTGCCGCGCGGCCGGTCGGTGCGGAAGCTGTCGTCGCGTCAGCGGCTGCCGGGTCGGCGGACTTCGTCGTACGGCGGCGGGAGGTGCGCTTGCGGGCGGGCGCCTCGGCGGCCTGCTCGGATGCGCTTGCGGCGGTCGGCGGCTGAGCGTCGGTGGACGCCTGGGAGTTGACGGCGGTCGCGGCGGAGGAGGCAGTCGGCGCCTGGGCGTTGTGCGCCTGGGCGCCAGCGGCCGGCACGCCGGTGGAGTGGGCGTCGGTCTCGGCTGGGGCCGTGAAGGGGGCGGCGGTCTTCTTCGCCGCGCGTTTGCGGGTTGTCTTCGTGGCCGGAGCGGGGGCCTCCGCGGTCTCCGGGACGTCCAGGAGGGATTCCTGGGCGGCGGTGGCCTTCTTGGCCGGGCGCCTGGCGGTGGTCTTCTTGGCGGGCGCGGTCTTGGCGGCGGCCTTCTTCGCCGGGGCCTTCTTCGCGACGGCCTTCTTGGCCGTCTTCTTCGCCGGGGTGGCGTCCGCGGCGACCTCGGCGGCGGGCTCCGGGTCGGCGGTCTTCTTCACCGCGCGCTTGCGCGTCGTGGTGGTCTTCTTCGCGGCTGCCGTCTTCTTGGTGGTACGGCGGGCGGCGGGCTGGGCGGCAGCAGCCGTGCCGGCTGCTTCGGTGGTCGGCTCGTTGTCGAGCATGTAGTGCGGGTCTCCTCAAGCCTTGCGGCGCATCCCCGACCCCTGTCACGGGTCCCGGGCGCCGGCCGTAAGGCGGTCACGGTTCGCCACACCTGGCACCAGTGCCGGCGGTGTAGCGGAAGCCTGCTGGATCCGCCCCGCCCCGCGCTCAGGGCACAGAGGGAGCGGCGGCGTCGCCCTCCGCTGTGTGCGTCTGGCGGGGACCTGCCTGGCCGGTCGCGGTCGCCTGGTTGGCGTCGCGGTCACGAGCGAGCGGGTCTTCCACCGTGCCGGTGTCCGTGGAGAGCGGGCCCTGGGCGAGCCTGGTCAAAAGAGCCGGGCCCGTCACCGTCAGCGTCGCTACCTCGAGCACACCGGCGAGAACGTCGTCGGGTCTCACGGCCGGGGTTCCGTGCCGTAACACCACTTGCAGTATCGCACACGTCGCAACCGACCCCGGTTCACTCGCGACGGTGAGTCGGAGAACGGCAGCCCGACAGTCGAACGAGCGGAGCCCCCGTTTGGTCATGCGCTCGACCAGAATTTCCTCCCGGCCGAGGAACGCCTCGACCGCCGCCGCGGCCGCCGCCGGATCCGCACCCGGCAACGCGATCCGCCACTCGCTGGCCTCCAGCCGCTCGGCCAGCGACCCCAGCCCGGCGACGACGACCTCGAGTACGTCGAGACCGGGCGGCAGCGCCTCGTCCAGCGCCGCCCGGACCTCCTCGGCGTCCCGCTCGTGTGTGAGCGAGATCTCCAAGTACTCCGCCTCCGAGGCGGCCCCGGTCGGCGCGGCGCCGGCGTACGAGATCTTCGGATGCGGGCTGAAGCCGTGCGAGAACGCCACCGGCAGCTCGGCGCGCCGTACGGCGCGCTCGAACGCCCGCTGGAAGTCGCGGTGTGAGGTGAATCGCAGCCGCCCCCGCTTGGCGAACCGGACCCGCAGTTTCTGGACGGCGGGCAGCTGCTGCGACGGCGGAGCTTGTACTGGTGGCACGGGCACAGTGTCTCAGCCCCGCGCCGCTCACTCCGAGGCGGTGTAGCGCTCCGCGGGCGCGAAGGACGGCGTGGTGTCGGGGTCGAGTTCGACGTGTACGTCGCCGCGGAGGTCGTCGAGGACCACGACCCGGCTCCCGTTCGCGGGGACCCGGTCGGGCGAGGTGCGCATCCGGGCCTTGATCTGGTGCGCGCCGGCGGGCGAGTCGTACGCGATCGTGACCTCGAGCTCCGGGCTCTGCCCGAGCCAGAACACGATCCGGCCGAGCTGCACGGTTCCGGCGTACCGGTGGCCGTCGCGGCGCAGCCGTTCGATCGTTGCCTGGCGTTCTCCCGCGGCCACCAGCGCCCCGGGCAGCCTGGCGAGTACGAAGATCCACCAGAGGACGGCGATCAGGGCGAGCGCCGCGGAGATCGCGTACGCCTCGGTGCCGATCCGGAAGTCGAGGGTCCGCCGGAGCGTCCCGGACGGGTCCGCCGAGAAGCCCGTCACGACCGAAGCGCCCGCGCCGACAGCGATCCCTGCCGGCAGTGCCGACCCGACGAGCAGCCCCGCCGCCCGGCTCTGCCCGAGTCGTTGCCGCGCCTCCTCACCGAAGGCGAGCGAGAAGTGCAGGAGGACGTAGGCCACGACGACGGTCGCGAGGATCCGCCACAGCAGCCGGACGCCGCTCGGGAAGCCGACGGCGCACGTCTCGCCCGGCGCCGACGACGCGTTGCACAACCACGACGTTCCCAGCAGACTCGCGGCGCCCCATGCCACGAAGCACAGGGCGCCCAGGACCGCCAGACGGGTCGTCACGCGGCCCGGGGACTCGCCGCGCGCGAGTCCGGTGATGCGCGCCCCGTGGTCGGTGGTCGAGAACACCGGGCGGTCGTCCCACCAGTCCTTCATCACTGCCCCCAGGTCTGTTGCCCGGTCGAACCGTACTGGTGCGGGAGGGGCGTCGGCCAGTGGTGATCTCACGGCTGCATCGCGGACCTGCCGGTCAGGTACAACGCCCAGCCGAGCAGCCCGAAGGAGACGGTGGCGAGCACCGTGCGGACCAGGTTGTACGTCGTCCACTTCGCCTCGTCGAAGGCGGCCCGGGCGGCGGCGACGTCGATCGTGGCGGGATCGCCGGCCGCCCTCAGTGCGTCGTTCAGCGGGACGTTGCCGGCGATCGTGACGATCATCGAGATCAGGTAAAGCACGAACGCGACCGCGATCCACGGCAGCGCCTTCTCCTTCAGGTTGAGCGCGCCCGCGAGGAGCGTGAGCAGCAGGGCGCCGACGAACCCGAGGCCGAGGAACAGCGGGTTCAGGATCGCGCGGTCGACGGCCGTGAACGCGGCCACGAAGGTCCGGTCGTCGGTCTTTCCGAGGCCGGGCATGAACGCGTTCGCGTAGATCCCGTATACGCCGGCCACCAGGCCCGTGGTCATCGTGGCAGCCATCAACGACGCCACCCGCAGTCCGTTCATCTCACTCCTCCAGTACGGCGGGCATCTCCCGCACCAGAAAAGTTAGAAGTTCCGGAGCGCCGGGAACATGTCGCCGAGGCTCACCTCCATGTCCGGGCAACTCACAGCCGCGCTCACTGACCGGACCGCGGGCCGGTCACCCGGTTCGGCGCCTCCAGATCGACCGGCGCCGGGGCGTTTCCGGAGCAGCTGAGCGGTCCGTCGATCGTGTTGCCCGCCAGCGCGACCGGGTCCGCCGTACGGCTGCCGGTCGGCCGCCAGACGCCTGTACCGGCGTACATCCCGCCCTCGTAGCCGCCGATCGTGCCGCCGGACTCCGACGGCTCCCCCAGCCACCGCCACCACTTCTGGTGCGGCGTGATCAGCGCGGACAACGCGTTGCCCCGGACGCGGTCGCGTACGTCCCGCCCGCCCCGCCGTACGTGTCGCTGTTGCCGATAGCAAGAATCTGCCGGTTGGCGGCGGTTGTGCCCGGGACCAGGTCGGCGTACCGCGTGGCCGCCGCCTGGTCGACGGTCAGCAGTCGCTGCACGCTGTTCGGGTTGCAGCCGCCTGGATCGGTACGACGTTCGCGGTCGGCGCGGCGGCCCGTGCCGGGAGCGTCACCAGGTCCCCGGCGAGCAGCGCGAGTACGGCGGTCAGGAGCTTGGCGCGCATGGTTCCTCCCACACCGGGGCGACGGTGCCGTCAGCAGCTTACGAAGACCGGCGCCGGAGTGTGAGGAGTTCCCGCGTGGCGAGCTGGCCCCGAACCGGGCCGTCGTGCGGCATCATGTGATTTCGGGGAACGTGAGGAGAGGACTTCGATGACGGAACCGGCACAGTCGCCGCGGCGGGAGCCGGACCCTGCGGTCGTGGATGCCGGAGACGGCGACGGCAAGGGCATCTACTGGGTGCTGAAGAACCTGGTCGTCGGGCCGCCGGTGAAGCGGATCTTCCGGCCGAAGATCGTCGGCGCGGAGAACGTCCCGGACACCGGCGCGGCGATCATCGCCAGCAACCACCTCTCGTACTCCGACTGGATCTTCATGCCGCTGGTGCTGCGCCGGCGGGTGACGTTCGTGGCGAAGTCCGACTACTTCACCGGGGCCGGGATCAAGGGCCGGTTCCAGCGCGGGTTCTTCAAGGGCACCGGGCAGGTGCCGATCGACCGCTCCGGCGGGTCGGCGTCCGAGGGCGCGATGCGGGCCGGGATGAAGGTGCTGGAGCGCGGCGAGCTGTTCGGGATCTACCCCGAGGGCACCCGCTCGCACGACGGGCGGCTGTACAAGGGCCGGACCGGCGTCGCCCGGCTCGCGCTGGAGGCGAAGGTGCCGGTGATCCCGTGCGGCGTGATCGGTACCGACGTGGTCGCCCCGCCCGGGAAGATCGTTGCGTCGTTCGCATCGCCGACGGTGAAGTTCGGCGAGCCGCTGGACTTCTCCCGGTACGAGGGGATGGAGAGCGACCGGCTGATCCTGCGCGCCGTCACCGACGAGATCATGTACAAGATCATGGAGCTGTCCGGGCAGGAGTACCTCGACATGTACGCCACCAAGGCCAAGGCGCTCGAGGGCCGCGCGGTCACCGGAGCGCCGGAGAAGGTCCGCAAGACGGACACCTGATCCGGGTCGTGAGACGGGATGGGTCTACGCTGGGAGACCGTGGAAGGTCCGATCGCATACCAGGGTGAGCCAGGCGCCAACTCGGCGATGGCGTGCACCGACATGTTCCCCGAGCGCGAGCAGCTGCCCTGTACGACGTTCGAGGACGCCCTCGACGCGGTCAGCAGCGGACGTGCCGGGCTGGCGATGATCCCGGTGGACAACTCGATCGCCGGCCGGGTCGCGGACATCCACCACCTGCTCCCGGAGTCCGGGCTGCACATCGTCGGCGAGTACTTCCTGCCGATCCACTTCCAGCTGCTCGGCGTTCCGGGTACGTCGCTGGACCGGATCCGGACCGTCCGCAGCCACGTGCACGCGCTCGGGCAGTGCCGGAAGATCATCCGCGAGCACGGGTGGTCGACGGTCGTCGCCGACGACACCGCGGGTGCCGCGCGGGAGGTGTCGGAGCTCGGCGATCCCACCGTCGCGTCGCTGTCGCCGGTGGCCGCGGCCGGGCTGTACGGGCTGGAGACGCTGGCGTCCGACGTCGAGGACGAGCACCACAACACGACCCGGTTCCTCGTGCTGTCGCGGGAGCCCGACGTACCGCCGGTGGGTTCTGGGCCGGTCATCACGTCGTTCGTGTACCGGGTGCGGAACGTGTCGGCGGCGCTGTACAAGGCGCTCGGCGGGTTCGCGACGAACAGCGTGAACATGACCAAGCTGGAGTCGTACCAGCTCGGCGGGATGTTCTTCGCGACCCAGTTCTACGCCGACATCGAGGGCCACCCCGAGGAGCCGAACGTCGCCCTCGCCCTCGAGGAACTGGCCTTCTTCTCGGTCGAGGTCCGCATCCTCGGCGTCTACCCCGCCAACGAGTTCCGCGCCCAAATCGCCGAACCAGCCGCCAACCGAGCCCTCCGCCCCCACCACTGACCCCATGCGAGTCCTGCTGATCGGCGGGACGTCCAACGTCGGCAAATCCACTGCAGCGGAGGCGCTGGCGGCGCGGCTCGGGTTCACGTACGTGTCGACGGACCGGCTCGGGCGTCACCCCGGGCGGCCGTGGGGCGACGTACCGGCGCATGTGGTGGAGCACTATCGGTCGCACGATGCCGGGGCTCTGATCGACGGGCTCCTGGCGCACTACGAGCGGATGTGGCCGCGCATCGAGGAGCTGGTCACGGCACATGCGGTCGACGGGCCCGGGCTGGTACTGGAGGGGTCGGGCGTGTGGCCGGAGTACGTGCGGCGCCTGACCACGCCGTACACCTCCGCGGTCTGGTTGACCGCGTCGGAGCAGGTGCTCACGAGCCGCATCCAGCAGGCGAGCGGCTACCGCACTCTCCCCCACGACGGCCGCCACCTGGTCGACCAGTTCCTGGCCCGCACCACCCGCTACCAACACCGCATGCTCGCCTACCTCGACGACCTGCCACACATCAGCACCCCCGCGGGACCCACGCAGATCCTCGAGGCGGCACGTTCTATTTGCTGAGCACGTGACGCACGAGTGTACTCAGGCGGTGGTGGTCGTCGGTGTGGAGGTCGAACCACTCGGTGCCGTTGGTGTCTGGGGAACGGACCGGGGTGGTCGCGGTGGGGGCTGGTACGTCGGTGAAGACGCCGTGGTGGTGGAAGTCGATCGGGGTGCCGGCGGAGGTGTGGGCGACGTGGAAGGTGAAGGGGGTGAAGGGGCCGGTCACGGGGAATTGGGCGCCTAGCTCCTCGTGGAGTTCGCGTTGGAGGGTCTCGGCCCAGGACTCGCCCGGTTCGGGTTGGCCGCCGGGGAGGTCCAGGAGGCCGGTGTACGGGCCGCGGGTTTTGTGGACCAGTAGGACGTGGGTGCCGGCGCGGATTCGGGCGTAAACGCCGAAGTGCTCCATCGGCGCATGGTAGGCGTGCGCATAGGGTGCGGCTATGGAGATTGTGAGTGTGGATGGGACTGATGGTGAGGTTTTTCGGCGGTTTTATGGGGTGAAGTTCGGGGTTCGGCGGGAGGAGTTGGAGTTTCCGTCTGGGTTGGGGGTTGAGGAAGCTCGGGTGGTGATGGCCGGTACGCATGCGGATGTGCGGGCCGAAGGCCTCGGGATGGTGGTGGACGGGGTCTGGGTGGGGGTTGCGTGGCTGGACTGGTGGTTGGTGGGGAACACCGACACCGTGGACGTCGAGCTCGCGGTGGTTCCGGAGTACCGGCGGCGCGGGGTGGCGAGCAGGCTGCTGGAGGTGGCGGTCGGGCGGGCGCGGGATGCGGGGCGGCGGATCGTGTCGGGGACGAACACGGCGGGTGATCCGGAGACCGGGGAGAGCCCGGGTACGGCGTTCGCGCGGGCGCGGGGGTTCGTGCAGAAGCACGCCGAGCTGCACCAGGTGGTCGAGCTGCCGATCGAAGGGCTCGTCGAGCAGCCCGTCGACGGGTACGAGATCGTCCAGTGGCGTGAGCACGTGCCGGACGCGTGGATGGAGCAGTTCGTCGAGCTGCTCAGCGGGATGAGCGAGGACGTCCCGACCGGTGACCGTACGGACGAGCCGGTGCGCTGGACGCCCGAGCTGGTCCGCGACGCCGAGGCCCGGCGGGTCGCGCAGGGGCGGTTCACGTACACGACGGCCGCGGTCCACACCGCCTCGGGCGAGCTGGCGGCGTACACCCAGATGGGCGGTACGCCGGAGACTCCGGAGCGGCTGAACCAGTACGACACGTACGTACGCCGTACGCACCGCGGCAACCGGCTGGGGATCGCGGTCAAGCTGCCCAACCTGGCGGCCCTCCAAGCCGGCATCGCCCGCCCGGCGGTGCTGCACACCTGGAACGCCCCCGAGAACGCCCCGATGATTGCCGTCAACAACAAGATCGGCTTCCGTCCAGTCGCCCAACGCACCGCCTGGGAACGCGAGCTCTGAGAGCGACTACGAACGGCGGGTCAGGTACCAGGTGCCGGCGATGGCGACGCCTACCAGGAAGAGGGCGGTGAGTTCGTCGCGGAGTTCGCGGCGTACGGCGTTGTTCTCGCCGGCGCAGTCGGCCAGGTGGTGCAGGACCTGGGTGCGGGTGGTGTGGGGCTGCTCGGCGGCGCAGACGACGACCTCGGTGGAGACGGTGTGGATCTGGCCCCTGTGCTCGATCGCGTCCGGGAAGGCCCAGGCGAGCAGTACGCCGACCGCGACCACCGTCAGCACCAGCCAGGCGACGACCTTCCGGGAGCTGATCATGCGACCCGCTCCCGCCGGTGCTTGCGGATCCGCCAGGCGACGATCACGACCACGACGATGCCCGCGACGACCAGCGCCGCGGCGCGGCCGAACGTCTTCTCGACCTTCGAGTACGAGTTGCCGGCCAGGTACCCGAGCAGCACCACCGCGGTCCCCCAGACGGCCCCGCCGGCCGCGTTGAACGCGAGGAACTTCAGGTACCGCATACCCGACATCCCCGCCAGCGCGGGCATGGTGGCCCGGAAGAACGCCACGAACCGGCCCAGGAACACGGCCGTGCCGCCGCGCTCGGCGAGCTGTTTACGGGCCGCGTCGAGGCGCCCGGTGTGCCGGGACAGCGCCCGGATCCGGAGCAGCCGCGGCCCGAAGTACCGCCCGACCTCGTACCCGACGGTGTCGCCGAGGATCGCCGCCAGGATCACGACGACGAGCACGATCGGCAGCGACGCGTGCCCGAGCGCCGCGGTCACACCACCGAGGACGGCGGCCGTCTCACCGGGCAGCACGAACCCGACGAACAGCGCGTCCTCGGCGAACACCAGCAGCCCGACCATCCCGTACACGGCGATCCCGTGCAGCCCGAGCAGCCAGTCCGTCAGTCCCTTCATGACAGCAGAACCACCCGCAGCCGTGTCTCCGCGACCGCGCGCACTCCCCAGCTCAACGCCCGGCGCACCAGCAACCAGGTGCCGACGGCAACGACCGCGCCGAGCGCCAGCCCGGCGAGCACGTCGCCCGGGTAGTGCGCGGCGATGTAGACCCGGGTGAGCGCCATCAGCACCGCGGCCGCGGCCGCGGCGATCCCGAGCCGCCGGTTCACGATCCACAACCCGGCCGCGACCGCGCTGGCCATCGTCGCGTGGTCCGACGGGAACGACGGGTCGGTACTGCGGTTCGCGAGCACCAGGATGCCCGGCAGCGTCGTGTACGGG
Organism: Kribbella sp. NPDC059898; assembly: GCF_042730855.1. Taxonomy (NCBI): domain Bacteria; kingdom Bacillati; phylum Actinomycetota; class Actinomycetes; order Propionibacteriales; family Kribbellaceae; genus Kribbella; species Kribbella sp. NPDC059898. The sequence continues at coordinate 78,268 of NZ_JBHWKR010000011.1, forward strand.
CGGGCCTCGTGGACCGCGTGCACGATCGGTTGGTTGACTGCCACAGCCAACAGCGTCGCACCTCCCGCACTGATCGCCGCAGCCACCCCCAGCACCTGGCCGGAACGGCGCGCGATCCACCACCCGGCGACCAGCAGTACGCCGAACAGCACCACGCCGTACTGCGCGTAGAACTGGGCCGGCGCATGCAGCCACGGTGTGGCGCGTGCGAACGCGTTGAACTGCATGAACAGCCAGTGGTTCACCCTGGATCCCCTCTTACTACAATTCGGGTAGTAGATTGATGCTACTACGTTCTTTGTAGTAGTCGTGAGGAGACCGCTGATGAGTCGTGCCCGGGGCGACCTGGAGCAGCAGGTGTTCGCCGCCCTCGCGGCCGGCGACGGCGCGATGACCACGTCCGACGTCCGCGACGCGCTCGGCGGCGAGCTGGCGTACACGACCGTGATGACCGTGCTCGGCCGGATGGCGGAGAAGGGCCTGGCGACGCGGACCCGGGTCGGCCGGTCGTACGAGTACACCGCGGTCGTCGACTCGGCCGAGGTCGCCGCACACCAGATCCACCGTCTGCTGGACGCCCGCGGCGACCGCGCCGCCGTACTCACCCGCTTCGCCCGCAGCCTGTCCGCCGAGGAGTCTCAGCTCCTCGTCGACCTCCTCCAGGACTCCGAGTGACGACGGCCGCGGTCCTCGGGTTGATCGCGATCGTCGGCTACGCGGTGGTCGCGCCGGTTGCGAGTCGCCGGCTGGCGCCGTCCGGGGCCACGAGGTTGCTGATCATCGGCAATGTCTTGTCGGCGGCCAGCGGCGTGTTCATCCTGGCGGTGCTCGCGTTCACGTGGATCGGGCAGTTCCCGTTCGTCGCCGAGGAGGGCGCCTGGTCCCCCGCGCTGCTGCGCGTCGACAGCCCGGTGCCCGCGTGGCCCGCCGCGATCGCGGGCTGCCTGGTGCTGCTCGCGCTGGTCTCGGTGCTCGTCACCGGGCTCCGGCAGATGCGCGCGCTGGTCGAAGTACATCGCGCGTGCCGCGACCTCACCGCGGTCGGCGATCTCGTCGTACTCGACGACGAACGGCCGGACGCGTTCAGTACGCCGCAGCCGGCGGGCCGGGTGATCGTCACCAGCGGCCTGCTCCGCGCGCTCGATCCGCGCCAGCGCGCCGTACTGCTGGCGCACGAGAAGTCGCACCTCGTCCACCACCACGCCTGGTGGAACCTGGCCGCCGGTCTCGCCGCGGCCGTCAATCCGGTCCTGCGCCCCGCCGCCCGGGCCGCCGCGACCGCCGTCGAGCGCTGGGCCGACGAGGACGCGGCACGCGCGGTCGGCGACCGTCGACTGGTCGCCACGACGCTGGTCCGGGTCGCCCAGCTCCAGACGCGGTTCGCGCATCCGGTCCCGCTGGTGGCCGCCACCGGTGGGGACCTGGAAGCGCGGGTGCGCGCGCTTCTCGCCCCACCACCGCGCCGCAGGCCGTTCGTGATCGCGGCGACGATCGCGGTGTTCGCCGTCGGCGCGCTGCCGGCGGCCGCCGTACAGCACACCGGCGAGGCGCTGTTCGAGCACGCCGAGCGGCCGGGCGTCGGACAACACACCTGATTGAAAGTCCTCAACGCCACAAGGGGTCTCGGTGGAGTGGAGTACCGGTGCGCGAAGGGTTGTGCGCGCGCGGTGACGGGTGGATCGTGAACACAGAGCAGTGACTTGGGGGCCGACTGTTCGGTGGGGGAAGGCGGCGGGACCGCCTTCGGTCGAGGTGTGCGCTGGGGGTGAGCTCCTCGGTTCGGCACACGTACGCCGGTCTGCTCGCGTGCCCCCGCGGAAGGGGGAGACATGCCGAAGAAGGCCAAGAGCGACGGTGCGGCGAACGCCGGCATGAGCGGTGGCGGGTCGCCCGCCGCCGACATGGGTGGTGGTGGATCGGCCGCTCCGGACATGGGCAGTGGTGGGACACCGTCCGGGGCGGGGATGAACGGCGGCGGGACGGCTTCCGGGCTCGGGATGAGCGGTGGCGGTACGGCGGGTGGTGCCGGTATGAGCGGCGCGACCGAGGACGGGCGGACGGACACCCCGAGCCGCCGGCAGTGCGGGGTGATGGAGGTGCACCGGCGACTGCTGTCGACGTCACCGGAGTACGCCGCCCGCCGCTCCGCGCTGGAGACCGCGACGCTGAGCTACCTGGCCCGGCCGGAACGGTTCTCCGGGACCGCGCGGATCCCGGTCGTGGTCCACGTGGTCTGGAACACGAACGCGCAGAACATCTCGCAGGCCCAGATCGACAGCCAGATCGACGTACTGAACCGCGACTACCGCGCCACCAACCCGGACACCAGCATCGTGCCGGGCGTGTTCAGCGGCCTGATCGCGGACGCCCAGGTCGAGTTCTTCCTGGCCACCCAGGACCCGGGCGGCAACCCGACGAACGGCGTCACCCGGACCCAGACCAGCACCGCGAGCTTCACCACCGACGACAAGGTGAAGGCCACCGCGACCGGCGGCATCGACCCGTGGCCGGCCGACAAGTACCTGAACATCTGGGTCTGCCAGCTCGGCGGCGGCCTCCTCGGGTACGCGCAGTTCCCGGGCGGACCGGCGAACACCGACGGCGTGGTGATCCTGCACAGCGGGTTCGGCACCAACGGTACGGCGGCCGCGCCGTTCGACCTCGGCCGGACGACGACCCACGAGGTCGGGCACTTCCTGAACCTGTTCCACATCTGGGGCGACGACGGCAGCGGGTGCACCGGCAGCGACGAGTGCGACGACACCCCGAACGCGGCCGGCCCGAACTTCGGCGTACCGACGTTCCCGCACGTCACCTGCAGCAACGGGCCGAACGGCGACCTGTTCTACGACTACATGGACTACACCGACGACCGCGGCATGGTCATGTTCACCACCGACCAGGTGGCGCGGATGCAGGCCACGCTGGAGACCGTCCGCAAGGATCTGCCGGTCTTCGACACCGCGCGAACGACGCCCGTACCGGCGGGCTCGGTGGTGTCGTGGGGCGCGAACCGGCTGGACGCGTTCGTCCTCGGTACCGACCTCGCGATGTATCACAAGTGGTGGGACGGATCGGCCTGGGGGCCGTCGGTCGCGGGGTACGAGTCCCAGGGCGGCATCTGTATGAGCGCCCCTGAGGTCGCGTCCTGGGCGCCGAACCGGCTGGACGCCTTCGTCCTCGGCACGGACCACGCGCTCTACCACAAGTGGTGGGACGGCTCCTCCTGGAACGGTTATGAATACCTCGGCGGCGTCTGTATGTCGCACCCGCGGCTGGCGACCTGGGGTCCGAACCGGCTGGACGCCTTCGTGCTCGGAACGGACCGGGCCCTGTACCACAAGTGGTGGGACGGCTCGTCGTGGAACGGGTACGAGTACCTGGGCGGGATCTGCATGAGCCCGCCCGAGGTCGTTGCCTGGGGCCCCGATCGGCTCGACGCGTTCGTGCTCGGCACCGACAACGCGGTCTACCACAAGTGGTGGGACGGCTCGTCCTGGAACGGATACGAGTACCTCGGCGGCGTCTGCGCGTCGCCGCCGCGAGTGGTTGCCTGGGGCCCGAACCGGCTGGACATGTTCGTGATCGGCACCGACTCGGCGTTGTACCACAAGTGGTGGGACGGCTCGTCGTGGAACGGCTGGGAGTACATGGGCGGCGTCTGTACGTCGGCGCCGACCGTGGTCTCCTGGGGTTCGGACCGGCTGGACGTGTTCCTGCTCGGGACGGACTCGGCGCTCTACCACAAGTGGTGGGACGGCTCCGCGTGGGGACCGTCGGTCACCGGGTACGAGTACCTGGGCGGGATCTGCACCGGCGAACCACGGGTCGTCTCGTGGGACACGAACCGGCTGGACGTGTTCGTCACCGGCACCGACAAGCAGCTGTACCACAAGTGGTGGGACGGATCCGCCTGGGGACCGTCGGTCACCGGGTACGAGGCGCTCGGCGGCGTGATCAGCGACTTCAAGGTGACGATCCCGGAGTCGCCCGCCTCGATCGGACAGGCGGTGGGGATCTGACCAGCTCACCGGTCGGCCACTGGACGCATTCCTTCGAGGAGGACCACGACGGGATCAGCGTCTACCGCCGCGACGACTACGCCTTCCCGCCGGCCCGCGGCCGGCGGGGGGTGGAGTTCCGCGCCGACGGCACCCTGGTGGACTACGCGATCGGCCGCGGCGACGCCCCCGAAGCAGGACCGGGCGGACGCTGGGACGCCACCGGCCGGCTCGCCCTGACGTCGGGGAAGACCGGCCGGATCGTCACGTCGGACCCTGACCGGCTCGACATCACCTGGCAGCCCCTCGCTGGGGAGGACGTCCCTCCTGGTTCTCCCCAGCGTGGGCTTTGAGCTGTCCGCCCGCAGCTAGACGACCGAGAGCGGCAAGAGCTTCTTGCCGGTCGGGCCGATCTGGATTTCGGTGCCCATCTGCGGACACACGCCGCAGTCGAAGCACGGGGTCCAGCGGCAGTCTTCGACCTCGATGGCGCCGTCTTCCTCGAGGGAGTCCTGCCAGTCCTCCCACAGCCAGTCGCGGTCCAGGCCCGAGTCCAGGTGGTCCCACGGGAGGACTTCGGCGTACTCGCGTTCCCGCGTCGTGTACCAGGCCAGGTCGACCGGCTCGTCGGCGAGCGCCTGCTCGGTGCAGGCGACCCAGCGGTCATACGAGAAGTGCTCGCTCCAGCCGTCGAACCGGCCGCCGTCGCGCCAGACCGCCTCGATCACGCGGCCGACCCGGCGGTCGCCGCGGGACAGCAGGCCCTCGATGATGCCGGGCTTGCCGTCGTGGTACCGGAAACCGATCGCCTTCGCGTACTGCTTCTCCGAGCGGATCGCCGCGCCGAGCTTCGCCAGCCGCGCGTCGGTCTCCTCCGCGCCGAGCTGGGCGGCCCACTGGAACGGCGTGTGCGGCTTCGGCACGAACCCGCCGATCGACACCGTGCAGCGGATGTCGCGCCGCCCGGACGCCTCCCGCCCGGTCGCGATCACCTTCTTCGCCAGGTCCGCGATCGCCAGCACGTCCTCGTCGGTCTCGGTCGGCAGACCGCACATGAAGTACAGCTTCACCTGCCGCCAGCCGTGGCTGTACGCCGCCGCGACCGTGCGGATCAGGTCCTCCTCGGTGACCATCTTGTTGATCACCTTGCGCATCCGGTCCGACCCGCCCTCGGGCGCGAACGTCAGCCCGGAGCGGCGCCCGTTCCGCGAGAACTCGTTCGCCAGCGTGATGTTGAAGGCGTCGACCCTTGTCGACGGCAACGACAGCGAGACGTTGCTGCCCTCGTACCGGTCCCCCAGGCCCTTCGCCACCTCGGCGATCTCACTGTGGTCGGCCGACGACAGGCTGAGCAGACCGACCTCCTCGAACCCGGACTGCTTCAGCCCGTTCTCGACCATGTTGCCGATCGTGGTGATGCTGCGCTCGCGGACCGGGCGGGTGATCATCCCCGCCTGGCAGAACCGGCAGCCGCGGGTGCAGCCGCGGAAGATCTCCACGGAGTACCGCTCGTGCACGGTCTCGGCCAGCGGGACCAGCGGCTTCTTCGGGTACGGCCACGCGTCGAGGTCCATCACCGTGTGCTTCGCGGTCCGGAACGGTACGCCGGGACGGTTCGGGGTGACGCGCTGGATCCGCCCGTCCTCGAGGTAGTCGACGGTGAAGAACCGCGGGATGTACACGCCGCCGGACTTCGCCAGCCGGAGCAGCACCTCGTCCCGTCCGCCCGGGCGGCCCTCGGCCTTCCACTCCCGGATCACCTCGGAGATCGCCAGCACGATCTCCTCGCCGTCCCCCATCACCGCCGCGTCGATGAAGTCGGCGATCGGCTCCGGGTTGAACGCCGCGTGCCCGCCGGCCAGCACGATCGGGTCCTCGTCGGTCCGGTCCGCGGCGTGCAGCGGGATCCCGGCCAGGTCCAGCGCGGTCAGCATGTTCGTGTACCCGAGCTCGGTCGAGAACGACAGCCCGAACACGTCGAACGCCCGCACCGGCCGGTGCGAGTCGAGCGTGAACTGCGGGATCGCGTTCTCCCGCATCACCTTCTCCATGTCCGGCCAGACGGAGTACGTCCGCTCGGCCAGAATGTGCTCCCGCTCGTTGAGCACCTCGTACAGGATCTGCACACCCTGGTTCGGCAGCGCGACCTCGTAGGCGTCCGGGTACATCAGCGCCCACCGCACACTGACCGCGTCCCACTCCTTGCTGACCGAGTTCAGTTCACCCCCGACGTACTGGATCGGCTTCTGCACGGACGGCAGCAACGCCTCCAGGCGCGGGAACAACGATTCGACAGTCATAAACACTTCCAGTCAGCGGTCCAGAGCACCCACCAGCCTAACGCCGTACCCCTGTACGGCTGGAATCAGCCGAGGTGAGCGAGCAGCAGTGGGTTGATGACGTCCGGGTGGGAGTAGGTGACGAGGTGGGCGGCGTTTTCGATGATTTCGAGGTGGGCGCCGGGGATGTGGGTGGCGAGGGGGATGACGGTTTCGGGTGGGATGGAGGTGTCGGAGTCGGCGGTGATGACCAGGGCGGGAGCCGTGATGTTCGCCAGGTCCGGGAGCAGGTTCGTGGTGCTGAGGGCCTCGCAGCAGGCGGCGTAGCCCTCGGCGGGGCAGTTGAGAAGCATCTCGCGGACCGGGTCGATGTCCTTGAAGTCGGGGAGGAACCAGCGGCCCAGGGTGGCGTCGGCGATCGACTGGGTGCCTTCGGCGCGGACCTGGGCGGCTCGGTCGGTCCACAGGTCGGGCGTGGCGGCTGGGTTCGACGGTGGGCAGATCGTGACCAGGCGGTGGAGGCGGTCGGGGGCGTTCTGGGCCAGCCAGAGCCCGACGGCGCCGCCGAGGGAGATGCCGACGTACGACGCCTGCTCGACACCCAGCGTGTCGAGCAGTTCGACGACGTCGCCGCCGAGGTCCGCGATCGTGTACGGCCCGTCGGGTACCTCCGAGCCGCCGTGGCCGCGGTGGTCGAACGCGATCACCCGGAAGCGCTCCGCGAGTACGTCGACCTGCGGCGCCCACATCGTGTGATCTGCCCCGAGCGACGATCCGAGCAGTACGACGGGTGCGTCAGCCGGACCTGTCTCCACGTAGTTGAGTCGCATGCCGACCACTGTACGTACCGTCTCGGGCACATGCCCCGGGGTCGCGGAACAAGCAATGGCGTGTTCAGCGACCCCGGCGCTTGTCGTCGCCGCTACTTCGGGGCAGGTGCCTTCCAGATGCTCCGCCCGAACGTGGCGGCGTACACGGTGCTGCCGTCGCCGCTGACCTTGATGTCGAGGATCGATGTCTGCGGCAGGCCGCGGGCGATCCGCGTCCAGTGCTTCTGCCCGGAACGCATCGTGAACGCGCCGAAGTCGGTGGCGGCGTACAACCGGCTGCGGACCGGGTCGTAGCTGAGCATCTCCACCGGCGCGTTCGGAAGGTTGCCGCTGGCATCGGTCCAGCTGCGGCCGCCGTCCCTGGTTTCGAACACCGACGCCGCCGCGGACCCCTCGCGGAACCCGGACAGCGCCACCCACACGTGGTCCTGCTGCCGCGGATCGACCACCACGGCGTTCACCCAGCGCTCGGGCACCCCGGTCAGCTTGGTCCAGTGCGCGCCCAGGTCGTCGGTACGCCAGAGCAGGCCGTTGTCGGTGCCGACGTACAGCGTCTTCGAGTCGCCGGCCACGCCGATCGCGCTGATCGTGTGGTAGCTGTTCGCGTAGACCGGGTCCGACGCCTCGCTCGGCGGGCCGCCGGCCAGGTCCGCGTCGCCGGCCGGGGAGATCGCGGTGAAGGTCCGCGCCTGGTCGGTCGAGCGGTCCAGGACGTTGCCGCCGAAGTAGACGATCGACGGATCGTTCGGGTCGAACGCCATCGGCGCGTCGGTGGTGATCCGCTCGCTGTGCCGGGTCCCGAAGTTCCAGCTGGTCTCCTTGCCGTCCACGTCCTGATGGCCGTGACACGTCCCCTGCTGGAGGCATTCGTAGTACGTGTTGTGGTCCTTCGGGTCGATCAGCACCCAGTGCCCGTCACCGCCGCCGAACGCGTTGAACTGGGTCAGGTCCCCCGGCGGAGTCGCCGCGGTCCAGGAGCGGACGCTGCCGTTGTCCTGCAGCCCGGTGGCCAGCCGGTTCGGGTCGTCCTGCGCGACGGCGAGGTGGTACGACTGGTTGAACGGCTCCACCTCGGAGTGCACGAATGTCTTGGTCGCCCCGTTCTGGTCCGAGCGGTACACGCCGCCGTCGTTGCCGACGTACAGCCGGCCCGGGACATTCGGGTCGTACGCGAGCGCGTGCTGGTCCGCGTGCAGGCCGGACAGCGAGGTCCAGGTCTGCCCGCCGTCGGTGGACGCGCGCATGTTCAGGTCCGCGCTGAACAGGTGGTCCGGGTTCGCCGGGTCCACCCAGATCTTCGCGAACCACCACTCGTACCCGCTCCGCCCGCCGGCCTTCCCGCCCGCGGTGAACGTCGTACCGAAGTCGTCGGAGACGTAGAAGCCCTTGTCGGCGCCGTACTGCGTCCCCGTGACCACGTACACGCGGTCCGGGTGGCTCGGCGCGACGCCGATCCCGATCCGGCCGAGGCTCGCGTCGCTGGTCAGGCCGCTCGCGTCGCCGTCGGACAGCTTGGTGACGTTGTCGAGCCGCTTCCACGTCGTACCGCCGTCGTCGCTGCGGAACAGGCCCGAGCCGACGCCGCCGTACGTCCGGACCGCCGCGGTGCGGTGGTGGTCCCAGAGGGCCGCGAGCATCCGCTGCGGGTTGGTCGGGTCGATGACGACGTCGACGGCGCCGGTGGTGTCGTTCGGCGGCGCGAGCACCTGCTGCCACGAGTGGCCGCCGTCCTCGCTGCGGTAGAGCCCGCGCTGCGAGACCGGCTTGTACGGCGAACCGGAGGCCGCGGCGAAGATCCGTCGCGGGTTCTTCGGGTCGACCGCGATCCGCCCGATCGCCGCACTGTCGCGGAGGCCGCGGTTGTGCCAGGTCTTCCCGCCGTCGGCCGACGAGTAGATGCCGTCGCCGAAGAACGTGAGGCCGCCACCGGGCGGGTTCGCCTCACCGGTGCCGGCCCAGAGCGTGCCGTCCGGTCCGCGGTCGAGGGCGCCCATGGTCTGGTTCTGGTCGGCCGGCCAGACCGGGGTGAACGTCTTGGACGCGTCCGTACTGCGCCAGACGCCGCCGCCGGAGGCCGCGATGTACACGGTGTCCGGCCGGGTCGGGTCCACCACCAGGCCGACGATCCGGCCGCCGATGTTCGACGGGCCGACGTACGACCACGCCTTCTTGCCCGGGTCGTCCGGGATCTTGGCCGCCTGGGTCCGGGCCTGCTGGACCTGGTCGAGGCCGATGTCCTTGCCGGACGAGAACTTCGTGGTCAGGTAGTCCGCCGGGCCGGTCGCGCCGGCCCCGGCCCGTTCCGCGAGCTCGAAGTGCGCGGCGCAGATGGCCGGCATCCCGGCGGTCTCGGTCTCGCCTTCCTCGCCGGACAACTGCCGTTCGACCCGTTCCCAGCCGGCCTGCGCCCTCTGCCCGAGGGACGGCGTCTGCGCCATCCCACAGGTGTCACTCGTTCCCGCCGCCGCGGCTCCGACGCCTGCCAGCACTACGGCCAGCACCGTGACACCCGCGATCTTCCTCCGTCGGCCCATGGGTCGACACCTCCCGCTCCCGCTCGGTGAATGAGCTGGGCAGGTCAGGTCCCCGCGCCTCACGCCCGGAAGTGCTTCTACCCTGCTGTAGTTGCGCGGAAACGGACAGTGCTCACGTCGTCCGGCGGTGATGCTCGAAGACGACCGAGCCGCGGATGTCGGTGATCTCCTGGCGGCGTCAGTCGATCAGGCGGCGGAGGAGGGTCAGGGACTCGCTGAGGCTGGCCTGCTCTGCGGGGGTAAACCGCTCGGCGATCGCCTCGGTGAGGTGCTCATGACCGGCGTCGCGGCGTTCGGCCAGGAGCTTCCGACCGGCCGCGGTGACGACGAGGAGCTTGCGGCGTCCGTCACCGGCGTCCGGTTCACGCCGCACGAGTCCCCGGTCGACGAGGCGGCTCACGGAGACGGTGACCGACTGGTGGGTGATCCGGTCCAGGCGGGCCAGATCAGCGACGGTGTGCGGGCCTTCGCGGTCGAGGCGCTTCAGGATCGAGACCTGCGACAGGTTCAGGTCGTGCAGCGGCGACACGGCCCGCTGCCGCCGTACCAACGCGCCGACGACCACCTGGAGTTCGTCGGCGATCTTCCTGGCGTCAAGTGCTCCCATGCCGACATAATATACAGTCTGATTGCGCAGTTTAGCTGCGCATCAACTGAGAGGGGACAGGGTGATACGGGTGGGCGGCCGGGATCGCACGTTCACGATCCGGGAGCCGGCGCCGGGGCGGCAGCGGCCGCTGGTGCTGATGCTGCACGGGAACAACCCGGGCGGCGACGGCGCCCGGACGATGCGGGAACTGACAACGTTCGACGAGCAGGCGGCGGCCCGCGGATTCGCGATCGCCTCTCCGGACGGAGTCGGCGGATCCTGGGCGGACGGGCGCGGCGTAACCTCGGCGGACGAGGCCGGCGTGAACGACGTCGCGTTCCTGGCCGCGCTGATCGAGTGGTCCGCCGATCGGTACGGGACGTCGGCCGACCGGAACATCGTCGCCGGGATCTCGAACGGGGCGTTCATGGCGCACCGCTTCGCGCTCGAGGCGAGCGAACGCGTCGCGGTACTGGCCGCTGTCGCCGGCGGCATGCCCGCGGACCTGTCCGCCGTACAACCACAACACGCGGTGTCGGCGCTCCTCATCCACGGGACCGCCGACCGGATCTCCCCGATCGACGGCGGCTACTCGCGTCGGCGCGGACCTCAGGGTGAGCTTCGCGGTCGCACGCTGTCCCTCGCCGAAACCGCCGACCGGTGGCGCACGATCGACCGCTGCCCGGCCGGCCCGGGTACGACGTACCGGACCGACCTGTCGAGCCGGACCGACTCGGCGACCGGGGCCGGCGGGACCCGGGTCACGGCCTGGACCGTGCTCGGCGGCGGCCACAGCTGGCCGGGCGCACCGACCGGGGACTGGGAACCGACCAGTCAGGAGTTCGACGCCGCCGAAGAGATCTGCCGCTTCGCCGAGCCCCTGCTCGCCGGCGCCGAGGCGCGGCAACTCTGATCCACCATTCCGACAAGGAGAACCAGATGGCAGTGCTCGGCAAGTTGCTCAAGAACAGGCGCGCCGGCGAGGACCACCTCGCGTGGAACGCGCCGAACCTGGCCGGCCCGGACACCCTGACCCTCACCAGCCCGGACTTCGCACACGAAGCCACAATGCCGACAGCGCACGTCGCGAAGCGGTACGGCGGGCAGGACCTCTCACCGGCGCTGGCGTGGAGTAACGCGCCGGCCGGCACCGCGCAGTATCTGCTGATGGTCGAGGATCCGGACGTCCCACTGTCCAAGCCCGTCATCCACTGCGCGGCACTGCTCGACTCCGCGCTGACCGCGCTTCCGCAGGGCGCGTTGGACGCGGCGACTCCCGCGGACGGTGTGCAACTGCTGCGTTCGGTGGTCGGCCGGGGATACCACGGCCCAGGCCCGATCAAGGGCCACGGCCCGCACAGCTATGTCTTCGAACTGTTCGCCCTCGCCGCCCCGGTCACAGCTCCCGACGCGGCGACCGCGAAGACCCGGATGGTGATCGGCACCGCCGGCCCGGTCCTGGCCCGCGCCCGATTGGACGGCATCTACGAACGCCGCTGATCCACGATTCGGCCTGAGTCACGCGGGCTTGAGGACCTGGCGGGCCTTCGTGACGGCGGCCTCGGTCGCGGGGTCCAGTTCGCCGCCCTGGCCGGCGAGTACGCCGACCGAGAGGATCACGTCGCCGACGCCGGTGACGACCGCGGCGTACTCGAGGCCGCGCTTCGGCCCGCTGGTCCCGGTCAGCTGGAACGCGAACGGCTTGGTGCCGTACGCCGGGGCCGTGATCGCCTCGACCTTCATCGAGGTGTTGCCCGACCCCGCGGTCTTCAGCGTCACCTTCGAGCAGTCGTCGACGGCCTTCGCGTACGCCGCGCGGAGGTCGTCGACCTCGGCGGCGGTGCCCATCGAGTCGAGGCCGTAGTCGATGTACGGACCCTCCTGGCCGCCGGTGAAGGTACGCGTCGCGGTGGCCTTCGAGCCCGGCGCCTTGCTCGCGTTCAGGTACTTCACGAGCGGCTTGCAGCGGCTCGTCGGGGCCGAGAACGGCTTCGTACCGTCGTCCTCGTCCTTGTCCAGCGCGAACCCGCTCGGCAGGTCGGCCAGCTGGAGCAGCGCCTGGGTGAGCTCCGCCGGCGTCCGCGTGACCGGCCCGGCAGGCGTCGACGGTGCCGCGCTTGGCGTCGTACTGGAGCTCGGGCTCGCGGGCGGCGCCGCGTGCTTCTTGTCGTTCCCGCCACAGGCGGTCAAGGACAGCGCTATCACAGCGGCGAGCGCGAGGTACCTGTTCATGGGCCTTCCGAGGGCTCTGGGCGGGCCGAGCAGGCAGCAGCGTACCTGACGGGCAGTCAGTACCGGTGCGACCTCAGGTGGATGTTCTGCAACAGGCCGACGGCCAGCAGACAGGCGAACATCGACGACCCGCCGTACGACACGAACGGCAGCGGCAGGCCGGTCACCGGCATGATGCCGAGCGTCATCCCGACGTTCTCGAACGCCTGGAACGCGAACCAGCAGACGATCCCGGTCGCCACCAGCCGGCCGAACGCGTCCCGTGCGTTCACCGCGATCCGCAGCCCGCGGAACAGGATGATCGCGAACAGCACGATGATCGCGCCGGCCCCGATCAGCCCGAGCTCCTCCCCCGCGACCGTGAACACGAAGTCGGTGTGCTGTTCGGGGACGAACCCGTTCTGCGTCTGGCCGCCGTGGAACAGGCCCTGCCCGAAGACGCCGCCGTTCCCGATCGCGATCCGCGCCTGGTTCACGTTGTACCCGATGCCCTGCGGATCCGAGGACGGGTGCATGAACGCGGTGAAGCGGTCGATCTGGTACCGCTTCAGCACGTGCGTGCTGATCGCGATCGCCGCCACCACGACGCCCCCGGTGAGCAGCGCGAGCATCCAGCGTTTCGGTACGCCGGACACCGCGATGATGCCGAACACGATCGACCCGAGCACCATCACCGTACCGAGGTCCGGCTGCAGCATCACCAGCACCACCGGGACCGCGGCGACCGCGACGGCCTGCGCGATGTCGAGCGTCCGAGCGTCCTCGTTCCGGTCGGTCTCGCTCTTCTCCGCGATCAGCAGCGCCATCCCGACGATCACCGCGAGCTTGGCGAACTCACTGGGCTGCACCGACATGAACGGCAGCAGGATCCAGGACCGGGACCCGTTGATGGTGGCGCCGATGCCCGGCACCAGAACCAGGATCAGCCCGAGGATCGAGCCGGCGTACAGCACCGGGGCGAGGATCCGGACCCGGCGGTGGTCGGTGATCGCGGCACCGACCGCGAGCACCAGGCCGATCGCGAAGTTGATCGAGTGCCGGATCAGGTACGCGTCCGGCTTGCCGCCGGTCAGCGAGGTCTTGTTGTGCGTGGCGGACCAGACCAGCAGCGCGCCCAGGAACGACAGCGCGACCACGCTGAAGACGAGGACCCAGTCGACCTGCCACACGGTCGACCGCCGGTCCATCCGCGGGCGGGTCCGGATCGGGGACAGGAGCGCCATCAGTGCTTCGGTTCCTTACCGGGCGGCGGAGCGGGGGTGATGTTGTACAGCGTCTCGTAGATCTTCCGCACCGCGTCACCGCCGGCGCCCGAACCCGTACCGGCCTGGCTGATCATCATCACCACGGCGTACCGGTCGGTGTACGACGCCAGCCAGGACGTGGTCTGCTTGCCGTAGACCTCGGCCGTACCGGTCTTCGCACGCACCGGGATCTTGTCCAGCGGGAAGCCCTGGAACTTCCAGGCCGCCGTACCGGTCAGCGTGGTCTGCTTGAGCGCGTTGTCGATGTACTTCAGGTTGCCCGCCGAGACCGGGAGCTTGGTCTTCGCGACCGGCTTGATCTCGTGCGCCTTGCCGTTGGCACCGATCCAGGACTGCACCACGCGCGGCTCGTACACGGTGCCGCCGTTCGACAGGGCTGAGTACACGGTCGCCAGTTGCAGCGGGGTGACCGTGGTGTCGCCCTGGCCGATCGCGAAGTTCACCGCGTCACCGGCGCGGTACTTGTACCCGTCGACGCAGAACTCGCGGGAGAACTGCTTCAGGAACGCCGACGTCCCGGCCGGCGGGTTCGCCGAGATCTTGCAGTAGTAGTCCTTCATCGAGTCGTAGTACGTCTTCTTCCACTTCCGGTCCGCGATCCGGCCGCTCGCCTCGCCGGGCAGGTCGACGCCGGTCGGCGTACCGAGACCGAACTTCTGCGCCATCTCGACCAGCGGGTCGTGGGTGTTCACGTCGCTGGAGTTGCCGCCCTCTTTCAGCCAGAGCGCGTACGCGATCCGGTAGAAGAACGTGTCGCAGGACAACGCCAGCGCCTGGTCGAACCCGATCATCCCGCGCGACGCGGACTCGTAGTTCTTGAACCTGCGGTTGCCGACCTCGAAGTACGCCGAGCAGTCGAGCCGCGTCTTCGGGCTGTACCCGGCGCCCAGTGCGGCCGACGTCGTGATCGGTTTGAACGTCGACCCCGGCGCCAGCTGCGCCTGCAGCGCGCGGGACACCAGCGGCGTCCCGGACTTCGCCGAGTACAGTGCGTCCAGCTCGCGCTGGCTGATCCCGCCGACCCACACTCCCGGGTCGTACGTCGGGTAGCTGGCCATCGCGACGATCCGGCCGGTCTTGGTGTCCATCACGACCGCGGCGCCGGAGTCCGCGACGTACTTCCTGTGGGTGACCGGGTCGGTCTGCTTCCGCGCGGTCATGATCGCGCCCTTGAGCTGGGTCTCGACCGCCGCCTGGATCCGGGAGTCGATCGTGCTGACCAGCGTCGCGCCCGGGACCGGGGCGGTCTGCTTCTGGATGCCGGTGGCGTAGCCGACCGCGTCGACGATCACGTCCTTCTCACCGGGCGTGCCGCGCAGGAGCTTGTCGTAGGACCGTTCGATGCCGGCCCGGCCGACCAGGTCCGAGCGGTGCGGGACCGAGTCCTGCCCGGCCTTGTCCATCTCCGCGAGCTCATCGGTGGTGATCGGCGACAGGTACCCGAGGATGTGCGCGGCGTTCACCTTGAACGGCTCCGGGTAGGCCCGCAGGGTCTGCGAGTCCGCGGAGATCCCCGGGAAGTCCTCGCGGCGCTCCATCACGTCGATCGCGACCTGCTCGCTGACGTCCTTCGCGACCGGGATCGGCTGGTACGGCGTACCGTTCCAGCAGGCGGGCGGTTTCGACGCGCCGGGCTCGCCGCACAGCATCGTGCGGGCCTTGAGGTCCTTCGGCGTCTGGCCCAGCACCTTCGCCAGGCGGCCGATGACGACGTTCTGCTGGGTCTCCGGGAGCTTCGCGAGCACCGAACGGTCCACCGTGATCATCAGCGAGACCCGGTTCCCGACGAGCGTCCGGCCCTGCGAGTCGACGATCGTGCCGCGCGGGGCCGGGATCAGGACCTGGCGGATGTGCTGCTGGTTCGCGGCCTGGGAGTAGTCGGCGCTCGACATCACCTGCATGTACCAGAGCCGGCCGAACAGCGTGCACAGCAAAGAGAAAACCAGCACCCCGATCACGAACAGCCGCAACCGGGCCTTGAGCGGAGCGTCGAAACCGTCCCAGCTCACGACGCGACCCGGCGGCGTTCGCGGGCGGGTTTGACGCGGCCCATGATCCACATCACCAGCGGGATCACCACGATCGCGCCGACCACGTCGTACCCGGCCGCGATCCCGAGGCGGACGCCGAACTGGCCCCAGTCGACCGACGGGTCGTGCAGCAGCGATCCGGTCGCGCTGTACAGGAAGAACGAGATCGCCGTACCGAGCACCACCGTCACCGCGACGCCCAGCGGACCGACCGGCCCCGACGACGTGCGCTCGCGCCGGATCAGCCCGGCCACGTACCCCGCGACCGCCATCGACAACGCCCAGCGGCCGGCCGTGTGGTCGGCGGGCGGTACGACGTCCATCAGCAGACCGCCGACGAACCCGGCGATCGCACCCCACTCCGCGCCGCGGGACAGCGCCAGCGCGATCACCACGATCAGCGTCAGGTCACAGGTCACGCCCGCGACCGCGATGTGCGTCAGCACCGACGTCTGCAAGGTCACGGCGATCGTCAGGAACAGGGCCGCCAACCCGATGCGCAGCGCGATCACAAGTCAGCTCCCCTTCCCGGTGAGTTGCTGGCGCGGCGGCCGGGCGGGTGGCCCGGTCACCACGCCGACGGTGTCGATCCTGGTCGGATCGACGTACGGCTTGATGGTTGCGGTGGATCCGAGCGCGCCCGCGTTCGGCGTCACCGAGGTGACGACGCCGATCGGGACACCCGGCACGTACGGCGCGTTGTCGCTGGAACCCCAGGTGACGATCCGGTCGCCGACCTTCGGCCGCGCCTTCGGGTCGACGAGTTTGTAGTCGAGGGTGCCGGCCACGTCGCCGCGCCCGGACACGAAACCGAGCGCGAGCGTCGAGTTCAGCCGGCCGCCGACGGTCGAGTTGCGGTCGCCGATCAGCAGCACGGTCGCGGTGCCCTGGGTGGTGCGCACCACCCGGCCGACCAGACCGGTGCCGTTCAGCACCGTCATGTCGGTCCGCACGCCGTCGGCCGTGCCGGCGTCGATCGTCACCGTGTGGCTGAACGTCTGCGCACTGCCGATCCCGATCACCCGGGCGGGGGTCATCGTGTACTGCGGTGCGATCTTGAGCAGCTTGTCCAGCTCCTGCGCCCGGCTCCGGGCATAGTCGGAGGTGTCCAGCTGCCGGGTCAGATCCTCGTTGGCCTTCTTCAGTTTTTCGTTCTCGGACTTCAACCTATCCATTTCCGCGAAGCGCTCGCGGAGGTTGTCCACAGGCTGCCGCGCCGACGTCGCGGTCGACTCCAGCGGACCGAAGACGGCGGCCGCGGCCTCGCGCACCGGTTCGAGCGGCGAACCGGCCGACCGCCGGGCGTCCAGCACGATCAGCGTGAAACAGGCCAGGATCACCAGTGCCAGCACGGACCGGCGGCGCCGTATCTCGCGCGGTGTACCGGCCGAGCGCAGCGGCGTCTCGCCCGCCGAGCGGAACGCGCTCCGGGTCGAGGTGCTGCTCCGGGCCGACGTACTGCGGGACGGGCTACCGAGGTCTTTGAGCATTCCGTGGGTACCTCAGCGCCGGTTGTCGGTGACCAGGATGCGGTTGAGGGTCTCGATGTTGTCCACGCACTTGCCGGCCCCGAGCACGACGGCGTCCAGCGGGTTCTCCGCGACGTGGATCGGGATGCCGGTCTCGTGCCGGAGCCGCTCGTCCATGCCCTTCAGCAGCGCACCGCCGCCGGTCAGCACGATGCCGCGGTCGACGATGTCGCCGGCCAGCTCCGGCGGGGTCTTGTCCAGGGTCGCCTTGACCGCGTCGACGATCGCGGTGATCGGCTCCTCGATCGCCTGCCGCATGTCCGCCGAGGACACCTTCACGGTCCGCGGCAGGCCGGAGACCATGTCCCGGCCGCGGATCTCGCTGTCCGGGCCGTCGGTGGTCGGGAACGCGGACCCGATCGTCATCTTGATCTGCTCCGAGGTGGCCTCGCCGAGCAGCAGCGAGAACTCCTTCTTGCAGTAGTTCACGATCGACTTGTCGATGGCGTCGCCGGCCACCCGGATCGACTGGCTGGTGACGATGCCGCCGAACGAGATGACCGCGACCTCCGTCGTACCGCCGCCGATGTCGACGACCATGTTGCCGGTGGCGTCGCGGACCTCGAGGTTCGAACCGAGCGCGGCGGCCATCGGCTCCTCGATGATGTAGACCTTGCGGGCGCCGGCCATGTACCCGGCGTCGCGGACCGCACGCTGCTCGACCGCGGTGATCCCGGACGGTACGCAGACCACGATCCGTGGCTTCGCGAAGTACCGCCGGCGGTGCACGCGCTGGATGAAGTACCTGAGCATCTGCTCGGCGGCGTCGAAGTCCGCGATCACGCCGTCCTTCAGCGGCCGGATCGCCGTGATGTTGCCCGGCGTACGCCCGATCATCTTCTTCGCCTCGTGACCGAACGCGACCGCTTCGCGCGGCTCGTCCGTCCGGGTCGCGACCACGGACGGCTCGTTCAGCACGACCCCCCGGCCACGCACGTACACCAGGGTGTTCGCCGTTCCGAGATCGACCGCCATGTCGCGGCCGAGCATGCTGTTAGCCACCGCGGCACCTCCCACTCGGTCCCCGACCAGGCTAAACGCTGAGCAACGCCGCCTGTGGACCGACACGACCCGTCCGCCCAGGCACGTATCGTATCTGCTCAAGCACCAGCAGTCCGCAACGCCCTGCGGCTGCGGCCATTCCGCTCGCCTGCTCCGGTCGCTCCAGGTGTTTGCGGAAAGAAGTCTGCCGATAGCGCCAGAAAACTTCCGAAAAGCATTCAGGACAGCCTGCAGCCCCAGTGCGATCAGCGAAGCAACACCGCGTCGAGACGGACCTGGACGGGACCGTAGATGCCCCCAGGAATGCGGTCGGCGACCTCGCGCCAGTCACACCACGCGACGGCATCCAACTCGCGAGGGCTCGCGACGCTCGCAACTCCACCGATCACCCGGCACTCGGCGTAGTACATCCGCCGCCCGTTCGCCGGGTGATCCCGTTCGCCCAGCAGGGCGACGTACTCCACCTGCAGGCCTGTCTCCTCACGGGTTTCGCGTACGGCGGCGGTGGCCGGCGGCTCCCCTTCCTCGACCTTCCCGGCGGGGAACTGCCACCACAAGGAGCCTTCGGCCACGCGTCGTCGCACGAGCAGTACCCGCCCGCTTTCGATCACGACCGCTGCCGCGACAGGTTGTTCGGACATCGGAACCTGATCAGGGCAGGTCGGGGAACCAGATCTTGGTCTCGCGGGAGGCGGACTCCTCGGAGTCCGAGCCGTGGACGAGGTTCTCGCGGTTCGAGAGCGAGAGGTCGCCGCGGATCGTGCCCGGGGCGGCCTTGCGGCCGTCGGTGGCGCCGTTCAGGGCGCGGACGACCTCGATCGCCTCGTCGCCCTCGAGCACCAGCGCCACCAGCGGGCCGCTGGTGACGAAGTCCCGCAGCGGCGGGTAGAAGGCCTTGTCGACGTGCTCGGCGTAGTGCTGGTCGGCCATCTCACCGTCGATCGTGCGCAGGTCCATCGCGACGATCGTGAGGCCCTTGGCCTCGAACCGGCCCAGCACCTCGCCCACCAGGCCGCGGCGGACCGTGTCGGGCTTCAGCAGGACCAGGGTGCGCTGCGACATCTGTCAACTCTCTCTCGAAGTAGTCGGGGCGGCTGAGCTTAACCGCTCGTGTGCCTTCTTCGCCGCCTCGATCCGGCGGCCGAGGACTATCGCGGCCACCCAGAAGGCGGCGAAGGCGAGGCCGAGGACGAACATCACCGGTACGACGAAGCCGAGCCCGACCGCGCCGACCTGGACCAGCGAGCCGAGGACGTACCCGGCCTGGAAGCGGAGCAGCCCGGCCGCGAGCAACGCCAGTACGAACAGGCCGAGACAGGTCGGGACCGCCACCGCGGGGCGGACGTCCGCGATCGAGATCATCACCGGCGTCACGAGCGCCAGTACGACGGACTCGAACGCGAGCACGATCGAGGCGAGCGACCTCACTGCTCGTCCTTCTGCTTGCGGACCAGCAGCGAGCGCGCCTCACCCGCCGTGATGACCGAGCCGGTGATCAGTACGCCGCCGCTCCCGAACGCGACCGCGCCCTCCTCGGCGAGCCGGATCGCGTCGTCGATGGCGTCGATCAGGTGCGGGCGGACCAGCACCCGGTCCTCGCCGAACACCTCCGCGGCCAGCTCGCCCAGCTCCTCGGCGGGCATCGAGCGCTCGACGAAGCTGTTCCGGGTGCAGACGACCGTCTCCATGATCGGCTCGTACGCCTCAAGGACGCCGTACACGTCCTTGTCCTTCATACAGCCCAGTACGCCGATCAGCGGCTGGAACTGGAACGTCTCCGACACCGCGGCCGCGGTCGCCTCGGCGCCGTGCGGGTTGTGCGCGGCGTCCACGACGATCGTCGGGCTCTGCCGGACGACCTCCAGCCGGCCGGGGCTCGTCACCTGCTCGAAGCCCGCCTGCAGCAGCTCGGTGGTCACGCGTCCCTCGGTCTCCGGGCTCGCGCCGAGCAGCGCCTCGACGGCCGCGACCGCGACGGCGGCGTTGTGCGCCTGGTACTCACCGTGCAGCGGGACGAACAGTTCGTCGTACTCCGCTCCGAGGCCCTTGATCGACACCACCTGGCCGCCGACGGCGAGCGTACGGCTGACGAGGCCGAACTCGATGCCCTCGCGGGCGACCTGCGCGCCGGTCTCGGCGGCCTTGCGGAGCAGCACCTCGAAGACGTCGAGGCTCTGCTGCGCCATCACGACCGTGCCGCCGGGCTTGATGATCCCGGACTTCTCGCCCGCGATCGTGACCGGATCCGCGCCCAGCAGGTGCGCGTGGTCGACCGCGACCGGGGTGATCACCGAGACCGTGCCGTCGGCGACGTTCGTGGCGTCCCAGGCGCCGCCGAGCCCGACCTCGATCACCGCGACGTCGACCGGGGCGTCGGCGAAGATCGCGAACGCCATCCCGACCATCGCCTCGAAGAACGTCAGCGGGTGCTCCTGCTCGGCGTCGACGACGTCGAGGTACGGCGCGATCTCCTGGTACGCCTCGACGAAACGCTCCTCGCTGACCGGCTCGCCGTCCAGCGTGATCCGCTCCGTCACCTTCTCCAGGTGCGGGCTGGTGAACCGGCCGGTGCGCAGCCCGGACGCGCGCAGCAGGCTGTCGATCATCCGCGCCGTCGACGTCTTGCCGTTGGTACCCGTCAGATGCACCACCGGGTAGGCCTTCTGGGGGTCGCCGAGCAGCTCGACGAGCCGCCGGACGCGCTCCAGGGTGGGCTCGATCTTGTGCTCCGGCCAGCGCTGCTGGAGCCGCGCCGACACTTCGGCAAAGGAGAGGTCGCTCATCAGAAGGCCCAGTCTAGGAGGGGGGTGTGGATAACCGGTCGGAGCACCCCTTGACAACCACTAACATTGTGCGCATGAGCCAGACGTCCCGCGTTCCAGACAAGCCCAGCCTCGACGGCCTCGAGGAGAAGTGGGCTGCCGTATGGAAGGAGCAGCAGACCTACGCCTTCGACCGCACCGCCGAGCGTGCCGATGTGTTTTCCATCGACACGCCGCCGCCGACGGTCTCCGGGTCGCTGCACGTCGGGCACATCTTCAGCTACACGCACACCGACCTGGTCGCGCGGTACCAGCGGATGCGCGGCAAGAAGGTCTTCTACCCGATCGGCTGGGACGACAACGGCCTGCCGACCGAGCGCCGGGTGCAGAACTACTACGGCGTCAAGTGCGACCCCTCGCTGCCGTACGACCCGGACTTCACTCCGCCGGCCAAGCCGGACCCGAAGAAGCAGCTCCCGATCTCCCGGCAGAACTTCGTCGACCTGTGCGGCGAGCTCACGCACATCGACGAGCAGGCGTTCGAGTCGATGTGGCGGCAGGTCGGCCTGAGCGTCGACTGGTCGTACCTCTACACCACGATCTCCGAGGACTCCCGGCGTACGTCGCAGCGCGCGTTCCTGCGCAACTTCGCCCGGGGCGAGGCGTATCTGGCCGAGGCGCCGACGGTCTGGGACGTCACGTTCCAGACCGCGGTCGCGCAGGCCGAGATGGAGGCCCGGCCGTATCCGGGCGCCTACCACCGGGTCGCGTTCCAGGGCGTCGACGGGCCGGTCTACATCGAGACCACCCGCCCGGAGCTGATCCCGGCGTGCGTCGCGCTGATCGCGCACCCCGACGACGACCGCTACAAACACCTGTTCGGTACGACGGTGAAGTCGCCGCTGTTCGGCGTCGAGGTCCCGGTCCTGGCGCACGAGGCCGCCGAGATGGACAAGGGCGCCGGCATCGCGATGTGCTGCACGTTCGGCGACCAGACCGACATCCAGTGGTGGCGCGAGCTGCAGCTCCCGGTCCGTACCGTCATCGGCCGCGACGGCCGGTTCCTGCGCGAGACCCCGGCCTGGCTCGAGGACTCCGCCGAGCTGTACGGCGAGCTGGCCGGCAAGACCGTCTTCAGCGCCCGCGAGCTGGTCGTGGCGAAGCTGCGCGAGAGCGGCGAGCTGGACGGCGAGCCGAAGAAGACCGAGCGGATGGCGAACTTCTACGAGAACGGCGACAAGCCGCTCGAGATCGTCTCCACCCGGCAGTGGTACATCACCAACGGCGGCCGGGACGCTTCGCTCAAGCAGGAGTTCCTGGACCGCGGCGACGAGCTCGCCTGGGTTCCGGAGCACATGCGGCACCGCTACCTGAACTGGGTCGAGGGCCTGAACGGCGACTGGCTGATCTCCCGCCAGCGGTACTTCGGCGTCCCGTTCCCGGTCTGGTACCCGCTCGACCAGGACGGCGAGCCGGACTACGCGCACCCGCTGATGCCGTCCGAGGCCGAGCTGCCGATCGACCCGACCTCGCAGGCCCCGCGCGGGTACGACGAGTCCCAGCGCGGCAAGCCGGGCGGGTTCGAGGCGGACCCCGACGTGATGGACACCTGGGCGACGTCCTCGCTGACGCCGCAGATCGTCTGCGGGTGGGAGCGCGACGACGACCTGTTCCGCCGTACCTTCCCGATGGACCTGAACACGCACGCGCACGAGATCATCCGCACCTGGCTGTTCTCCCGCGTCGTCCGCGCGCACTTCGAGAACGGCACGCTGCCGTGGGCGCGGTCGATGATCTCCGGGTTCGTCGTCGACCCGGACCGGAAGAAGATGTCGAAGTCCAAGGGCAACGCGGTCGTGCCGTCGGAGATCCTGGACAAGTTCGGCTCGGACGCGGTCCGCTGGCGTGCGGCGATGGCGCGGCCGGGGCTGGACTCGCCGTTCGACGAGTCGCAGATGAAGGTCGGCCGGCGGCTCGCGATCAAGGTGCTGAACGCGTCGAAGTTCGTCCTCGGGTTCGGCGCCACCACGGTCGACGCCGCGGCTGTCACGGAGCCGATCGACCTGGCGATGCTGCAGCGGCTGCGCTCGGTCGTCACGGACGCGACGGCGGCCTTCGAGCGGTACGACTACACCGGGGCGCTGGAGATCGCGGAGCGGTTCTTCTGGACGTTCTGCGACGACTACGTCGAGCTCGTGAAGGAGCGCGCGTACGGCGGTCAGGGTGAGGCCGCGGCCGCCTCCGCGAAGGCTGCGCTCGCGGTTGCGTTGTCGGTGCAGTTGCGGCTGCTGGCGCCGTACCTGCCGTTCGCGACCGAGGAGGTCTGGTCGTGGTGGCAGGAGGGTTCGATCCACCGGTCGTCGTGGCCGACGGCGGAGGACGACCTGGCGGTGGCGGAGCAGGAGGCCGAGGTTCTGGACGCGGTGTCCGAGGTGCTCGCCGGGATCCGCGGGGCGAAGTCCGAGGCGCAGGTCTCGATGAAGACCGAGGTCTCGAAGGTCGAGGTCACCGGTCCGGCCGCGCGGCTGTCGCTCGCGGAGCGGGCCGAGCCGGATCTGCGCGCTGCCGGGCGCATCACCGGCGAGATCGTTTGGCACGCCGACGAGTCCGACGCGGTGAAGGTCGTCGCGACACTCTGAGTAGCTGTTCGCGGGTGCCCGCCTTCCGACACCGGGAGGCGGGCACCTGTGCGTTCGTCCGTCGTGGAAGCCGCTGTGCGGAAACTAATCTGCACCTGGAGCAAGAAAAGTTCCGCGAACCGGGTGCTTCGGCTGACCCTGCGGGGCCGGGTTGTTGCGATGTGGAACGATCGGGACGAACCACCAGCCGCACCCCGTGACCCGCACGTCCGAGGAGCTACTCGATGACCGACCCCACCACCCCGGTGGACCCGAAGAACCAGCCCGGCACCGCGGCTGACGACACCACCGAACTCCCCGCCGTACCCGCGGCCGAGGACACCCCGTCAGAGAGCACCGGCAACACACCTGCCGCCTCCCCCGCGGCCGGAACCACCGAGAAACCGGCACCCACCAACGCAACCACCACGAACGCCACAGACGCGGGCGCGACGGCCGGGACGGCGGTAGGCGCCGGTGGTGCCGGCGCGGACGGTGCCGGCGCGGACGGTGCCGGCGCGGACGGTGCCGGCGCGGGCGGGGCGCCGGCGGATGCGAGTGGCGCCGGCGCTGACGGATCGGCGGTCGCCGTGAAGGAGGCGGGCGCCGGTGCGGGGGGCGTCGGTGGGACGGGCGTCGGCGGGGCGGGTGCGGATGGGAAGGGGGGCGGGGTCGGTGGTGTGGGTGACGCGGTGGGGCGGGAGGGCGGTGGGGGGAAGAAGCGGAAGGGGTTGCGGCGGGTTCGGTTGAGTGGGGGTTGGTTGACTGTTGGTGGGGCGGTGGTGTTGCTGGTGGTGCTGGCCGTGCTGGGGTATGTGTGGGGGCTGGGGCCGTTGCAGCGGCTGAACACGAACCGTGGGATCAACCCGCCGGCGAAGCTTGCCGGGCTGGATCGGATTACCGACAAGGGTATTCGCGACCAGCTGCAGCTCGACCAGACGCGGGAAGCGCTGAGCCGGATCAACAACGGCAAGCAGGCGACCGTCGAGGCGTACGGAACGATCGACGGCAGCCGGATGTACGTGATCATCGCGCTCCGCGGCAAGGTCGACATCGACAAGACCGTCGCCGACTCCGGCGCCACGCCGGACAAGGTCAAGCACGTCGGCAGCAGCACCTGCGTGGAGGCGAGCGGCAACCTCCCCACCCAGTGCTACCGAGGCTCCAACACCCTCACCGTCATCGCCCAGTCCGCCAACGAAGGCGTCCCCGTCGACCAGGTCGCCCCGGTAGCCGAAGAAGCCTTCAAAGCCATGCGCTAGGTGAGGAGGCCGGCGATGAGGATCATGGTGGGGATGGACAGGAGGGTGCTGAGGAGTACGGCGCTGCGGGCCAGGGTGCGGCTGGAGCGGTAGTGGACGGCGTAGACGTAGACGTTCTGGGCGGTGGGTAGGGCCGCGAGGAGTGTGGGGGCCAGTAGGGCGGGGCCGTGGAGGTCCAGGAGCCAGCGGGCGATGGTGTAGGCGATCAGGGGCTGGGCGACGGTCTTCAGGGAGACAGCCAGTACGACGTCGCGGCGGAGGGTGATCGAGTCCTTGGTGCCGGCGCTGAGGCTGAGGCCGTAGGCGATCAGGGCGACGGGTACGGCGGCCGCGGCGAGCAGGTCGATCGGGCGCATGACGGGGTCCGGCAGGTGGACGCCGAGCAGGGACACCAGCAGGCCGAGCAGGGACGCGACCGTGAGCGGGTTGCGCAGCGGGCGGGTCAGGACCGTCTTCAGGTCGACGCGCCGGCCGCTCCCCTGGCGGTCCCCGTCCAGTACGGCGAACGCGATCGGCGCCATCACCAGCACCTGGAACAGCACGATCGGCGCCACCAGCGCGCCGTTGCCGAGCACGTACGCCGCGACCGGTACGCCGAGGTTGCCCGCGTTCACGTACGACGAGGCGAGCACCCCGATCGTGGCCTCGGACCGGGTCCGCCGCCACAGCACCGCCGCGATCAGCAAGAACACCGTCTGCACCACGAACAGGCTGACCAGGTTGGTGACCAGTACCGCCGAGAAGATCGATCGCAGGTCGGCCCGCGCGACGGTGGTGAACAGCAGGGCGGGCGTCGCGACGAAGAACGCCAGCCGGGACAGCACCAGCTCGTCCTGGGAACGCAGTACGCCGGCGACGCCCACGACGTACCCGAGCACGGCCACTGCGACCAGCGCCGCGAAGGCGCCGATGACGGCCGACATGTCAGGAACTCAAACGCGTGGGCACGCCGTCGATCGTAGGGGCAAACGCTGTCCGCGGCGCGCGGTCGCTCACTCGCTGGACGGTGACGTGCGGCACCTCATGATGATGCCCTCGACCGTGCTGCGGAACTGCTCGCGGTCGCCCTCCGGGATCGGCTCGGTCAGCCGGCCGAGCGCCGCGCCCATCTCGGCGTGGAACGCGGACGCCGTCTGCCGTCCCGCCTCGGTGAGCGTCACCCGGACCGCCCGCCGGTCCCCCGGTACGGCGGACCGCACCGCGAGCCCGCGCTTCTCGATCCGGTCCATCAACCCGGTCAACGCGGCCTTCTCGACGCCGAACAACTGGGCCAGCTCCGCCATCCCGCGCGGCCCGCCGATCAGCACGCACAGCAGCTTGGCCTGCACCGGCGTCAGCTCGTGCCGCTCCGAGACGGTCGCGTAGATCCCCTGGACGAGCGTCATCAGCTGGATCAGCCCGGTCCCGGTGTCCAACTGCTCCGCCCACGTCTCGCTCACGGCACTACGGTACATGGCATGTATGGTTAATCACGCGTACAGTACGTGGCATTAATCATCATGGAGGACCGATGTCATTCAACGACGAGGAACTCGACTACCTGCGGACCCAGCGGATCGCCCGGATCGCCACGGTCGGCCCGGACGGGCAGCCGGACGCCGTACCGGTCGGGTTCGAGTACGACGGCACGCACCTGTTCATCGGCGGCCTCGACCCGGCGAAGACGCGGAAGTACCGCAATGTGCTGGCCGGCAACACCAAGGTCGCGGTGATCCTCGACGACCTGCCGTCGACCGATCCCTGGGTGCCGCGGTACCTGCGGATCTACGGCACCGCCGAGACCGTCGAGCGGATCGGGCAGTTCGGCCCCGGGAAGTACCTGCGGATCACGCCGACGACCTCCTGGAGCTTCAACCTGGAAGGCAAGCCGTTCGGGCACGGCGACCAGGTGTCCACCAACCGCACCGTGCACACGGCGTCATGAGCTTCGACACGAAGGCCGGCACCCGCGGATCCCGGCAGCCCCGAGGACGGCTCCTGCACTGGGCGAACACGCTCGTCAACCGCCGGATCCGCCGCGGCCGGAACAGCAAGTTCATGGGCTTCGACGCCCTGGTACTGCGGACCGTCGGGCGCAGGTCCGGCGAGGAGCGGTTCACGCCGCTCGGCTGGTTCCCCGCCCCGGACGGCAGTCGCCTGATCGTGGCGGCCGCGGCCGGTGCACCCGGGAATCCGGCCTGGTACTACAACCTCGCCGCGCACCCGGACGACGTACGGATCGAGGTCGGCGGCGAAACCCTCGCCGTCCGCGCCGAGCAGTTGCACGGGGCGGAGCGCGAGGAGGCGTGGCAGCTGATCGTCGCGGCGTCGCCGCGGTTCGCGGACTACCAGGTGAAGACGGACCGGGAGCTCCCGGTGATCCGGCTGAGCCCACGCTGATCGGTGCCCGCGGCAACGATCAGCGGTAGTACGTTGAGGTCATGAGTCGTGTGCTGCTGCTGGCGGTGATGCTGCTCGGCACGGCGGGATGCAGCGGTGGGGGGGCGGAGGAGCCCCCCACCACCCCCCCCCCCCGGCCCCCACCCCCCCCCCCCCCAAAAACACACCAAAAACCACCCCATTTACGCAGGGTGCAGCCCC
>NZ_JBHWKR010000011.1:105790-326823 GCF_042730855.1 Kribbella sp. NPDC059898
TGGTGTTGTGGGTTGTGGTGTGTTGGTGGGGGGGGTGTGGCGGCTGGGCCGGGGGGGTGGCCGGGGGGGGGGGCCTATGCCCCCCCCCACCACCGCGCCGTCGCGCATCACCGTGTCCAGTCCGGCGTTCCACGACGGCGGCTCGATCCCGGTCGAGTACACCTGCGACGGCGCCGGTACGTCGCCGCCGCTCGCCTGGAGCGGTACGCCGGGCGACGCGAAGGCGCTGGCGATCGTCGTCGACGACCCGGACGCGCCGAGCGGTACCTTCACCCACTGGGTGCTCCTGGACGTCGACCCGAAGACCACGTCGCTCACCGCGGGCAGTACGCCGACCGGCGCCGTACCGGCCGCCAACTCGGCCGGCAAGCCGTCGTACTACGGTCCGTGCCCTCCCAGCGGAACGCACCACTACCGGTTCACCGTCTATGCGTTGTCGAAGGCAACGAACCTTCCGGCCGGTACGAAACTCGCCGACGCCCTGAAGGCGATCGACAGCAGCGCGATCGCCCGCGGACGACTGACGGCTGTCTACGAACGTCAGTAGCCGTTGCCGTAACCACCGCCGGAGGACGACGACGGGGCCGGTGACGGAGCCACCGCACCTGACGTGGTCGCAGCGTGCCAGGTGAAGCTCATGCCGGAGAAGCTGTCGGACACGTTGTTGCCCTTGGCCTGGCCGTTGTTGTCGAGCTTGAAGCTGTACAGCGGCTTGCCCTGGAAGGTCAGTTGGTCCGCGCCGGTGTCGGAGCGTTTCATCGTGCCCAGCCCGCTGACCGCTTTCGCGTCGGCGGCAGTCCCGGTCGCGGGCACCCAGATGTCCAGACAGCCGGCCGTGCACTTGATCGTCCCGCCGGCTTCCTGCTCGGCGAAGTACAGCGTCTTGCCGGACGCGTCGACCAGCGTCTGGCCGACCCCGCTGACGTCCTTGACGGACACGGCCGCCGCCGCCCCGCCCCCGGCCGGCGGCGAGCTGCTGTTGCTGCTGTTGCTACCGCCGCACGCGGCCAGCGTGCCGACCGCGGCTACCGTTGCTCCTAGCAACAAGATCGTGGTTTTCATCAGGATCTCCTCTCACCCCGCAGATACGCGCGATCCGGCCGCCCGGTTCAGATTGAACCGTTTTCCGCCGCCGGACGTAGTTCGGGGGTGTGGATGACGACACGGTGATCCGCGCGCTGTACGACAGGTACCGGCGGCCGCTGTTCGGGTACGTGCTGCGCTCGGTGGGCGACCGCCAGTACGCCGAGGACATCGTGCAGGAGACGATGACCCGCGCCTGGGCGCACGCCGCCGAGCTGGACCCGGACCGGGCCGGCCGCTGGCTGTTCACGGTCGCCCGGAACCTGGTGATCTCCGGCCGCCGCAGACAGGGCGCCCGGGTGACGGAGGTGCCGATCGACGACCGCGAGTTCCCGGCGCTCGGCGACGACATCGACCGGGTACTGCAGGTCTGGCAGGTGATCGACGTACTGCGGGGTCTCAGCAAGGACCACCGGCAGGTGATCGTCGAACTGTTCTACCGCCGGCGCACCGTCAACGAGGCGGCCGTCGTTCTCGGCGTACCGCCGGGGACGGTGAAGTCGCGCAGCTACTACGCGCTGCACGCCCTCCGCGCGGCGCTGGAGGAACGAGGAGTGACCGGCTCATGACGTGCCCCGAGACGACGTCGATCGGCGCCTATGTGCTTGGTGCGCTCGAGGCGTCGGAACGGCATGCGGTCGAGGAGCATCTGCCGACGTGTACGGCGTGCCGCGAGACGTTGCTGCAGTTCGCGCACCTGCCGGGGCTGCTGCACGCAGTACCCGTGGAAGACATCGAGATCGATCAGCCGGAGCCTGCGCCGCTGCAGCTCACCAAGAAGCGACCCTGGTGGATGCTTGGTGCCGCAGTGGCTGCCACGCTCACTGGGCTCGTCAGCTGGGCTCTGGTGAGCGCACCGGCCGCAGTGACGTGGACTGCCACGAACGGCGTCGGCGGGATCGACACCACGGCCAAGCTGGTCAGCCGCAACTGGGGCACGGACATCCAACTCCGGATAACCGACCTGAAGCCGTACGAACACTGCATGCTGGTCGTCCACGGCCGCGACGGGAGCACCCAGGTAGCGGGCTGGTGGGCGGCCAACGGCAGCTACCAGGCGAACGTCCCGGCCAGTACGTCGATCCCGCTGCAGGACATCGACCACCTCGATGTGGTCGACACCGGGGACACCGTACTCAGCACGGTGTCCCCGACGACGCACTGATTCACCAACTGTTGTTGGAGATGCCCGTGCCCAGCATGACCTGGTCGTAGGTATTGCCGTCGTTGTCGTCGGTGTACGCGACAGCCACTTCGGCGTACGGCGAGACCGCGACCGCCATCTGCTCCTGCCGGCCCGTGGTGACCGAGCTGAGCTTCTGCGCGGACAGGCGGCTCGTGTCGGTGCCATCGGTGCCGAAGCCGCGGACCCAGACGTCAGGGTCAGCGCCTTGGACCGTCCAGCCGACCACGGACTGCGCCTGGTCGTCGATGCCGATCGACGGAGCCGTGCCGCCGGCGGCGACCTCCGTGTCGGCGTAGCGCGCCGTACCGGCCGGTGTGAACGAGCGGGTCCAGACGCCCGGCGTACCGGTGTGGTCGGACTCCCAGGCGACTGCGAAGTCGCCGTTGAAGTTGGCCGCGACCGACGCGTGCCTCTGCTGGCCGCCACCGGACGCGTTTGCGGAGCGCCGTGACAGCGTTGCTGCACCGTTCGTCCGAGCCAGCCGGATCAGGCCGATCTGGTAGTAGCCGTTGCCGTCGGCGTCGTCGTCCCAGACGACTACGGCGTCCCCCGATGCGGACACGGCTACGTCCGGGTTGTGGTGCTGGCCTGTCGTGGCCGAGGCCGAAACCTCCCAGGCACGCGTAGAAGGCCCCGTGAAGCCAGCAGCTTTCACGGAGGCCTGTGCGCCGGTCTGGATGTCCTCCCACACGACCGTGAATGCAACCGCGGCACCAGAGGGTGCACCGTCCGGATCTACGGCGACCCGTGGGTTGATCTGCTGACCAGTGGAGCTGCTGTTGGCGTTGCCGGACGCCGTGACGGTGCCTGCGGTGTTCACGACGCGGTACGGGATGTTGTAGTACCCGTTGCCGTCTGGGTCGTCCTGCCAGACCACGACGGCGTTGCCGTTGTCGTCCAGGCCGACGTCCGGGTGCAGGTGCCGCCAGGTCGTCACGCCGGTGTTGCCGCCCGCGGACAGCTTCTTCTCGTACACAGCTGTGCCGTTGTGGAACAGGCGTAGGTAGATCTCGCTGTGGACGTTGTCGGTCGCATTGTCGGTGTCGCGGTCGTCCTCCCAGACCACGGCGACGTACCCGTTCTTGTTGATCGCCACGGAGGAGTTGTCCTGGTCACCGGTCGAAACACTGTTGGCCGTTGTCCAGGTAGGCGCGGCGATGTGAGCCGATGCAGGGCTCGCAGTGAAGGTCAAGGCAGTAGCAACAGCAGCAAACGCGAGTAGCTTCTTCATGGGACGTCACACCGCCTGCAGGCCCGGGTGGCCCTCTTGGACCACGAACGACTTCACGGTCGCGGCAGCGGCGCCGTGCTCGGAAACCTTTGCCACGTTGCGGAAATCGGCCCGCAGCTCGGTCGGGCTGACCGTCGCCCGCACGTAGCCGCGGCGGTTGTTGTAGAACTTCAGCCACGGGTTCGTACCCACGTCAGGCACCGTGGTCGCCCCGTCGCCGTCACCGCTGGAGGTCACCGAGCTGGTCACCAGCTCCGTGCCGATCGTCGCGGAGCTCGCGTTGTTGTAGTCGGCCTTGAGATCGCTCGCCCACGCCCGATGCACGTCCCCGGTCAGTACGACGGGGTTGCGGACGGACCGGTCCACCCAACCCTGCTGGATGCGCGCCCGCGACGCCCGGTACCCGTCCCACGAGTCCATGCTCGCCCCTGTCGAGTTGAACCGGCGCGCGAAGAACACCTGCTGGCCGATGATGTCCCACGTCCCCAGGTGCTGCCCCAGACCGTCCAGCAGCCAACTCTCCTGCGGGTTGCCGGGCAGGCTGCGGGACGCGAGGTCCGCGTCCGAGCACACCTTCCAGCCGTCACCACAGGCCTGGTCGTTGCGGTACTGGCGCGTGTCGAGCATGTGGAACGTCGCGAGGCTCCCCCAGCGCAACCGCCGGTACAGCTGGATGCTGTTGCCGCTGTTCACCTGAGCAGGCCGCAGCGGCATGTTCTCGTAGTACGCCTGGTACGCCGCGGAACGTCGCGCGGTCCACTGCGCCGCCGTCAGCGCGGGTGTGTTGTTCTCGCGGATCGTCCCCGCGTAGTTGTTCTCCACCTCGTGGTCGTCCGGTACGACGATCCACGGCGCGACGGCGTGTGCCGCCTGCAGATCGGGGTCGGTCTTGTACTGCGCGTACCGGCGGCGGTAGTCCGCGAGCGACACGATCTCGCTGCCGAGGTGCAACCGGGTCCGGCCCGCGGTCGCGCCGTACTCGTAGATGTAGTCGCCGAGGTGCAGGATGACGCCCGGGTTCTCCTCGGCCATCCGGCGGTACACGGTGAAGTAGCCCTCCTCGTAGTGCGAGCAGGACGTGAACGCCATCAGCAGGTCGCGGCCGGCGGCGCCGACGGCGGGCGTGGTGCGGGTCCGGCCGACCGGCGAGATGTGGCCCTGCGCGCGGAACCGGTAGAAGTAGTCGGAGTCCGAGGCGAGGCCGCCGGCGATCGCGTGCACCGAGTGCGCGGCGGCGTACTGCGCGGTGACAGTGCCGGAGGCGACGAGGGTGGCGAACGTGTCGGTCGCCGACACCTGCCAGTCGACGGCGACGTCGGCGTTCGCCATCCCGCCCTGCCCGTCGGCGTTGGTCGGCGACGGCGCCAGGCGGGTCCACAGTACGACGCTGTTCGCGTCGGGCTCGCCGGACGCGATGCCGAGCTGGAACGGGTACGGGACGGCGGCGGTGGCGGTCATCACCGAGGAGACGGCGGCGGCAGGGAGTGCGCCGGCGCCGGCCACGGCGAGTCCGCCGAGAACGAGGGTCCTGCGGCTGATCGAGCTCATGGGCCTCACCTTCACGGATACTCAGGGCGGTGGGTCCCCGGTCAGGCCGAACGTTCGGTGACCATTCGGGAACCTTGAGTGTGTGCGGTGCATTCGTACCCATGATGGCGCAGAATCGGTAACTTTCCTACAGGACGAGGATGAGCAAAACCAGGGCAGGAACTCCCTCGAGCAGTGTGTTCAGCCAGAGCCGGCGTTCGGTCGCGAGCAGCACCAGTGCCAGGAACACGTGCTGCCCGGCCGTGAACGCGACCAGCGCCTCGCCTTGCGGAACATGTCCCGACCGCGCGAGTACGACGCCGAGCGCCAGCGCGATGGCTGTCGAGAGGTTGTAGAAGCCGAGGTTGACGATCCAGAGCCTGACCGCGTCGAAGTCCCGGCGTTCGAGCAGGAACAGCGGATACAGCCGTGAATGGCGGTAGAAGAACGACTCCATCAACCACACCGACGCGAGCAGCACGGCGATGACGGACGCGAGCACCTGCGCCGCCGTACTCATCGGAGCTCCACCCCGTGGCGCGCGGCGACCTGCCCGAGCGCCGCGTAGTCGGTCGGGTCGGCGCCTGCCAACTCCGCGAAGAACGCACCCATCCGCCCGGTCTGGCTGATGGTCAGGAACTTGGCCGTCGGCGTCAGCACCGAGAACGTGTTCAGCGTCCCGGCCGGGATGCTGATCGAGGCGCCGGGACCGAGGTCGTAGCCCTGATCCTCTGCCTGGACGAGGATCCGGCCCTGCAGGACGTAGAACGCCTTGCTCCACGCCTCCCGGTGCGGCGGTGCCGCGTCGGCACGCGGGGCGTCGATCTCGAACACCTCGTACTGACCGGCGGTGTGTTCGGTGCCGATCTTCACGGTCACGGTCGCGTCCGGGGCGGCGTACTCGACGCCGGTGCCCGCGCTGCTGAGATGCACTGTCTCGCTCATGAACCGCACGCTAGGCGGCACCCCAGCGGCGAACCATCCCGTGCGAACAGGCCCTGGAAACAGGCCGGGATCCCCACATTTACGGGATAGGCGGCCGCGGTACGGCGGCGCATACTGAGCCCATGTGGGAGGGCCGGGCGCGGGCCGCGCGCCGGGACATCGCGGCACTGGCGACGGCGGGGATGGGCGTCGCCGAACTGCACGCGGCCGCGATCGAGGTGGTCGAACGGATCGTCGGCAGCGAGCTGACCTGCTGGGCGGGCATCGACCCGGCCACGCTGGTGATCAGCTCGATGACCAGCGGCGCGGCCCGCATTCCGGCGGAGTACGAGCCGCGGCTGGCGGAGACGGAGTACGCCGGCACCGTGCCGAACTCGTTCGCCGAACTGGCGCGGACGTCGCACCCGGTCGCGCGCCTGTCGGACCTGCCGCACCGCGAGGTGGTCGGGCACCGGCGGCTGAACGAGGTGTGGCGGCCGCTCGGGATCGAGCACGAGGTGCGGACCACGTTCGTCGTCGACGGGGACTGCTGGGGCGCGGCCGGCTTCGTCCGCAGCGGGCCGGACTTCGGCGACCGGGAGCTGGAGTTCCTCGGCTCGGTGGCGCCGGTGATCGGCGCGGCGACCCGGGTCGCCGTCCGGACGGACGCGCACGGGTACCGCGGCGGGGCCGGGCCGTCGATCGTCGTCACCGGCCCGACGGGTACGCCGCGGGCGATCACGGCCGCCGCGCGGACCTGGCAGGACGAGCTCGGGCAGCGGTTCGACGTACTGCTGAACGCCGTCGTGACCGGGACCAGGGCGGCGACGTCCGGCACGTTCCAGGCGCGGCTTCAGACGCCGTCCGGCGGCTGGATCCTCATGCAGGGCAGCCGGTTGATCAGCGACGACGAGGAAGTCGTCGTGACGATCGAGCCGGCGTCCGGGCGGCACCTGCTCGGGATGCTGCTCGCGGCGTACGGGCTGACCACGCGGGAGCGGGAGATCTGCCTGGAGGTGATCGCCGGGCACAGCACCGTCGCGATCGCCGACCGGCTGGCGATCTCGCCGCACACAATCCAGGACCACCTGAAGGCCGCGTTCGCGAAGGTCGGCGTCCGCAGCCGCGGCGAACTGGTGGCGACCCTCAGGCCGGAGTGAGCTGCTTGCGATAGGTCCCCGGCGGTACGCCGAAGTCGCGCTTGAACGCCTTCGCGAACGCGAACTCCGACGTGTACCCGATCTGTTTCGCGACCGTGGCGAGCGGGCGGTCGTGGTCGCGCAGCAGCCGGGCCGCGGTCGTCATCCGCCAGCGCGAAAGGTACGTCAGCGGCGGCTCCCCGACCGCCTCGGTGAACCGGCGCGCGAACGCCGCCCGCGACAGACCGACGTCCGATGCCAAGTCGGCGACCGTCCACGCCGCGCCGGGCCGCTCGTGGAGCAACTCCAACGCCTGCACGACGGACGGATCCGTCAGCGCCCGCGCCCACCCGCGGTCTGTGGGGCAGTCGTGGTCCTCCATCCAGGCCCGGAGGATCAGCACCAGCAAGGCGTCCACCAGCGCCGGTACGACGGCCGCCGCACCGGGCCGCTGCGCGTCGAGCTCCTCCCCCAGGATGCTGATTGCCGTGTGCAACGTCCGGTGCCGCCCGGGATCCGCCGGTACGACGGCAACGTCCGGCAGCCGGGTCAGCACCGGGTGCGGGCGCTCGCGGTCCAGCCGGTACGTCCCGCAGAGCAGCAACGCCCGCGCACCCTGCCCCTGCGGCGGCTCCTCGACCGACGGGTCGAACGGGACCACCGGCGAGTCCGGGTGGTCGACGAGCGCGTGGTCCAGGCCGCGCGGCAGCAGCACGGCGTCCCCGGGACCGAGCGGGATCGGCGAACCGTCCGGCGGCAGCAACCACGCCGTACCCTGCAGCACGAGGTGGAAGGTGGCACCGGACGAGTGCGCGAACCCGAGGCCCCACGGACCGCGGACGACGGTGCGTCCGGAGGTGGCGGGACCGGTCTTCATCGCGGAGACAACATCGGCGAGCACATCCATACCTGCATCATACGCGCCATGATCAAGACGATCGGACATAAACCAGCGCCTGATGGACATAGATCCGCTCGCGCCCCGCGTCTACTGTCGGTGACAGACATCAACTGAGAGGGACTACCGATGAGCATCGTCGTCACCGCAGCAACCGGCCACCTGGGCACTCTCGTCATCGACGAACTGCTGCAGCGCGTGCCCGCCGACCAGGTCGTCGCGGTCGCGCGGAACGCCGCGAAGGCCGCACCGATCGCCGAGCGCGGCGTCGAGGTACGGATCGCCGACTACAACGACCCCGACGCGTTCGCTAAGGCGTTCGGGGCGGGCGACACGGTCCTGCTGATCTCGGGCATGGACCCGAACCGGCGCGACCAGCATCGCGCGGTGATCGGCGCCGCGAAGGACGCCGGCGTGGCGCGGATCGCCTACACCAGCGTCCTCGGCGGGTCGAAGGCCGACTTCGAGCTGGCCACGGACCACCTCGCCACCGAGCAGGCGGTCCTCGACTCGGGGCTGCCGTACACGTTCCTCCGCAACGGCTGGTACAACGAGGTGTACACCGACCAGCTCGCCGGGCAGCTCGCGCACGGCATCCTCGGCAGCGCGGGCGACGGGCGGATCGCCTCGGCGGCCCGGCGCGACTACGCGGCCGCGGCGGCCGCCGTACTGACCGGTGACGGCCATGAGAACAAGGCGTACGAGCTGAACGGCGACGTGTCCTGGACGATGGCGGAGTACGCCGCCGAGGTCGCGGAGCAGTCCGGCCAGGACGTTGCCTACCGCAACGTGTCGCCGGACGAGCACGCCCAGGCGCTGACCGCGGCCGGCATCCCGGCGCCGTACGTCGGGGTGCTCCTCGACATCGACGGCGCGGTCGTCCGCGGCCTGCTGGACTCCCGCGGCAGCGATCTCGCCGACCTGATCGGCCGCCCGACCACGCCGGTCGCCGACTCGATCGCCGCCGCACTCAAGAGCTAGCGACCAGCTTGTTGCGCTGCTCTCCCAGCCCGTCGGCCCAGGTCCGGAGTACGTCGCCTTCCTTCAGGTAGCGCGGCGGCTTCTGGCCCGCGCCGACGCCGGCCGGCGTACCGGTGCTGATCACGTCGCCTGGGTACAGGGTCATGAACTGGGAGATGTAGTGCACGAGGTAGCCGACGCCGAAGATCATCTCGGCGGTCGAACTGTCCTGCAACGGCTCGCCGTTCACCTCCAGGCCGAGCTTGATCGCCTGCGGATCGGGGACCTCGTCGGCGGTCAGGATCCACGGGCCGAGCGGGCAGAACGTCGGGCAGTTCTTGCCCTTGTCCCACTGCCCGCCGCGCTCGAGCTGGAAGTGCCGCTCGGACACGTCGTTCACCAGCACGTACCCGGCGACGTGGTCGAGCGCCTCCGCCGCGGAGCCGAGGTACGCCGCCGTACGGCCGATGACCACGCCGAGCTCGACCTCCCAGTCCGTCTTCTCGCTCCCCCGCGGGATCACGATGTCGTCGTACGGACCGACGACCGTGTCCGGAGTCTTCAGGAACAGGATCGGCTCGGCGGGGGCTTCCTGCCCGCCCTCGGCCGCGTGGTCGGCGTAGTTGAGGCCGACGCACACGATCTTCCCCGGGTCGAGCGGGGCCGCCAGCCGTACCTCCGCGAGGTCCAGGGCAGCGCCGTCCGGCAGTTGGACCCTGCCGTCGTCGGTCAGGATCGCGTCGCGCAGGCCGTCCGGCGTATGGATCCGGAGCAGTCTCACTTGTTCCTCCATCCAGAGTTCTTCGCCCAGTTCAGGTAGGCGATGCCCAACGCGTGCGAGCCTTGCACGGGTTGGAGCTGCACCGCTTCGTACACGCGCAACGACTGCTGGTAGATCACCAGGTCCTGCTCGGCATACTCGACCCAGCGCGCGCACTGCACGGCGTTCGCCGGTACGGCGTCCCCTGTCCCGTCGACGCGGAACCAGACCTCGTTCGCGGACCGGACCAGCTTCTGCGTAAAGGTTTTCGCGAACGCCCGCACGTCCGTCGCCGACCCGCCGTCGATGCCCGCGTCGTACGCCGCGTGCACGAACTCGGTAGTGATCGCCGCATGGCTCAGGTCCTCGACCTGCGTGGACGCCGGGTACGACGGCGTGTACTCGGAGATGCCCGCGGTCTTCGGATACCCGGTGTACAACTGGCTGTACGGCGGCCAGTACGTCCACACGTACGCGCCGTCAACGGACCGCAGCGCGGGCTGGTACGACGTCAGCAGCTGCTGGACCCGGGTCTTGTACTCCGGCTTCTTCGTCACGCGGTACAACTCGACCATCACCTGACCGAGCGCCTGGCTCTGGTTGTACGGCTGGATCGTGCCGTCGAACGGGATCGGCGCGCCCTTCGGCCACAGGTAGTTCCCGTTGCCGTCCCACTCCGGGTCGTGGAACCTGACGGCCTGGATCGCCGCGTCCAGCACCTCCCTCGCGAACTTCTGGCGCGACCCGAGCTTGGACGACTGCAACACCATCCGCGCGTACCGGGCCAGCGGGAACGCGATCATCCCGGTGTGCACGGCGAACACGTAGTACTGCGACTGGAAAGTGATCGTGCTCGCTGCCGGCGCGGGTGCCGCGGCCGGGGCGTCCCGCAGCTCGACCGCGGTCCAGCGCAGCCCGGCGTTGTACGCGTTGTTCACCGCGGTCACGACGTATGCCGGGGACGCCGGGTCGAGGTCGACGTTCCGCAGTGTCACGACCGAGGTGGTGCCCGGGTTGCGGAGGACGAGGGTGAAGGTGCTGCCGGCAACGTTCGACACCTCCGCGGTCGACTCGGCCGAACGGGTGCCGGCCCACCGCAGCTGGACCGCAGGCTTGCCGGTGCCGTCGGGCACTACGGCGTGCCCCGCGGTGTAGTTGCCCGCGGTACGCCAGACCTTGCCCGAGCGGCCCGCGTAGTCGACGACGTGGCGGGCGTGGTCCGTGGTCCGCATCAGCAGCCGGGCCCGGTCCTCGAACGTTTGCAGGTAGTGCTCGTCCTGGTAGGCCTCGTACATCCGGAGCAGGCTGAGCCCGAAGTACGACTCGCCCCAGGCGTACACACCGGCCTCGTTGTCCTGTGGGTTCGAGGCGAGATAGCCGGCCTGCGCGACGTCGAAGGCTTGCGGCGAGTCGTAGACGAGTGGGTCGGCGGACGCGGTCAACGACGGGAGACCTGCCCAGGCGGCGATGCCGCCGGCGGTGGCGCCGAGGACGAAGGTGCGGCGGGAGGGTTGCATGAGAGCCTCACAAGGGTCGGGGCGGATCAGCCTTTGACGGCGCCGCCCATGCTGTTGAGGATGCGTTTCTGCAGCAGGAGGAAGACCGCGATGACGGGTACCAGCGAGATCACCGTGCCGGCCGCGAGACCGCGGACATCGGTACCGGCGACCCCGCTGAGGTAGGCGATCCCGAGGGCGATCGGGAACTTGGACTGGCTGGTCAGCACGACCAGCGGCCAGATGAAGCTGTTCCACACCGAGACGAATCCGAGGATCGCGAGCACGGCGAGGGTCGGGGCGACGATCGGGACG
The DNA here is from genome assembly GCF_042730855.1 of Kribbella sp. NPDC059898. Lineage (NCBI taxonomy): Bacteria > Bacillati > Actinomycetota > Actinomycetes > Propionibacteriales > Kribbellaceae > Kribbella > Kribbella sp. NPDC059898. The sequence continues at coordinate 117,310 of NZ_JBHWKR010000011.1, forward strand.
CAGATCCGCCCGAAGATCTGGAATTCGTTCGCGCCGTCCACCCGGGCGGCCTCGACGACCTCGTCCGGGATCTGCGCGAACGCCTGCCGGAGCAGGAAGATCCCGAGCGAGGACAGGATCGCCGGCAGGATCACCGACGCGAACGTGTCGGTCAGCCCGAGCTGGCTCATCACCAGGAACCGCGGGATCAGCATCAGCTCGCCGGGCAGGAACATGATCGACAGGAACAGCATGAAGAACACGCCGCGGCCGCGGAACGCGATCCTGGCCAGCGGGTACGCCGTCAGCGCCGACACCACGAGGTACACCGGGACCGTGATGCCGACGTAGATCACCGAGTTCAGCAGGAACCGTGCGTACGGGATCGTCGTCCAGGCCTCGCGGAACCAGGTGCCGACGGGTGGCCGCGGGATCAGGTCCGGAGGGAAGCCGAACACGTCCTGACTGGCCGGTTTGGTCGCGGCGCTCAGCAGGATGAGGAACGGGCCGACGAACAACGCCGCGACCGCGACGAGCAGGACGTACCAGCCGATTCGGCGACTCATCAGACGTCCCTCCGCCGGGTCACCAGCAGGTTGAACCCGGCCAGCACGATCATGATTGCCCACAGCAACAATCCGACGGCACTGGCGTAGCCCATGTCGTAGTCCTGGAAGGCTTTCGACCAGATGTAGTAGCCAAGGGTGAGCGTGGCGTCGAGCGGACCGCCGCGGGTCAGCACGTAGACGGACTCGAACGCCCGCATCGCCTCGAGCATGCTCAGTACGAGCGTCACGGCGAACGTCGGCCGCAGCGCCGGTACGACGACGTACAGCAGCCGCTGCCACCCACCGGCACCGTCGATCGTCGCGGCCTCTACCTGGTCGGACGGCACCGCCTGGAGCCCGGCCAGGTAGATCATCATGAACAGGCCGGCGTTCTTCCACGCCTCCAGCAGGACGACGGTCGGCAGCGCCCAGTGCCGGTCGAGCAGGAAGTCCGTCGGGCCGGCGCCGAACAGGCCGAGCAGCCAGTTCACCACTCCCTCGCGGTTGAAGACGTACCGCCAGGCGACCGCCACCGCGACCATCGACGTGATCACCGGCAGGTAGTAGAGCATCCGGAACGCCTGGATCGCGCGCAGCTTCAGGTTCACCAGCATCGCCAGGAACAACGGCGCGACCACGGTCAGCGGCAGGAACATCAGCACGAACAGCAGCGAGTTCCGCAGTGCGATCCAGACCCGCGGGTCGTGCACCAGGTGGACGAAGTTGTCCAGGCCGGAGAAGCGCACCGGATGCACGATGTCGTAGTCCGAGAACGCCAGCTGGATCGCGATCACCGCCGGCCAGGCGAACATCGCGGCATAGAACAGCAGCCCGGGCAGCATGAACACGTACGGCGTGTACCAGTGCTGACCGACCACGCGGCCCTTCAGACCCGGCATCCATGCTCCTTGTGTCTGAAACCTGGCTTTCAGACCGGAACCGTAGCGCACGATCGACGAGCCTTGGAAGCGCTAACTCCAGAAAATTTCTGGCTTGTTCCGTTGACTCGGGCGAATCGATGGCGAACACTCTGGTGTCTGTAAGTCAGGTTTAGGACATTCCGTTCTGAGGAGCCAATGATGGCCCGACTCCGACTCGCACTCGTTGCCACCCTGGTACTCGCACTGGCCGGCTGTGTCTCCGGCAGTCCGGCCGGCGGCGGCGACCAGAAGCAGTCCGGCGACGCGTACTCCGGTGACGTCGAGTGGTGGACGATCAACCTGCAGAAGAACTACGGACCGGACATCCAGAAATGGATCGACGCGTACCAGAAGGACCACCCGGACGTGCACATCAAGTGGGTGGACGTCCCGGGGCAGGACATCACCACGAAGCTGCTCGCCGCGCTGGCCAGCGGCAAGGTCCCCGACGTCGTGAACTTCACCTCCGCGACCACCGGGCTGTTCGCCTCCTCGATGGCCGACCTGAGCTCGCTGTTCAGCAAGGAAGACGTGGCGGCGTACCTGCCGAACCTGACCGAGCCGTTGGTTGTCGACGGCAAGCGGATCGCGATCCCCTGGTACAACGGCGGTACGTCGCTGGCGTTCTACAACAAGGATCTGCTGGCCAAGGCCGGGTTCGATCCGGCGAAGCCGCCGACGACGTACGACGAGGCGCTCACGCTGGCCACGAAGTACCACGACGCGACCGGGAAGTCCGCGACGAACTTCATGGCGTACTCGAGCGTCGTGCAGGCGGACGGCGTCAAGCTGCTCTCCGAGGACGGCAAGAAGGCCGCGTTCAACACACCCGGGACGCTCGCGTTGCTGGAGAAGTTCAAGAAGCTCTTCGACTCCGGCGCGATCGCTCCCGGCAGCCTCGGCGAGAACCAGCGGGATCTGCCGCAGTCGCTGGAGAACAAGCTGATCGCGTTCAACCCGGCCGCGGTGTCGAGCTCGCTGCTCAACGTGCAGAAGAACGCGCCCGCGGTGTACTCGTCGATCGTGGTCGGCCCGCCGGTGACCGGTGCCGACGGCAAGTTCTACATGCCCGGCCAGCAGGTGATGGGCATCCCGGCGAAGTCCAGCCATCAGGCGGCCGCGGCCGCGTGGCTCAAGTACGTCGCGGCGCCCGAGCAACAGCTCGCGCTCTGCAAACTGGTGCCGATCTACCCGTCCTCGGTGAAGGCGCTCGAGGACCCGTTCTTCACCGACATCACCGGGACGTCACCGGCCGACCAGGCCCGGAAGATCCTGATCGACACCTTCAAGCAGAGCGTGGACGCGTCGATGGGCTCCGGGAACGACGAGCAGCTGCGGCAGCTGTTCGACGACCAGGTCCGGGCGTACATGTCCGGGACGAAGACCGCTCAGCAGGCGCTGGACGCCGCCGAGAAGGCCTGGAACGACACACTGGCGAAGGGCAAGTGACTTGATGGACACGCTACGGATCGGGATCGTCGGCGCCGGGATCATGGGGCGTGGCAACGCGTTGTCGTTGTCCGCCCGGCCGGACGCCGTGATCACCGCGGTCACCAGCCGTTCGGCGGCGTCGGCCGGGCAGCTGGCCGACGAGATCGCCGGCCGCGGCTCCCGGCCGGAGGTGTATCCCGATCTCGCGGCACTGCTCGCGAGCGACTCGGTCGACGCCGTCGTACTGACCACGCCGGACGACCTGCACGGCGAGATGATGGTGCGGGCGGCGTCGGCCGGCAAGCACATCCTGGTCGAGAAGCCGCTGACCACGTCGGTCGCGGAGGCGGACGCGGCGGTGGCCGCGATCCGGGCGAACGACGTGGTCGCGATGTGCCTGTTCAACCACCGGTGGGTGCCGGCGTACGCGCAGGCCTACGAGCTGCTCGCCGGCCTCGGCGAGGGAGCGGTCGCGTACGCGCGCAAGGACGACACGATCTTCGTGCCGACCGAGATGCTGTCCTGGGCGGACCGGACGACGTGCGCGTGGTTCCTGTCCAGCCACGACATAGATTTGGTCTCGTGGTTGCTGCGCGACCAGGTCCGGCGGGTGTACGCGACGGCGCGCTGGGGCAAGTTGCGGTCGCTCGGGATCGACACGCCGGACGCGATCCAGATCCAGGCGGAGTACTCGCGCGGCGCGGTGGCGACGTTCGAGTCGGCGTGGATCTACCCGAACACGTTCCCGACCACGGTGGACTCGTACGTCTCGGTGATCGCGGACGACGGCGTCGTACAGCTCGACCGGCAGAAGGAGAGCGTCGTACTGGCGCGGCCGGAGGGCTACACGTACCCGCGGAACATGCTGCAGCGGGTGATGCACGGGATCCCGTCCGGTGCGTACGCCGACGCGATCGCGCACTGGGTCGACTGCTGCCGGACCGGGCGGCAGCCGCTGATCACGATCGAGAGCAGCCGGGACGTGACCGCCGTCCTCGAGGCGGCGCACCGGTCGATCGAGACGCGGCAACCGGTCGAGGTCTCGTGAACCCGGGTCCCGAGAAACCCCGGCACATCGACGGGCGGATCAACCGGATCTCGACCGACGACCTGCTGAAGGCTTTTGGTTCACCGGCCGCTGATCTCGCTGGGCTTCGGGCGTTCGTGGGTGCGGAGCTGCGGCCGCCTGCTTGGCCGCTCGCGGTCGGCAATGAAGCGGCTGCGGCTCCGCTGCTGGAGGGTGTTGATGTCACGGGGAGCGGTCTTGGGCGCTCACAGCTCTACGGCTTTCACTACCTCGGCTGGCTGCTGCCTGGGGTGCAGGCTTGGAAGCTGACGGACGATCTTCGCTATCTGCAAGCGTTTGAGCAGCACCTGGACGACTGGGTGTCCCAACGCGACTCCGTGGTCGGCGAGTGGCCGGGGCTGGACCCTATCTGGTACTCGCTAGGCACCTGGGCTCGTTGCCGGAGCCTGTTGCCGACTCTTGAGGTGCTGACCGACTCACCGCTCTCGGACCGCGTCTGGGGACGGCTGGTCGCGACGCTTGTGGGTGGTGCGCGGTGGGCGTACGACGAGCATGACGTGTTCCGGCATGGGAACTGGCAGTTGGTGTGCGCTACCGAACTGCTGCACATCAGCGCCGTCCTTCCGAGTTTGGTGGAGTCTGCGGACTGGGCCTCGCGTGCGCGGGAGCGGATCTCGGAGCATCTGCTGCTGGATGTGTATCCGGACGGCGGGCACTACGAGCGGTCGCCTGGGTATCACCGGATGGTTCTGACCGCGCTGCAGACCGCTGCCAGGATCGACCCGGCTGTTGCCGCACATCCTCGGTTTGCTGCCATGCACCAGTGGATGCGTGAGCTGGTGTCCTCCGGCGGCTGGATGCCACACCTGCAGGACAGCGGGATCGAGTGGCCGGCCGAGTCCCTCGAGCGCTGGGGCTTTCCGACGGTCGGTGAGCTGACGCCGTCGACGGTCCTCCCTGAGTCGGGCTACACGGTCCTGCGGGGTGCGGACATGCGGGCCGTCATCAACCACGGGCCGCACATCGAGCACGAGCTCGAGTCCCACTCCCACCGCGCCGTACTCGACCTGGTGGTGGACGGGTGGGGGCAGCCGGTGCTGTGGGAGGCGGGTGGTCCGCCGAGCTACGACGATCCGTCGTACCTGACCTGGTATCAGTCGGGCGTCGGGCACAACACCGTGGTGGTGGACGGCCAGGAACTGTCCACGGACCGTCGCGTGGAGGTCGACTCGTTGGTCGACACGGGACCGGTTGCTGTCTTCTCCGGGCGACACAGCGGCTATGGGGTCCCTCAGTCGCGGAGGATTGTCATGGTCCGCGAAGAACCGACGTACTTCGTCGTGCTGGACGAGACGGAGGCCGCGCCGTGCCGCACCTACTGGCACGCGCTGCACCCGTGGCAGGAAGTGGGGCCAGGCGTCTACAACACAGCCAACCTTCTCCTCCTCACCACAACCAGCGCCGAACAGACTGTGGGAACTGCTCGCCGACCGGTTCTGGAGACTCAGTCGGCTGAGTACGGTCCGATGCACTCGCTCGCGCTGGCGGGTGGCGACCTGACCACGGTCCTGGTACCGCACGCCCAACCCGAACCACCCGACGTCACCGTCGAGCACAGCGACGAGCTGGTGATCCGCTTCGGGGCGACGGTCGATCGGCTGAGTACGTCGACGTGCACCCGCACCGTCGACGGGAAGTTGTCATGGGCAACCGGTTGGCGCACCCGCGAGCTTCGCGGACTACTCCGGTCCACCCACGACATCGACGTCCTGGCAAGGCTCACCGGCTCTCATCTTCAGTTCGAGGTCAACAGCTCCGGACGCTGTGGTCTGTGGATTCGGTCCTGTGGACAGCTCCGGCTGAACGGCATACCTCTGGACGTCGAGGTCGAGGGCGAATGGGCACACCTCACCCTCCCGTACGCCGGTCCCTGGACTGTGGATGCAGAGGCGGGGCGTGATGGCTGAGGCGGTGACGCACGGGTGGTTCGACGCGCGGGTGGTGACGGGCAGGCATCCTCGAAGCCTGCTGCCGGCGACGGATGTGGCTGCCCATCTCGAACGCTTCGCGTTGTCCGGCGCCCTGGTGAGCGCGATGGCGTCCTGGCTGCACGACCCGATCGGCGGGAACCTGGAAGCGTCCGCCGTGGCGCACGAGTTGGCCGATCGTGGCGTCCTCGCCTGCTGGACCGCCGTACCCGCAACCGCCGGTGAGCTGGACTCGTTGCCAAGGCTGGTCGCCCAAGCAATGGACGAAGGCGTGGCCGCGTTCCGCATTCATCCCGCGTCGCACGGCTACTCCCCCGGCCTGCTCAACGACTTGTACGAAGCGCTCGAGGCGAACCACCTCCCGTTGTGCGTCGACGCGGCCGAGCTCTCCTGGGGAGACCTCGGCACGATCGCGACCCGCCACCCCGGGCTCCCGATCGTGATCTCCGCCCTCGGCTACCGGAAGCTCCGCGAGCTCTGGGCCGCACTCGATGGTCACCCCAACGTTCACCTCGACCTCGTCGACTTCGCGGCACACCAGGGCGTCGAGTGGCTCGCCGCGAACGGCCGCGCCGTCCGGCTCCTGTTCGCCACCGGCCTCGGCGTCCGCGACCCCGGGGAGAGCGTCGTACGGCTGGCCTGGTCCGGGCTCGACGACGCCACGGTCCGTCAGGTCGGCGTCGGCAACGCGCGCCGGCTGTTCTTCGGGGAGCGAGCGTGATCGGCCGCCGGCCGCAGTACCGCAGTGTCGACGTGCACGCGCATCTCGGCCCGTATTCGCTGTTCTTCATTCCCGAGCCGGACGCCGCGACGATGGTCGCGGTGATGGACCTGACCGGCACCGACGTCACCGTGCTCGCGGCCAACCGCGCGATCCAGCAGGACGCGCACCTCGGCAACTCCCAGTCCCTCGCCGCGGTCGACGCGTACCCGGACCGGATCGCGGCGTACGCCGTCATCAACCCGTGGCAGGACCCGGAGCGCGAACTCGCGCGGCTCGCCGAGGACGAGCGGTTCGTGGGCATCAAGGTGCACCCGAGCCTGCACCACTACCCCGTCAGCGGCGCCCGGTACGCCGCCGTCTGGAAGTTCGCCGAGGACACGGGCTGCCCGGTGCTCACGCACTCGGAGCACAGGTCGCCGTACGACTCCCCCGTCATGTTCCAGGAGGTCGCGGAACGCTACCCGGGTACGTCGGTGATCCTCGGACATGCCGGGATCACCCCGCCTGGCGTGGACGAGGCGATCGAGGCGGCGCGCCGGTACGAGTCGCTGCTGCTCGAGGTGTGCGGCTCGCACATGACCGGTCCGCTGATCCGCTCGATGGTCGACCAGGTCGGCAGCGACCGGGTGCTGTTCGGCTCGGACTTCCCGTTCATCGACCAGCGGATGTCGCTCGGCCGGGTGGTGTGCGCGCCGCTGACGGAAGGTCAACGCCAAGATGTTCTCAGCGGGAACGCCCGCAAGCTGTTCCGGTGGCGGCCGCTGCCGGGAGGGCCGGGAGAACGAGGGGCTGACGGATGAGTGACGAGACGCTGCCGGCGGTGACGGTCGGCCTGTTCGGGCCGCGCCGGCTGGTGAAGACGATGGCGGAGGTCGGCCAGGAGGTCGCGGAGCGGTCCGCGCACGGCATCCGGTTCCTCACCGGCGGGTACGACGACCAGTCCGAGGCGGAGGAGCGCTACCTGCGGCTGCGGGACCGCATCGACTCGGCGGTGTTCCCCGGCCCGTGGGCGTTCGACCTGGCCACGACCGGCCACTGGCTGACCGTCCCGTCGACCCACCTGCCGCTCACGGGCGCCGCACTGTACGCCGCCCTGCTGCGGGCGTCGCTGACGATCGAGGACGTCGACCTCAGCCGAGTCAGTATCGACTCGCTCTCGCTCGCGGACGTCGCGGAGGCGTACGCCGAGATCGGCCTGGACACCGCCGAGGTGTATGACGTGCCGTACGAAGGGCCCGCCTCCGTGGACGGGTTCGCGGCGTTCCACCAGGAGAAGTACGAGCGGCAGCACACCACGGTCGCGCTGACCACGATCCTGTCGGTGGAACGGGACCTGCAGGCGGCCGGTGTACCCGTACTGCGGATCGCGCCGACGCGGTCGAGTGTGCGGGACGCGTTGGAGACCGCGGTACTGCTGGGACAGGGCACGCGGATGGGGGCGCACCAGTTGGCGATGATCGCCGTACAGGTGATTCCGTCGCGTGCTGAGTCCGGGGACTACTGGCAGCAGGAGCTGGCGTTGCTGACGCACCAGAAGCTGCTGGCCGAGGCACGGCAGGTGGGAGCCTCGGTCACGCGCCGTTCGGACACCCTGTTCCTGGTGACCACAACGTACGGCGCCCTGGTGCGTCTGACCGAGCAGTTCGCGTTTGCGCCGTTTCTGGGCGCGCTGACGGCGCAGCTCGGCGTACCTGTGGCTGTAGGTGCTGGAACGGGCCAGACCGCTCGTGCTGCTGAGGCCAACGCCCTGATGGCTGTGGAGGAGTCCGTAGCAACTGGCGGGAAGGTGGCCGTGTACCTGGACGGCAGCAGCGAGCGGCTGGACCTGGAGCCAGGCCCTGCCACCACAGACGCTGCGCCGGACGAGACGCCTAGCGACCAGCGGGCGCTGGAGATTGTCACGTCGATCGCGTCCGCCATGAGCCCAACGCCCGGCCGGCAGGTCGTCGTGGACGTCGAGAGCGTCGCCGCGATCATGCAGGTCACCCAGCGCACCGGCCGCCGCATGTTGAAGGAACTGGTCGACGCAGGCCTCGCCTGGCCGTTGCCACCGGCACGGTCCACCGGCGGCGGCCGGCCACGCCAGCAGTTCCGGCTGTTGACCGAAAAGCTCGACTGACCGCCCTTGGAGGACGCTGTGCACACCCAAGCCGACCAGCTGTACGCCCGCGCCAAGCAGGTGCTCGCGGGAGGAGTGTCCAGCGACGCCCGCCGCGCAGAGCGCCCTCTCTTCGTAGACCACGCGAGCGGTGCGGAGCTGTGGGACGTGGACGGCAATCGGTACGTCGACTACGTGCTTGGCCAGGGTCCTAACCTGCTAGGTCACGCCGCACCGCTCGTAGCTGACGCGGTGTCGGCACAGGTACGTCGTGGCGTCGCCTACGCCGCACAGCACGAACTGGAAGCACAGGTCGCCGAACGCCTGTGCAGCATGGTTCCAGCGGCAGAACTGGTGCGTTTCAACAGCGTTGGGTCCGAGGCGGTGCACGGCGCGATCCGGCTGGCCCGCGGGCACACAGGACGGCCGAAGATCGTGAAGTTCGAGGGCAACTACCACGGCTGGCTCGACCCGGTGCTGTACAGCGTGCACCCGGACCTCGCACTGGCCGGCGACGCCCGGCACCCGACCGCGGTCGGCGGTTCGGCGGGCCAGCCGCGGCACGACGCCGACGACCTGATCGTCCTGCCGTACAACGATCTTCAGGCGGTCGAAGAGGTCATGGCCGACGACATCGCTGCCGTCATCCTCGAGCCGCTGCTCTGCAACACCGGCTGCATCACGCCGTCGCCCGGATACCTCGAAGGACTGCGTGAGCTGACTCGGCAACACGGTGCGCTGCTGATCTTCGACGAGATCATCACCGGCTTCCGGGTCGGCCCGGGCGGCGCCGGCGAGCTGCTGAACGTCGTACCCGACCTGGCCGCCTTCGGGAAGGCGATGGCCGGCGGCATGCAGGTGTCGGCGCTGGTCGGGTCCCGCGAGGTGATGACGACGATCGCCGACGGCAAGGTCGCGCACGCCGGCACGTTCAACTCGCACCCGGTCGCGATGGCGGCGGCAGACGCCGTACTGCGGCACCTCGACGAGCACCGTGCCGACGTCTACCCGCCGCTGAACGCGATGGGCCTCCGATTGATGGACGGGCTGCGTTCCGCGGCGACGCGGCACGGCGTACCGCTGCTGGTCGACGGCCCCGGCCCGGTGTTCCAGACGTACGTCACGGATCAGGCCGAGGTCACCGACTACCGTTCGTTCGCCGCCTGCGACCGGGCGGCGATGGCTCGGTTCCACGCGGGGCTGTTCGCTGCCGGGATCAACATCGTCCCGCGTGGGCTGTGGTTCCTGTCCACCGAGCACACCGCGGCCCAGGTCGACGAGACTATTGCGGCAGCAGACTCGGTGCTCGCTGCCCTGTAGGCACCGGGTCGAACGGCTTGCGGTCCTGGTCGCACGTCGTACCGTCCGCGGGCGCCTTCAGCTCGGTCAGGTACTGCGTGGTGAGCCGGTCGGCGCAGGCGCTCTTGCCGATCGTGGTGTGGCCCCACCCCTCGACCGTCACCATCCGCGCGTCCGGGTACAGGTCGGCGTACGGCCGGGTCGCCTCGTACGGCGTCGCCGGATCGTGGCGGGTGCCGAAGACCAGGACAGGCTGCTTCACCTTGTTCGGCCACGGGCCGAGGAACGCGTCCTGGTCGCGGATGCCGAGGAACTCGCACTGGATGCCGATCCACGCGCGGTACGCCCCGAAGTGCGGCGCCCGCTTGTCCGCGGCTGCGGCGTACGCCGGGTAGGCGAGCGGACGGCCGGACTGCCGCGCCTCGACGCACGGCTGCAGGGCGGTCCCGATCGAGGCGTAGTCGTCCTTGCGCCGGTTCCACTCGACGATCGCCTGCGGCGCCTTGGCCGTGGCGAACGCCCGGTTCGTGCGCGCCAGCTGGACCCACATGTCGGCGAGTGCCGGGAACCCGTTGGGGTCGTAGAGGCTCGAGAACGTGACCGCCACCGCGAGGGCGTACGTCATCTTCACCGTGGATCCGTCCGGCAGGGCGAAGTCGACCGGGTGCGTCTTCAGCCGCGCCAGCGTGCCCTCGACGACCGTCTTCGGGTCACCGAGGCTGTTCAGCGCACAGTTCGCACCGGCCTTCTTGCACTCGGCAAGGAACTGCTCGTACGTGTCGTACGCGCCCTCGCCCTGGCGCATCCGGACGCCGACCGGGGACTTGTCGCCGTCGGAGCCCGAGTACCACTCCGGGAGCAGCGTGCCGTCGAGGACCAACGCGCGGACCTTGTTCGGGAACAGCTTGGCGTACGTCGCACCGAGGTAGGTGCCGTACGAGTAGCCGACGTACGACAGCTTGTCGTCGCCGACCGCCTGGCGGAGCAGGTCCATGTCCCGGGCGACGTTCGCGGTCGAGTAGTGCGCCATCCGGTCCGCGGACGTCGTACGGCAGTTGATCGCGAGCTTCGCGCCGTCGACGATGAACTGCCGCTCCTCCTTCGCGCCGACCGGGAATGGCGGGACGTCAGCCATCGCCTTGGCCTCATCGGCCTTGGTCGGGTAGCAGGTCGCCGGGTCGGAGCCGCCGACCCCGCGCGGATCGAACCCGAGGATGTCGAACCTCGCCCGGACCTGCGGCGAGTAGATCTGCTGCCCGGCCTGATGGATGAACACGACACCCGGCCCGCCGGGACCGCCCGGGTTCGTGAACAACGTGCCGATCTTGTGCGCCGGGTCGGTGGCCGGCAGCCGGGTCAGCGCGATCGTGGTGGTCGCACCGTGCGGGTTGTCGTAGTCGGTCGGCACCTCGACACTCGCGCACTGGAACGGCTTCAGCTTCGGGTCGGTCCCGCAGCTCCCCCACACGATCGTCGGTACGACGGACTTCGCCTGCGCGACGGCAGTGGTCAGCGGCGTCAGCAGCACCAGGGCCACACCGGCGACAGACAGTCTTCGAAGGATTCTTCTGGGCGTCATGTCACCGACCGTAGGCGCGCCGTTCCTCCCGCCGCGTCCACCACGAGAAGGAGGCCGGGCACCCGCCGTACGGCGGACCCGGCCTCCCTCTGTGGAGTGATGGTGCTTATGCGCTCTTCTCGCGGCGGTCGCGCTTGGTGCGCTCGATCTGGTCGCGCGGGATCAGCGTCGGGTTGACGTTCTCCAGCACGACCTCGCCGGTGACGACGACCTTCGCGACGTCCTCGCGGCTCGGCACCTCGTACATCACGTTCAGCAGGACCTCTTCCATGATCGCCCGCAGACCGCGCGCGCCGGTGCCGCGGAGCAGCGCCTGGTCGGCGATCGCCTCGACCGCGTCGTCGCTGAACTCCAGCTCGACGTTGTCGATCTCGAACAGCCGCCGGTACTGCTTGACCAGCGCGTTCTTCGGCTCGGAGAGGATCTTGATCAGCGCGTCACGGTCCAGCGGCGACACCGTGGTGATCACCGGGAGGCGGCCGATGAACTCCGGGATCAACCCGAACTTCAGCAGGTCCTCCGGCATCACGTCGGCGTACCCGCCGAGCTCCTTCGGCTTCTCCGGCTCGCGGCTGGTGTTGAAGCCGAGCGTCTTCTTGCCGACCCGCTGCTCGACCATGTGGTCCAGCCCGGCGAACGCGCCGCCGACGATGAACAACACGTTCGTGGTGTCGATCTGGATGAACTCCTGGTGCGGGTGCTTGCGGCCGCCCTGCGGCGGCACGCTCGCGGTCGTCCCCTCGAGGATCTTCAGCAGCGCCTGCTGCACACCCTCGCCGGAGACGTCCCGGGTGATCGACGGGTTCTCGCTCTTGCGGGCGATCTTGTCGACCTCGTCGATGTAGATGATCCCGGTCTCGGCCTTCTTGACGTCGTAGTCCGCGGCCTGGATCAGCTTCAGCAGGATGTTCTCGACGTCCTCGCCGACATACCCGGCCTCGGTCAGCGCCGTCGCGTCCGCGATCGCGAACGGGACGTTCAGCATCCGGGCCAGGGTCTGCGCCAGGTACGTCTTGCCGCAACCCGTCGGGCCGATCAGCAGGATGTTCGACTTCGCCAGCTCGACGGCCTCGTCCTTCGCGTGCCGGCCGGCGCTGGACCCGCCCTGGCCGTCGCGGACCCGCTTGTAGTGGTTGTAGACCGCCACCGCGAGTGCCTTCTTGGCCACGTCCTGACCGACGACGTACGCGTTGAGGAAGTCGTAGATCTCCCGCGGCTTCGGGAGCTCGGTGAGACCGACTTCGGAGCCCTCGTTCAGCTCCTCCTCGATGATCTCGTTGCAGAGATCGATGCATTCGTCGCAGATGTAGACGCCGGGACCGGCGATGAGCTTCTTGACCTGCTTCTGACTCTTGCCGCAGAACGAGCACTTGAGCAGGTCGCCGCCGTCACCAATGCGTGCCACCGGTGGAGATCCCTTCTATGCGCAGTCGGACCGAATTCGACGGTACCCCGTACGGGGCCGAAAAACCGCGCCCGCCACCGGGTTGTGACTACGCCGGTGGCGAACGCGTCAGGCTCTTGACAGCCGGTCAGACCGGCCGAGCCAGTTTCGAACCCGTTCAGACGCCGGCCGGGACCGGGGTCTTCAGGGTCTGCAGGACGTCGTCGATCAGGCCGTACTCGATCGCCTGCTCGGCGGTCAGGAACTTGTCCCGCTCGATGTCCCGGGAGACCTCCTCGTGGGACTTGCCACTGGCGTCCGCGATCATCTTCTCCAGCAGCGAGCGCAGCCGGAGGATCTCGTTGGCCTGGATCTCGATGTCGCTCGACTGACCGTAGGTGCCCTCGGTGGCCGGCTGGTGGATGATGATCCGGCTGTTCGGCAGCGCCAGCCGCTTGCCCGGCGTACCGGCCGCGAGCAGCACCGCCGCGGCGGAGGCCGCCTGGCCGAGGCAGACCGTCTGGACGTCCGGCTTGATGTAGCGGACGGTGTCGTAGATCGCGGTCAGCGCGGTGAACGAGCCGCCCGGGGAGTTGATGTAGATGCTGATGTCACGGTCGGAGTCCATCGACTGCAGGCAGAGCAGCTGCGCCATCACGGCGTTCGCGATCTCGTCGGTGATCGGCGTACCGAGGAAGATGATCCGGTCCTCGAAGAGCTTCGTGTACGGATCGATCCGGCGCATGCCGTACGACGTGCGCTCCTCCCACTGCGGGATGAAGTAGTTCATTGGTGCGTCCTTAACTGACGGAGTGGGAGATCAGGAGTTCGGGCTACCCGAAGGGATCTGGGCGGCGCTGGTGAAGACGTGGTCGATGAAGCCGTACTCCTTGGCCTGCGCGGCGGTGAACCAGCGGTCCCGGTCGGCGTCGTTCTCCACCTGCTCGAGCGGCTGGCCGGTGTGCTCCGCGATCAGCTGGAACAGCAGCGCCTTCAGGTGCAGCGACTGCTCGGCCTGGATCTTGATGTCCGAGGCCGTACCGCCCATGCCGCCGGACGGCTGGTGCATCATGATCCGCGCGTGCGGCAGCGCGAAGCGCTTGTTCTTCGCGCCGGCGCAGAGCAGGAACTGGCCCATCGAGGCGGCCAGGCCCATCCCGACGGTGGCGACGTCGTTCGAGATCCACTGCATGGTGTCGTAGATCGCCATGCCGGAGTCCACCGAGCCGCCCGGCGAGTTGATGTACAGCCAGATGTCCGCCGTCGGGTCCTGCGCGTTCAGCAGCAGCATCTGCGCGCAGATCGCGTTCGCGTTGTCGTCGCGAACCTCGGACCCCAGGAAGATGATCCGGCTTTTCCGCAGCTCGCGGTAGATGTCGTCGTCTTGTCCGCCGGATCCGTTGCCGCCCGCGGCGGTGGGGCTGGCTGCAAATGTCTCGTTCACGAACCCGACATTACTGGTCCGTGGCGACAGACCTAAGGCTGGGCCGGAGGTGTTCGCTCACGGCGCACCGCTCGTCTGCTGTCAGCGAATCCGGGAAGAAATCACCAGCCGCAGAGCAGGACGGACCCGGACTCCTCGACGGTTGTCCCGTCAGGTACTTCGCGGACGTCCGGGCGGTCGGCGTCCCGCCGTACCTCCGGTTCCTCCAGCAGCGTGGCCACACCCGCCTCCTCCGCGTGGAAATCGTTTCACCGAGCACGCTAGGCGAGGAAGTTCACAGCCGGATCGCGAATGTACGACGGCATGCGAACGGCCCGGGAACCCCGCGTGGGGTTCCCGGGCCGTGTCGGCGGACTTGCTCAGGCCCTTGGTTTGCTCAGGCCTTGGTTGCTCAGGCCTTGGCCGGCTCCGGCTCGTCGGCCGGGGTCTCGGTCGCGGCAGCCTCGGCAGCCTCGGCGGCCTCCGGGTCGGCGTACGTGCCGTCCGGCTGCAGGGTCTGCAGCTCCACCGTATTGCCGGAGGCGTCGGTGACCTTGGCGTTCTCCACCAGGTAGGCCAGCGCCTTGCCGCGGACGACCTCGGACACCAGACTCGGGACCAGGTTGTTCTCGACCGCGTGCTGCGCGAACTGGTCCGGGCTGACGCCGGAACGCTGCGCGTGCCGGACGATGTGCTCGGTCAGCTCCTGGTCGTTGACGCTCAGCTCCTGCTGCTCGGCCACCAGGTCCAGCACGAACTGCGCCTTGATCGCGTCCTCGGAACGCTTCTTCAGGTCCTCGTCGAACTCGTCCTGGGTCTGCTCCTCACCCTCGAGGAACTGCTCCATGGTCATCCCGGAGTACCCGAGCTGCTGCTCCAGGTTCTCCTTGCGGGCGGCCAGCTCGTCGGTCAGCAGGCCCTCGGGGACCGGCACGTCGACCAGCGTCAGGATCTTCTCCAGCACCGCGTCCCGGGCCTCACCGGCCTGCTCGAGGCGCTTGCCGCGCTCCAGCCGGGTCTGTACGTCGGCCTTCAGCTCGTCGGCGGTGTCGAACTCCGACGCGGTCTGGGCGAACTCGTCGTCGAACTCCGGGAGCTCCTGCTCCTTGACCGCGGTCACCGTCACCTCGACGTCAACGTCCTCGCCCTTCAGCGAGCCGCCCACGAGCTGGGTGACGAAGGTCTTCTTCTCGCCGGCGCTGAGGCCGATGACGGCCTCGTCCAGGCCGTCCAGCAGCTGGCCGGAGCCGACCTGGTACGACAGGCCGGTGGCCTGCGCCTCCTCGACCTTCTCGCCGTCCTTGCTGGCCGACAGGTCGATCGTGATGAAGTCCTTGTCCGCGGTCGCGCGCTCGACCGGGTTCAGCGAGCCGAACCGCTGCCGCAGCGACTCGATCTGCTCGTCGACCTCGTCGTCGGAGATCGCGATGTCCTCGACCGAGGCCTCCAGGCCCTCCAGGTCGGGCAGTGTGATCTCCGGGCGCACCTCGACCTCGGCGGAGAACTGCAGGCTCTCCTTGTCGTTGAACTCGGTCACGTCGACCTCGGGCCGGCCGATCGCCTTGACCTGGTTGTCGCTGACCGCCTGCGAATACAGCTTCGGGAGCGCGTCGTTGATCGCCTCCTCGAGCACCGGGCCACGGCCGACGCGCTGGTCGATGACCTGCGGCGGGATCTTGCCCTTGCGGAAGCCCGGCACCACGATCTGCTGGCCGATGCTCTTGTACGCCGCGTCGAGGCTCGGCTTGAGCTCCTCGAACGGCACCTCGACGATGAGCTTGACCTTGGTCGGGCTCAAGGACTCGACGGTGCTCTTCACGGTGGCGGTTCTCCTTGATTCGGTGACATGTTGCGACGCCGGACAGCCGACGCCACAGCCGGTACTGCACGGGGTTTGTCGGGGCGACAGGACTCGAACCTGCGGTCTCCTGCTCCCAAAGCAGGCGCGCTAGCCACTACGCTACGCCCCGCAGTGACCGCACGAGTCTAGTCGACCCGAACCAGTGCTCGCGCCACCGGGCCCCCCAGATACCGTTTTGAGTCCACCCGGGTGCATGTGGAATCATGTCCGAGCACCACGCGGGTGTAGCTCAATGGTAGAGCCTCAGTCTTCCAAACTGATTACGCGAGTTCGATTCTCGTCACCCGCTCTCGGCCGAGGGCGAGCCGTGTCCGCAGAGTGCGCGGACCGGCTCGCCCTCGTCGTTTGTGCGCCGTCGCTCCGCTCGGCGCGGGCGGGGGCTTCGCCACCCGCACCCCCTGGCGCCTTCGCTTCGCTCGGCGGCTCGGGTCGGGTTGGTCGGTCGGCTGAGGGCGTTTGTCGGCGTACTGGTGTGTGTTCGGCGGGGTCATACCTTCGAGCGGCGACCCGCGTCGGGCGGGGGCGGGAGCTGTCAGGGGAAGGCTGGGGGGTCGGCTTGGAGGGCTCTGGTGGTGGAGTCGGGGTCGGTGGTGAAGGCGGGGGTTTTGGTGTCGGTGTCGTAGTAGCGGTGGAAGACGGGGGTCTGGGAGCCGGACATCGGGGGGACGATCCAGCTCCAGTCGGCGGGGCAGGTGCGGCCGGCGCGTTCTTCCTTCTCGAGGTGGAGGAGGAAGCGGCGGGACTCGGTGTGGTGGTCGGTGACCGTGACGCCGTTCAGGTTGAACGAGTGCAGGACGGCGCGGTTGATCTCCACCAGGGCGCGGTCGCGCCAGAGGGTGGTCTCGTGTGAGGTGTCGAGACCCATCCGCTCCGCGACCTCCGGAACCAGGTCGTACCGGTCGGTGTCGGCCAGGTTGCGGGCGCCGATCTCGGTACCCATGTACCAGCCGTTGAACGGTGCCGCCGGATAGGAGACCCCGCCGATCACCAGCCGGTTGTTGCTGATCACCGGCACCGCGTGCCACCGCAACTCCAGGTCCGCGAACCACGGCAGGTCGGGATGACGCAGCTCGACCTCGTGCACCGCCTGCTGAGGCAGCCGGAACAGCTTCGGCCCTTCCTCGACGGTCTCGACGACCAGCGGCAGTACGTCGAACGCCCCGCGGCGCTCAGGCGGTCGCCAGCCGCGCCGGATCAGCCCGCTGGTGAACGCGCGGTACCGCGGATCCCCGAGCGGACGCCCGCCTGGCTGGTCGTACCCGGCGTACCGGATGAGCTGCTCGTTCCAGATCCGCGGGCCCGGCCGGGACGGGGTCTCCGGCGCGAACACCGTGATCATCGGCCGGATCTTCCCGCCGTTGTGCGCCGCGGACAGGTGCTCGAAGCAGTGCCCGGCGACCCCGCCGGCGTCCGACACCCCGCGGAGGTCGCGCACCTGCAGACTGCGCCAGTACAGCCTGCCGATGCACCGCTTGTTGTTGCGCCAGGCGACCCGTGCCCCGAACTCGAGCTCCTCGGACGTGTGCCAGTACGTCCCGGTCGCGTCGATCTCGCGCATGACCGCGGCGAGCCGCGGCCCGAGCGGCCCGGCTTCCGGGTTCTCGCCGTGGAAGAGTTCCAGGAACTCCTTCGCCGCGGCCCGGACCATCCCGGTGTCCACGCGCGCGGGCACCTGCTCCGCCTCAGGCCGGTTCGCCGGACGCCGCGGTGCCGCCGTCGCCCGCGAGGGGCGACGTATTGCCGCGCGCCGGCCCGGCCGGGGCACGCCGCGCCGTCCGCTGAGGTGGAACAACTGCTCGCCGGCCCGCACCGCCACCAGGTGGTGCGCGCAGATCCCCGCGGCCGCGACGAGCATCGCGAGCCCGAGTGTGATCGGTACGGCGGCCGGGACACCGCCAGGTACGTCGCCCCCGAGCCCGAGCAGCCCGAGCGCCGCACCGGCCAGCGTCAGGCCGAGGACCGCGAGCGGTACGGCGGGCAACCGGCGGGCAAGGGCTCTGCGGGGCCGGGACGGTGTCAGGTTCGTGCGGGCAGGGCAGTGCCCTTCGCTGTACGCCATGATGTCACTGTCCGTACCGCTCACGCCGAGCCTGGGAACTCCGGACCCGGGAACTCCGGGCCCCGCTCGTTCCGCAGCCGGCGCTGCCAGTCGCTCATGTCGTCGAACCACGCGTCCTTCTGGTGCCGCCCGGATTCACCGCCGGCCGCGGTGTCGCCGCCCATCCGCTCGATCTCGGTGCCGAACGAGTCCACGATCGACTGCATCCGCAGCTGCGCCGACTGCGCGTACGTACGGACCTGCTGGCCGGCGGTGTCCATCGCCTCCTCGACGATCCGGCGCTCGTGCGCCCGCGCCTGCCCGATCCGCTCGCGCGCGTCCCGGCTGACGTCCTGGACCATTTCCTCGGCCACCAGTTGCGCCTGGCTGAACAGCTGGACGATCTGCTCGTTCACCTTGTCGCCGGCCTGCTCGTACTCGTCCAGCTCACCCTGCACCCGCTGCAACTCTGCCTGCGCCCGCCGCAACTCGCCCTGGAGGCGCTCGTTCTCGGCGCGACTCGTGCTGAGATCCCGTGCCGTGTCCTGCACCTGATCGGCCAGTACGTCGAGGTACCCGAAGACCTCTTGCGGGTCGAGACCGCGCCACTTGCGGCGGAACAGCTCGCCGCGGATCTGGTCGGGTGTCTGGTACTGCCGAGAGCCGTGGCGGCGGCTGGTGTTGGTCACTTGACGTCTCCTGACCTGGTGAAGGCTGGGTTGGCCGTGTGGTCGTCCGCGGCCGCGTAGTAGAAGTTCTCGTACTTGATGTACTCGGTCGGCAGCCCGGCGGCGGCGAGGCGTTCGAGCGTGTGCGCGACCATCTGCGGGCCGCCGCACACCATCGCCGTACGGCCGGACAGGTCCTGCCGGGCCGCGACTGTGCCGACCTTGCCGCGTGTCCCGGGGTATGAGCCGTCGGCCGAGACGACCTCGGTGTAGTCGAACCAGGGCCTCGTCTGCGCAAGCTCACGCAACCGGGGGCGCTCGTAGAGATGCCAGGGCATCCGAACACCGTGTAGCAGCTGGACATGCGGCGCTGTGCGTGTCCGTGCCCACTCGTGGTCGATCTGCTCCAGTACGGCGAGCAGCGGGGCCAGACCGGTACCGCCCGCGACCATCAGCAGGTCCCCCGGGTCCTGGCTCCGTCTGGTCAGCCGGTCGCCGACCGGGGCACCGAGCTTGACCTCGTCGCCGGGCTGGAGCTTCCGCACCACGCTCGGGCTCACCTGGCCACCGTCGATCTGCTGGACGTGCAGGTCGATCGAACCATCCGCGCGAGGTGCGTTGGCAGGGCTGAAGTACCGCCACAGCCGCGGGCGTTGCGGGATCTCCATGGACACCGACTGGCCGGGCAGGAAGTGGTACGCGCGCCGCGGCCGGACCGTGAGCAGCGTGAGGTCCATGGTGCGTCGTTCGACCGAGAGCACGTCGGCGTCCCACCAGTCCGGCGTGGACTCCTGGGAGTTCTCCGCGGCCTCGACCATCATCCGCGCGATCACCTGATAGGCCGCCGTCCATTCGGCGGCGAGCTCCTCGTCCCACTCGGGGCCGAGGAAGTGTTTCAGGGTCGCACAGAGCGAGGCGCCGACCGCGTTGTAGTGCTCGGCGATGACGGCGTACTTGCGGTGGTCACGGCCGAGGTGCTGGAGGAAGGCCGCGTCGTTGTCGATCTGGTCGGCGTGGCTGACGATCCGGCCGAGTGCGCTGACGAACTTGTCCCGCTGGTTCGACATCTGCAGCGGGAACATCGACCGCACCTCGGGATTCGACACGAAGATGTGCGAGTAGAAGTAGAGCGCTACCTGTTCTCCGTGCTTCGTGACCCGATCCCAGCTGTGCTGCAGGGCGTAGGCGTCCATCGGGGTTCGTTATCCGGCTCGCTGCGGCGCCTCCTCGGTCGAGAAGAAGCACGGTCCACCAACGGGCACCACGAAGTAGCGGTCGTCGCCGTTGCCGGCCGACGGATCCTGCAGTGACAAGGGTTCCCTCCCAGTTCAGTCCCCGAGTCTTTTTCAGTACTCCGTCTGTCTTCCCCACTCCGGCCGTGACCAAACCGCGATCGGGACCGAGTCGTACCGAAATTCTCTGCCGGGCCTAGGGAGCGCGCAGAAAGGCGATGCCGTCGATCGACGCCGGAGCCGTCGTGGTGGACACGATCTTGAGCGCTCCGGTGCGGAAAACCGTTGTGGGCAAGTAAGTCACGACGCGTCCGGTGGTCGACGATGACAGTGAGACTGTGCCGATCTTGATGTTGGCGTGGTAGATGTCCACGCGCCCCTGGCCGGGACCGTGGATCGCCACGAGCGCTATGCGTTGGCCGGCCTCGGTGGCCTTCGTCAGGTAAGCGCCGTTGGACTTGAGGATCGTGGTGGTGCCTTGGAAGGCCAGGGTGCTTGTGGTGCGGGTCACGGTGCCGGCTGATGTGAGGGCGCGGTCGTCTTCGGGGGCTACCGAGCAGATGGGGGCGGACCAGGCGGACTGGTTGCCCAGGTAGTCGCGGGCTCGCACCATGAAGCACTCGTCCCAGCCCAGCCTGGGTGCCCAGGTGATCGCGGTGATGCGGGTGTTCTGCCAGTTGGCCGGGTAGATCCACTTGCCGAGCGCGGTGCCCGTCGCCGCGGTCTTGTAGACGACGTCGTACGACGCGATGTCGGTGTCGTCCTTGTACGCCCACCGCACCGTAGCCGTCCCGCTCAGCTGGACACGGTCCCCGATCCGCCACGTGACGAGCGAAGGCGCCGTACCGTCCACTTCACTGCAGTACGACGTGCTCCAAGCGCTCACGTTGCCCGCGTAGTCACGCGCTCGCACCTGCCAGCACGTATCCGTACCAATGGCTGCCGTAAGACTCGCAGCAGTCGTCTTGAGCCCCTGCCATGCCGGGAGCTCGTTCCACGCGCCGTACGGCGATGTCCGGTTCGGCCTCTGCTGGATCCGTACGTCGTAGCTCAGCACCCCGCTGGCGGGAGAGTTCGGGTCCTGCGGGTCCTCGTACGCCCAGTCGAACGACAGGCTCGTGTTGTCCCGCACCCGGTCGCCCGCGGACGCGGACGTCAGTACGGGCGCCACCGTGTCCGGGTGCTGCTGCGGGTCAGCGGTAAGCCAGCCCAACGTCGCCACCCGCGCGTTGTTGGACGCGTCGGCGTACACGAGCTTGGCCAGCCCGGACCCGTCCACTCGGAAGCTGTGGCCGATCGGGCCGTAACTGCGTTGCCCTAGCTCCGGGTCGTTCAGGTCCGTGACCAGCAGGTTCGACCCTGACGTCTGTACGGCGAACCCGTTGCCCAACTGGGAGTCCGCCGCAACGGATAGGTTCCGCGGCGGCTGCGGGCCGTTGACGTCAACGACCTGGTTGCAGCCGCTCAGCACCGCCCAGCGCCCGTTGACGGCACCAGGCGCCACACTGCACGCACTGGCAACAAGAACGGTCTTGACGTCACCAGTGGTCAGGTTCTTGCCGTCCAGATGCCCAGGCGAGGTCACCTTCCACACCTTGTTGCCCGACAGCGCGAACGGCGGCTCCACGTCGGCCAGCTTGGTCTTGCTGGCAACGTCGTACACCTCTGCCGTCGTAGCGCTCGCGGCACGGTGGGAAACGAGCACACCGCCCTTCCCGAGCACCACGTCGTCCGCGGCGGGGAACGTGAGCCCACCGACCTTCGCCGTACTGCCGTCGAACGTCAGCAGCGCCGCACCCTCCACCTGCAAGGGCTTGCCGGACGACGTGCCACCCGACGCCGTCCAGGACGTCCCGTTGTTGCTGGTCTCGTACACGGCATGCGTGGACGGGTCCGAAACGACGACCCGCGCACCCGACAGACCCACGTCGGCCGCCGCGTGGCCCGGGACCAGCAGCCCGGCCTCGACAGGATCGGCAGCACTCGCCCGCACTGCGGTCAGCGGCAGCAGTACGACGGAACAGACAGCAACGGCTCTGGCACGAAACACGGGACCCCCCAGCCACTGATAAGCCATCGCACCCTAGCCAGTAACCGCCAGTAACGGAAGCGACGCGCGAAAACCAGGTGACACCCCGTGACCTCCCGAGGACCCTGGAACGTTGGCCACCAAGCGGAAGGAACGCATGCAGGCAGGAATCACGGTATCGGCAGCCGAACTGCCAGAAGTACTACTGCACGTCGCAGTGGTCCGCCCGGTGTTCCTGTGGGGAGCACCCGGCATCGGCAAGAGCAGCCTGGTACGGGCGTTCGCGGAATCGCTCGGCCTGGAGTGCGTGACGCTCCTGGGCACCCAACTCGCTCCGGAGGACCTGATCGGCGTACCGCAGATCGTCGACGGCCGCAGCCGGTTCGCCCCGCCGGTGGCGATCGCCCGCGACGAGCCGTACTGCCTGTTCCTGGACGAGCTGAATGCGTCCTCCGCCGAGGTCCAGAAGGCGTTCTACTCGCTGATCCTGGACCGCCGCATCGGTGAGTACGAACTGCCGGAGGGGTCAGTCGTGATCGGCGCCGGCAACCGCGCCACCGACAACGCCCTGGCCCGCCCGATGGCGAGCGCACTGGTCAACCGGCTGGTCCACGTCCACCTGCGCGCCTCCGCGACCGGCTGGCTGGAGTGGGCCGGTACGGCGGGCATCCACCCGTGGGTACTGGAGTACCTGCGGAACCGCCCGGACCACCTGTGGACCGCGCCGCCCAAGACCGAGGAGCCGTTCTCCACCCCGCGCAGCTGGCACATGCTGTCGGACGCCCTGCACTCGTACGGCGAGGACGTGTCCGACGAGACGCTCCGGGTGCTTGCCTTCGGCACCTTGTCCTCCGGGCACGCGTCCGCGTTCCGCGCGTACGTGAAGACGGTCCGGCACGCGTTCGGGCTGGACGCCGTGCTCAAGGGCGAGGCCGGCTGGCCGGCTGCACCCGAGGATCGCGACCTGCTGTACTTCCTGGCCGAGACGTTCCGGGCGCGGCTGGTCAAGGAGCTGGCCGCGGACAAGGCGTCCGCGAGCCCTGCGGCCCGGCAGCTCGCACACCGCGGCAAGGCGCTGCTGGTGGAGCTGGCGGAGATCTCCCTGGAGGTGGCGCAGCTGGTGATCGCTTCCGACGACAACGGCCGCCCGGTGCTGCCAACTTGGTTCCTGGTCGAGGTGAGCCGCGACCTGCCGCGTCTGGTGGCGGCCCGTGCCTAAGCGGAAGAAGCAGGACCCGGAGCTGGAGGCGATCCAGGCCGGCTGGACCACGGTGACGACCCATCCGCTGTTCGCGCCGATGATCGACCGGATGTACGCCCCGCAGCGCGACGACAGCTGCCCGGACGACGGCTGGGCGGTCATCGACTCGAACGGGCAGATCCACACCCACCGCACCCGCCGGGCAACGCCACACGAGTGGACGTGGGTCTTCGCGCACCTGCTGATCCACCTGGGGCTCGGCCACACCACAGCTGGTCCTGCATACGACGTAGAGGTCAACCGGTACCTACACTCGCTCAAGCTCGGCACACCGGTGGTCGAACTCCCAACGACGTTTCCCAGCATGGAAGTAGACCGCTTGGCTCGGCTCTGGCGGCGTTCGGGAGTGCCACCCGAGTACGAGGGCCAAGGCGTCGCCGGACAGGCGGCCGACATCATCACGGCCCGCTGGAACGGCTGGGGCAAGCCACCGAACTGGGGCGAGCTTTTCGCTGCAGGCCTCTCCGCAGCGGCCGCAGCGGCCGTCGAGGTCGCAGGCGGCGTCCGTTCGTCGCTAGGCACAAGAGGCCGCGACAAGTGGGACCTGGCGCTCGGCTGGTTCGTCTCGTCGTACCCGTTGCTGGGTGCGATCGCGGCGAGCATGACGCTCGTCGCGGAGCCGGAACTCGCCCGCGGCTGGGACATCCAGGTGGCGGCGGTGAACGCTACCGCCGGCGAGATCTATGTGAACCCGCTGACCGACCTCACGCAGAACGAGTGGCGGTTCGTGATGGCGCACGAGATGCTGCACGCCGCCCTCCGGCACGGCGAGCGCGTCGGCGGCCGCGATCCGTACCTGTGGAACGTCGCCGCGGACCTGGTCATCAACGGCTGGCTGCTGGAGATGGGCGTCGGCACCATGCCCGACGGCGCACTGCACGACCCAGTCTTGAAGGGCATGTCCGCGGAAGAGGTCTACGACCGCATCACCACGGATCTGCGCCGCTACCGCAAGCTGGCGACGCTGCGCGGCGTCGGACTGGGCGACGTACTCGGCCACCCGCTGCCGCACGCGGGAGAGGCAGCCAGAGCAGCCGGGCTCGACGACATCTACCGCCGCGCGCTGAACACGGGTCTCGCCTACCACGACCCCAGCCGCGGCACGCTGCCTGCCGGTCTGGTGGAGGAGATCGGCGCGCTGGACCACCCGCCGCTCGCCTGGGACGCACAACTGGCCCGCTGGTTCGAGGAGCACGTTCCCGCCGTCGAGAAGCGCCGCACGTACGCACGGGCCTCCCGTCGCCAGTCCGGTACGCCGGACATCCCGCGACCCGGCTGGATCCGCCCGCTCGAACTGGAGCGCCTCCCGACGTACGGCGTCGTTCTCGACACGTCCGGGTCGATGAACCGCGAACTGCTCGGCAAGGCGCTCGGTGCGATCGCGTCGTACTCACGGGCTCGCGACGTACCGGCCGCGCGGGTCGTGTACTGCGATGCCGCGGCGTACGACGCCGGCTACGTGCCCGTGGACGACATTGCCGGCCGTATGAAGGTGCACGGGCGCGGCGGGACCGTACTGCAGCCGGGGGTGGACCTGCTGGAGCGTGCGGACGACTTCCCGGCGCACGGGCCGATCCTGCTGATCACGGACGGGCAATGCGACGTCGTCCGGGTCCGGCGGGAGCACGCGTGGCTGATCCCGCGTGGTGCATCACTGCCGTTCACCGCAAGGGGTCCTGTGTTTCGCGTGGAGTGAAACCGCTCTGCTGCAGGCGAACAGGCGTAGTCGCGTCGCTCTGCTGCGTGACAGGTTCACCGTCATGGCATGGGTCGTGAGAGGTGAGTTCAGGAAGCTCTGGCTCGGACAACTGGTGTCCGCGTCCGGTAGTGCGGTCACGACGGTCGCACTGCCGCTGGTCGCCGTCGTGACCCTGCATGCCTCGGCCGTGGAGATGGGTGCGTTGTCGGCGCTGTCCATCGCACCGCACCTGGTCTTCGGGCTCCTGGCCGGTGTCTGGGTCGACAGGTGGTCCCTGCGCCGCGTGATGATCTGGACAGACCTCGGCCGACTCGTACTGCTCAGCTCTGTGCCCCTGGCGGCGGGCCTGGGCTGGCTGCGGATCGAGCAGTTGTACGTCGTCGCCGTACTGACCGGAGTGCTGACTCTGCTCTTCGACACCGCCTCGCAGACGATCATCCCGGCCCTGGTGCCCCGCGAGGACCTCATGCGCGCCAACAGCGCGGCCCTGCTCAACCTGAACCTCGCGTCGACGCTAGGGCCTTCCGCGGCCGGCCTGCTCGTCCAGGTGCTCACGGCACCGTTCGCGATCCTTGTCGACGCAGCGTCGTACGTCGTGTCCACGGTGACGGCGTACCTCATCCGTGAACCGGATCGGCCACCCCCACGGCCGCGGTCCGAGGTACGGCTGACAGCGGGGCTGCGGGTGCTGTTCGGCGACCGGATGCTCAGGCCGCTCGTCACGTCGGCGGCAATTGCGGCCATGGCCGGAGCGATGCAGGGACCCCTCGTCGTACTGTTCCTGATCCGGGAGCTGCACAAGTCCCCGGCGTTCGTCGGGCTGAGTCTGACGACGTTCGGAGCCGCCGCGGTGGCAGGCAGCTTTGTCGCCACCGGCTGGTGCAACCGGGTCGGCATTGGTCGCGCTTATCTGTCCGGTGTATTCCTTGCGTCACTCAGCGGCGTCTCTCTGTTCACCGGCCTGACACCGGTGATCCTTCTCGGACAGGTGTGCACCGGACTCGGTATGTCGCTGTTCGCCGTACCGCAACGCACCCTGCGGCAGGCAATGGCGCCACAGCATCTTCTGGGGCAGGTGACCGCGTCCTGGCGAACCCTCGTCATCGGCGGGCAGACGGTCGGCGCCGTGGCCGGCGGAGGACTCGCGACCGCTCTCGGGATCCGTCCCACGCTGCTGATCGTCACCGCCGGCATGCTCGCCGGGCTGCTGGTCGCGGCGGTCTCACCACTCCGCGGATTGCGGGTCCTGCCCGAAGTCGCGCGATCGATCGCGCGGGACTGATAGCGATCCGTGATAGGTCCGGAGGCCGCTTCCGCGTGGAGCCGCGACGGCCTATTGCGATTCATTCACCGGGAATGGAATTGGCAGGACAAGCGCTTACCTAGTGGGCGATACTGGAAAGTGCGCCGTTTTCAGGTCGCCAAACCCAATTTCGAATCGAAGTAGATGGGAAGTGCGCCCGTCCAGATGCCCTCCGAGCACCGTGCCCAAGCGCCGTCGATCGCTGCCCCTTCCACCCGTGCCCCCGAACGTAGCCGAAACCTCTGGCGGCTGCGTCCCTATTTGAAGCCACACCGCTGGCGGCTGACGGTGATGTTCACCACCGCCATGCTCGGCGTCGGTGTCAGCCTCACCGTCCCACTGGTCACCCGAGCCATCATCGACGGCCCGGTCACCCGCCGCGAGCTGAGCCTGCTGGTCCCGCTGGCCCTGCTGGCCCTCGGGCTGAGCATCTCCGAGGTCATCCTGGTCTGGATGCGCCGCTGGGCGCAGTCCCGGACCGTCAGCGACCTCGAGGCCACGCTGCGGCACGACCTGTACGTCCGGCTGCAGTCACTGCCGATGGAGTTCCACACCCGCTGGCAGAGCGGTCAGCTGCTGTCCCGGGTGACCACCGACCTGTCCACGATCCGCCGGTTCATGGGCTTCGGCCTGCTGTTCCTGGTGATGAACGTCCTGCAGCTGATCGTGGTCACGATCCTGCTGCTCCAGCTGTACTGGCCCCTCGGCCTGGTCGTCCTGGTCGCCGCCGTGCCGATCGTCACGGTGTCGCTGAAGTTCGAGAAGAAGTACCTGCGGATCTCCCGCAAGGTGCAGGACCAGCAGGGCGACCTGGCCACCCGGATCGAGGAGTCCGCGCTCGGCTTCCGGGTGATCAAAGCGTTCGGCCGCCGGCCGTACGTGCAGTCGCAGTTCGACGACGAGGCCACCACGCTGTACGACACCGAGGTCGCGAAGGTCCGGCTCGCCAGCCGGTTCTGGAGCTTCCTCGGCGTGATCCCGAACCTGACCCTGGTGATCGTGCTGCTGCTCGGCGCGCTCGCCGTCGGCCGGGAGGCGATCACGCTCGGCACCCTGGTCGCGTTCATCACGCTGATGCTGTCGCTGGTCTGGCCGGTCACCTCACTGGGAGCGATCCTCGCGATGGCGCAGGAGGCGATGACCGCGGCGGACCGGATCAGCGAGATCCTCGACACCTACTCGGTGATCACGTCCGGCCCGGACGAGCTCGCCGACGCCCGCGGGCACCTGCGCTTCGAACACGTTGGCTTCCGGTTCTCCGACGACTCGGCCGAGGTGCTGCACGACATCAACCTGGACCTGGCTCCGGGTACGACGCTCGCCCTGGTCGGCGCCACCGGCTCGGGCAAGACCACTCTGACCGCGCTGGTCCCCCGACTGTACGACGTGACGGCGGGCCGGATCACGATCGACGGCCACGACATCCGGAACCTGTCCCTGGTGTCACTGCGGACGGCGGTCGCGTCCGCGTTCGACGACCCGACGCTGTTCTCCATGAGCGTCCGGGAAAACCTGACGCTCGGCAGGCCCGACGCCTCTGAAGCAGAGGTACAGCAGGCGCTGGACGTCGCACAGGCGCAGTTCGCCAACGACCTGCCGTGGGGTCTGGAGACCCGGGTCGGCGAGCAGGGCATGTCACTGTCGGGTGGCCAGCGGCAACGGCTCGCCCTGGCGCGCGCAGTGCTCGCCAAGCCGGCCGTGCTGGTGCTGGACGACACCCTGTCGGCTCTCGACGTACACACCGAGGCCCTGGTCGAAGAGGCGCTGCGGAACGTGCTCTCCGACACCACCGGCATCGTGGTCGCGCACCGTGCGTCCACCGTGATGCTGGCCGACAAGGTCGCGCTCCTGCAGAACGGCACAGTCACACACGTAGGAACCCATCAGGAACTGCTGGCGACGGTACCGGCGTACCGGCACCTGCTGGCAGCGGAGGAAGAGGAGGTGCACGCATGACCGTGTCGTCGACGACCCAGCAGACACCTCCTCACGACAAGGAACAGCAAGAGCAGCCCGAGGAGCAGAAGTGGCGCGGGTTGTTCGAGGAGGACCCCGACCGGGAGATCTCCCGCGCTACCAGCATCCGGCTGAAGGAGGACTCCCGGAAGCTGCTCGGTGAGCTGCTCCGGCCGTACCAGAAGCTGATCTGGCTGCTGGTGGTGATCGTGATCGTCGAGAACGCCGCCCGGCTCGCGGTGCCGTACCTGGTCCACCTGGGCATCGACAAGGGCATCCCGCCGATCCTGGCGGGCCAGGGCTCGAAGCAGCTGATCACGATCGTCATCGCCGTCCTGGCGTCGGCCTTGCTGCAGGCGTGGGCGCGGCAGATCTTCCTGATGCGCTCCGGCCGGCTCGGCCAGACCATCCTGCTCGGGCTGCGGAAGCGGGTGTTCGACCACTTCCAGCGGTTGAGCCCGGCGTTCCACGACCGGTTCACGTCCGGCCGGGTGATCTCCCGGCTGACGTCCGACGTCCAGGTCATCGACGAGATGCTGGCCAGCGGGTTCGACAGCCTGGTGACCGCGGTGCTGACCCTGGTCGGTACGTCGATCATCCTGCTCACGCTGGACGTCAAGCTCGGTCTGATCGCGCTGCTGTCGTTCCCGGCGCTGCTCGTGCTGACGGCGTGGTTCCGGAAGCGGTCCGCGGTCGTCTACCGGCAGACCCGGGAGGCCGTCGTACTCGTCATCGTGCACTTCGTCGAGTCGATGACCGGGATCCGTGCGGTGCAGGCGTTCCGCCGGGAACCCCGCAACGAGGAGATCTTCCACGGGGTCAACGACCGCTACCGGAAGGCGAACCTCGAGTCGTTCCGGCTGAACGCGGTGTTCATGCCGGCCATCAAGGGCGTCGGCAACATCACGATCGTCGCGATCCTCGCGTACGGCGGTTACCAGGCGTACCACGGGCACGTGACGGTCGGCGTACTGACCGCGTTCCTGCTGTACCTGCGGCAGTTCTTCGAGCCGCTGCAGGACATCACGCAGTTCTACAACACGTTCCTGTCCGCGTCGGCGGCGCTGGAGAAGCTGTCCGGCGTACTGAACGAGACCCCGGACGTGCCGGAGCCGATCAAGCCGGTCAAGCCCGGCAAGGCGCACGGTCACCTGGAGCTGCGGAACGTCCGGTTCGAGTACGTCGACGGCGTACCGGTGCTGCCCGGCCTGCAGCTCGACGTACCGGCGGGCCAGACGCTGGCGCTGGTCGGTACGACGGGTGCGGGCAAGACCACGATCGCGAAGCTGGTGTCGCGGTTCTACGACCCGACCGGCGGCCAGGTGCTGCTCGACGGCGTGGACCTGCGGGACCTGACCGAGGACGACCTGCGCGAGCGGGTCGTGATGGTGACGCAGGAGAACTTCCTGTTCACCGGATCGGTGGCCGACAACATCCGGTTCGGCAAGCCGGACGCGACCATGGAGGAGGTCGTCGCGGCCGCCAAGGTGATCGGGGCGCACGAGTTCATCACCGCGCTGCCGAACGGGTACGACACCGCGGTCGAGAAGCGCGGGTCGCGGCTGTCGGCCGGTCAGCGGCAGCTGGTCGCGTTCGCGCGGGCGTTCCTGGCGGACCCGGCCGTGCTGATCCTGGACGAGGCGACGTCGAGTCTGGACATCCCGAGCGAGCGGCTGATCCAGCGGGCGCTGAAGACCATCCTGGCGGACCGGACGGCGATCGTGATCGCGCACCGGCTGTCCACGGTGGAGACGGCGGACCGGGTGCTGGTGCTCGAGTACGGCCAGATCATCGAGGACGGGTCACCGGACCACCTGATCACGGTCGACGGCCACTACGCGGGCCTGCACCAAGCCTGGGAAGAGTCCCTGGCGTAACAGCATCAGGGGAAGGGGCGCAGCGACTCGCTGCGCCCCTTCGTCATGAGCGGCGGGCGGCGCCCGCGTCCCGGACCACGGACCAGGCGTCGGCGACCGGGCCGACGTGGTGGAGTTTGTCCGGGTTCACCACCGCGCGGATCGCCTGGATCCGGCCGTCGGCGATGTCCAGCGTCCAGGTGTTCACCACCCGCCCGTCCGCGTCCCGGAAGATCGCGCCCGGCTGCCCGTTCACCTCGTGCGGCTCGACCACGCCGCCGATCCGTGCGAACGGCTCCGCCAGCCCCGCCAGCATCCGCGCCACGTTCGCCGCACCGGCGATCAGCCCACGACCCCACTGCGGCGCCTTCCCGCCGGCGTCCCCGACCAGCTGTACGTCGGCCGCCAGGAACTTCATCAACGTCCCGACATCCCCGTCCTTGAACGCCCCGAAGAACCGCACAGCGAGCTCGTCCCGCTCCCGCCGATCCGCCGCGAACCGCGGCCGCCCCGCGTCCATGTGCCGGCGCGCCCGTACGACGAGCTGCCGGCAGGCCGCCTCCGACCGCCCCACCGCCGCAGCCACTTCCGCGAACCCGAACCCGAACACCTCCCGCAGCACGAACGCCGCCCGCTCCAACGGCGACAACCGCTCGAGCAGGAGCAGCGCCGCCATCGACACGGAGTCCGCCAGTTCGGCCGCCCGCTCCGGGTCCTCGTACGGGTCGGACAGCAACGGCTCCGGGAACCACGGCCCGACGTACTCCTCCCGCCTGCGACGGGCGGAGCGCAGTACGTCGACAGAGATACGGGCGACGACCGCGGACAGGAAGGCCTTCGTGGAGACGGGTTCTGTCGGCGTACCGGCGTACCGGAGCCAGGTGTCCTGAACGGCGTCCTCTGCCTCGCTGACGCTGCCGAGGATGCGGTACGCGATCGAGAACAGCAGCGGCCGCAGCTCCTCGAACTGCTCGTCCTTGGAAGGCATCAGCTCAGCTCAGCCTTGAAGCCCTGGCGCCAGGACGGGTACTGCAGCCTCCAGCCGAGCTCCCGCTTCGCCTTGGCGTTGGAGAAGCCACGTCCTTCGGTCATCATCACCACAGCCTGGTCCCCAGCGAGCGGACGCGCCAGCCACACCGGGATACGCATGGGCGGCTTAGCACCGGCGCACTGCGCCAGGTATGGAAGCCAGTCGCTGGCAGGCGCAGGGTCGTCGTCCACGATGTTGAACACGCCCGTGACCTTCTGCTCGACAGCCAGCACGGTAGCGCTCGCAGCATCGTCCAGGTGCACCCAAGAACTGTAGCCAGTCCCCTTCCCCACCAGCGGGTACTGGCGTTTGCGTACGAGCTCCACCTGGTCGTCGATAGCACCCGGCCCGTAGAACGCGCCGTACCGCATGACCGCGCCACCGATCTTCAGCACGAGGTCCTCGATCCGGCTGAGTGCTTTGAGGCCTACGTTGGCTGCTGTGCCTTCCAGGAGGTCCAGCGGGTCCTCTTCCGTCTTGACCCAACCGCCTTCACGGATGCCGTTCCAGCTTGCGTAGCCCTGCGCAACGAAGTGCGGGACGCCTACGGCCTCAGCTGCGGCCAGGAGATGGTCTGTTCCTTCCGTACGCAGCCGGTTGGTCTTGGCGAACCACTTGTCCGGGTGCTTGATGTCCGGCTTGCCCGCATGCGTCATCGAGATCGCCGTCATCTGATGCACGATCACGTCCGGCTTGGCCAACGCCACAGCCTCACCCACGGCCGCACCGTCCAGCCCGTCCATCACGACACCCACAGCACCAGCAGCCACCAACTGGTCCACCTTGGCCGCACTGGTCGTCGTAGCAGTCACCTCATGCCCCCGCGCCACCAACTGCGGCGCCAACCGCCGCCCCAACACCCCGCTGCCGCCAGCAACAAACACACGCATAGTTCGTGCCCTTCTCGTCTTTAACCCCCGAGACGAGACAGCCCCGAATCCTGTGACATCACCGCCAGGCGACGACACCGAGGTCGTAGTACTTGTTGTAGTCCGGCTCCGACCCGACGAACTCGTCGTCCGTGCCGTACGGTGCGTCCGAATACACGATCCGCCCCAGCGGGTCCTTGGTAGCCGCCGCACCGATCAAGGGCCCCTTCGCGGAGATCGTGAACGCACGAATCGTCGGCGTCGCACTGGGCGTGACAGTAGGCGTGACAGTAGGCGTGGCGGTCGTCGGCCGCCTGGGCGGCGGCGGGGCGGCAGGTGGCTTGGTCGAGGCCCCGCAGGCGGCCAACGCACCGAGGGCGATCAGGCAGGCAAGGATCCGTTTCAGCACGTCGAAACCCTACGAACGGCAGCCGGCCGCACCCCGGCCATGGCAGGAAACGGTCAGGCTGTCGGTGGCGCCCGATAGGTTGACGTGATGCTGACGACGCTGGCGGTGGAGAACTATCGGTCGCTGCGGCGGGTTGTCATGCCGCTGGGTGGGTTGAACGTGGTGACCGGGGCGAACGGGACCGGGAAGTCGAGTCTGTACAAGGCGCTGCGGTTGCTGGCCGATGCGTCGCGGAACGGGGCCGTGGCGGCGTTGGCGCGGGAGGGTGGGCTGCAGTCGACGTTGTGGGCCGGGCCGGAGCATGTGCGCAAGGACCGGCCCACGCAGGGGACGCGGCGGACCGGGCCGGTGACGTTGCGGATGGGGTTCGCGGGCGACGACTACGGCTACCTGATGGATCTCGGGCTGCCGATCGCGCACGGGTCGCAGTTCGACCTGGATCCGGAGATCAAACGGGAGGCGCTGTGGGCGGGCCCGTTCCTGCGGCCCGCGGCGCTGCTCGTGGACCGCAGCAACAGCGAGGTGCGGATCCGGTCCGCGAGCGGCGAGTGGCAGCGCGCGGGGCACAAGCTGCAGACGTTCGACAGCATGCTCAGCGAGTTCGCGGACCCGGAGCGGGCGCCGGAGCTGATGGTGGTGCGGGAACGCCTGCGGGGCTGGCGGTTCTACGACCACTTCCGGACCGACGCGACAGCGCCCGCCCGGTTGGTGCAGGTCGGCACGCGGACCGCCGTACTCGCCCCGGACGGAGCCGACGTGGCGGCCGCGCTGCAGACTGTCCGCGAGCTGGGGCCGCGCGGCGCGCTGGATGAGGCGATCGAGCTGGCGTTCCCGGGGAGCCGGATCCAGGTCGTCAACACCGCGGGGCGGTTCGAGGTCGCGTTCCACCAGCACGGGCTGCTCCGCCCGCTGTCGGGCGCCGAGCTGTCCGACGGCACGCTGCGATACCTGCTGTGGGTCGCCGCGCTACTCACGCCGCGACCGCCCGAGCTGTTGGTCCTGAACGAGCCGGAGACCAGCCTGCACCCGGACCTGCTGCCGGCCCTTGCCAACCTGGTCGTCACCGCGGCGAAGGAGACGCAGGTGATCGTGGTCTCGCACTCCCGCCCGTTCATCAGCGCACTCGAGGCCCTCTCCCCCGACCTTCAGACCATCGAGCTGGTGAAGGAGAAGGGCGCCACCACCATCGCCGGCCAAGGCCCGCTCGACGAGCCCCCGTGGAAGTGGCCCAGCCGATAGCTAGTGCTTGACGCTCTCGAAGCGCACCAGGATCACGGATCCTGTTGCCGAGAGCAGGAAGCCCGCGATCGCGGCCGGCCACCAGCCTGCGCGTACGGCGTCGTTCAGGACGAACACGCCGACGGCGGCCGGGGTGATGGTCTGCAGCGCGATCATCGGCGTGGTGGCCAGCGTCACCGAGCCACGCTGCAACGCCAGCGAGTACAGGATGAACGCGAGCGCTCCGCTGATCGGCAGCGTGTACAGGGTCGGGCTGTGGAACAGCTCCGCCACCGACCCGTCCTTGAGCAGGCGCGCGGAGATCGCGACCCCGGCGTACCCGAGACCGGCGAGCAGGCCGAGGAGCGCGGTCGACGCGCCACGTTGCGAACGGCTCGCGACAGCACCGAGTACGGCGATCGTGACGAGGCCGACGACGATGCCGATGGTGAGCCCGTGGTGCTGGGCGGCCGCACCCGCGTCGCCCGCCGCGACCGCGAGCAGGCCGAGCCCGACGACGACGCCGATCACCGCCGACCACTCGAGCGCACTCAGCCGGTCCGACATCAACCGGGTCGCGAGCAGCGCGGTGACCACCAGGCTGACCGCGATCCCCGCCTGGGCGAGGTACAGCGGCAGGAGGCGGAGCGCGACGAAGTGCAGCCCGAAACCCGCCAGGTTCAGCGCCAGCGCGCCGAGGAACGCGGGCTGCTTGAGCAGCTTGACCACGAACCCGCCGAGCCGCCGCGGATCCAGCTCCGACTCGGTCGGCACCTTCCGCGAACCCACTGCCTGCAGGATCGCCCCGACGCCGAACAGCACCGCGGCGCCGAGCGCCGCGCCAAGACCTAGAACCACTACGCAACGACCCTACGGCGCCAGGTGAGGTACAGGCTGAGGCCCGCGTAGTACACGAGGTAGGCCAGCGAGATCGCCACGACCACCGGGTTCGGGTGCGGCATCTGCGCCAGGAGTACGGCGTACGACGCCAGCCAGATCGCCGTGGTCAGCAGGTTGAGCGAGCGGAACGCCTTGGTCCGCGACGGGTACACGTACTTCACCGGGATGAAGACCAGCACCGAGAACACCACCAGCAGTACGCCGGTGACGACCGGGCTGAGACCCAGCACGATGATGTAGAACGCGACCACGTTCCAGTAGCTCGGGAAGCCCAGGAAGAAGTGGTCCTCGGTCTTCGCGTCGACCCGGCAGAACTGGTAGCTCGACGCGAGCAGCGGCAGCGCGCCGAGCACCGCGCCCCAGGTGCCGGCCGGCAGGTACCCGCCGGTCCAGAGCAGCACGATCGGCGCGAACGCGTACGTGAGGTAGTCGACGATGTTGTCGAGCATCGCCCCGTCGAACCACGGGATGGTCTCCTTCACCCGCAGCCGGCGCGCGAGCATCCCGTCGGTACCGTCGATCACCAGGGCCGCCAGCCCGAGCCAGAGCGCCCGGACGGCGTCGCCGTCGATGGCGGCGATCACGATCAGCAGCGCGAGCACCGTTCCGCTCGCGGTATAGGCATGCAGTGCAAGTCCGGCCAGACGCAGCCGCGTCGACCCGACGAACGGTTCCCGCACCGCGTCGTGTGTGGTCAGGACAACTCCCAGAACTCAGCCGACGCAGGGCGCCGGACCGGGTCAAGGTGAACCCGGCCGCCGCCAGCGTCTCACAGGCCTGGTCCCGCTCCTGTCACCGACCGTCGTCCGGAGCGAGATCTTTGCAAGGACTTAGTTGACCCGGTCCAGCAGGAAGACCGGGATCTTGCGGGAGGTCTTGGTCTGGTACTCCGCGTACGGCGGGTAGGCCGCGACGCCGCGCACCCACCACTCGTCGTACTCCGCGCCGTCGATCTCGCGGGCGACGTACTCGCCGGCGACGTCGCCGTCCTGCAGGGTGACCTTCGGGTCGGCCTTGAGGTTGTTGTACCAGACCGGGTTCTTCGGGGCGCCGCCGAGCGAGGCGAACGCGGCGTACACGCCGTCGTGCTCGACGCGCATCACCGGCACCTTGCGGATCTTCCCGGACTTCGCGCCGCGCATCGTCAGCAGCACCACCTTCATGCCCTGGATGCTGACCGCGTCGGTGGTCCCGGTCTCGGTCACCTTGTCGACCTGGTCCCGGACCCAGCCTGCCGTACTCGGCACGTACTCGTCGTCAGAGTTTGATGTCATGTCACCAATAGTAGGCGCATCCGGCCGTCACGGCGCGCAGGACCGCAGCTGGGTCGCGGTGGCGATCGTGGCCTCGATCCAGCGGCGGCGCAGGAAGTGCGCCTTCAGCAGCCGGTGCATGCCGTCCAGCACGACCAGCCGCCCGCGGTACGCGACCAGGTTGATCGGGAAGTCCAGGTCCGCGTCCATCACCCGCTGGTAGTGCGCGCGGAAGTTCATCGGCGTCTCAGCGACCTGGTGCGGGGTGACCCTGAACCGCTCCCCCGCCAGCTGCCACAGCGGCAGGTCGAACATCCAGAGCAGGTCCGCGATCTCGACCGGCTCGACCTTCAGGTCCAGCTCCCACAGCTTCGCGAGCTGCCAGTGGTACGGCGGGAACACTTCGCGCAACGTGTCCGGCATCATCGCGACCAGCTCGTCGAACGAGACGTCCGGCGCGGCCCGATCCGCGCCGAAGGTGTCGCCCAGCCCATCGATCGTCACGACGGAGCAGGCTACGCCATCGGCAGGGCGACAACGACAACGTTGCTGAGGTACACCTGCCCGTTCCAGTCCTCGCACGTGACCA
Organism: Kribbella sp. NPDC059898; assembly: GCF_042730855.1. Taxonomy (NCBI): domain Bacteria; kingdom Bacillati; phylum Actinomycetota; class Actinomycetes; order Propionibacteriales; family Kribbellaceae; genus Kribbella; species Kribbella sp. NPDC059898. Next base: position 153,881 of record NZ_JBHWKR010000011.1, read on the forward strand.
GCACCAGCCGGCCGCGAACACCTTGGTCGAACACCTGCGCGGCCTGCTTCGCCAGCGTCGCCTTCCGGTACGTCGTGACCGTGGCGACCCGGTACTGCAGCTTGCCCCGCACCGTCGCGACCTGCACCACCGAACCCGGCACGAGCTTGCCGAGGTCGTCGAAGGCGCCGCCGCCGGTGTGGACCGTGTGACCGGTGATGACGGCCGATCCGCGCTTCGCCCCCGGCTGCGCACCGCCCGACCACCAGCCGACCGTGGTCGGGTCGGACGGCGGGGTGAGGGCGGAGTGGACCGTCTTGATCGAGACGACGGGCGCGTTCACGTCGAGCTGCGGAATCGTGATCCCGGTCGGGCGGCCGGGGCGGGTCGTCACCGGCATCCGGCTGCTCGGGCCGGCCGGCTTCGGGATCGACCTACTCATTGGTGTCCCCGACGACTCCGCGGGGGCCGGCACCGTTGCCGACGGGGACGGCCGGGTCGCCGCGCCCGCATGGTCGTCGCCGCCGAACTGCAGGTACGCGCCGGCGGCAAGCACCCCCGCCCCCACCACCGCGACCACCCCGCTCCACCGGAACGGAGCGGGACGGCCGCGGCGACGGGCAGGGGTCATCTCAGGCCTGGCTGTGCTTCCCGCGGCGCCGCAGCGCGACGAATCCACCACCGGCGAGCATCGCACCACCGGCGGCGAGCAGCAGACCGCCCACCAGCCCGAACGGACTGTTGCCACCGGCAACCGAATTGCCGTGCGCGGTGCCACCGAAACCTGCGTCGACCTCGGTCGGCACACCACCGGTCGGCGTCTCGGACGGCCCACCGGCGGCCGGAGTACTGGCCGCCGGCGAGGACGACGTACTGGGCGAAGCCGGGGTGGTCGCAGGCGGCGTCTCGGACGAACCCGGCGACGCGGTCGTGGCCGGAGGCGTGTCGCTGGTCGCCGGAGGCGTGTCCGTCGTGGCCGGAGGCGTGTCCGTGGTCGCCGGCGGCGTGTCGGTCGTCGCGGGCGGCGTGTCCGTGGTCGCGGGAGGCGTGTCAGTTGTCGCGGGCGGGGTGTCGGTCGTCGCCGGAGGCGTGTCCGTCGTGGTCGGCGGAGTCGACGGCGGCGTGGTCGGCGGGGCGTCACAACCCTTCACCCAGAACACCTTGTGCTTCTTGTCCGCGCCGATCGAGCCGGGCGCGTTCACGGTCAGCTTCACGTGATAGCCCTGCTGCGGCTGCGGCTGGCCGGTGAACTTCAGCGTGTAGACCTCACGCGCGTCCAGGTCGTTGCCGCCACCCGCCGGGTCCTCGCCGATGAATGGGTGCAGGTTGCCGGAGACGACGGTGAGCCCACCGTCCTTGGTTGGCGCCTGGTCCTCGAACGTGACCGTGGCGTAGTAGTCGCCCTTGTCGTAGTTGTAGAACTCGACGCTGAACGTGCAACCCTGGTGAGGGTTGTTGTCCGGCGGGCCGCTCTGGATGTCGGCACCTTCGATCTTCACGGTGCCGTTGTTGCCCGGCGGGTTGTGGCCGTTGGTGGCCTGGTCGGCGTTGGCCTGGGGCGCGACGAGCAGGGCCGCGGCGCCGAGTAGCAGTGAGAGCGCTCCGGCGCCGGCGAAGATGCCGGCCGCGCGGGAGCGAACACCCGTGTGGGTCATGTCCGTCCTCGTGCAGAAACAGGGGAAAGAAGTCCAGGAGAAGTATTTCGGTTCCGTTACAGCAGTCAAGACGGTTCTGTAACGATTGATCCTGTGGATCCTGGGTTTTCCACAGCCTGCGGCTGACGCTCACGCACCGGGGGCTGGTGGTGACCTTCCCGGTGCGTGAGCTGCTTGTTGCCGAGGACAAGCTCGGTCAGCGGGTGTGGCGGCCGTGGCGTCGCAGGGTGGCGATGGCACCGCCGGCGAGCAGCATCCCGCCGAGTGTCATCAGGATGCCGCCGGTCGCGCTCTTGCCGGTGGTCGTAGTGGCGGCCACGGTCCGCGTCGGCGCGCTGGCTAGTCCGGCTTCAACTGCCGTCGGCAGCCCGCTCGTCGTCGAGCTCGGGTGGTGCGAGACCACCGGAGCACTGGTCGGCGTGCTCACCGGAGAAGCAGGAGGCGTCGTGGCCGGAGTCGTCGGAGCCGTACTCGCGGGCGTCGTCGGAGGCGAGGTCACCGGCGTCGTGGGTGGTGTCGCAGGAGGCGTCGTCGGCGGACTCGTCGGCGGCGTGGTGGGCGGAGTAGTCGGTGGCGTCATCGGTGGGGTTGTAGGCGGTGTTGTCGGAGGCGTAGTGGGCGGCGTCGTAGGCGGTGTTGTCGGTGGCGTCGTGGGTGGTGTCGTCGGCGGCGTGGTGGGCGGCGTCGTCGGCGGGGTTGTCGGTGGCGTAGTCGGAGGTGTCGTAGGCGGGGTGGTCGGAGGTGTCGTAGGCGGCGTGGTCGGCGGCGTGGTCGGAGGTGTCGTAGGCGGCGTGGTGGGCGGCGTCGTGGGAGGTGTGGTGGTCGGTGTGGTCGGTGGGGTGGTGGGTGGGGTGGCGTTGCAGCCTTGGACCCAGAAGACCTTGGACTTGGTGTCGTTGCCGATCGAGCCGTCGGCGTGGATCGTGACCTTGACGTGGTAGCCCTGCTGCGGTTGTGGCGGGCCGGTGAACTTCAGCGTGTAGACCTCGCGCGCGTCCAGCCCACTGCTGTTCGTCGGCCCACCGCCGATGAACGGGTTCAGATTCCCCGACACCACCTGCAACCCACCATCAGCCGTCGGCGGCTGATCGGCGAAGGTGACCGTCGCGTAGTTCGGCCCAGGATCGAAGTTGTAGAACTCGATCGTGAACGTGCACCCCTGGTGCGGGTTGTTGTCCGGCGGCCGGTCCCCGACCTCGACGCCGTCGATCTTGATCGTCCCGTTGTTCCCCGGCGGCGCGGCCATCGCGGCCACGGGCGCCACCGACGTACCCGGCCCGGACAGCAACAGCACCCCGGCACCCGCCAGAACTGTGAGTGCTCCGGCGGCTGCCGCGATCGCGGCAGCCTGAGCACGAACCCCCTTGCCGACCATTCCCGCTCCCCAGTGTCAACATGGTCATAACACGGGCGGACATCTCAGCAGCAGTATGCCCTTCTCGTTGCCCAAGTCAACAAACACGCGAACTGACAACGAGAGACTTACTTGCCTCAGGCATGCGCCTTGCGGTGGATGATCACGATCGCCGAGTCGTCCCCCGGCCCGCCGGCGGTCGCGACCAGTTCCTGCGCGGCCCCCAGGAACCCCTGCGCCACCAGCCGTTCCGCGTGCCCGGCGAGCCGGTCGGTACCGCGGCCGATGTCCCGCCGCGGCGTCTCCACCATCCCGTCGCTGTACAGGAACAGCGCGTCGCCCAGCTTCAGCTGCCCGTGGTTCACGGCGAACTCGGGCGCCTCGACCAGCCCGAGCAGCGGCCCGTCGGCGTCCCGCGTCTGCCACCGCCCGGACCAGGCGTCGAACTGGATCGCCGGCGGATGCCCGGCCGTCCGTACGTCGAACTCCCCGGTCGCGAGGTCGATCGCGACGTGCACGACGGTGGCGAAGTCGTCGTCCCACTCCTGACGCCGGATGTACCGGTTCGCCGAATGCAGGAACTCCTCCTCCGGTACGACGCCCAGCAGGCCGCCGAACGCACCGGACAGCAGCAGCGCCCGGGTCCCGGCGTCGATGCCCTTGCCGGAGACATCGACCAGCGCGACCTCGAGCACCTGGTCGTGCACGGTCGACACCACGAAGTCGCCGGAGAACGTCGACCCGCCCGCGGACTGGATCGCGACCTCGACCCGCCAGCCGGGCGGCAGCGTCGGCATCTCGCCCTGCGCGGTCAACGTGTCCCGCAGCTCCATCAGCATCGACTCGCCGCGGGTCCCCGGCACCCCGAGCCGACTGCGCACCTTGGCGCTGGTGATCATGATCCAGCCGACCACCAGCAGCACCAGCACGAACCCGAACCGGGGCAGTGACGGGCCGCGGGACAGTACGACGTACGCCCCGAAGAGCGCGGTGATCGCGGACAGCGCTACGAGCTCGCGGAACTGCAGCAGCACGCCGCCGACCACCAGCGGGACGATCAGGAACGAGGCCGGCGTCAGGTCCGGCCAGGCGAGGCTCGCGATCGCGATGACCAACTGCAGGAGCATCAGGAGAACGAACGCGACCCGGTGCGAACGGCGGGCGCGTCGGCCCAGCGCCTCGACCCGGCGGCCGATGCGTCGTACCAGTGCAAGACCGCCGCTCTTCCTCATGCTGTGAAGAAGATAACGGTACCGATCGGTCCGCGCATCAATTCGAGACACAACCGAAGACTGTCAGCTCTTGCGAGTGAGACCGGTTCGCTGGCATCTGGGACACCAGAACAAGTTACGTCCCGCGAGGATCTTCGTCCGAATCACCGACTGGCAGACGTGGCATCGTTGCCCCTGGCGCCGGTACACGTACACCTCGCCGCCGTGGTCGTCCTGCCGCGGGTCGCGCCCCATCGCCTCCGGTGTGTGGTCGTCGGCGACGGTGTCGATCCGCCCGGTCTCGACGCCGTACTTCATCAGCTCGAGCAGGTCGTCCCACATCCCCTGCCACTCGCGTTTCTTCACCACGTTGCCGGGCGTCATCGGGTTCAGCTTGGCCCGGAACAGCACCTCGGCCCGGTACACGTTGCCGACGCCGCTGAGCACGTCCTGGTTCATCAGCAGCTGACCGATCGGCAGCTTGCTGCGGTGGATCCGCTTCCAGGCCGCCTCCGGGTCCGCGTCGTCGCGCAGCGGGTCCGGCCCGAGCCGGCCCAGCAGCTTGTCGCGTTCCTCGTCGGTGATCACCTCGCACACGGTCGCGCCGCGGAGATCGGCGTACGACGTGGCGTTCTGCAGCCGGACCCGGACCGCGCCCACGGGCTCGGGCACCGGGGCGGGCTTGATGTCCATCTTGCCGATCAGCCCGAGGTGGATGTGCAGCCAGCCGGCGCCCTCGAAATCGGCGAGGAAGTGCTTGCCGTGGGCCTCGGTCTGCCGCAGCAGGTGGCCGTCGAGCAGCGCGGCGCCGTCGGCGAACCGGCCCTGCGGGCTGGACGCCCGGACAGTACGGCCGCCGAACGCGTCCCAGACGTCGTTCGCCAGCCGGTGCAGGGTGTGACCTTCAGGCATGATTCCTCTTATGGGGACGACAGGTGGTTCCAAGGGCGGTAAGGCCTCGCCGGCCAGTCCGGCCGTGGTCGGCACCGGCCGGAGCATGCGGGCGAGGGACGTGTCCAAGCCCCGGCAGCCGGTGCACCGCCGGCCGGTCCTGCCGGCGACCGGACCGGACGACGATCAGGGCAGCGACGATCAGGGCAGCGGCGATCAGGGCAGCGGCGGGAGCTCGCCGGTCGACTCGTAGCCGTCCAGCATCTCGATCCGCCGGGTGTGCCGCTCCTCACCGGAGTAGTCGGTCGCCAGGAAGGTGTCGACGAATCCGGCGGCCTCCTCCTCGCTGTGCATCCGGGCGCCGACGCTGATCACGTTGGCGTTGTTGTGCTCGCGGCCGAGCCGTGCGGTGTCGGTGCTCCAGGCCAGGATCGCCCGGACGCCCTTCACCTTGTTCGCGGCGATCTGCTCGCCGTTGCCCGAGCCGCCGATCACGATGCCCAGGCTGCCCGGGTCGGCGACCACGGCCTGCCCGGTGCGCAGGCAGTACGGCGGGTAGTCGTCGACGGCGTCGTACGCCGCCGGACCGTGGTCGACGACGTCGTGCCCAGCAGCGGTCAGGTGCTGCACGAGGTGGTTCTTCAGTTCGAAGCCGGCGTGGTCACAGCCGATGTGCACTCGCATGGCGGCAATCTACTTGTCAGCTCACCGCTGCCCGCACGCCGCCCGGCACAGTCAGGGCCGCGGTCAACTGCGTGACAGCGGCATAGGCCTGCTCGTACGGCGTTCCGCACGGGTGCAGCGTGTAAACGGCGACGATGGTCCGGTCGTCCGCGCCCACGGTGCCAGTGGTGTGCAGGGCCTCGCTGACGAGGTCAACCACGGACTCAGGCTTCGCCTTGTCGATGTTGTAGCCGCTGGAGCCCTGGAACCCGGACCAGCCCTGCTTGATGCTGAAGCCAGGTGCGAACACCGACGCGATCCCGAAGTACTGGTCGAACCCGTCGGTGCCGCTCCGTGTCGCCTGGTGCAGCTGGCCCATCACGAACTCACGCACCGGCGCAGGCGCCTCTTCCAGCAGGTACCGGTAGATCCGGACGGTGTCGGCGGCCGTGATAGCGACGTACCCCCAGAAGCCCGGGTGAGTCGCGGGCGGCCCTGCTGTGCGTGCCAGCCCGAGCCGCCCGACCATGCGCTCCACCAACGCCGCACCGTCACGCTGGTCCCAGTAGTAACTGGCCGCATCGTCGTCGCTACTGCGCAGCATCACCTCGAGTCGCGCCCGGTCCTCGTCCGGTACGGCGTACTCCGGACCGCGGTCCCAGAAGAAGTCGAGCGCGATCAGCAGCTTCACCACCGACGCCGAGCGGAACTGCCGCTCGGCGTGCTGCTGCTGGACGAACTGCCCGGTCTGGCGGTCGAACACCGCAATGCCTGCGGTCAGGGTCATCTGAAACCTACTCACCCACTGGACGGATTCCTGAGTGAGCAACTTTCACCGAAGTGACGGCTCCAGTTCAAGCCCTGAACCGTCAGTCGAAGATCGGGCCGCGGTCCCGGGTGCGCTTGATCTCGAAGAAGCCCTCGGTGCCGGCCACCAGCCGCACGCCGTCCCAGAGCTTGCCGGCCGCCTCGCCCTTCGGCGCGGGCGTGACCACCGGGCCGAAGAACGCGGTGCCCTCGACCGCGATCACCGGCGTACCGACCTCCATGCCGACCTGGTCCATGCCGGCGTGGTGGGACTTCTTCAGCGCGTCGTCGTACCGGTCGGTGCCGGCCGCCTCGGCCAGCGACTCCGGCAGCCCGACCTCGGCCAGCGCCTCCCGGATCAGCCCGTCGACGCCGTCAACGATGCCCCGGCCCTCGATGTGGATCCGCTTGCCGAGCGCGGTGTAGAGCGGCAGCAGTACGTCGTTGCCGTGCGCCTCCTCGGCCGCGATCAGCACCCGCACCGGGCCCCACGCGTTGGTCAGGAAACTGCGGTACTGCTCCGGGAGTTCGTCCCGGCCGTCGTTCAGGACGGCGAGGCTCATCACGTGCCATGTCGTCTTCACGTCCCGGACCTGCTCGACCTCGAGCATCCAGCGAGACGTCATCCAGGCCCAGGGGCAGGCCGGGTCGAACCAGAAATCAGCGGAGGCTGTCATATTCACCATCATACAAAGTTGAAGAACACGGATACCGTCTTGGTATCCAATACCCAATGTCGCGGGGAAACCCTCGGCGAACCTGAGAACCACGTGCATAGGATGCGGACATGCCTGGAACCAACCTGACGCGCGACGAGGCGCGTTCCCGTGCGGCAGTGGTCAGTGACGTGAGCTACGCGATCGAGCTCGATCTGGCCGATGCCCCGACCGGCGCACCGACGTTCCCGTCGGTGACCACCGTCACGTTCGCCGCCGAGGCCGGCGCGAGCACGTTCGCCGACCTGATCGCCGACCAGGTCCGGGAGGTGACGCTGAACGGCGTCGCCCTGGACCCGGACACGGTCTACGACGGCGCCCGCATCCAGCTGGACGGGCTGGCCGAGCGCAACGAGCTCACCGTGGTGGCGGACTGCCTGTACTCGCGGACCGGTGAAGGGCTGCACCGTTCGGTCGACCCGGCTGACAAGGAGACCTACCTCTACACGCAGTTCGAGGTGCCGGACGCCCGCCGGGTGTTCACGACTTTCGAGCAGCCCGACCTCAAGGCCCCCTTCACCTTCACCGTCTCCGCACCGGCCCGCTGGGTCGTGATCTCGAACGCCCCGACCCCGGAGCCGGCGCCGTACCAGGGCGCGAACGGCGAGGAGCTGGCGCGCTGGGAGTTCCCGCCGACCGAGCGGATCTCGACGTACATCACCGCGGTCGTCGCGGGTCCGTACCACGTGGTCACCGACACCTACGAGGGCCCGCACGGGTCGTACCCGCTGTCGCTGCTGTGCCGTCCGTCGCTGCAGGGCGCGCTGGACGTCGACGACCTGTTCGAGGTCACCAAGCAGGGCTTCGCGCTGTTCGAGGAAGCGTTCGGTACGCCGTACCCGTTCCACAAGTACGACCAGGCCTTCGTGCCGGAGTACAACATGGGCGCGATGGAGAACGCGGGCTGTGTGACGCTGCGGGACGAGTACCTGTTCCGCAGCCGGACGACGCACGCGGAGATGGAAGCCCGCGCGAACACCGTGCTGCACGAGCTGGCGCACATGTGGTTCGGCGACCTGGTCACGATGACCTGGTGGGACGACCTGTGGCTGAACGAGTCGTTCGCCGAGTGGGCCAGCCACTGGGCGCAGGTGGTCGCGACGACGAAGTACAACGACGCCTGGACGACGTTCTGCAACGCCCGGAAGAACTGGGCGTACCGGCAGGACCAGCTGCCGTCGACGCACCCGATCGCCGCGGACATGATCGACTTCCACGCGGTCGAGGTGAACTTCGACGGCATCACCTACGCCAAGGGCGCGTCGACGCTGCGGCAGCTGGTGGCGTTCGTCGGCGAGGAGACCTTCGTCACCGCGCTGAAGGAGTACTTCAAGGACCACGCGTTCGGGAACACCGAGCTGACCGACCTGCTGAAGCCGCTGGAGAAGGCGTCCGGGCGCGACCTCGACGACTGGACCGAGCGGTGGCTGCGGACCGCCGGCGTGAACACGCTGCGCGCCGACTTCGCGGTCGACGACCAGGGCGCGTTCACGTCGTTCGCGATCGAGCAGACCGCGACCGAGAAGTTCCCGGTGCTGCGGCCGCACCGGCTCGCGGTCGGCCTGTACCGCCGTACCGACGAGGGCCTGGTCCGCACCGAGCGGTTCGAGGTCGACATCGACGGCGCGCGGACGGAGCTCCCGGAGCTGACCGGCGCAACCCAGCCGGACCTGGTGCTGCTGAACGACGACGACCTCACCTATGCGAAGATCCGGATGGACGAGCGGTCCCGGGCGACCCTGGTGGAGTCGATCGACCAGCTGACCGAATCGTTGCCCAGGGCCCTCGCCTGGGGTTCGGCGTGGGACATGACCCGGGACGCCGAGATGCCGGCCAGCCAGTACGTCGGCATCGTGCTGCGCGGGATCCGGGCCGAGACCGACCTGACCGGTGTGCGCTCGCTGCTCAACCAGGCCGGCAACGCGATCAACCAGTACGCCGCCCCGCAGAACCGGCCGGCCCTGCGCGCGCAGTACGAGCAGGCGCTGTCCGAGCTGGTGGCCGGTTCCGAGGCGGGCAGTGACCACCAGCTCGCGTTCGTCCGGGCGTACAGCTCGGCCGTCTTCTCCGAGGCCGGCGCCGAGCGGCTGGCGGGCTGGCTGGACGGCCGGGACCTGCCGGCCGGCCTGGTCGTCGACACCGACCTGCGCTGGACGCTGATCGTCGCGCTGGCCCGGCTCGGCCGGATCGGTGCCGCCGAGATCGACGACGAGCTGACCCGCGACACCACGATCACCGGTCAGGAGCGGGCCGCCCAGGCCCGGGCCGCCCGGCCGACCGCGGAGGCCAAGGAAGAGGCCTGGCAGGTCGCGGTGGAGTCCTCGGACACCCCGAACGAGACGCAGTTCCGGACCATCCTCGGGTTCCAGCAGCCCGGCCAGGAGGACCTGCTGCGGCCGTACGTCGAGAAGTACCTGAGCGCGGCCAAGGACGTGTACACGCGGCTCGGCTCGTCCATGGGCGAGAACGTGCTGGTGTACCTGTCGCCGCGGCACCTGGCCGACCAGGCGGCGTTGGACGCACTGACCGGCTGGCTGGCCACGGAGTCCACGGCGGTGGACGCCCCGACACTCCGGTACGTCACCGAGGCCCAGGCCGACCTGACCCGCGCGATCGCCGCACAGGCAACGGATACCGCCACCAACTGAGGGTTTCTGACAGGGCTGGTCTCACTCTGGGACCGGCCCTGTCGCTTTGAACCTCGTCGTGCGGTAAGACTGGAGCGGTGCCCGCCTCTGACCCCGCCTTGGCTGGTGCGGCAGCTGTTGCGCTGACCGGACTCGCAGAGGCGTACCGACCCCGCCCCGTCACTCCCCTGATGCCCTGGCGCTACGCCAACCGCCTGGTGAAGCCGTACGTCGTCACGGCCCGCGGACGGCAGTGGGACGACGAGATGGTCGAGATCGCCCGCGGTACGGCGACCCGGCAGCTCGAGTTCGACGACGCCATGGGCGCCGTCGGGCTCGGTGTCGTCGTACTGCACCTGGGCGACGACGGTGTCTACCTGGTGGTGCAGAGCTGGGCGCGGGACTTCCAGTCCCGGCTGAGCATCTTCAGCGGGATGGACGTCGACGATCTGCGCCCGGCGCCGCTCGGGGCCGCGCCGTGCGTGTGGGAGCTGGAGGTGCTCAGCCACGAGCGCACGGCGTACGTCAACCACATCTTGTCCGGAGATGTCGACGTGGACGGCTGGCTGGACGACGCTCTCGACACCCGCCCGACCGTCCGGTACGACGGGATCCCGTCAGGGACCTAGTTGTTGCCGGCCGCGTCCAGCCGTTGACGCTGGTCCGGTGTGAGCTCCAGGTCGGCCGCAGCGAGGCTCTCGTTGATCTGCGCGACCGAGGACGCGCCTACCAGTGCCACGGTCGGGATCTCACCACCAGTCAGCCAGGAAAGCACCACCTGGTTGGCCGTTGCGCCTGTCTCCTTCACGACCTCGTCCAGCGCGCTCTTACGAGCTCTCGTACCGGCGTGGTCGTAAGACTCGTCCAGTGGCCTGTCGGCTCGCACGTACCCGCCACTGAGCAGCGGTGTGTACGCCACCAAGGTGGGACCAGGCTCACCACGCAGATAGCTCAGCAGGTTGCCTTCGGCGACTCCGATGCTGCCGTCCTTCGAACGGAGCCCACCGAGGTCGGTACGGGCCCGGAAGTACGTGTGGTGGTACTGCAGCAGGTCGTGCGACGGCAGACCGGCCGCGGCCGCCACCGCCCGGTACCGCTCGAGCCGCCAGGTCCAGTAGTTGCTCAGCCCGACCAGCCCGACCAGGCCTTCCTGGACAAGCGATCCGAACGTCTCGACCTGCTCCTCGATCGGTACGGCGGGGTCGTCGATGTGGGCGTAGTACACGTCCACGTGGTCGCGGCCGAGGTTGTCCAGGCTGCGCGCCAGCGACTCCTTGACGACCTGCGCCGACAGGCCTTCCAGGTTCTCGCTCAGCTGCTTGGCCGGCTGCGGCGGCCGGCCTCCCACCTTGGTCGCGATGGTGAGTTCGTCGCCCACCCCGCGGCTCTTCAACCAGCGCCCGAGCAACTGCTCGCTCTCGCCGCCCTGGGTGCCGTTGACCCAGAACGCGTAGTTGTTGGCCGTGTCGACGAACGTCCCGCCCGCCTCGACGTACCGGTCCAGGACCGCGAACGAGGTCGCCTCGTCGGTCACCGTACCCATCAGCATCGCCCCGAGGGCGATCGTGCTGACCCGGCGCTGTCGCGCGGGGTCGCTCCCAATCGTCAGCTCTCGCATGCGTCCAGCCAAACAACTAGAGCGCTGTCTAGGTCAAGCCCCGTGGTCGCGCGGACGCCGTCCGTATCCATCAAACGATTGCTGGTCGGCGGATCGTGAGGGGGCGTGCGCGCTGCGCGACATCCCTTGCAGGAAAGAGATTCTTGCCACCTGAAAGCCGCTCACTTTCCTCGGAGTTCGGTCTAAGCTGCACCGAAGTTCTTGGGGAGGGACCCTTGTCGTGACACGTGTCGGGCACCGCAGGAAGAAGAAGCGCTCGCGGAGTGCGGTCAGTGCGGGCATCGTGGCCGCGCTGGCGCTGGCCGCCGTGCTGGGGTTCATCCTCACCCGGGGCACGACCACGAGTCCGAGCGCCGACGGGCTGCAGATTGGTTCGGGAACCGACAACGGCGCCGCGGCGCCGACCACCAGCGCCTCCGGGACCGCCACGAAGGGCGACCGGAAGCCGCCGGTCTCGCAGACGCAGCCGACGGTCAAGGTGCAGACCACGACCCTGCCGCCGGTCAACACCGGGCCGGAGTCGCCGAAGTTCAAGCACGGCGAGTGGATCGCCGTACTGGACAAGTACCCGGCCGACGCGGGTGACACCGCGAAGGCGACCGCCACGAAGGTCACGCGCGCCGGGATCCCGGCGAAGGCGATGCTGGTGAACGGTCAGTACCCGGGCCTGAAGGACAGCTCGCTGGCGCCGGTTACCGGCACCTGGATGGTGTACCTGGGTCCGGGCCCGTCGTCGGAGCAGATGGTCAACCTCTGCCAGGACCCGCGCACGCAGGCGGCGTACCCGAGCCCCTGCCCGACCTACGAACCGGCCGGCTGAGGTACGGCGTCGGTCGCGAGGCGGGCGTGCAGGTGGGAGTCGTGCCGCTGTCCGGTCGGCTCGACGTAGTACTCGCGCATCACGCCCTCGAGCTGGAACCCGGCGCGGAGCGCGACGTGGCAGGACCCCTCGTTCACGAGTGAGTGGTCGAGCGAGATGCGGTGCAGCCGCAGGCCGTCGGCGGCGAAGCCCCAGCGGGCGGCGGCGTCCAAGGCGCGGGCACCCAGCCGGCGGCCGCGGGCGACCGGGCTCACCCAGTACGCCGCGACTGCCTGGTCGGGCACCCGGTGCACGTCCCGCAGGGTCACGCTGCCGACCACCCGGTCGGTGTCGCGCTCGGCGATCGCGAAGACCGCGTTGCCGTGCGCCCAGCCGTCGATCCGCGGGTCCAGCCACCTGCGGCCCCGCAGAGCCGCCGGTGAGCTGATCACCGCGGTCCCGGCGGTCCAGCGCAGGATGCCGGGATCCTCGAGCGCCGAGGCCACCGCGGCCTCGTCGGACCCGACGAACGGGCGAAGAACCACATCGCCCAACTCGATGCGATGCGGCTGCAGTGCGGCCATGGCTAGAGCATCTCCCTCAACACCCACGCCGCGCCGAACAACTGCTCGGCGCGGTGGAAGGCGTGTCCTACAGCTTGTGCGGCTCGTTGTTCGCGTGCAGCAGCGGCGCCTGGTGGGCGTGCGCGCCGAGCTGCTGGACGCCGGTGACCAGGCCGCCGGCGAGGTCGCCGGTCGCGAACGAGGTCTGCATGGTCAGCGCGGCCAGACCGGCGGCCGCGTCCGACAGCTGGCGGCGGGCCTGCTCGCCGGTGATGATCTCCAGCCGGCGGCCGGCGGGGTCGACGTACACCAGGACGGTGCTGTCTGGGTCGTCCAGCTCGTTCAGCAGCTCGACCGCGAACGGCCGGGTCTCCGAGTCGGCGCCACCGACGTACACCGAGAAGTGCAGGCCGGACGCCTCCTCGGCGTTCCGGACCGCGCGCTCGATGTCGTAGAGCTGGTCAGGGGTGAAAGCGTCACCAGCTGGCACTTGCGCCTCCGATCGTGCGGGCGACGCCGGCGGCGGCGGTCGCGGTGGCAGCCGGAGCGGGGTCGAGCTCGGGCAGGTGGGCGGGGTCGGGCTTGGTCGCGGCCGGACCGTTGATCCAGACCGGCGGTGCCCACCAGGACAGCCCCGGACGGTACCGCGGCCCGTTCGCGATCGAGGAGGCGAACGTCAGCAACGCCACCACCGAGATGACCAGCGCCGGAATCCCGACGAACACCAGCAACGAGTGCCCGGACAATTCAGCAATCACGCCAGCAGACTAGTACCTGACAGCTGCCGGAGGAGCCACCGCCCCTCCGGCAACGGTCGGCGCAGCAGGCTCAGCAGCCGCCGCAGTTGTAGTACGTCACGTCCCAGTGCGAGCCCTCGTCGGCGTAGATGTTGCCCGCGCCGGACTGCCACTGCGGGTAGCCGTCGCCGCGGTTCGCGATCCGGGTGAACCCGTGGATGTAGTTCGTGATGCACGTGTTCTTCCCGAGGTCGACCTTGTAGCCGTTCCAGTGGCTGTACGTGCCGCTGGCGTGCCCGGTCTCGGTCCCGCCGGTGATGTTGATCGCGCAGCCGCTCGCGGTCTTGAGCGTACGAACGCCGTACGCGGTGCTGTCGTTGATCTGGTCGAACGACGTGCAGGTCGCCACGTTGCGGTTCGAGCAGTTGCCGCTGGACGACCAGGTGATGCCGGCCGCGCGGAAGATCGCGGTCGCCTGGGCGTGCGTCATCTTCGTGACCGCGGAGGCCTGTTCGACCACCACCACGCCGGGCAGCAGCCCGGCGAGGACGGCGACCAGCGGTACGACGACACGTCGGAGCACAGATTTCATGGGGACACTCCTTGAAACGGGGCGGTTTTTCAAGAAGTCAATTTCCCGCGAAAGATATTTCCGAAACGCGACCACCTAGATGTTGAGGGCGCCGATCAGGCGGCGGAGGCGGAGGTTGTTGGGGAGGTCCTCGACCAGGACGGGGTCGCCCTCGGGGCCGCCGAGGGGGACGCGCCAGTTGGGGTACTCGTCGGTGGTGCCGGGCTGGTTCTGGGTACGGCGTTCGCCGACGGCGTCGGTCAGCGCGACGCCGACGAGCTTCGCGGGCGTGTGGGCGACGTACCTGTGCAGCGCCTCGACGATCCGCTCGACGTCCCCGTCGGTGTTGCTGAGCAGGTGACGCTCCCGGAGCGCGTTGAGCCACGCGTCGCGGTCTGCCTCGTCAACAGCGAGCTCCTCGGCCACAGGGCGCGTGAGCAGACCTAGGCGATTCCGTAGCTCGACATGGTCGCCGGCCAGGTACCCCGCCGTCGGCGGGAGGTCATGCGTCGTCACAGTCGCCAAGCACAGCTCCCGCCACCGCTCGGGCGCCAGGGGCTTCCCGTTGGCGTCCCGCTCGAACCAGAGCACCGAAGTACCCAGAACGCCGCGTTCGGTCAGGTAGTCGCGCACCCACGGCTCCACGGTGCCCAGGTCCTCGCCGATCACGGTGACCCCGGCCCGCTGCGCCTCCAGCACCAGGATGCCCACCAACGCCTCGTGGTCGTACCGCACGTACGTGCCCTCGGTAGGCCGCTCCGGCGACGTGACCCACCACAGCCGGAACATGCCGAGGATATGGTCGATCCGCAGCCCGCCACCGTGTCGCATCACCGCCCGCACCAGGTCCCGCCAGGCGGCGTACCCGGTCTCGGCCAGCGCGTTCGGGCGCCACGGCGGCTGCGACCAGTCCTGCCCCTGCTGGTTGAAGGCGTCCGGCGGAGCACCCACGTGGATGTTCGGCGCCAGCACGTGCTGCAAGGCCCACGCGTCAGCGCCGTCGGGATGTACGCCGACAGCCAGGTCGTGTACGACGCCCAACGACATCCCGGCCGCCTTCGCCCGGGCCTGGGTCCGCCCCAGCTGCTCGTCCAGCTGCCACTGCAGCCAGCAGTGGAACTCGACCGGGTCCGGGTTCTCGTTGCGGAAGGCAACAACCGCGGGCGCCGTCGGCTCCTGCAGCTCCTCCGGCCACTTGCTCCACTCCGGACCGTGGACGTCGGCGATCGCGGCCCAGGTCGCGAAGTCGATCAGCCCCTGGCTCTCGCGGTCGCAGTACGCGCCGTACTCCGCGATCCGCCCCACGGACGGCTGCACGCGGAACAGCACCTGGAGTGCCTCACGCTTGGCGGTCCACACGGCGTCCCGGTCCAGCATGGTCGAGTCCTCGCTCAACGCCCGCGCCTGCAGCGCTAGCGCCCGTACCTGGTCCCGCTCCATCGGGGCGAGGTCGCCGTACTCGTCGATGTCCTCGATGCGCAGGTAGATCGGGTTCCCGAACCGCCGTGACGCCGGCAGGTACGGCGACGGCTCCATGCGTCCGGCCAGCTCAGCAGCGTGCAGGGGGTTCACCAGGACGAAGCCGGCGCCCAGGTCGTGCGCCGACCAGGCAGCCAGGTCGCCCAGGTCGTGCAGGTCGCCGATGCCCCAGGAACGCCGGGACCGTACCGAGTACAGCTGGAGGACCCAGCCCCACGTGCGCGGCAGCTTCTCGGGCTCCAGCTTCCGCGGCGTGACGATCAGCGTGCTGACCGAGATCTCCGGGTTGGTGCCGACCCGCGCGCACAGCCGGTGATACCCGAGCGGCAGGTCACCCGGCAGCTGGAACGTCGCCTCACCGACCTGGACGCCGTCGATCCACTCCGGCTCGACCCAATGGTCCTGCTGCGGGATGTCCCGCCGCTGACCGCCGTCCTCCAGATCCACCCACACCTCGGCGGTAGACCCGTGCGGCAGGTGTACGGCGAACCAGGGCGTCCAGCCCGCACGCATCACCACGGTGGGCGGCAGCGTACGGCGCCAGCGCGCCTGCTGGTGCTCAGCCAACGCAATGGTGGCCTTCTGCGGCGTGGACGCGTCGACACCGAGTGCAGCGAGCACATCGGACACGACCTCACTGGAAACGACCACATGCTCGCCTTGCCAGTTCCAGTACTCCGTGGCCACGCCATGGGCGACTGCAAGCTCGACAAGGGCCGGAGTGGGAGCTGTCACCCCAGCGAGTCTGCCGTATCAACCGCAGCTAGGGCGAAACGGCGCGCGTTGCGTTACTCGTTCGAACGGCGACGGCTGAGCATCAGCACCGCCAGGAGCAGTACGCCGCTCGCGACGACCAGCCCGACCGCTACGCCGGCCAGGTTGTCGGTCAGCTGGTACAGGGCGGTCGGCCAGATCACCAGCAGGATCGCGCAGCCCACCACGGCGTACGCCGAGCGCCGGGTCCGCCCGTACGCGACCAGCAGCGCGGCCGGGCCCGCCGTACCGACGGCGAGCGCCATGATCTCGCCGCGCTCCTGCACCAGCCAGCAGATCGACGAGCTGAACATCGCGGCTCCGGCGAGTGACCACGACGTCACCTGATCGCGCACCAGGCCGAGCATCGCGAACACGAACGCGACGACGATGAACCCGGTGCCGGCGATGCCCGCGCTGTTCGCGGCCGACCCGGTGTCCGGAGTCAGGACGTCCGAGGTGATCACCAGCACACCGACGGCGAGGATCCCAAAAGTTGCCACCAGCAACGATGACTCCTTGAGCCACCACAGCCCGCCGGCCGCCAGCGCGAGCGCGACCACCACTCCCGCGACCCGCCCGGCCTCCCCCTCGATCGCCACGAACGTCGCAAACCCGGCCACGCAACACCCCAGCGAGGCGAGCGCCGCGCTGAGCTGCGCGCGACGTCCCAGCAGGGCCAGAACGACCGCGACACCGAGCAGTACGACGGCGGCCGTCGTGCCGGTACTGATCCGCGCGGCACGCCCCATTTCACCCCAGTTCGCCAAGGTCAGGAGCGCAACGGCGCCGAGCAGCAGCGCGCCGCCGACGTACCCGAGAACCTCGACCAGAGCGTTGGTATGGACCGCTACCGGCGGCGTCTTCCGCTTGGCCGGTTCGGAGGGCTCCGGAGCCTCCCCGGAAGGCCGCGGACGGCCCGGGTCGGCGAGCGCCGCGTCGATCTCCGCGTCGGCCGCGTCCCGGATCGAGTCGGCCTGGTACTGGCGCAGCACACCAGCACTCACGAGCCTGGAAAGCTCGTCGTCCAGCCGGCTCGACATGCGATCGCTTCTCCTTGTCAGCCCTACTAACATCAGGCGGCGAGATGCCTATTCTGACCAGCTACCTTGTGTCCCTAGTCAGTCACCCCCTGTTTTCGCTGCCGAGCTCGTTCCCGACCTTCTTCCGGACCGGCTCCGACGGCAAGCTGGAGATGACCGATCAGATCATCGTCGTGCCGGCCCGGATCGCCGGTCTGATCATCGGCTTCTTCGTGCTCCGCTGGGTCCTGCACAAGATCATCCGCCGGTTCGCCCGGCGGACCGGGAACGGCGCGGTGGCCGGCGTCCTCGCGAAGTCGAAGCGGGGGCAGGAGTTCGTCGAGAACACCCTCGCCAACGAACGCCGGGCGCAGCGCGCGGAGACGATCGCCTCACTGCTGACCAGCACGGTGACGATCGTGCTCACCGCCGTCCTGGTGGTGATGGTGCTCGCCGAGCTCGGGTTCAACATCCTGCCGGTGATCGCGTCCGCGAGCATCATCGGCGTCGCGCTCGGTTTCGGCGCGCAGACGCTGGTGAAGGACTTCCTGGCGGGCGTGTTCATGATCTTCGAGGACCAGTACGGCGTCGGCGACCTGATCGACATGGAGAAGGCGACCGGCGTCGTGGTCGCGGTCGGCCTGCGCATCACCACGCTACGCGGCGAGGACGGCACCACCTGGTACGTCCGCAACGGCGAGGTCGTCCGGATCGGCAACCTCACCACCCGCGACCCGAACAGCACCTCGTCCTCCGGCGTCGGCTCCAGCACCGAGAAGGAAGCGGAAGCCGCCAAGTCCGACGAAGGGTCGCACGAGTAATCAACAGTTGACGTCTTGCGATCGGCGGGGTGATGATCGAGCAGAATCATTAGGAAACCTTCCTATTGATTCGGACTCTGACCGCCCCCCGATCCAAGGAGAGTCATGAAGATCCTCGTGAGCGCGGTGACCGCCGCGTGCCTGGCGACCGGTGTCGCGTCCGTCGCGCAGGCAAGTACCCGGCCGGTGAGCAGCCCGCAGGTACGGGCCGCCGACGCGGCCGCGATGCCCGCGGCGCCGTACCTGTACCTCGGCTGGGGGAACCCGCAGAAGCCCGCCGACGTGATGAAGGCCGCCGGGAACAAGTGGTTCACGCTGGCGTTCGTCCTGTCCGACGGCGGCTGCAACCCGAAGTGGGACGGCAGCCGGCCGCTGACCGGCGGCTCGGACCAGTCCGCGATCAACAGCATCCGGGCGGCCGGCGGCGACGTCATCCCGTCGTTCGGCGGCTGGTCCGGCAACAAGCTCGGCGAGAAGTGCAGCTCGGCCTCCGCACTGGCCGGCGCGTACCAGAAGGTGATCGACGCCTATCAGCTGAAGGCGATCGACATCGACATCGAGGACACCGAGTTCCACAGCTCGACCGCCCGGCAGCGGGTGGTCAGCGCGCTGAAGATCGTGAAGAGCAAGAACCCGGGCATCACGACGTACATCACGATGGGCACCGACCAGGGCGGCCCGGACGCCTCGGGCGTCGACCTGATCAAGAAGGGCGCGGCCGCCGGGCTGGCGAACGACGGCTGGGTGCTGATGCCGTTCGACTTCGGCGGCGGCTCGACCGACATGGCGACGCTGACCAAGACGGCCGAGGAAGGCCTCAAGGGCCGGCTGAAGAGCGCGTATGGCTACTCCGACGACGAGGCGTACCGGCACATGGGAATCTCGTCGATGAACGGCAAGACCGACGACTCCGGCGAGACCGTTCGGCTGTCCGACTTCAAAACACTGCTCGCGTACGCGCAGCAGCACCACCTGGCCCGGTTCACGTTCTGGGCCGTCAACCGCGACCGCGCCTGCGGCGGCAGCAACACCGACGGCGACACGTGCAGCGGGATCTCCCAGAGCGCGTACGACTTCACCAAGGTGATCGCGCAGTACCGGCGCTGAAACGCACGAGTGCCCCGGCGCGGCGCGCCGGGGCACTGCTGTGCGTGGGGCTCAGGCGGTGAAGGTGACGTCCAGCGTGATCGGGACGGCGGACAGCGCCTGCGAGACCGGGCAGTTCTTCTTCGCGCCCTCGGCGAACTCGGCGAACTCGTCGGCGGTCAGGCCGGGGACGTTGCCGTTCACGGACAGCTTGATGCCGGTGATGCCCTCCCCCGGCTGGAAGGTCACGTCGGCCTGGGTGTCGATCGACGCCGGCGGCTTGCCCGCACCGGCGAGCGCGTGCGACAGCGCCATCGAGAAGCAGGTCGAGTGCGCGGCGGCGATCAGCTCCTCCGGGCTGGTCTTGCCGTTCGCGTCGTTCGCGCGGGAGGCCCAGGTGACGTCGTAGGTGCCGACACCGGAGGACTCCAGGGCGACCTGGCCGGCGCCCTCCATCAGCGAGCCTTCCCAGTGCGCCTTCGCCGTACGAGTGGTAGCCATGCTCGTGTTGTCTCCTTAGAAGAGGTTCAGCGTCCGGACACGTCGATCGCGCCGGGATAATTGGGTTCGTCGGTGTTCACCATGCTCTGTGCGGCCATCACCATGTACGTCCAGATCTGCTCGTCCTGTTCGGGCGTCAGACCGAGCTCGTCCAGCGCGGCCCGCATGTGGCCGAGCCACCGGTCCCGCTGACTCGGGGTGACCGCGAACGGGGCGTGCCGCATCCGCAGCCGGGGGTGCCCACGCTGCTCGGAGTACGTTTTCGGGCCGCCCCAGTACTGCTCCAGGAACATCCGGAACCGCACCTCGGCCGGACCCAGATCCTCGTCCGGGTACAGCGCCCGCAGCTCCGGGTCGGCGGCAACGCCGCGGTAGAACGCGGCCACCAATCGGTGGAAGGTGTCCGCCCCACCGACGGCGTCGTAGAAGCTCTGCTGCTCAGTCATCTCGGATCCAGTCTCTCAAGTGGTCGAAATGTGTTGCAGCAGGGCTGCCCGTTCGTCGTCGCCGAGGGCGCGTTTCGCGTGCGTCGCACCGTCGACGGCGACGATCACCGACTCCGCCTTCGCGTACACGTCCTCGGATTCGCCGCTGCGGTCGACGATCCGGGAGCCGAGCGTGTACGACGACGCACCGACGGCGCTGATCCACACGTCCACGTCGTACGGCGGGTGCCGGAGCAGGATCGGGCGCAGGTAGTCGACCGTCTGGCTGACCAGGACGCACGGGTACTGCTCGAAGTAGTCGCCGGTCGCCGCCATCAGCTGGGTGAGGAACCCGATACGCGCCTCCTGCAGGTAGTCGAAGTACCGGACGTTGTTGACGTGGTCGTACGAGTCGATGTCCGACCACCGGACCTGGACCTGGTATGTGTACATCAGGCGCCCACCAGCTTCTCGAGCGCGGTCCGCTCCTCGGGGGTGATCCGGCGCAGGCGGTTCGCGGTGAAGTCGAACGGCACCAGCCGGGTGCGGGCCTCGACATAGGTACGGCGTTCCGGCTCCGCGTCGAGGATCTCGTAGTCGACCGTGAACGACGCGGCCCGGATCTCGGAGATCCACAGCTCGATCCGGACCGGCTCCGCGCGGAAGTGCAGCGGCGCGCGGTACTGGACCTCGTGCCGGGCGACCAGCAGCCCGGTCTCCAGCGTGTCGGCGCCGAGCTCCTTCGCGGTCCGGAACAGGAAGTCGACGCGCGCGTCCTGCAGATAGTCGACATACCGGCCGTTGTTCACGTGTCCAAGCGCGTCCATGTCGCCCCAGCGCAACGGGCAGTGATAGACGTGGCGGTTGTGATGATCCACACGACGATCATGTCATCCGGGGTACATCCGCCGCGGACAGGCCGTGGGTAATGTCATCCCCGGCAGACCAGTTGACCGATTGGAGTGGTGGATGAGCGCGCAGCGGGTAGCGATCGTGACCGGGGCGGCCCGGGGAATCGGCGCGGCCGTCGCGCAGCGGCTCGCCAAGGACGGCAACGCGGTCGCGGTCGTCGACCTCGACGAGGCAGCCTGCGCGGCGACCGTCAAGGCGATCACCGAGGCCGGCGGCACGGCGATCGCGGTCGGCGCCGACGTCAGCAAGTCCGACCAGGTCGCGGCCGCGGTCGAGCGGGTCGCCGCCGAGCTGGGCGCGCCGACGATCCTGGTGAACAACGCCGGCGTACTGCGGGACAACCTGCTGTTCAAGATGTCCGAGGACGACTGGGACACGGTCATGTCCGTGCACCTCAAAGGCAGCTTCCTGATGTCGAAGGCCTGCCAGGCGCACATGGTCGAGGCCAAGTACGGCCGGATGGTCTTCCTGTCGTCGACGTCGGCGCTCGGCAACCGCGGCCAGGCCAACTACGCGTCCGCGAAGGCCGGCCTGCAGGGGCTGGCGAAGACGCTGGCGATCGAGCTGGGCAAGTTCGGCGTCACCGCGAACGCGATCGCGCCGGGCTTCATCGAGACCGACATGACGGCGGCCACCGCGGCCCGGGTCGGCGTCGACTTCGAGGAGTTCAAGAAGGCGACCGCCGCGACCATTCCGGTGCAGCGCACCGGCACGCCGGCTGACATCGCCGCGGCCGCGTCGTTCTTCTGCAGCGAGGAGGCCGGGTTCGTCTCCGGCCAGGTCCTGTACGTCGCCGGCGGACCGCGCAACTAAGGGAGCCTGAGCATGCCGCAGACCTTCAACGGCGTCGACGAGGTGGCGCACGCCGTCGGCACCCAGCTCGGCGAGTCCGAATGGCTGGAGATCACCCAGGAGCAGGTGAACCAGTTCGCCGACGCGACCGGTGACCACCAGTGGATCCACGTCGACGTCGAGCGGGCGGCGAAGGGCCCGTACGGCGGGACGATCGCGCACGGCTACCTGACGCTGAGCCTGATCGCCCGCTTCGGCGACGAGCTGTTCAAGGTCGACGGCGTGACGGCGAAGCTCAACTACGGCGTGAACAAGGTCCGCTTCCCGGCGCCGGTCCCGGTCGGCAGCCGGGTCCGGGCCGGCGCCTCGATCTCGAACGCGGTCGAGACCCCGGCCGGCGTCCAGGTGTCGCTCAACTGGGTGATCGAGCTGGAGAACTCCACGAAGCCCGCCTGCGTCGCGGAGACCGTCGTACTGCTGGTGCCCTAGAGCGGGCAGATGAGTACGGCGTGGGTCGCGATCCGGTGGTAGCCGAGCCACTCGTTGACGGCGAGCATGGGCGTGTTGCCGTCGTAGTTGGCCGTGTACGCGCCCTGCACGCCGGCGTCCGCGGCGCGGTGCAGGGCGGCCGCCTTCACCAGCTTCGCGAGGCCGCGCCCGCGGTACTCCGGTAGCGTCGAGGTCATCTTCGACCAGATCATCGTGTGATCGCCGAGGCCCATCGTGAACGCCACGATCTCGTCCCGGTACAGCGCGGCCACGCTCAGGTCGAGCACCGTGTCCTCGGACTGCCACACCGCGGCGAACCACTCGTCGTACGGCCGCGCGGAGATCTTCGCGTCGCCGGGTTTGGTGCGCTGGGCAACCACGTCGGCGGCGTACAGCGCCGCCGGCTCGACCTCGGTGAGCGGTGCGAGCCGTACCGCGCTCGGCGGTTCGGGCTGCCGCGGCGCCTTCCGCGGGTCGATGCCCGCGTAGTGCACCTGCCGCGTCTGCCGGTACCCGAACCGGGCGGCCCACTCGACCGAGGACGGGTCCGCGAACACCCGGGCGGTCGTCGCGCCGGCTTCCCGCAGGTTCGCGTGCGTTGCCTCCAGCAACCGCGTACCGATCCCCCGGCGCCGGTACTCCGGCCGGACCAGCAGCCGGAGCTGCCCGTCCAGCGGATCCGAACCGGCGATCAGCCCGGTCGTTGCCCAGCCCACCAGTTCGCCGCCGTCGAACGCGGCGTACGTCGCCCGCCCCGGCACGCCCGGCCGAGCGAGCTCCCGGGTCAGCATGCCGCGCGTGGTCACCAGGTACGGCACCAGTTCGTCGTGCAACGCCAGCGCCTGATCCACGTCGCCGGGACCGGCCGGCCTGATCTCCATCCGAAACTCCTTGGGCACTCCAACAACCAAGTACCCGGAATCTAACGTCCTTCAGGTGCAGACCGGAAGGAAACCGATTACAGCTCTGTCTCAGAGGGTTCGCAACAGGCCCAGTTCGGTCTGGACGCGGTGGTAGCCGAGCCAGTTGTTGACGGCAAGCATCGGGGCGTTGGTGTCGTCGTTCGAGGTGTACGCCGACGTGATGCCGGCCGCGGCCGCCTTGCGGAGGGCGACCGACTTCACGAGCTTGGCGAGACCCTTTCCGCGGTACGCCGGGATCGTGCCGGTCATGCCCGACCACATCCGGTCGCCCGCTGTCTCGACGACCGTGAACGCGGCCACCTCGGCGCCGGCCAGTGCGGCGACGCTGAGCGTCTTGTCCAGGGACGGGCTGTTCCAGATCTCCTCGAGCCACGCGTCGTACTCGACGGCGTCCAGCGGCGAGTCGCTCGGCTCGTCCAGCGACGCGATCGCATCGGCCTCGTACGCCGCCCTGGGGTCCACCGCGTCCAGCGGTACTAGTTCTATCCCGTCCGGAGTCGGCGGCTGATCAGGCAGACCGGTCAGCTCCAGACCCGCGTAGTGCATCTGCCGCGTCCCGTCGTACCCGAGGTTGCGGGCGAACTCGAGACCCTCCGGCTGGACGAACGTCCGCACCCGGACGGCGCCGACCTCGGTCAGATGCTGGTGCAGCCGCTCGGCGAGCTCGCTGCCGATGCCCTGCTTGCGGTGCTCCGGGTGGACG
This sequence comes from Kribbella sp. NPDC059898, assembly GCF_042730855.1. NCBI lineage: Bacteria > Bacillati > Actinomycetota > Actinomycetes > Propionibacteriales > Kribbellaceae > Kribbella > Kribbella sp. NPDC059898. Next base: position 177,978 of record NZ_JBHWKR010000011.1, read on the forward strand.
AAGATGAGCAGCCCGGCCTGCCCGGGTTCGCTCGTCCACACGTTCAGCCCGGCCGATGCCCAGGCCACGATCTCGCCGTCACGTTCGGCGACCAGCGGGAGGAACCGCTCTCCCGGTGCCTGCACGGTCAGCATGTGCCGGACCGCCGCGGGCGACATCACCTTGTACGGCGCCACCACCCGCCGTACCGCCGCCACCGCCTCCGCATCGTCCGCCACGGCCTGCCGTACCACCGCCCGAGTCCTCATGCTCCGCGACCCTAGCCAGCACGCCGTACGCACGCCACGCATTAAGAGACGTGATCGCGCGGGTCCCGTGATTCGGCTGTGGGGCGAACTCGTATTAAAGTAGCGCGGTGCTGTCGGACTGAATGCCCCGACCGCCGGAAGTGCCATCGTGGTTGCACGCGACGGGGTCACCGGCGGCGGGGCGTCCACATCTACCCTGGACGGATGCAGCTCCACGACGGCGCGGCGGCCGCGCGAGTTCTCGCCGACCTGATGGTTTCCGACGGCCCGCGCGCCGAGTACGCCGACGCGTTCCGCCCGTTCGCCCCCTTGATCGGCAGTTGGGACCTCGACGTCGCGTGGTACGACGAGACCGGCGCCGTCACCCGCCGTACGCACGGCGAATGGCACTTCGCCTGGGCGCTCGACGGCCGCGCGGTCGCCGACGTCTGGATCACGCCGAGCCGGCTGGCCCGCAGTACCGACGGTGACGGCGAGTGGGGCCTGTCGATCCGGATCTACGACCCGGAACTGCAGGCGTTCCGTTCGACCTGGATGGGCCCGAAGGCGGCGTTCGTGATGCCGTTCGTGGCACACGCGAGCGGGGACACCATCACGCTCGAGGCCCAGTCGGCGAGCACCCGCTGGGAGTTCACCGGGATCACCGTGGACGGGTTCCACTGGCGCAACGAGGACATCGATGCCGATGGCAACGTCATCCTCCGGCAGACTTTCGTGGCGACCCGTCAGCCGTAGGTCGCGACGGCTGCCCGGGCCAGCTCCAGCATCCGCTCCCGAAGGTCCGGCGGCTCCAGCACCTCCAGATCGCCCGCGAACCCGAGCAGTACGCCGCACGCGGCCTCCCGGACCCGGAAGTGCAGCCGCAGGTGCGGCCACTCGTCGTCCGACGGGACGTCGCGCGGCACCTCCCCCTTGGCCAGCATCGGCGCACTGATCCGCCGGATGAACTCGACCTTGTCCGGCCGGACCCGGGTCAGCACATCGACGCCGGCCGGCGCCTGCCGCTCCAGCCCGGACCGCAGCCGCTCCCACTCCGCACGCACGTCCAGCCCGTCGGGCCGCTCGGCCGTTTCCTCGAGTACGTCGACCTCCTCGACCCGCGACACCCGGTACATCCGGGCCGCGCCGCGGTGCGCGGCCACCAGGTACCAGCGGCCTGCCTGCTCCACCAGGCCCCACGGGTCGACCGTTCGTTGCTGCACGCCCTCACTGGCCGACGCGTACCGCAGCCGCACCCGGCGGCGCTTCACGACCGCTTGCCGCAGTACTGGCAAGGCGCCGGTGTCCTCGGCGTCCGCGAACCACCGGCGGCGATCGACGACGATCGCCCCGGACAGTGCGTCCGCGTCGTCCTGCAACTCGACCGGCAGCGTCGCGGACAGCTTGCCCATCGCGGTGTGCAGCGCGTCCTGCAGCCCGAGCTCCTCCGACAGCGCAGCCCGCCCCGACCACGCGAACAACGCCTGCGCCTCCCGCGGCGTGAGCTCACTGACGTCGGCCCGGTACCCCGGCAGCAGTACACAGCCCCCGTTACGCCCACGCTCGGAGTACACCGGCACACCGGCCGCGGACAACGCCTCCATATCCCGCATGACCGTCCGCGACGACACTTCCAGCCGCCCTGCCAGCTCCCGCGCACTCAAGCGCTCGTGCCGCTGCAGCAACAGGATGATCTGCAACAACCGGTCCGCACGCATGTCTCCCACAATACGCGACAGAAGATGTCACATATTGCCGGCGATGCTCTCTTCATGACCTTCGTTCAGAACGACCCCCGACCGCTCTTCGTCCGCGCCCTCGACCAGACGGAACGGCTGATCACCACCACCAGCCCAGAAGACCTCGCCCTGCCGACGCCGTGCGACGAGTACGACGTCAGCACGCTGCAGGGGCACCTGCTGACCGTCATCGCGCGCATCAACCTCGCACTGCAGGGCGGCGACCCGCTGACGATCCCAGTGGTGACCACGGGCGTCGACGACGTACCCGCTGCATGGAAGGAACGCCGCGTTGCCCTCGATGCCACGCTCTCCGACGACACCGTGCTCGGCCGGATCTGCAAGCTGCCATGGGCGACGTTGCCGGGCGCTGCCGCGATCGCTGGCTACACAGGCGAGCTCACGACGCATTCCTGGGACCTGGCCAAGGCCACAGGTCGTGTGAGCGAGCTGGACGACGCCCTGGCGACACAGGTGCTGCCCCTGGTCCGGCAGTTCACTCCGGCCGACCAGCGCGGCGGCCACGTCCCGTTCGGTCCGGTGGTACAGGTGGCCGACGACGCCTCGCCGTACGACCAGCTGGCCGCCTGGCAGGGGCGTCAGCCCTAGACGATCCCGCCGTTCAGCGTGAGGCCGCCGTCGATCGTGATGGTCTGGCCGGTGATCCAGGACGCCTCGTCGGACAACAGGAACCACACCAGCGACGCAACGTCCTCTGGCCGGCCCAGACGCCCCAACGGGTACGCCGCCGCGACCTTGTCCTCACGCCCTTCGTAGAGCGCTCCGGCGAACTTGGTCTTGACCACCGCCGGAGCCACTGCGTTCACCCGGATCTCCGGAGCCAGCTCCATCGCCAACTCCTGCGTGACCCGGGACAGCATCGCCTTGGTCGCGCCGTACCACCCGATGCCGGGCGAAGGCGCCAGACCGGCCACCGAGGACAGGTTCACCACAGCGCCACCGTGTGGGCCCATCCACGCGTCCCGGCACGCCTTCACCCACGCGATCGCGGCCAGCACGTTGGTGTCGACCATCTTGGCCGCAACGGTCTGATCGACGTCCAGGAGCTTTCCGTAGATCGGATTGATGCCGGTGTTGTTCACCAGCAGATCCACCGAGCCATACGTCGCCACCGCGGCCGCGACGACCGCCCCGCGGTGCGAGGGATCCGCAGCGTTGCCCGCGATCGCAAGAGCGTGCTCACGACCGCCCAGGGTCTGCACAGCCTCGTCGAGGGTCTCCTGGGTGCGCCCGGTGATGACAACCCGGGCGCCGTCGGCCACCAGGCGCTGGGCGACCGCCAACCCGATCCCGCGCGAGGCTCCGGTGACGATCGCCGTCCGGCCGTCCAGGCTCATCAGCTGAGGCGCTCGAGCACGATCGCCATGCCCTGCCCGCCGCCGACGCACATCGTCTCGAGGCCGAACTGCTTGTCCTCGAACTGCAGCCCGTTCAGCAGCGTGGTCATGATCCGCGCGCCGGTCGAGCCGAACGGGTGGCCGAGCGCGATCGCGCCGCCGTGCACGTTCAGCTTGTCCTCGTCGATGCCGAGCTCGCGCGCCGACCCGATCACCTGGACCGCGAACGCCTCGTTGATCTCGACCAGGTCGATGTCGTTGATGCTCATCCCGGCCCGCGCCAGCGCCTGCTTCGACGCCTCCACCGGACCGAGGCCCATGATCTCCGGCGACAGGCCACTGACACCCGTGGACACGATCCGCGCGAGCGGCGTCAGCCCGAGTTCCCGCGCCTTGGTGTCGCTCATGATCACGACCGCGGCGGCGCCGTCGTTCAGCGGGCAGCAGTTGCCGGCCGTCACGGTTCCGTCGGGCCGGAACACCGGCTTCAGCCCGCTGACACCCTCGAGGGTCGTCCCCGCCCGCGGGCCGTCGTCCTTGCTGACAACAGTCCCGTCCGGCAGCGTCACCGGGACGATCTCGCGCTCGAAGAACCCGTTCCCGATCGCCTTCTCGGCGAGATTCTGCGAACGGACGCCGAACACGTCCTGGTCCGCACGGCTGATGCCGCGCAGCGTCGCCACGTTCTCCGCTGTCTGCCCCATCGAGATGTAGATGTCCGGGATCTGCCCGTCCGCGCGCGGGTCGTGCCAAGTGTCGTTGGTCTCCGCGTACTTCTCGGTCCGCGCGACCGCGTCGGTGAAGAGCGGGTTGAACGAGCTCGGGTCACCGACACCGGCGGACCCGAAGTTCTTGTACCGCGAGACGCACTCGACGCCGGCGCTGACGAAGATGTCGCCCTCGCCGGCCTTGATCGCGTGGTACGCCATCCGCGCGGTCTGCGTCGACGACGCGCAGAACCGGTTCACGGTGGTCGCCGGCGTGTTGTCCCAGCCGAGCTGCACCGCGACCCGGCGGGCCATGTTCCCGCCGTGCTCATCGTGCGGCTCCGCACAGCCGAGCGCCAGGTCCTCGATCTGGTCCCCGGTCAGCCCCACCTTGCCGACGGCCGCCTTGATCATCTGGACGGCCAGGTCGTCCGGCCGGATCGTGGTCAGCGACCCCTTGTGCGCACGCCCGATCGGCGAACGCGCCGTGGACACGATGACTGCTTCAGGCATTGCCAGTCCCTTCTAGAGGCCGAGGTCGCGGCCGATGAGTTCCTTCATGATCTCGTTCGATCCGGCCCAGATCTTCGTCACCCGGGCGTCGCGCCAGGCGCGGGCCACCCGGTACTCGTTCATGTAGCCGTAGCCGCCGTGCAGCTGGACGCACGCGTCCAGGATCTCGTTCTGCACGTGCGCGCTCCACCACTTGGTCTTCGCGGCGTCCACCGCGGACAGCCGGTCCTCGTCGTGCGCGACGATCGCGTTGTCGACGTACGCCTGGGTCACCTCGGCCTTCGTGACCAGCTCGGCGATCAGGAACTTGTTGTACTGGAACGAGCCGACCGCCTGCCCGAACGCCTTGCGCTGCTTCACGTAGTCGATCGTCTCGGCGAGGATCTGGGTGGCGTGCGCGATGTTCGACACCGCGGCGCCGATCCGCTCCTGCGCGAGCCGCTCCATCATGTGGATGAAGCCGCGGTCCACCTCACCGAGGACGTTGTCATCGGCAACGAAGACGTCCTCGAAGAAGAGTTCCGACGTACCGGACTCGGTCTGCCCGACCTTGTCCAGCTTGCGGCCGCGGGCGAACCCGGCCATCCCCTCCTCGACCACGAACAGCGTGATGCCCTTCGCGCCCTTCGACGGGTCGGTCCGGGCGGCGACGATCACCAGGTCGGCCATGTCGCCGTTCGTGATGAAGGTCTTCGACCCGTTCAGCACCCAGCCGCCGTCGGTCTTCTTCGCGGTGGTCTTCAGCGCGGCCAGGTCCGAACCGCCGGACGGCTCGGTCATCCCGATCGCGGCGACGTACTCGCCGGAACAGAACTTCGGCAGCCAGCGCTGCTTCTGCTCCTCGGTGCCGAGGTCCACGAAGTACGGCGCGGCGCAGTCGTAGTGGATGCCGAAACAGCTTGACAGCGACGCGGAGACCTTCGACACCTCCTCCGCGAACACCGCGTTGAACCGGTAGTCGCCGACGCTCGAACCGCCGTACTCCTCCGGCACGTCCAGCCCGAGGAAGCCCTGCTTGCCGGCCTCCAGCCAGACGGCCCGGTCGATCGTCTTCTCGTCGAGGAACTGCTCCATCCGCGGCACCAGCGAGCGGTCGCAGTACTCCTTCGCGCTGGCACGGAATGCGTGATGGTCCTCGTTGAAGATGACGCGGTCCATGGGGCCTCCCCAAGGCATGAGACGAGTGGCTAAGCGCTTGCTTAGCTTCACGCTTTTGGTGCAAGGTGTCAACGTGTCCGCAGTCACCGATCCCCTGGTGTGGGAGCACGTCCAGCCGGCCGCGGCCCGCCGGCTGCTGACGGGCGCCATCGACGCGTTCGCCGAGCGCGGCTACCAGGCGACGACGACCCGCGACATCGCGTCCCGGGCCGGGATGAGCCCGGCCGCGCTGTACGTGCACTACCCGTCCAAGGAACGCCTGCTCTTCGAGATCAGCCTGTACGGCCACAAGGCCGCCTTGGAGGTACTGCGCACCGCGGACACCGGCCCGACCGCCGCGGATCGGCTGCGCTCGCTGGTCACCGCCTTCACCGCCTGGCACGCCGAGCACCACACGATCGCCCGCGTGGTGCAGTACGAACTGGCCGCGCTCTCCCCGGAGCACCTGGCCGAGGTCGCGACGATCCGCCGCGCCATCTCGACCCAGATCGAGCAGGTGCTCGCGGACGGCGTACGGGCGGGCGAGTTCGTCGTCAGCGACCTGCCGGGCACCACGCTCGCCGTACTGTCGCTCTCGATCGACGTCGCCCGCTGGTACACCCCGCACCGCGGCGAGCCGGCCACCCTGGGCAAGCTGTACGCCGACCTCGCGCACCGAATGGTCCAGGCATAGCAAAACCCCGCACCACCCGGGTGCGGGGTATTCGCTCGGACGATCAGGCCTGCAGCGCGGCCTGGACGTCGAGGTGGATGTCCACCTTGTCACCGATCAGCAGCTTGCCACCCTCGAGCGGGACGTTGAAGTCGATGCCCCACTCCTTGCGGCTGATCGACGCGGAGGCCTCGAAACCGATGATGGTCTGCCCGTACGCGTTCTGGTCGACACCGAGGAACTCGACCGCGAACTCGATCGGCTTGGTGACGTCCTTGATGGTCAGGTCGCCGGCCAGCACGTAGTCGTCGCCCTCGGCCTTGATGGCGGTGCTGACGAAAGTCATCTTCGGGCTCTTCTCGGCGTCGAAGAAGTCGCCGGAACGCAGGTGCCCGTCGCGCTGCGCGTTGCGGGTGTGCACGGAGGCCAGCTCGACGGCGACGTTCGCCACGGACTCCTCGATGGTGTCCTTGACGACGATCTCGCCGCTGAAGTCCTCGAACGTGCCGCGGACCTTGGTCATCAGGTGCCGGACGGTGAAGCCGATCTCGGTGTGCGCGGTGTCGATGGCATACGTGCCGGCAGCCAGGCCGGGGATCGTGCTGGTCAGGGTGCCGGTGGTGGTGTCGCTCATGAGGTCCTCTCGGGGAATGTGGCGCTACTGGTCGGGGGCGACGCAGCCTGGTTCAATAGTTAAAGCTTCAACCGATGACTACGACAGTAGGCAGTAACAGTTTAAATGTCAACCACATTCCCGGTACACTGTTCCCGTGACGACGGAGACTGAGATGGACCGGGGGACTCGGTGGCTCGACGCCGAGCAGCAGGTGGCGTGGCGGGCCTACCTGCTGGGCACCGCACGCCTGATGGCGAAGCTCGACGACGACCTTCGTCAGTTCGGCCTGGGGATCAACGACTACGAGATCCTCGTCCGGCTCTCCGAGGCGCCCGACCGGCGGCTCCGGATGGCCGACCTGGCGGACCGGCTGCACCAGAGCCGGTCCCGCCTGACCCACACGGTCGGCCGCCTCGAGGCCGCCGAGCTCGTCCGCCGTACGTCGTGCACGAGCGACAAGCGCGGCGTCTGGGCCGAGCTGACCGACGCCGGGTTCGCCCTGCTGGAGCAGGCCGCGCCGTACCACGTCGCCGGCGTCCGGGAGAACCTCGTCGACCTGGCCAGCCAGGAGGACTTCGCCGCGGTCGGGCGGGTCTTCGACGCCGTCTCGGAGCACATCGGCCAGCGCTGACCGCTCGTCACCTGCCGGCCGGGGCCGGAGTGATCTCCAGCTGGTTTTCCTCCCGGCCGGCGCCGCGGTACGCCATCATCGAGTCCCGCATCCGCCGCTTCAACGGTGGTACGTGGTTCACCGCGCGCATCGCCGTACGCATGCCGGCCAGGGCCAGCCGGCCGATCACCGGCTTGTGCACCGGGTCGTCCGCGGTCATCTGGGCGCGCGACTTGATCACGGCGTCGAACCCGTACTCGATCATCTTCGTCTCGTACTCGCGCACAGCCGCGACCAGTTCACGGCGGCCGTCGCGTACGTCGATCAGCGCGCGGCAGAGGTTCACAGCGTCCCGGAGCGCGGTGTTCGCGCCGACGCCACGGCCCGGCGTCATCGTGTGAATCGCGTCACCGATCAGCGTGACGTTCGTACTGTCCCACTGCTCCAGCGGGACCGACGTCCAGATGTTCACCGGGAAGCAGGTGCCCCGATCGGTGAGCTCGAACATCCGGCGCAGGTTCGGGTGCCAGTCCGGCGTCAGGTCGAGCGCGACCTCGATCAGCTCGTCGCCGGTGAGCTCCATGACGTTCGCGGGCAGCTTGTCCCGGGTCGCCGACAGGCCCCAGTTGATGTAGTCGCGGGTGTTGTCGAACTGCAGGCCCGGCCAGTGCCGGATCAGCTCCTCGGTGTTGCCGCCGATCCCGTGCTTCACGCGCCCGTCGCGGTCCCACTGGAACTCCATCACGTGGATGATGCAGAACAGCCCGCGCGGCGCGTTGATCATCGAGATGCCCTCGAAGACCTTCGGCGACACCAGCTTCACGCTCTCGTCGGTGATCGGCAGCTTGCCCGCGATCGCCACGATCCCGGTCTCCTCGGTCTTCGCCTGCGGCAGGTACTGCCGGCGTACCCGGGACCCTGATCCGTCGGCGGCGACCAGCAGGTCCCCGGTCGCCTCGGTCCCGTCGGCGAAGTACGCCGTCACGTGGTCGTCGTACTGCTCGAAGCGGGTGAACTCCTTGCCGAACTCGACCACGTCCTCGAGGCCGGTCAGCAGCACCTGGCGGAGCGTCATCCGGCTGATCGACTTCTCGCTCTCGACCGGGTCCGTCGACGACGGAACCTCCATCGACAGGACCTCCTTGAAGTCCTCGGTGAGCATGTTGAAGTACTTCGGGTCGCGCGCCTTGGTGGCGACGAACGTGTCGTACAACTCCGGGGGCAGCAGCGAATGCAGCGCGCGGCTGCCGTCCGGGTCGATCCCGACCCGGTAGCCGTGCAGCCCGTCGGTGCGCAGCGCGTCGCGCTCGAACACCGCCACCTCGATCCCCGCCCGCAGCAGTCCGTGCGCCAGCGCGAGCCCGCCGGTCCCGCCGCCGATTACCAGCACCTTCATGTTCTCTCGTCCCTTCAAGTATCTTGGTACTCCGAGTATCTTGGAGATCCGAGAGAAATGCAAGCCCTATGCTGAGGCGGACCATGACCAGTTCCCGCGAAGAGCTCACCGGCGAGATCCAGCAGCGCATGATCCGGCTGATCGCCGAGGTGGTGCTGTTCAACCACGCGATCTCGGCGAAGGTCGGGCTCGGCGCGAGCGACTCCCAGTTCATGACGCTGCTGCAGACGTACGGACCGCTCACCCCGCGGCAGCTCACCGAGCACACCGGCCTGACGTCCGGCACGGTCACCGGCGTCATCGACCGGCTCGAGGCGCACGGCTTCGTCACCCGCCGGCCCGACCCCGCGGACCGGCGGAAGGTCGTCGTCACGCCGTCGCTGGAGGCGATCAACGAGCGGCTCGCCCCGCTGTACGCCGACCAGGGCAACCGGCTGGCCGGCGTACTGGAATCGCGCACCGTCGAGGAACTCGAGACCATCGCCGCGTTCCTCAACGACTCGGTCGCTGAAGCCAGGAGCTAAAGCGATTGAGGGCGTCGGCCTCCTCCGGGAACCTGCTGGACGTGACCGAACTCCCTCAGGACGGCCGCGCCGGCATCGATGCGGCGCTGGTACGGCGACTGATCGCACAGCAGTTCCCCCAGTGGGCCGACCTGCCGGTGACGCCGGTCGCGGTCGACGGGTGGGACAACCGGACGTACCGCCTCGGCTCCGGCCTCACCGCCCGCCTCCCGACAGCCGAGGCGTATGTCGCTGCCGTCGACAAGGAACACGTCTGGCTCCCCCGCCTCGGGCCGGAACTGCCGGTCGAGATCCCTGAGGCTGTCGCGAAGGGCAAGCCCGGTCTGGGCTATCCACACCCCTGGGCCGTTCGACGCTGGATCTCAGGCGAAACGGCGGCACCCGAGACCGTCGACCTGGACGAGTTCGCCCGCTCGGTCGCCGCCTTCGTCCTCGCGCTGCAGAGCGTCGACGCGACCGGCGGCCCACTCGCCGGCGCGCACAGCTTCTATCGCGGCGCATCGCTCGAGCACTACCACGACGAGACGCTCGACGCCCTCGCCGTACTGGACGACACAGGCCTCGCCGGCGAGATCTGGGACGCCGCCCTCGCCGCCTCGTGGGACGGTCCGCCGGTGTGGTTCCACGGCGACATCGCCAGCGGCAACCTCCTCGTCCGCGACGGCCGGCTGTCGGCGGTCATCGACTTCGGTACGTCGGGCGTCGGCGATCCCGCGTGCGACCTGGTGATCGCGTACACGTTCTTCTCCGGCTCGTCCCGCGCGAGCTTCCGCGAGGCTGTCGCTCAGGACGACGCGATGTGGGCCCGCGCCCGCGGCTGGGCGCTCTGGAAAGCGCTGATCACCTACGAGACTTCCGCTGCCAGTCGTCAGGTGCTCGAAGAAGTGCTCGCGGATCATCAAACAAACGCCTGACCTTCGCGTGGGTAGCGCACACTGGTAGCACCCCCACCGAAAGAGCAGATCGATGAGCAACCCCATCCCCCTCCAGGATGGCGGCGCCCAAATACCGGAAGGCCACGTCCTGGTCAGCAGCATCTGCTGGTCCTGTGGCGCCTTGCTAGGCAAGCATGTCCCGCTCCGGCAGCGCCGTCATCAACACTTCACCTGGTCCTGCGAGACCTGCGACGTCGCCTGGGCCGGACCAGGGTCCGACCTGGCGCAGTCGGCCTGATTCGAGCGGGGTCGGTCTCCGGGAGGTCAAGGCCGGCCCCGCCCGTCCTGGATCAACTGATGCCGACCTCGTGGAAGGCTGCCCTGACGGTCTGCGGTGCCTGGCGGGCGACCACGCCGTCCCGCGCCAGGATGCGCGCCATCTCGCTCGCGACGTGCGCCGTGTCGGCGAACACCGCGGTCGGCCAGAGGTTCTGCAGGGTCGCGTACCAGAGCTTCGCCGCGGGGAAGCTGCCGAGATCGGTCGCGATCAGGTAGAACACCCGGTTGATGATCCCGCTGTTGACGTGCGGGTCGCCGTTCGGCACGTAGCCCGCCATGCTGTCGGGCTGCGGGTCCTTGCCGAGCAGCGGATCGTCGTACGCCGTACCCGGGTGCGCCATCGACCGGATCGCCTCGCCGTACAGGTCGTCGGCCATCACGCCCTCACCGATCAGCCAGTTGAACGTACCGGCGTCCTGGCCGCTGACGTACTGGTCGATGCACGCACCCATGATGTCGGAGGTCGCCTCGTTCAGAGCGCCGGTCTGGTCGGTGTACCCGAGGCCGGCGGTGTACTGCGTGACGCCGTGGGTCAGCTCGTGGCCGGGGACGTCGACGTCATTGGTGAAATCCTTGAAGATGACGTTGTCGCCGTTCCCGAACACCATTTCCGAGCCGTCCCAGAACGCATTGTCGTACTGGACCCCGAAATTGACGTTGCCGTCGATGGTCAGGCCGGCGTTGTCGATCGACTCGCGACCGAGCACGTCGTGGTAGAACTTCCGGGTCGCGGTCAGCGCGTCGTACGCGAGGTTGGCGTTCTGGGCCGCGACCGGAGGATCGTCCGGGCCGCGGATCAGCTGGACGTTGACGGTCCACTGGTTCTGGTCGTCGTAGATGGCGATGTCGCTCTTGCCCGGCTGGGGCGGAGTAAGCGTTTGAAGGGTCGCGTAGGTTGCGGCCTTACGCTGTTGCCGCAAAGCCTGGTCGGCCATGGCCGAACGGACGGCCTCGGCCCCGCGGCCCTGCCGCTGCGCGTTCCTCGCGATGTGGTCGGTGATGTGCGGCGGAATGAAAAAACATGTTGGTGTTGCCATCATGATGCTCCTGGAGTCCGAGTGGCGGATGTACCTGCGGCACCCCGCGCACACGGCGGACCCCGCGCGCCCGCGCCCGACCACCCGAGACCTGCCATAACCCCCCACCGCCCCAAGACCGTGGGGCGGTACGGCTACTCCCAGTTGATACCCGGAAACCGTCGTTGTCCATACCGGGAGCTATTCGTTGCAAATACCAACAATGCTTCTCAGTAAATACTCACCAGCATTTCACGTCCGATTTCTTCCGGCCGGTCGGACCAGCGCGGCCACGCCTTCGTACGCGCCGGCCGGCGCGCTACCGACGGTCTGGTACTCGAGCAGCAGCAGGCCGCCCGGAGTCGCCTCGTAGTTCGTGAGTTCGAGCCCCGCGGTCTCCCCCGGCTGATCGAACAACCGCCGCCCATCCCCGATCACCGTCGGCGCAACCACGAGCCGCACGGCATCGACCAGTCCGGCCCCCAATCACCTTCGCCCATCGACGTACTGACGACGTACTTGGGAAGCGAGTTCATCAGCTCGGTGAACGGATCATCAGGATCCGTGATCCGCGGCCAGTCCCGGGCAAACGCCTGATAGGTCCGCCGCCCGAGCAGCAAGCCGCCCGCCAACCGCAACCATTCGGCCGCCCGCCGAACGAACATCTCATCCATGTACGGCACCAGCCAGCCACCCCGCACGAACCCGTCGGTCGTGTCCTCGCTCGGCGACCCCGGCCCCTGGTACACCCCGTCCAGCGTGACGAACTCCGTGAGTACCAGCCTCATGCCTCGACCACCGCCGCGAGCTGCTTGGTCACGGTGCCCCAGCCGTCCGCGAACCCGAGCTCCTCGTGCAACGCCCGCGCCGCCGCCGACCCATGCCGCACGACAACGCGGTAGTCCGTCCCCTCCGTATGCTCCGCGAGCAGCACCTCCGCGGTCATCAGCAACGGCTCCGGATCAGCCGGACGCCAACGGCTGTCGATCGCGTTCGTGAACACCAGCCGCTCGAGCTCCTCCACCACCAGGAAGCTCGCATCCAGATGCGGCCCGAACGCCATACCGTCCTCGCTGAGCTCGGTCACCATCGCGCCGCCCGGCCGCAGCTCCAGGCGCCGTACCCGGCAGACCGCGGGCGCCGGCACCCACCACCGCGCGAACCGCTCCGGATCGCTCCACGCTCTCCAGACCTTCTCCCGCGGCGCCCGGATCAGGCGCTCCACGACCAGGTCCAGCTCCGGATCGAACTCCGCCTTCACATGTCCTCCTCGGTGACCAGGCGCTCCAACCGATCGGTGCGCGCTTCCCAGATCCGCCGTTGCTCGGCCAGCCAGTCGTCGACCACGGCGAGCCGTTCGCGGTTCAGCACGCAGGTCCGCACCCGGCCGGTCTTGACCGTGCGGATCAGCCCGTTCGACTCCAGCGTCCGGACGTGCTTCATGAACGACGGCAGCGTGATCGGGTACTCGGCGGCGAGCTCACCCACACTGGTCGGGCCCCGCCCGAGCCGCCGGATCACGCTCCGCCGGGTCGGGTCGGCGAGCGCGACGAACACTCCATCGACCTCATACTGTGCCATGAGGCTAAGTATTGCGTTCTCTCAATACTTAGCGCAAGGGCTAAGTATTTGACGCCGAAAAACCCCGCCTCCTGGTGGCGGAGACGGGGTCTTTGCGGCGCGCGTCAGTCGCGGGTGAGCTTGCGGTGCGTCACCCGGTGCGGGCGGGCCGCCTCCGGGCCGAGACGCTCGAGCTTGTTCGCCTCGTAGGACGCGAAGTTGCCCTCGAACCAGAACCACTTGGCCTCGTCCTCGTCGGTACCCTCCCAGGCCAGGATGTGGGTCGCGACGCGGTCCAGGAACCAGCGGTCGTGGGACACGACCACCGCACAGCCCGGGAACTCCAGCAGCGCGTCCTCGAGCGACTGCAGGGTCTCGACATCCAGGTCGTTGGTCGGCTCGTCGAGGAGCAGCAGGTTGCCGCCCATCTTCAGCGTCAGCGCCAGGTTCAGCCGGTTCCGCTCACCGCCGGACAGCACGCCGGTCGGCTTCTGCTGGTCCGGGCCCTTGAACCCGAACGAGGCGACGTACGCCCGGCTCGGCATCTCGAAGTTCGCGACCTTGATGTGGTCGAGGCCGTCGGACACCTGCTCCCAGACGGTCTTCTTCGGGTCCAGGCCGCCGCGGGACTGGTCGACGTACGAGATCTTGACCGTCTCACCGAGCTTCAGCGAGCCCGCATCGGGCTGCTCCTCGCCGACGATCATCCGGAACAGCGTCGACTTGCCGACGCCGTTCGGGCCGACCACACCGACGATGCCGGCCCGCGGCAGGCTGAAGCTCAGGCCGTCGATCAGCGTGCGGTCGCCGAATCCCTTGACCAGCTTGGCGGCCTCGAGCACGGTGCTGCCAAGCCGCGGACCCGCCGGGATGTTGATCTCGTCGATGTCCAGCTTGCGGTTGCGCTCGGCCTCGGCGGCAAGCTCCTCGTAGCGCGCAAGCCGGGCCTTGCTCTTGGTCTGCCGGGCCTTCGCGTTCGACCGGACCCACTCGAGCTCGCGCTCCAGGATCTTCTGCCGCTTCGCGTCCTTCTGCCCCTCGACCACGAGCCGCTGCTGCTTGGTCTCCAGGTACTTCGAGTAGTTGCCCTCGTAGCCGTACGTCCGGCCGCGGTCGAGCTCGAGGATCCACTCGGCGACGTTGTCCAGGAAGTACCGGTCGTGGGTGATCGCCATCACGGCGCCCGGGTACTTCTGCAGGTGCTGCTCCAGCCAGAGCACCGACTCGGCGTCCAGGTGGTTGGTGGGCTCGTCGAGCAGCAGCAGGTCCGGCTGCTGGAGCAGCAGCTTGCAGAGCGCGACCCGGCGGCGCTCACCACCGGAGAGGTTGTCGACGATCGCGTCCGGCGGCGGGCAGCGCAGCGCGTCCATCGCCTGCTCGAGCTGGGCGTCGATGTCCCAGGCGTTGCGGTGGTCGAGCTCGGTCTGCAGGTCGCCCATCTCGGCCAGCAGCGTGTCGTAGTCCGCGTCCGGATCGGCCAGCTCGGCGGAGATCTCGTTGAAGCGGTCGAGCTTCTGCTTGGTGTCGCCGACGCCTTCCTCGACGTTCTCCAGCACCGTCTTGCCCTCGGTCAGCGGCGGCTCCTGCAGCAGGATCCCGACCGTCGCGTCCTCGGCCAGCCGCGCCTCGCCGTTGTTCGGGTGCTCGAGCCCGGCCATGATCTTGAACAGCGAGGACTTGCCGGTGCCGTTCGGCCCGACCACGCCGATCTTCGCGCCGATCAGGAAGTTCAGCGTGACGTCGTCGAGAACGACCTTGTCGCCGTACGCCTTCCGGACGTTGCGAAGGGTGTAGATGAATTCCGCCATACCCAGAGCCTATGTGCTCCCCCTGCCCGTTTCCCAACCGGTTGTCCACAGCCGCCCGGTTCATCCCTCCGCATACGCCGCGATCGGTGCACCTTCTCCGTCGACAACGCACCCCTCCGACCGGAAGGCACCCGCATGAGCCTCGGTGACACCTACATCACAGTCGTCGGCAGGATCGGCAGCGAACCGGACTTCAAGGAGCTCGGACAGACACCTCAGGTCAGCTTCCGGCTCGCCTCGACTCCACGCCAGTTCGAGAAGGCCCTCAACACCTACGTGGACAAGCCGACCACCTGGTACACGGTGGAATGCTGGCGAGGCCTGGCCCGCAACGTGTTCGACTCGATCGGCATCGGCCATCCGGTCATCGTGACCGGTCGCCTCCGGACCCACGAATGGACGGACGACTCCGGTGAACAACGCAGTCGCGTCATCCTGGAGGCCTTCTCACTCGGCCACGATCTCAGTCGCGGTACTGCGACCTTCGCCAAGAGCGCGCCGCGCTCCGAATCACTCGGATCCGTCCCACGGACACCCGACGTGAACGCCGCGCCGTACCCGCCCGACGAGTTCTCCGCCACGCCGCTCCCCCTGTCCGCGGAACGCCCGGCGGCGGAGGCGGCATGACTATCTCACCGTTGACTTATATAAGCCCTGCCCGGCATTCTGGGGGCCTACCCAGCAGCCGACCAGGAGAGGGAACCACCCGTGATCGACATCCTCGAGCACATCAACGCGGTCCAGCGCGAGGTCAGCCGGACCGGCGAGACCGTGACGGTGCTGATGCGCCGCACCTACCGGGCCGAGCCTACCGAGGTGTGGGGCGCCCTCACGGACCCCGAGCGGATGGCTCGCTGGTTCATGCCGGTGAGCGGCGACCTGAAGGTCGGCGGCTCGTTCCAGCTGCAGGGCAACGCCGGCGGCGAGATCCTCGAGTGCGATCCGCCGAAGCGCTTCAAGGTGACCTTCGGCGGCCCGACCAGCCTGCTCGAGCTGCGGCTCCTCCCCGGAGCGGGCTCCTCGACCGATCTCGAGCTCGAACACTCCATGGACGGGGCGCCGGCCCCCGGCGGCGCCGGCGCGCTCTGGGTCGGCCCCGGCTGGGACGGCGGCCTGCTCGGCCTCGCGCTCTACGTCACCGGCGAACTGCCGCCGGACGCGGACCCGACCGCGATGGCCAACTCCGCCGAGGTGATCAAGTACAACGAGCAGTGCGTCCGCGCCTGGATCGACGCGGTCCGCGCCTCCGGCACCACCACCGAGGAGGACCTGCTCAGCGCCGCCAAGACCTCGATGGCGCAGTTCGCCCCCGACGCCGAGCTCTGACCCTCCGGAGCGTGCGCCGCCTCGACCCCGGCGCGCGCTGCCGGTGCGGCGCCCTAGTGGCGAGCGGTGGCCAGGCTGTCGCGGCACTTGGTGTACGCCGCGAGCTCCTCGCGCGCCGGCGCCACAACGTGGCTGTCGGCAACCTTCACCAGTTCCTCGCGCAACGCCTTCGACACCTGCCGGGAGCGCCGCAGCGCCCCGTTGGTGGCGAAGACCCGGCAGAGGAAGGAGAGCGCCAGCCCGAGGACGGCGCCACCGACGAGCATGATCCACGCGTACGGCACGCCGTTCAGCTCTGGCAGCGGCGGATCGTTCAGGTGCGCGATTCGCGTTACCAGCAAGGCGATCAGCCACGCGGCACCGCCGAGTGTCACCAGGAACAGCAGCCACTGGACGATCCGGGCGACGCTCCACCAGCCCGGAGTGCTGGACACGCCGAGGTCGGTCCGCGCGACCGCTTGGTCGAGTTCGTCGCCGAGCGATTCCTCGCGCCGGCGGATCGCCGTCCGGACCGAGTCCGCCCACGGCCGCGACAGACCATCGGCGGCCTTGTTCGTGATCGTGCGTACCGCGGCGTCCATCCGGGCCCGCTGCACCGGTGTTGCCGCAGGCAACGAAGAGCGTGCAATGGCGACCTCGCTGGACGCCGACTTCCGCAACGCCTTGCCCTCTTCGCGAGACACCTGGTCGCCGTGCAGCCGCCGCAACGGGTCCGGCCGGAACCGCCCGACCCACTTCGTCAACGGCCACCCGGTCGCCGCACGAGCACGCTGCAGGTAGGAGCGCCGTACGGCGTCCGACACCACCGTCAACCCGCTCGCGTCCGACAACGACTCGACGAGCTCGGTGACATCGGCCTCAGCGATCTCCGGCGTCTTCGCGTTGCCGCACTGGCTCGCCATCCGGTCCGAGACCCGGTCGACATCGGCCGCGAGCCGCTCCCGCGCGGAGCGCTTGTTGCTGACCCGCTTGACCAGCAAGGAGCGAATCTCTTCCAGCCCGTCACCGCTGACCGCCGAGGTGGCAACGATCGTCGGCGACTTCAGCCCGTCCGACTTGATCAGCTTGTCGAGGTCTTCGAGGCAGCTCTTCCGCTGCTCCGGCGTCAGCTTGTCGATGTGGTTCAGCGCGAACACCATCACCCCGGAATGCGAGGCGAACGGTTTGATGTACCGGTTGTGCAGCGCCGCATCGGCGTACTTCTGCGGGTCCACCACCCAGATGAGCAGGTCGACCAGTTCGACCAGGCGGTCGACGATCAGCCGGTGCTCGACTTCGGTCGAGTCGTGGTCGGGGAGGTCGAGCAGGACTAGTCCGTCCAGGTCCTCGGAGTGCGCCTCCTCCAGCGAGCTGCGGTGCTGCACCTGGTGCCGGCGCGGAATGCCCAGCCAGCTCAGGACCTCACCGGCCGGTTCGTCACCCCACACGCAGGCGAGCGGCATCGAGCTGGTCGGCCGGCGTGTTCCGATCGCGGCCAGGTCGAGCCCGGTCAGCGCGTTGAACAGCGACGACTTCCCGGAGCCGGTCGCACCGGCGAGCGCGACCACGGTCAGGTCGCCGGACATCCGCAGCCGTTGGCCGGCGCGATCGACGATCTGCGCGGCCTCGGTGAGCACCACCGGGTCCAGCCGGCCGTCACCGGACTTCGCGGCCGCTTCGAGCGCATCGATCTTCTTCAGGACATCGGTCTCCGCCCGGGCGGGCGTCTCGACCGTATCCACTGTTTCCGTCACGTGCAGTCCTCCACCGCGCGCGCGGCCTCGGTCAGTTGCCTGGCCGTCTCGGCGTCGACCGGATGCTGGTCAAGGACAGGCAGATAGCGGGCGAATTCGGCATCCATCAGGGCACGAACCTTACCGTCAAGGTCCTCGCGTGCCTTGTCCACCATGCCCTGAACTGCCTTGTCGCCGAAAACTGCCTCCAGCAACCGCTGCCCGACGACCGCGCTCCCGACGCCGGCGCTCGTCTGAGCGCCCTTCGGGATGCCTGCCGCACTGGCGAACATGACCACCATCAGCGAAAGGCCGAGCCCGTTGACGCCGTACTCCAGGATCTTCGCCGTCGACTTCTTGTCCGCGCCTTCCTTGCGGACCAGGTCGAGCACGAACGCCTGCCACTCGCGTACCGTCCGGCTGGCCGCGGCCGGGAACTGCTCCGACAACGTTCCGAGCGATGGCACCACATCGTTGCCACCGGCACCGGCCTTCGCAGCCGACGCACCGGCCTTCCCCACCCCCGCGGACTGTCCATCGACCCGAGCGGAGTTCACGCCCGCCGCCTTGTCGGCATCCGCGGCGGCGAGCAACTGGCGCCCGGGCGCCGTCCCCTGCCAGACCTTCTCCGCCCGCTCCGCCGCGGCGGTCGCGTGCTCACTCAGCAACGACTCCAGACCGGACTGGATAGCGTCGCGGACGTCGCGGGTCTCCGCCGGCTTGTTGCCCAGCGAGCTCTTCAGCCGGTCGCGCAACCGTCCGCCGTTGGACTGCAGCCCCTTCAGCAGTTCGCCGGTCCCGACGAACTGCTGCCACCGCGCAAGCACCTCGCCGCGCAGCAACGTCCCGTCCTGGCCCGCCTTCGCGATGTCCTTGACACCCTGGTCGTACGCCGACTCCACCGAGGACCGCAGCTCGAGCGCCGTCTCGGCCTGCGCCTTGACCGCGGCCGCGAACGGCGCCGTCTTCTTCACCATCGCGCTGACCGCACCCTGCAAGGTCCGCCGTACGACACCCGCCCGCGCCTCGGCGTCGGCCGCCAGATCGATCAGCCAGTCCTTGATCCCGGCAACGACCGGCTGCGGCAACATCCCGTTGCCGTCCACAACCGTCTCCTGGATCGAGAACAGCGGCGAGTCACCCAGCCCGCGCTCGAGCAGCATCTGCGCGAGGTGCCCGGTGATGTCGTCGATCGTCTCGCTCGGCGCCCGGTCCAGCACCACGGCAACCGCCGTACTGCGGTCCGACGCGCTCTGCAGGAACTCCCATGGGACCGCGTCGGAGTACCGCGCCGCCGTCGTGACGAACAACCAGAGGTCGGCGGCCGCGAGCAACTGCGTCGCGAGATCACGGTTCGCCTCGACCACGGAGTCGATGTCCGGCGCGTCCAGGATCGCCAGCCCGCGCGGCACACTCTCGGCCGCCACGAGCCGCAGCTGTCCCGCGTCCTCCATGCCACCCGGCTCTTCGGACGCGGTCCGCGCCATCCCCGGCAACACCCGGTCCCCGACGAACCAGTCCGCATCCGCCGGGTGATGAATCAACACCGGCGAACGCGTAGTCGGCCGCAACACACCCGGCTCACTGACGACCTTGCCGATCACCGTGTTCACCAGCGTCGACTTGCCGGCTCCCGTAGACCCACCAACCACCGCAAGAATCGGAGCTTCCAACTGCACCAGCCGCGGCAACAAGTAGTCGTCCAGCTGATCCAGCATGGCCTTCTGCTGCTGCCGAGCCTCATCAGCCCCCACCACCTCAAGCGGCAACTGACTCCCCGCCAACACCCCCCGCAACTTCATCAACGCAGTAATCAAAGCCATAGCAGCCTGCTCAGCCGCCAACTTCCCAGCCAACTCTTCCGCAGTCAGCTCCCGCTCATCCCCACCACCAGACGCATCCCCATCCCCACTACCGGATGCATCCCCACCACCAGACTCGCCCGCACCACCAGACGAATCCCCACCATCGGACGCGCCCGCACCATCGGACGCATCCCCAGCACCGGACGCGCCCGCACCCTCAGCAACGCCCGCACCCTCACCCGCGCCGCCACCGCCGGCCCCCTCGGAACCGCCGGACCCATCCCCACCCTCAGCCGCAACCCCACCCTCGAACGCTGCGCCACCACCCGACACAGCATTGTCGCCAGCCGCAGCACCATCCCCAGACCCGCCAGCCCGATCGGACACAGCCCCCTCGGACACAGCCCCCTCGGACGCAGCACCCTCGTCAGGCCTCGCCCCATCCTCGGACGCCGCCCCATCCTCAGGCGCAGACTCGTCCTGGGACGCAGAGCCCTCAGCGTCACCATCCGCAGCCACGGCCTCCGCCCCTGCAGCACCCTCAGCAGAGCTTTCCCCACCATCCGCCTGGCTCGCCCCAGCTCCCGCAGCCGCAGTCCCAGCCGCAGCCACCGCCGCAGCACCAACCGCAGCCTGGGTCCGGTCCTCAGCCTCATCTACAGCCGCACCACTGCCAGCGCCGCCAGAGCCGCCCTCGTCCCCGCCAGCGTCCCCAGAGCCGCCCTCAGCCCCGTCAACACCCTCAGCAGCGCTCTCTCCACCGGACGCGCCGTCAACACCAGCACCTACCGCAGAACCGTCAGTGTCTTCCTCGGAGACCGCATCAGAACCACCGCCCGTTCCACCGTCCGAGCCAACTGCATCATCCGAACGACTCCCCGAGGCCGAGCCACCCGCCCCCACACCTGCGAAGCCGTCACCAACGCCACTAGCACCCGCATCGTCCGAGGCACCATCCGAGGTACCGTCCACCGACCCGCTCGCCGCGTGTTCCGCACCCGCGTCAGCAGCCCGCTCCGAGGACTCCGGCGTACCGCCCGAGGCATCATCCGCACCGGAAGCATCCTCCGCCGACCCAGCTGCACCAGCCTCATCCACCGGCTCGACGACCTCCGCGCCAGACGCCTCAGCCCCCGACCCGCCCACCGCCGCATCAGCCACACCGTCCGCGTCAGCCACACCGTCGGCACCGGTTGCGCCGTCGGCGGGGTCGGCCTCACCCGCGGGAGTCGCACCGCTGTCTGGGCCAACTGCGCCGGGCCTACCGTCTGCACGGTCACCTGCAGCGGCCATGCCCTCGCTCGTACCGGCTCCGGTCTCACCCGGCGCATCATCCGCAGCCTCGGGTCCCACTCCGCCTGTCCCAGCGCCTACCCCGTCGGCATCCAGCGCGTCCCCGGCCACCGCATTGGCATCCACCGCATCGCCGTCCACCGCATCGGCATCCACCGCGTCACCATTCACCGTGTCGGCGTCCACCGCATCCCCGGCCACCGCGTGAGCGGCGGTTGCGGCGTCTGCGCGAGCATCTGCTCCGTCTGGGGCATCCGCCGGAGTGGGTTCGACTACGTCGGAAGCCTCGTCGGCCGAGCCGGACACCGCGGCGCCTGCGGCGGTGTCGTACGAGCCGGACGCAGCTCTGCTGACCGTACTGGCGTCCTCGGCGTCGGCATCCGCCGGAGCTTGTGCACGCGGGTCTGCAGCGACGGGCGCGGAATCCACCGGGGCCTCGGGCTCGGACCCGTCCGGAGTCGAGGGCGGCCGGCTGGCTTCCTTCGGCAGGCCCACGATGATGTTGCCGTACTCGAGCGGGAATCCGTCCGCCGATTCGTCAGGCTCGTAGACAACGCCCACTGATGGACGGGACGCGGCGTCCCGCGGAGTCGCTGGTACTGCGGATTCGTCCACGGCCAGGGCTGCGGTACCGCCGGCCGTCGACGTGTTGGCTGAGGCGTCACCGGTCGACTTGCCCGTCGTACCGGCGCTCGCCGAGCCATCCGTGGTGCTATTCGTGGTGCCAGTCGCCGTCCCCGCGGTCGCCTCGTCGGTTGACGCGTTGGGCTGGGAGGTGGTGGCCGTTGCTCCGTTGGCCGGTGAGGCGTCGGTGGGTTCGGCAGAGGTGTCTGGGGTGGAGCTGGTCGCGTCCGCAGTCGCACCGCTGTCAGTCGCGCTGTCGGGACGGGCGGTGTCCACTGCGCCGGCTTGCGGCTCGCCGGCCGGGTCAGCGTCGGTTCCCGAGGTCGCCGGGGAGGCTGCGGTGCCGTCGACGGTGCCGACTGCCTTTGCCGCCTGCGCCGTCGAGTCCGAGGCTGCGGACGAGTCGGTGGCTGCAGCTCCACCGCCGGCGCCGGGCGCGTCCGAGGCGGCCGCTGGATTGTCTGCGCCAGTCGCGGCCGAGGTGCCCGCGGTCGAGGCATCGCTGGACGCGGAGGTCTCGCCGGACACCGGCCCGCTCGGCGCGGTGGCTCCGCCGCCACTGGATGCGCCGCCGGTCGCGGAGGCGGAGTTCTCGCCGGGTGCGGAGGCGCCGCTTGACGCGGTGCCGTCACCGGACAGGGACGCTTCGCTCGACGCGGAGGCGTCTCCAGACACGGGGGTGCCGCCTGACGTGAGGGTGTCTCCGGATGTGGAGGCCCGACCGGACGCGGAGGTCTCGCCGGACGCCGAGGTCTCGCCGGGCGCGGAGGCGTCGGCGGGCGTGGGGGTGCCGGTCGGCGTGGGGGTGCTCGGGGTGGTTTTGTCCGCGTTGGGGGTGGCGGGGGGTGGGGTTGACGCGGGCGGGGTTGGTTCGGTGGGGGGTGTGGGGTCGGGGGTGCGTTTGCGGCGGCGGCGCCAGAAGCCGCGGGGTTTGGGGGTGGACTGGGCGATCAGGTTCGCCAGCTCCTGGGCAGGCTGATCCTGGTTCGGAACCCGCGGTTCCGAACCTTCACCTGCTGCTGACCTGGTGTCAGCCACGACGTCCGCCCACGAGCACAGAGTGCCCGGTCGGACAGCGCGGAAGCAAAGTCATCGTCATCCCCGTTTGGCGGCGTGGACGGGTGGCAGTCACTGCGGTGGAGGATACGGACCGTATCCTCCCGGCGGTCCTTGTTGGCCGGGGGGTCCCGGCGGGTATCCGGGCTGACCGGCTTCCTGGCCGGATTGCCCGGCCGAATACCCCGAATGCTCGGGCGGAACCACGTCCTGCGTGGATGCACCCGGACCCATCGGAGCACCTGGTGCCAGAGGCGTGCCAGGCCCCATCGGGCCACCCGATCCGCGGGGAGCATCAGGTCCAATGGACCCGGCAGGACCCATCGGAGCACCCGGGCCCGGAGCGCCGGGACCCATCGGGCCGCCAGGTCCCATCGGAGCACCCGGGCCCATGGACCCGCCAGGACTCATCGGAGCACCCGGGCCGGGAGCGCCGGGACCCATCGGGCCGTCAGGTCCCATGGGTACACCCGGTCCCATGGACCCGCCAGGAACCATCGGGCCACCCGGGCCTATCGGAGCGTTCGGTCCGAGGGCAGCACCCGGTCCCATCGGAGCACCTGGGCCCATGGGGGCGGTGGCGTAGGAGGGGGCGGCTTGGGCGAAGGCGGGCATGGGGGGGAAGGGGACGCTCGGGCGGCGGTCGCGGAGTTCGTCGAGGAGGGACTTCTCGGTTTCGAGGGCGTCGGGGCCGATGACCTGGCGGACGATCTTGTCGCGCAGGTACGCCAGTTCGGTCGCGTTGTGCTGGAACGCCTTCGCGGCGGCCTCCGCCTGTGGGCCGTACCGGCGGGCGTTCTGCCGCAGCGCCTTGCGGCCGCGGAGGGTCGCGATCAGTGGTACGTCCTGCGGTATCAGCCACCCGAACCGCACGTAGTCGTACAGCCTGGACGCAATCATCTGCCCCTCCCGTGATCGCATCACCAGCGCGAACACCACCAGGCAGATGAACAGCGGCACCATCAGGCACAGGTACGCGAGGATGAAGCCGCCACCGCCGGCCCAGCTCGCGGAGGCGTTCCACGAGGCGTGCGCCAGTACGGCGGCCAGGTACCCGACGACCGGCGCCAGGAAACGGACGACGGTACTTCGGTGCCGTACCGCGACGCCGATCCCGATCGCGGTGAACGACGTGAAGAGCGGATGCGCGAACGGCGAGATCACGCCGCGGACGATGAACAGCGCGAACGCGCCCTTGAGGCCCGCGTCGCTGCCGGCCTCCTCGGAGAGCGTGTTGAAGACGCGGCCGTAATACAGGATGTTCTCGGTGAAGGCGAAGCCGACGCCGACCATCCCGGCGTACACCAGGCCGTCGATGATGCCGTCGAACTCCTTGCGGCGCAGCAGCGCCAGCAGCAGGATCACGGAGCCCTTCGCGAACTCCTCGACCGGCGGCGCGACGAAGACGGCGGACCGGTCGCCGCCGACGCCGGTCTCGGCCAGCCGGTGCGACACCTCGGTGTTGATGAAGATCGCGACCAGCGTCGCGATGAAGGCGCCCCAGCAGAGCGCGAAGACGATGTACCTCGTCGGCTCGGGCTCGTAGCGGTCCAGCCAGAGGTACAGCGCGATGACCGGGATGACCGGGACGAACGCGAACACGAGGCCCCAGGTGAAGCCGCCCGCACCGGTCGACTTGGCCACCACGCCGAAGATCACCAGGCCGGCGATCGCGAACAGCACCGCGATCACGATGCCGATCAGCACGCCCCGGTTCCGCCGCTGGCCGGGGACCGGGTGGTTCCCGAGCGCGTTGGGCTGCGGATAGGGGCCGCCGGGCGCGTACGCCGACCCAGCCGCGGGTTGCGGCGGGCCGGACGGGCCTGGTGAGGGGTAACTCATGCACCGCAGCCTAGTTGGGGTCAAGATCCATCGGCAGGACCACCCACTCAGCGTTACCGGGATGGAACGACATCCCTGTACTTCGGCGCCGCGCCGGAGCACCGTGATCGGTAACCCGGAGGCGGGATCGCCCGGGTATCTGAGAGACTCTTCCCTGCCGTACGCCCCCGTAGCTCAGCTGGATAGAGCGACAGACTTCTAATCTGTGGGTCGCAGGTTCGAATCCTGCCGGGGGCGCTGCCGGCCTCGCCGCGGTTGTGACTGCAATCACATGCTAGGGTCGAGGCGTGGAGATCGAGGTCGACAGAATCTAGCCGCCGGACTGCCGGTGGCCTTGACCTCTCTTACTGGTCCGCCCTTCGTGGGCGTCTGCCCGGGCATGTCCGGATCGCGTCGATCCGTCTCCCGGGTCGCCTGTGCGCGACCCGACTCCCCGAAAGCAGATACACACGTATGTCTTCCAAGTCCGCGATCTCGCTGCGCAATCTCACCTTCGAATGGCCGGACGGCGCCGTGGCGCTGGCCGGCGTGACCGGCACCATCAGTGCCGGGCGTACCGGTCTGATCGGCCGCAACGGCGCCGGCAAGTCGACGCTGCTCCGGCTGATCGCCGGTGTACTGCGGCCGACGGCCGGCCACCTCGACACCGCCGGCGAGGTCGGGTACCTGCCGCAGACGTTGGCGTTGCGCCAGGACGCAACGGTCGCCGAGTTGCTCGGGATCGACGCGATCGTCACGGCGATCCGCGCGATCGAGGCGGGCGACGCCGACGAACGGCACTTCGACACGATCGGCGACGACTGGGACATCGAGGCCCGGGCCGCGGAGGCGCTCGACCAGCTCGGGTTCTCCGCCGCCGACCTCGACCGCCGGGTCGCGGAGGTGTCCGGCGGTGAGGCGATGCTGATCGCGATCACCGGCCTGCGCGTCCGCCGTACGCCGATCACCTTGCTCGACGAGCCGACGAACAACCTCGACCGGCCGACGCGCGCCAAGCTGGCCGAGTTCGTGGACAACTGGCCCGGAACGCTCGTCGTCGTCAGCCACGACCTCGAACTGCTGGAGCACATGGAGAACACCACCGAGCTGTACGCCGGGACTCTCGACACGTACGGCGGTCCGTACAGCGCCTGGAAGGAACACCGGGAGCAGGAGCAGGCCGCAGCGGTCCAGGCCGCCCGTAGCGCGCAGCAGACGCTCAAGGTCGAGAAACGGCAGCGGGTCGAGGCCGAGACCAAGCTGGCGCGCCGTGAGCGTACGGCGAAGAAGACGCAGCAGCAGGGCGGTATCCCGAAGATCCTGGCGGGCAACCGTGCGAGTAAGGCGCAGGCCTCAGCCGGGGCGATGCGTTCCACGCTCGACGACAAGGTGCAGGCCGCGCAGGCGGCTGTCGACGCGGCGGACGCCCGCGTACGGCAGGACGAGCACATCCACCTCGTGCTGCCGGACCCCGACGTACCGCGAGGACGCCGAATCGCTGAGCTGTACGACGAGGACCGCACGATCGTGGTGCAAGGTCCTGAGCGCGTAGCACTCGTGGGAGCGAACGGCACCGGCAAGTCGACGCTGATCTACCAGCTGATCCGTGGGGCCGCAGCAACGCCTGGCAGGCCGCACGGGCGGCTGCTGACCGATCTGGTCGGCTATCTCCCGCAGCGGCTCGACGGGCTCGACGACGACGCCAGTGCGATCGCGAACGTGCAAGCGGTCGCTCCTGGCCTGCCGACAAGCACCATCCGCAACCAGCTGGCCCGGCTGCTCCTACGCGGTGACAGTCCGGACAGGCCGGTGCACACACTGTCCGGCGGCGAGCGTTTCCGGGTATCGCTGGCACGGCTGCTGCTGGCAGAGCCACCTGCGCAACTGCTCGTGCTGGACGAGCCCACCAACAACCTGGACATCGCCAGCGTGGAGCAGCTCGCAGAAGCGCTCGATGCGTACCGCGGCGCCCTCCTAGTGGTCAGCCACGACAACGCGTTCCTGCAACGCATCCGGGTCGACACAGTCCTGGAGCTCGACAGGAACGGTCGGCTCTCAAGGAGTTGACCCGTTCTCGGTGCGGCGAGATCAGCTGCGGTCCAAGAATTGTCGGTGGCGCCTGATTGGCTGGTTCCTCTCGATGGGGAGGAGCTGGGAATGAAGGTTCGGGTCGGGCGTGAGGTGCTGGCCGAGGCGGTCGGGTGGGTGGCACGCGGGCTGCCGAGCCGGCCGAGTGTGCCGATTCTCGCCGGGATGGTGGTCGACGCGGCGGACGGTCAGGTGACGGTGTCCGGGTTCGACTACGAGAGTTCGGCGCAGGTCAGCGTGCCGGCGGAGGTGGCCGACGAGGGGCGGGCGCTGGTCTCCGGGCGGTTGCTGTCGGACATCTGCAAGAGCATGCCGCTCGACACGGTGGAGCTGACGGCGGAGACCGCGCGGGTCCACGTGAGCAGCGGTGCCGCCCGATTCGTCCTTCATACCCTGCCGCTCGACGAGTACCCGCCGCTTCCGGAGATCCCGGCAGCGAGCGGCCTCGTCGACGGCGAGGTGTTCCAGCGCGCGGTGACGCAGGTGATCAGCGCGGCGGGGCGCGACGACACGCTGCCGGTGTTCACCGGGATCCGGCTGGAGATCCGCGGCTCGACGATCTCACTGCTGGCCACCGACAGGTACCGGCTGGCCGTCCGGACGTTCGAGTGGCAACCGGTCGACGCCGGCATCGAGGCGAACGCACTCGTCCCGGCCAAGCGACTGCTGGACGTTGCGAAGGCGATGGCCGGTCACGAGTTCACGCTCGCGCTCGGTTCGACCCGTACAGGGGACGGGTTGATCGGGTTCGAGGGCGGCGGCCGGCACGCGACCAGCCGGCTGATCGACGGCGAGTTCCCGAGGGTCCGCGGGCTGATCCCCGTGCCGACGGCGATCACGTCGACGGTCACCGTGCAGACCGCGGCACTCGCCGAGGCAGTGAAACGGGTCGCGCTGGTGGCGGAGCGGTCGGCGCCGGTGCGGCTCACGTTCGCGGACGGTACGGCGACGCTCGACGCCGGCAACGGTGAGGAGGCGCAGGCTTCGGAGTCCGTGGAGGTCTCGCTCACCGGCGACCCGGTGGTGACCGGGTTCAACGCCGGTTACCTGCTCGACGGCCTGGCCTCACTCGGTACGCCGGTCGCGCACTTCGCCTTCACCCAGCCGATCAAGCCGGCCAACCTGACCGGCCTGCACTCCCCCGAGGACGCGCCGACCGCCGACTCCGCGTACATCCTGATGCCGATGCGCCTGCCGACCTGATGTCAAACTGCCGCCACCGGCTCCGACCAACGGGCAACCGGTCAAGGAGGAGCAGATGGAGTTCGAGCAGCACTGCGCACTGATCGTCGAGCAAGCCGAGTTGCTGGGCGCCCACCTGACCACAGGCAAGGACCTGGGCCAGGCCGTCCCGTCCTGCCCCGGGTGGAACGTCGGTCAGCTGGTCCGTCACGTCGGCGGAGCCCACCGCGAGGCGACGGTGGTCGCGCGGACCGGTGCGGCACCGCCGGAGGACGAGTTCCGCGACCCGACGCACTGGTACGCCGACCCGGCCGACCGCACCGACGACGCGCTCGACGAGCTCGCCGGGTGGATCGTCGACGGCGCACGCGAACTGGCGGATGCACTCCGGGCCGCCGGTCCCGACGTACCGATCGAGATGCCGGTCGACGATCCGACCACCCGGTTCACCGCGCGGCGCATGACGCACGAGACCGTCATGCACCGCGCCGACGCGGCGCTCGCGCTCGGGATTCCGTACGAACTGACGCCCGAGGTGGCGGCGGACGGGATCGACGAGTGGATGGAGCTCGGTGCGCTGCCGTTCCACTTCGACGTGCATCCGTGGATGCGCGAGCTGCTCGGCCCGGAGCGCACGCTGAAGTTCGACGCGCCGGAGCAGGCGTGGGTCGTCGACCTGACCGGCGACGTGATCCGCTGGCGGCACAGCGACGAACCGACCGCGGTCACGGTCCACGGCCCGGTCACCAACCTCCTGCTACACCTGTACAAACGCAGTACCGACAAGACCGTCGCGGAGGGCGACACCACCTTGCTCGACTACTACCTGGAGCGCGTCAGCTTTGGATGAGGAAGTGATCGCCCGGTACCTCGCGCGGCGGGATCCGGTCGAGCGGCCGGATGTCGTCGTACTGATGGGCTCGGCAGTCATCGAGTCGGTCGAGATCGCGGCCGACGCCTGCCGTGAGTACGACGTACCCGTCCTGATCAGCGGCGGGATCGGGCACTCGACGCGGTACCTCGACGAGGCGGTCCGGCGACGTGGGCTCGACGTCGCGACGGGACGGCCGGAGGCGCACGTGTTCCGGGACCTGCTGATCAGGGCCGGTATCGAGCGGGTCACCATCGAGGATCGGTCCACCAACTGCGGCGAGAACGCCGAGTTCACCCGCCGCCTGATCGACACTCCGCAGACGCTGCTGCTGATCCAGGACCCGACGATGCAACGCCGTACGCACGCCTGCTTCGTCCGCTCGTTCGCCGACCTCCCCGGTACGACGCTGCTCAGCCAGGCCCCGATCATCCCGTGGATCGGCCCCGATCACGTCGGCACCGGCCCGGGCGCCCCGGAGATCTGGTCGCGAGACCGCTTCCGGTCCCTGCTACTCGGCGAGATCCACCGCCTGTCGCCCGACGGCTACGGACCCGACGGCCGGAACTTCATCGACCGCGTCGAGATCCCGCCCGAAGTCCTTGCCGCGTACAACCGTCTCCTCGCCGGGAATGTCATCCGGAGGTAGCACGACGGGAT
Source organism: Kribbella sp. NPDC059898 (assembly GCF_042730855.1). Lineage (NCBI taxonomy): Bacteria > Bacillati > Actinomycetota > Actinomycetes > Propionibacteriales > Kribbellaceae > Kribbella > Kribbella sp. NPDC059898. The sequence continues at coordinate 207,514 of NZ_JBHWKR010000011.1, forward strand.
CGTCCTCAGGGTTGACGATCGGCGCGGAGTGCGTCGGCAGACTACGGCTGTGGATTCCAGAGCAGGCAGGCTTCACGAGGTCGATCTGCTGCGCATCTGCGCGGCGGTGTCGGTGATGGCGTACCACTACCTGTTCTCGGCGTACGCCGGCGGTCTGAGCGGACTGCACTTTCCGCACGTCGATCTGGTGGCACGGTACGGGTACCTGGGCGTCGACCTGTTCTTCACGATCAGCGGCTTCGTCGTACTGCTCAGCGCGTGGAACCGGAGCCCACGGTCGTTCGTGGTGTCGCGGGCGGTCCGGCTGTACCCGGCGTACTGGGTCGCGGTCACGCTCACGACGCTGGTGTCGGTCGGCTTCAGCCAAGGGCGGTTCCCGGTCTCGTTGCCGCAGTACCTGGCGAATCTCACGATGTTGAACTCGCTGCCGAACATCCAGAACGTCGACGTCGTCTACTGGACGTTGTGGGCCGAGCTCCGGTTCTACGCGATGGTCCTGGTGCTGAGCTGGATCGGGATCACCGCGCGCCGGGTGACGGCCTTCTGCTGGGCGTGGCTGGCGGCGACCTTCGTGTTCCAGGCCGGGCTGTTGCCGCACGCCACCGATCTGGTGCTGAACACGCAGTTCGCGCACTACTTCATCGCCGGGATGGCGCTCTGCCTGATCCACCGGTACGGCTCGGCGCCGCAGACGCTGGCGATCGTCGCGATCTCGCTCGGCAACGCGATCTACCGCGGCATCGGGTTCGCGGACCGGGTCGGCCTCCGGTACAACACGGAGATCCACCGGCCCGTCGTGGTCGCGATCATCGTGGCGATCTTCGCGATCATGCTCGCGGTCGCATTGAAGGTCACGCACCACCTGGGCCGGCCGTGGTTCGCGGTGCTCGGCGCGCTCACGTACCCGCTCTACCTGGTGCACGCGCACCTCGGCTTCATCATCTTCGAGCGCCTCGGCGACCAGGTGAACCACGTCCTCCTGGTCGCCGCCACGATGCTGCTCATGGCCGGTGTCGCGGCCGCCCTGCACTACGGCGTGGAACGGCCGCTCGCACCGCGTCTGAAGCGTCTACTGACCAGGCCAGCTCAGCTAGTGCCGAAGTAGTCCGTCAACACGGCAGCCAGCGTTTCAGGCGGCACGGTGTGGAACGTACCGTCACGGCCGTCCGCTGTGCCCTGAGGCAGCGCGGCAGCCGTCTCGCGCACAGACCGCTGCAACCACTCCGGGCTGGCGTTGCTGTAGAGCCCTAGCGTCGGCACCTCGATCGACGCGAGCAGTTCGACCGGTACGGCGCTGTCACGCATCTGCAGCGCGTCGTACACCAGGGTGGGCGCCATAGCCTCCAGCCCGGCCCACATGGGTGTCTGGCGGATCTGTTCGACCATCTCGCGCGGCTGACCGACCGCCTCCACCATGAACAGCTCGGCCGCACCTCCTGGGTTCCCAGCGGCCACGTACTCCTGCAGCCGCTCTACGTATCGCTCCGGCGCCGGTGGTGCGCCCTCGACGCGGAACGGCGGCTCCACGACCGCCTGCTTCTCGAACGGCAACCCTGCCTGCAACAGCACCATGCTCCCCGAAGAGAACGCACACGCGTACTGAGCGCCCGAGGCCGACCGGACGGCGTCCAGGTCCTCCCACTCGCACTCCACGGCGTACGGCGCCGTGTCACCGGAGTCACCGCGACCACGGCGGTCGTACGCGATCACCGTGAACGTCGACGACAGCGCCTGGGCGTACTCGGCGAAGTACGCGCGGCCCGTGAACGCACCGGCGACCAGGACCAGCCCGGGTCCACTGCCGGTCACGTCGTACGCGAGCTCGGTGCCGTCCTTCGAAACGACATTCTCCATCAGCTAGCTCCTCTCTCTGACTGAACGTCGAACGAGGCGCCGCGAACAAGACATGCTGTGATCCAGTTCACACCATTGCCGAGAGGATCCCGGTTCATTACAGTTGGATTATGTATACCGGCGACTGCACACCGCATTCGGAGCGCTGATGCTGCTCCGCCAACTGGAGTATCTCGTCGCCCTCGCCCGGGAGAAGCACTTCGCCCGGGCCGCGGACGCCTGCTACGTCTCGCAGCCGTCGCTGTCCGCCGCGATCCGCAAGCTCGAGCAGGAGCTGGACGTGCCGATCGTACGGCGCGGCCGCCGGTTCGAGGGGCTGACGCCGGAGGGCGAACGGGTGCTGCTCTGGGCGCAGCGGATCCTCGCCGAGCAGGACGCGCTCCGCCACGAGCTGTCGATGCTGCGCGGCGGCCTGACCGGCACGCTCCGGCTCGGCGCGATCCCGACCGCGATGCCGGTCGTCTCGCTGCTCACCACGCCGTTCTGCGAGCGGCACCCGAACGCGCGGGTCACGCTGGAGTCGCTGTCGTCGCGCGACATCACCCACAAGCTGGCCGAGTTCGACCTGGACGTCGCGATGACGTACCTCGACGACGACACGCTCGGCCAGGTCCGCAAGACCCCGCTGTACGAGGAGCGGTACCTGCTGCTGACGCCCAAGCACACCGAGCTCGCCGACCTGCCGGTCGCCACCTGGGCGCAGGTCGCTGAGCTGCCGTTGTGTCTGCTCTCCCCCGACATGCGCAACCGCCGGATCATGAACGGGTACTTCACCGATGACGGCGCCACCGCGAACCCGTCGATCGAGAGCGACACCGTGTCGGGCCTCTACAGCCACCTGCACGGCAGGCATTGGTCGACGGTGATCTCGCACGCGTGGCTGCACATGTTCGGCGTACCGGACGGGATGCGCGTCGTACCGCTCAAGCGGCCGGCGAACGGGCCCCGGGTCGGGCTGGTGATCGCCGCGCGCAGCCCCGAGCCCGTGCAGGCACGGGCGTTGCTCGACATCGCCCGGCAGGCCGGCGTACAGAAAGCGCTCGACGACCTGCTCGACGTACATCTGACGGGCTCCGGCTATCTCGCGATAGCCAGCAAGTCTTTGACCGCCGAGGCCTGACCCGGCGATGGTGGAAATCCCTTCGGAACAAGGAGATTCCCCATCATGAGGCACCCTGCTCGGGAGCGTGTCCGGTGAACTCGGGCTGCGGAGCTTCCTGGAGAGCCAGGGGCACACACTCGTCATCCTCTCCGACAAGGAGACCGCCCTGGATCGCGAACTGCCCGACACGGACGTGGTGATCTCCCAGCCGTTCTGGCCGGCGTACCTCACCGCGGAGCGGATCGCGAACGCGCCGAAGCTCAAGCTCGCGATCACCGCCGGGATCGGGTCCGACCACGTCGACCTGGACGCGGCGATCGCGCACGGCGTGACGGTTGCCGAGGTCACCTATTCGAACAGCGTCAGTGTCGCCGAGCACGTCGTGATGATGATCCTCGGGCTGGTCCGGAACTACCTCCCGTCGCACCAGGTCGTCCGCGACGGCGGCTGGAACATCGCGGACTGCGTGACCCGCTCGTACGACCTCGAAGGCATGCACGTCGGTACGGTCGCGGCCGGACGGATCGGTACGGCGGTGCTCCGGCGGCTCGCGCCGTTCGACGTACACCTGCACTACACCGACCGGCACCGGCTGCCGGAATCGGTCGAGCGGGAACTCGGGCTGACGTTCCACCCGAGCGCGGCCGCCATGGCGCCGTACTGCGACGTCGTGACGATCAACGCCCCACTGCACCCGGAGACCGAGGGACTGTTCGGGGACGAACTGCTCGCGACGATGAAGCGCGGCGCGTACCTGATCAACACCGCGCGGGCGAAGATTGCCGACCAGGACGCGATCGTGCGCGCGCTGGAGAGCGGACAGCTGGCCGGGTACGCCGGTGACGTCTGGTACCCGCAGCCGGCGCCCGCGGACCACCCGTGGCGGACCATGCCGCACCACGGGATGACGCCGCACATCTCCGGGTCGACGCTGTCCGCGCAGGCCCGGTACGCCGCGGGGACCCGGGAGATCCTCGAGGCATGGCTGAGCGGTACGCCGATCCGTGACGACTATCTGATTGTCAACAATCGACAGTTGGCGGGCACCGGCGCGCATTCGTACTCGGCGAAGGTGTAAGCGGGATCACGTGAGACGAGGGCATACCCGGCCGGTCGACCTGGTTCAATGTATACAGAAGCCAGAATTCAATGAGAGGTGGACATGATCTTCACGCGTAGGTTCGGGGCCCTCGCAGCACGACCGCAGTTCCCGGACGCCCCGGAACTGCAGGAGCTGGACGCACTCGACCTGGAGCTCGCCGAACTGACCGGCCGGGACGCCCGGGACGACGCCGAGGAGTCGGCGGCCTGAATCCCTGGGCCAGCTCGTGGCACTTGGTAGACTGTCTACCAAGTGCCATCACTGTTGGACCGGAAGGGACCTCATGACGACGATCAGTGCGGGGCCAGGGGCGGGTGCCGAACCGGCGGGCGCGCGGCACGTCAAGCGGCCGCAGCCGTTGCGCGAGTCGGTGTACGAGGCCCTCACCGAGATGATCATCGACGGCACGCTGGAGCGCGGCCGGCACCTCGTCGAGGTCGAGCTCGCCGAACTGCTGGGTGTCTCCCGGCAGCCGGTCCGCGAGGCCCTGCAGCGGCTGAACAACGAGGGCTGGGTGGACCTGCGCCCCGGTTTCGGCGCGATGGTGCACGTGCCCGCCGAGGACGAGGTCGACCAACTGCTCGCGGCCCGCGCCGCCCTCGAGTCCGAGTCCGCGCGCCTCGCCGCCCGGCACGCGTCCAAGGAGGACGTCGCCAAGCTTCGCGACCTGTGCAAGGTCGGCACGGCGTACCAGGAGGCCGGCGACATCGACGGCACCGTACGTACGAACGGCGAACTCCACAGCCTGATCACCGAGATGTCGGGCAACCGCTTCCTCGTCGACTTCGCCGCCCAGGTCGACCGCCGGGTCCGCTGGTACTACACGCCCGTCGCGCCCGTGCGTGGCGCGGCGTCGTGGCGTGAACACAACCGCCTCGTCAAAGCCATCAGCGAAGGCGACGAGGACAAGGCCGCCCAGATCATGCGCGAACACACCGAACACACCCGCAAGGCGTACCACGACCTCCAGGCCGCGGACCCCGTCCCCGAGCCCTCAACCCCGACCCAAAAGCGCCGCCGCCGCATCACCTGACCTCCAGCGGCCGCGCGAGTCGACGTCGCTAGCTGAGCTGTACCTCGTACCTGACCAGGCGCTCGGTGATCCGGAAGCCGTGGCGTAGGTAGAGCTCGTGGGCGCGCGTTGGGCTCTCGCCGTCGACGGTCAGGTGCAGGTGGAGTCCTCGGGAGCGATACAGCACTGTGGCGAGCAGCGCCGTACAGACACCGCGCCCGCGCCAGGTGGGAACGGTGCCGATCGGGCCTAGCTCGATGCTGCCGTCTGGCTGGGAGAAGCCGAGGACGAAGCCGGCTACTTGACCGTCGGGGGTGACAGCTAGCGCGCCCTGGTCGGGTGAGCGATCCCAGGAGTTGCGCGGTTCGACGAGCCGTTGGTCGCGGTACGCCTGTTCATAGGCGTGTTGGAAGTCGCGGGGCAGGTCGTCCGCCCCGCAGTACTCGAGCGGCGCCACCAGCTCCGGTTCACGCTCAGGCCAGCTGATCCCGTCGTGCGTCATCGTCCACACGGGGTAGGCCCGCTCGAAGCGGACATCACCGACGGTCTCATCAGCAGGAAGCCCGATCTGCAGAACCTCCACGCCTGGCGTCGCCGTCGCCAGCCGCACCAGTTGAGCGGCCGCTCCGTCGTTACCTCCACGCGCCCACCACGCGCCGTACCCCCGTCGCTGCTTCGGGCGGGACGCCCGCCCGCACTCGGGGGTGAGTGCGGGCGGGGTGTCAGCTTTTGCGGTCGGCGGCGGTTTTGCGGGGTTGGAGGGTGGTGGAGAGGTGGTACTGGGAGACGGTGCGGTTGGCGTAGCGGTTGTGGTCGAGGATTCGGGGCCACCAGAGGCGCGCTATCTGGTCGTGCATCCAGAGGAACCCGATCGCGAACCCCATGCTGATCAACGCCCGGAACGCCAAGAACTTCCACGGATCAACCGGAAGGCCGGGCGTTCCGGTCACCAACCACACGTTGGTGATCCCGTGCACCAGCAGCGCCAGTGGGAACGCGATCACCCAGTAGACCGCCGCCGGGGCGAACACCCCGGCGGGGACTTTGCCGAGGGCAACGAGTACGGCGTACCCGGAGCCGAACAGGATCAGCGGTACGCCGAGCCCGAGGCCGCTGAGGATCGACCAGCCGACGGGCCGGCCGGCGAACGCGGCCAGTCCGCCGGCGACGAGCCCGGCGGCGGCGCCGACCGAGGCGGCCGGGACGCAGTACTCCGCAAGCTCTTTCATGTCAGCCCACTGCCACGCCGAAGCGGAACAGGCAGTAGAACAGCATCCCGAGGTAGAACACCGCGCCGAACCCGATGATCACGTTCCGCACCGGGCCGGGCCGGATCTTCTTCGGCAGCAGCCTGTTGTTGGTGAGCAGCAGCACGATGCAGTACGCGCCCATCGCGAACGTCGACAGGAACGCCAGCGTGTCCAGGATCCCCGCCGGACCGTCGGCCGGCCCGAACAGCAGGATCAGGATCCCGAACAGGATCACGCCCCACAGGAACCCGGCGTACAGCCGCGACATCGAGAAGCGTTTCGCGCCGGGCACGAAGTAGTACGTCATGTCCGCCTGGCCGCGGGAGAACGAGTCGAACAGCCCGAGGGTCGCGTTCAGCCCGATCAGTGCGATGAAGGCGAAGAACAACGTGCCGAGGATCGGCGAGCCGGCCGACGCGAACGAGTCCGACATCGCCTTCAGCGCCGCCTCCCGGTCACCGCCCTCGATCAGCGTGCCGACGTTCGGGTTCTCCCGGGCCGCCGACATCGCCAGTACCGTGAACGAGATCGTGACCAGCATCGTGATCCCCCAGAACAGCAGGATCGCGTCGAACGTCACCCACTTGCGCCAGCCCTTCCACTTCGCCATCTCGGCCGGGTCCTCGGTGTCGAACATGAACCCGCGCGACGGCATCGACTCGGCCTCCTCCGAAGCCGAGGCGCGCAGGCCGCGGATCTTCGGGATGTGCGCGCCCATGCCGGCGCCGCTGTCGCGCAGCTGCAGCGTGTACCACATCTGCTGCATCCCGGACGGCCCGGCGAACGCGATCGAGCCGACCACCACCGGGAACCACGTCGACGTCATCGCCTCGTGCGGGAAGAACCCGACCGCGAACATCCCGCTCAGCGTCCGGCCGAGGTCGTCCCAGCTGCCCACGATCGCGGCGATCACCGACGTACCGACGACCAGCAGACCGATCAGCAGACCGAGCAGTTTCTCGAGGAAGTTGTAGATCACCGACAGCAGACTGAACAGCACACCCACGAACACCAGAGCCACGCACGCGGTGACCTGCCAGGGGATGCCGGTGATCTCCTCGAACGCGGCCGCGCCGGCGGACAGATGGCCCGGCCACATGTAGATCAGGATCGCCGCCGCGTAGAAGAACCACATCAGCGGTTTGAAGATCCGGGCCGCGCCGAAGAAGATGCTCTCCCCGGTGGCCATCGCATACCGCGCCATCTCCAGCAGCACGAACGCCTGCAGCGTGACACCGACCATGAACAGCCAGCGGATGTCCGGCCCGAACACCAGGACGAGCCGGGGCCACATGTACGACTCCCCCATGCCCACCCCCAGCGCGACCAGGAACACGGTCGGGCCGAGGATGTGCATCGAGGGCGGTGCGTCCGGAAGTTTCCGGATCGGCATCGGTTCGAGTCGGCCGGCCTTCCAGACCTTCTCGGTGACGGCCGCCGGCTCTTCGGGTACTTCTGAGGTCTTGCTCGTGACGTCCAAGGCGGACTCCTTAGTTCGACGCCAACTAGCGGTTGTTCCCGTGTGTTCCTGCCTCCAATCAGAGCGGGCCGGCGTTGCGGGCCCAGCGGTACTTCGCACCGAGGACCTGGACCGGGGTCTCGGTGGTGTAGGGGTAGGCGACGACGCCGTGGTCGAACAGGTACTGCGCGGCCTCCTCGACCTCGACGTCCCCGGACAGCGAGGCGACCACGGGCTTGTCGATCCCCTTCGCCCGGAACTCCTCGACCACCTCGGCCACCAGGTGCGCGAACACCATCGGCGGCGTCACGATCGTGTGCCAGTAGCCGAGGATGAGGGCGTGGATGCGCTCGTCGGACAGCCCGAGCGCGATCGTGTTCCGGTACGTCGACGGCGGTTCGCCGCCGGTGATGTCGACCGGGTTGCCGGCCGCACCGAACGGCGGGATGAACGTCCGGAACGCCGCGTCCAGGTCCGGCGGGATGTCCATCAGCGTGAGGCCGGCGTCCACGCAGGCGTCCGACAGCAGTACGCCGGAGCCGCCCGCGCCGGTGATGATGACGACGTTCTCGCCCTTCGGCGTCGGCAGCAGCGGGATCCCGCGGGCGTACTGGAGCATCTCGTTCAGCCCCGGTGCCCGGACCACGCCGCTCTGCTTGAGGATGTCGTCGTACACCTTGTCGTCGCCGGCCAGCGCGCCGGTGTGCGAGCTGGCGGCCCGCGCGCCCAGGGCGGTACGGCCGGCCTTCAGGACGACGACCGGCTTCCGCTTCGACACCCGGGCCGCCGTCTCGGCGAAGGCCCGGCCGTCCTTCAGGTCCTCAAGGTGCATGGCGATCAGGTTGGTGTTGTCGTCGCTCTCGAAGAACGTCAGGAGGTCATCCTCGTCGATATCGGCCTTGTTGCCTACCCCAACGATTGCGGAAACTCCCATCCGGCTGGAGCGGCTGAAGCCGAGGATCGCCATCCCGATGCCTCCGCTCTGCGATGAGAGCGCGACACTCCCCTGCACGTCGTACGGCGTACAGAAGGTCGCGCAGAGGTTCTCCGGGAGGTAGTAGTAGCCGTAGATGTTCGGGCCGAGGATCCGCACGTTGTGCTTGCGGGCGATCGCGACCACCTCGTCCTGGAGTGCCTGCTCGCCGGTCTCGGCGAACCCGGACGGGATCAGGATCGCGCCCGCGACGCCCTTCTGGCCGCATTGCTCGAGCGCCGCCCCGACGAACTTGGCCGGTACGGCGAACACCGCGACATCGACGTCACCCGGTACGTCGAGGATCGACGGGAACGCCTTCCGCCCGAGCACCTCGCCACCGCGCGGGTTGACCGGGTAGATGTCGCCGGCGTACCCGCCGTTGACCAGGTTCTTCATCACCGAGTTGCCGATCTTGCCGTCCTCGTTGGAGGCCCCGATCACGGCGACCGCGCTCGGCCGCATGATCCGGGTCATCGCGGTCAGGATCTGCTCGGAGCTGTAGCGCTCGACCGGCGTGCCGGCCTCGGCGTCGACGATGATCCGGACGTCGACCGCGGTGGCGCCGTCCGGCCCGGCGAGCACCGGGTTCAGGTCCACCTCGGCGAACTGCGGGAAGTCCGTGACCAGGTCGGAGAGCCGTTTGATCAGATTGCCGACAATCTGCTTGTCGACAGGTCGCGCCCCGCGGACGCCCTCGAGCATCTCGTGCGCCTCGATCCCGTCGACCATCGCCCGGGCCTCGTCGTCGGTCAGCGGCGCCAGCCGGAACGTGACGTCCTTCAGCACCTCGACCAGTACGCCGCCGAGCCCGAACGCGACCACCTTGCCGAAGGTCGGATCGGTGACCGCGCCGACGATCACCTCCTGCACGTCACCGCCGGCGGCGAGCATCTGCTGCACCTGGACGCCGACGATGTCAGCGTCCGGTTGGTAGGCCTTCGCATTGTCGACAATCTGCTGAAAGGCCTGCCGGGCGGCGTCCGCGGAGTCGACCCCGACCACCACCCCGCCGGCCTCGGTCTTGTGCAGGATGTCCGGCGACACGATCTTCAGCACCACCGGGAACCCGATCTCGGCCGCGAGCCCGGCGGCGCCGTCGGCTGTCGTGGCCAGCCCCTCGCCCGGCGTCGGGATGCCGTACGCGTCGGCCACCAGCTTCGCCTCGGGCGCGCTCAGCGACGTACGGCCGTCCGCCAGCGCCTGGTCGAGGACGGTCCGGACTGCTGCCTTGTCGTATGTCATCTGCTCTCCCACGTCAGATCACGCCCGCGGTCTTCAGGTCGTCGAGCTCGGCCGCGGAGATCCCGAGCGAGCCGTAGATGGTGGAGTTGTGTTCGCCGAGTCCCGGCGAGGTCCGCACCTCGACCGGCGAGTCGGACAGTTTGATCGGGCAGCCGACGGTCTTGAACGTGCCGCGCAGCGGGTGCTGGACCTCGACCACCGCGCCGAGGTCGGCGAGCGTCTCGTCGGCGATCAGTTCCGCGGTCGACATGATCGGCCCGCACGGCACGTTCAGCGCGTTCAGCTTGTCCATGACCTCGAACTTCGTGTGCTGCTCGGTCCACTGCTCGATCAGCGCGAACATCTTGTCGAGCTTGTCCAGCCGCGCGGCCGGCGTCGCCCAGTCCGGGTCCTCGGCCAGCTCCGGCTTGCCGATCAGCTGCGCGATCGGCGCCCAGCCGGGCGGCTGGACGATCACGTAGATGTAGTCGTTCGGCCCGCCCGGCGCGCAGCGCACCGCCCAGCCGGGCTGACCGCCACCGGACGCGTTCCCGGACCGCGGCACCTCGCCGTTGAAGTAGTCGTTCGGGTACTCACGCAGCGGACCGTGCGTCAGCCGCTGCTGGTCGCGGAGCTTCACCCGGGTCAGGTTCAGCACGGCTTCCTGCATGGCGACCGTCACCCGTTGACCCTTGCCGGTCTGGGTCCGCTGGAACAGCGCGGCGAGGATGCCCGCCACCAGATGGATCCCGGTACCGGAGTCGCCGATCTGCGCGCCGGTCGCGGTCGGCGGCCCGTCCTCGAACCCCGTCGTACTCATCGCGCCGCCCATCGCCTGGGCAACCACCTCGTACGCCTTGAAGTTCTCGTACCGGCCGGGGCCGAAGCCCTTGATCGACGCGAAGATCAGGCCCGGGTTGAGCGTCTGCAGGCGTTCCCAGGTGAAGCCCATCCGGTCGATCGCACCGGGCGCGAAGTTCTCCACCAGGACGTCGGAGTTCTGCACCAGGTCGGTGAAGATCTCCTTGCCGCGGTCGGACTTCATATTCAGCGTGATGCTGCGCTTGTTGCAGTTCAGCATGGTGAAGTACAGGCTGTCGACGTCCGGGAGGTCGCGCAGCTGCTGGCGGGTGATGTCGCCGGTCGGTGCCTCCAGCTTGATCACGTCGGCGCCGAGCCAGGCGAGGATCTGGGTGCAGGACGGGCCGGACTGCACATGGGTCATGTCGAGAACACGGACACCCTCGAGGGCCTTGGTCATGACGGGGTCCCCTTACTTGTACATGGTCTGGTTCATGGTTCCGGGGGCGTAGGCGTCCGGGTCGACCCAGACGTTGATCAGCGACGGCAGCCCGGACTCGCGCGCCCGGAGCAGCGCCGGCCCGATGTCGGCGGGGTCGCGGACCTCCTCGCCGTACCCGCCGAGCATCCGCGCGAACTCGTCGTACTTCACGTCGCCGAGGGTGTTGCCGACCCGGCCGCGGTCCTTGCCGTACTTCGCTTCCTGGCCGTAGCGGATCTGGTTCATCGACGAGTTGTTGCCGACGACACCGACGAACGGGAGGTTGTAGCGGACCAGCGTCTCGAAGTCCCACCCGGTCAGCGAGAACGCGCCGTCGCCGAACAGCGCGACGACCTCCTTGTCGGGCCGCGCGTACTTCGCCGCGAGCACGAACGGGATGCCGACGCCGAGCGTGCCGAGCGGGCCCGGGTCCATCCAGTGGCCGGGCGACTTCGGCTGTACGACGCCGCCGGAGAACGTGACGATGTCGCCGCCGTCGCCGATGTAGATCGAGTCCTCGGTGAGGAACTCGTTGATCTCGTGCGCGAGCCGCAGCGGGTGGATCGGGTTCGCGTCGGACAGCTGCCGCGGGAGGCGCTTCTGGTACGCCGCGTCCTCCTCGGCGCGGAGCTCCGCGAACCACGCCTTGCGATCGGCCTTCCGCAGCCGACCCGACGCCGCCTGCGTGACGGCCGCGAGGATCGCGCCCGGGTCGCCGACCAGGCCGAGGTCGATGTCGCGGTTCTTGCCGACGGTGCGGTAGTCGAGGTCGATCTGTACGACGGTGGCGCTCTGCGGGAGCCGGCGCCCGTACCCCATCCGGAAGTCGAACGGCGTACCGACGATCAGGATCAGGTCCGCGTTGTTGAACCCGTACCGCCGGGACAGGTGGAAGTGGTGCGGGTCGCCGGGCGGCAGCGTGCCGCGGGCCGAACCGTTCATGAACGCGGGGATGTCGAGCGTCCGGACGAAGTCGGTCGCCGCCGCGCTGCCGCGGGACGTCCAGACCTGGGAGCCGAGCAGTACGACGGGTTTCTCGGCGCGGACGAGCAGATCCGCAAGGGCCTCGACGCTCGCCGGGTCGCCGATGCTCTTCGTCGACGCGCGGTAGTGGCCGGCCTCGGGGACAGTCGCGGAGCCGACCGGGACCGAGTTGTCCAGGATGTCGCGCGGGATCTCCAGGAACGACGGGCCGGGCGCACCGTTGTAGCACTCGCGGAACGCCATCGAGACCATGTCCGCGACCCGCGCGGTGTGCGGCACGGTCGCCGCGAACTTCGTGATCGGCGTCATCATGTCGACGTGCGGCAGGTCCTGCAGGGACCCCATCTTGTGCTGATTCAGCGCGCCCTGGCCGCCGATCAGCAGCATCGGGGACTCGGCGCGGAACGCGTTCGCGACACCGGTGACCGCGTCCGTCGTACCCGGGCCGGCGGTGACGACCGCGCAGCCTGGCTTGCCGGTGACGCGGGCGTACCCGTCGGCCGCGTGCGCGGCGACCTGCTCGTGCCGGACGTCCACCACCGCGATGCCGTCGTCCACGCAGCCGTCGTAGATGTCGATGATGTGACCACCACAGAGCGTGAAGATCACGTCGATTCCCTCGGCCTTCAAGGCCTTCGCGACGAGGTGACCGCCGGAGATCGTCTCCGGCTCCTTGACCACCGCTGTGGGTTGGGTCTCCGACACTGTCTGCGCCATCTGCAGTCAACTCCTCGGAAGGGCCGTCATTCGGCGTGATGTAGATTGCATACCGTATGGTGTAGTCGTAGTCTTAACCCAGGCGACAGCAGTTGTCCAGAGCTCGGGACCAGGAGGCTGTGATGACGATTTCCGACGAACTCGATCGCACCCGGACCGCACTGGCCGCACTGGAGAAGTCCCTTACAGCGTTGAGGAATCGCGTCGGTCCGCACGTCGACCTCTTGCGGCTGCTGGACGACCTAGAGCGCTGCACCGCCGACCTCCGGCGGTTGGAGCAGCAGGTCGGTGTACGACGGCGGCCGCACGAGCTGGTGGCCATTCCCGACGACGACTACGCCCACGACTTCTGGGCCGAGGCGGAACAGGAAGGCCTTGGCCGTACGGCGCCGTGAACCGCTAGGCACTGCCTGAGCAGCTGCCGCACCCGCCGGTCTCCGTCGGGTGCGCGCGCGACGATCCCCACGGCTTCCGCGACTTGCTCCGTGGCGACAAAGCTCCGGTACCACCCCAGCCGCAAAACCACCGGCAACCACCACCGCGCTGGCCCCACGGGCTCTTCCCCACTCCCCAGCAGATGCAACGCCATCCGCTGAGCAGCCTTCAACCTCCGCCACTCGTCCCTCGCCGAGGCTTCGGTGGTTGCTAGGGCGGTGGAAACACAGAGGGCTACCAGGCGGGCGGTGGGTTCGACGCCTGGCGTGTTGGTGTTGAGGAAGTGGGGAGCGAGCGGGAGAAGGAGATGGCGGGCGGTTGAGGTGGTGTGGTCGTGGGTGGCGCGGGCGGCGGCGCTCAGGACTGGGTGGACGGTTGACGGGCGGTCGGTCCACGGTTCTCGAGCCAGCCGGGAGACCAACTCCATCAGACACGGAGCCGAGCGCGGGACCTTCGCGTAGCCGCTCACTCGCCGGTCACCGGAGTACCCAGTTGGGGACGTACCGGAAGCGCCGGCCGACCGGGCTGTTTGAGGAGGCGCACGCTCAGCGCGGTCAGCACTCCGAGAAGACCCGCACCGAGGAACAGCGGCCGGTATCCAACCACGCTCACCAAGGACGCGGTCACCCCGATCCCCAACACCCCACCGACAGCCTTGGCGGAGTAAAGAATCGCCTGGTTCTGCAACAGGCTGTTCTCGCCGAAGAACTCCAGCACCAGGTTCGCCATGATCGCGTAGAACGCCCCACCACCGAGACCGGCGAACATCGCACAGACGACGAACACCCAGCCGGACTGAGCCACCACCAGCCCGATGTGCGCGAACCCCTCGACCATCAACACGGCCGCCAGCACCCGCCGCCGACCGAATCGGTCCGACAAACTCGCCGCCGTCGACCGCCCGAGCCCGTTGACAGCGGCCAACATCCCCGCCGCCACGGCCGCGGTAGCGAACGCATGCCCGGACCCGACCGCATAACTCACCACGAACGCGATCCCGAACAACGACAACGCCGTACTGATTGCCAACAGCAACCACATCAGCGGCAGTGCCCCGGTCCGCATCGCCTCACGCGGACGGTACTGGCGAACCGCCGGCGCGTTGTGCGGAATGCTGCGGTTCAGCTTCCGGTCGATCGCCCATGCCTGAGCATCGAGCTCCGCCGGCCACCAGTGCCGCGGCGGATCCTTCAGCAACCCACCCGCGACCAGCACCACCAGCAGCGCCACCCCGGCCGTCAGATCGTAGACAATCCGCTCGTCGACAATCGACAACAGCACAATGCTCGGTACGGCGCCCACCGCGAACCCGCCGGTGACGAACCCGATCGTCGCGGTCCGGCGCTCCGGGAACCAGCGCGCCGACGTCGTGATGCAGGCGGCGTACACGATCCCCGCACCGGTACCGCCGAGCAGCGAGAAGCCGACGAGTACGGCGGCATAGCTGTGTCCATGCGCCAACGTGACGAGTCCGACCACCGCGAGCACCCCGCCGGCGACGACGAGCTGCGCCGGCGTCAGGCGACGTACCCGGTGCACCCAGGCGGCAGGTACGGCGACCAGCGCCTGACAGGCGACGAAGAGCGCGAGCAACCAGAGCGTGCGGGCCGTACCCCACCCGCGGTCGGACCCGAGCCCGAGCGCCGCCGTACCGAACGAGTACTGCAGTGGGCTGATCGCGACCATGCAGGCCCAGGCGGCCCACAACTGCCAGCGGCGCGGGTGTCCGGTCAGCTCGCGGGCATCCTCGCCGATCCGGTACCGCCGGCCGTAGACGTCACGCACATCCCGGGGCGTGGAAATCATGTCGCCTCCTGACTACTGCATACCGTATTAGATCTACATGTGATCTGTGGTACCTCTCCGGCCGCGGCATGTCCAGACCTGGGCGCTCTTGTGACAAGATTGCATACCGCATACAGTCGTCACCAGACACTCTCAGGGAGGCTGATGTGGACCTGATGGAGTACCAGGCCAAGGAGCTGTTCGCCCGGCACGGCGTTCCGGTGACGCTCGGCCGCGTGATCGACGACCCGGTCGCCGCGCAGGACGCGGCGCGCGAGCTCGGCGGGCGCGTCGTGGTCAAGGCGCAGGTGAAGGCCGGCGGCCGCGGCAAGGCGGGCGGCGTGAAACTCGCCGCCACCCCGGAGGAAGCGCACACGGTGGCGGCCGAGATCCTCGGGATGGACCTCAAGGGGCACACCGTGCCGCGCGTGCTGCTCGCCCCGGCCGCGGACATCGCGGAGGAGTATTACCTCTCGTTCCTGATCGACCGCGCGAACCGCGAGTACCTCTGTATCGCGAGCACCGAGGGCGGCATGGAGATCGAGGAGGTCGCCCGTACCAGCCCGGACTCGATCGCGAAGATCCGGATCGACCCGATCGCCGGCGTCGACGAGGCGAAAGCTGCGGAGATCGTCGCGGCAGCAGGCTTCCCGGCCGCGGCGGCGACCGTCGTACGACGGTTGTGGGACGTCTTCGTCGCCGAGGACGCCTCGCTCGTCGAGGTGAATCCGCTGGTGAAGCTGGCCGACGGGTCGCTCGAAGCCCTTGACGGCAAGGTCACGCTCGACGAGAACGCGGCGTACCGGCACCCAGAGCACGCGTCGTACGACGACAAGGATGCGGCCGATCCGCTCGAGGCCGCGGCGCATGCGAAGGGCCTGAACTACGTCAAGCTCGACGGCTCGGTCGGCATCATCGGCAACGGTGCCGGCCTGGTCATGTCGACGCTCGACGTGGTCGCGTACGCGGGGGCGCGGTACGGCGTGAAACCGGCCAACTTCCTCGACATCGGCGGCGGCGCGAGTGCCGAGGTGATGGCGAACGGGCTAGGGATCATCCTGTCCGACGCGCAGGTGAAGAGCGTGTTCGTGAACGTCTTCGGCGGGATCACCGCTTGTGACGCGGTCGCGAACGGGATCGTGCAAGCCCTCGCCGTGCTCGGCCGGCAGGCCGACAAGCCGCTCGTCGTCCGGCTGGACGGCAACAACGTCGACGAAGGCCGCAAGATCCTTGCCCAGGCCAACCATCCGCTGGTGACCGTGGTCGCCACCATGGACGGCGCCGCCGAACTGGCCGCCCAGAACGGAGCGTAGTGAGATGGCGATCTTCCTGACCGAGAAGAGCCGGGTCCTCGTCCAAGGGATGACCGGCGCAGAGGGCCAGAAGCACACCAGCCGGATGCTTGCCGCCGGCACCACCGTGGTCGGCGGGGTGACGCCGGGCAAGGGTGGGCAGTCGGTGGACTTCGCGAAGTGTTCGGTGCCGGTGTACGGGTCGTGTGCGGATGCGGTGCGGGCGGCGGACGCCGACGTGTCGGTGGTGTTCGTGCCTCCACGTTTCACCAAGGCGGCCGTAATGGAGGCAGTTGATGCCGCCATCCCATTGGTCGTGGTGATCACCGAGGGCGTGCCGGTGCACGACACGGCGGAGTTCTTCGCGTATGCGCAGGCGAACGGGACGCGCGTGATCGGGCCGAACTGCCCGGGGATCATCAGCCCGGGGCGGTCCAACGCGGGGATCATTCCCGCCGACATCGCGGGACCCGGGCGACTCGGCCTCGTCAGCAAGTCCGGGACGCTGACGTACCAGATGATGTACGAGTTACGGGACCTCGGGTTCTCGACGGCGATCGGGATCGGTGGCGACCCGATCATCGGGACGACGCACATCGACGCGTTGCAGGCGTTCCAGGACGACCCGGACACCGACGCGATCGTGATGATCGGTGAGATCGGTGGTGACGCAGAGGAGCGGGCGGCCGCGTTCATCAAGGAGAACGTGACCAAGCCGGTCGTCGGGTACGTCGCGGGCTTCACCGCGCCGGAGGGCAAGACCATGGGTCACGCCGGCGCGATCGTCTCCGGTTCGTCCGGCACCGCGGCCGCGAAACAGGAAGCCCTCGAAGCAGCCGGCGTACGCGTCGGCAAGACCCCCACCGAGACCGCCGACCTCATGCGAACGGTCCTCGCGACGGGCTAGCGGTGCTGTTGCGGATCACGAGGCTGGTGGGGACGGCGTACGGCGTGTGGTCGTGGTTGGTGGCGTGGAGTTCGGCCAGCAGTGTGTCGACGCTGCGGCGGCCGAGGTCGGTGAAGGTCTGACGGATCGTGGTGAGCGGCGGCCAGAACTGGGCCGCCTCCTCCATGTCGTCGAAGCCGACCACGCTGACGTCCTCCGGCACCAACCGCCCGTGCGCGTGCAGGGCTCGCAGGACACCGAGCGCCATCTGGTCGTTGGCGACGAAGATCGCGGTGACGTCCGGATCCGCCGCGAGCCGGCACCCGGCGTCGTACCCGGACCCCGACGACCAGTCCCCGAACAGCAGCGCCGGTACGTCGCACCCGCGGTCGCGGAGCGTCTGCTCCCAGGACCGACGCCGCTGGTCGGCCGCGTACGACGACGACGGCCCGGCGACGTGCCAGACCGTACGGTGCCCTAGCTCGAGCAGATGCTCCGTCGCGAGCCGAGCGCCCTGCGTCTGATCGGTATCGACGACCGGATGGTCGTAGTGCGCGCCGGCATGCACCACCACGACCGGCAGACCCACCGGCAGCTGTACTTCCCGCAGCACGTGCGCCTCGATCATCATGATCACGCCGTCCACCGCCTGCTCCCCCAGCCTGGTGAACGCGTCCGCGACCGCCTGCGGGCTGACCGAGAGCACCGGCATCAGGTTGACGGAGTACCCGCGCGCGGTGGCGGCGGTGGCGATCGCGTCCAGGGTTCGCGTCGTACCGAACGTCGAGAGTTCGAAGACGATCACCCCGATGCTGCGGAACTCACCGCTGCGCAGGGCGCGCGCGGCGCCGTTCGGGCGGTAGCCGAGCTGGCGCATCGCGTCCTGCACCCGGGCACGCGTGAGGTCGTCGACGTTCTGCCGCCCGTTCGCGACCCGCGAGACGGTCTGCCCGGACACTCCGGCCAGCCGCGCGACGTCGGCCATCGACGGACCCCGCCGCCGTCTCCCTACCGTTCCCTCCACCCGGCACCTCCCGTGTGCCAGGAGTCTAGACATGTTTGCGTCAACACAGCCGCTCTCCCGGCGAGCCGGGGCAGGTGGAACAGGTGGGTCCGGCGTCGCTGTGGGCCGGACCCACCCGGCTCTTCAGACGCCGACTTTGCTCGCCAGCAGGTCGGCGACGGCGTGTACGGCGCGCAGCGTCGGCGCGGGTACGCCGGTGAGGTCGGCGAGCTCGACGACCGCGGCGAGGATGACGTCGAGCTCGAGCGGCTTGTCCTTCTCCAGGTCCTGCAGCATCGAGGTCTTGTGCTCGCCGACACGCTTGGCACCGTCCAGCCGCTTGTCGACCGAGATGTCCGGGTGGCAGCCGAGCGCGGCCGCGATCGCCAGCGACTCCTCCATCATCATCCGGACCATCTGCCGGGTGCCCTGGTGCGTGGCGATCTCCACCATCGTCGCCCGGGCCAGGGCGCTGATCGGGTTGAACGCCGCGTTGCCGAGCAGCTTGATCCAGATGTCGTTGCGGATGTCCGCCTCAACCGGGCACTTCAGCCCGCCGGCGACCATCGCCGTACTGAACCGTTCGCAGCGGTCCGACGGACCGCCCGCCGGTTCGCCGATCGAGAAACGGGTGCCTTCGAGGTGCCGGACGACGCCGGGCGCCTCGAGTTCGGTGGAGCAGTAGACGACGCAGCCGATCGCGCGGTCGAGGTCGAGCACCCGGGTGACCGCGCCGCCCGGGTCGACCGACTCGACGCGGCGGCCCTCGTACGGACCGGTCAGCCCGTGGAAGTACCACCAGGGGATGCCGTTCTGCGCGGCGACCACGACGGTGCGGTCGTGCAGCAGCGGGGCGAGCAACGGGCCGGCGCTCGCGTACGAGTTCGCCTTGAGCCCGAGGAAGACGTAGTCGACCGGGCCGATCTCGGCCGGGTCGTCGGTGGCCGGGGTGCGGGCGGTGAAGTCGCCGCGGGGACTGCGCACCAGCACGCCGCCGGAGCGGATCGCGGCCAGGTGCGCGCCGCGGGCGACCAGGTGCACTTCGGTGCCGCCGCGGTGCAGCGCGGCGCCGACGTACGCCCCGATCGCACCGGCGCCGAGAATCGCAACTCTCATCGAAGATTGCATACAGAATACGGTAGGCGATGAAGCCGAATGAGGTCAAGGTCACATTTCCGTCCGACCGATGATTCGACGGCACTCCGGCGGTATGTACCGGCATCAACCGATCAGCAGAAGGAGCAGGGCCATGGGACACGTCATCGTCACTGGATTCGTCAGCATGGACGGCGTCATCACCGACCCCGACGGCTCGGGCGGTACGCCGTTCGGCGGCTGGGCGTTCCGGCACGGGCCGGAGACCGTCGGCGGGGACAAGTTCCGCCTCGGCGACCTGATGGACACCGGCGTGCTGCTGCTCGGCCGGAACACCTGGGAGCTGTTCAGCAAGCTCTGGCCGAACCGCACCGACGACTTCTCCGTCAAGATGAACAAGATGGCCAAGGTGGTCGCGTCACACTCGCTCACCGACGTCTCGGTGTTCCCGAACTCGACACTGATGGAAGGCTCGCTGACCGACTACGTACGGTCGGAGCCGCGGACGATCGCGGTCACCGGCAGCCTTAGCGTGATCCGGGAGCTGCAGGCCGCGGACCTGGTCGACGAGTACCGGCTGATGACGCTGCCGTCGATCGTCGGGGCCGGTGAGAACATCTTCGGCCCGCTGGACCAGCCGGTGCACCTGAAGCTCGCCTCTGTCGTTCAGGCCGGTGCGGCGTCGCTGGCAACGTACGTGCGGCCGTAGCAGGATTGGGCCGGTGAGCTGGCCGGCGATGGCGTGGATCGGTGGGGCCCCGGGTGCGGGGAAGTCGACGATCGCCCGGGAGCTCGCCCGTCGCGGCGACCTGCCGCTGCACCCGATCGACCTCTGGACGTACGCCCACCTGGACCGGCTGCCACCGCTCCGGCCGTTGACGGAAGACCTGGCCCACGGGCCGTCGTACGCGGCAGACAGCTTCGTGGAGACGGCCCGGCTGCGACTGGAGCTGGTTGTCGAGGACGTGCGCGAACGCGGGCTCGGCGACGTACCTGCACTGGTAGAGGGGCCACAGCTGTACCCGTCGATGGCTGACGGCGTTACGGCGGCGGTGTGGTTGGTGCCGGACACAGAACAGACCAGACAGGCCCGGGAGCAGCGGCCAGGTGGCCGTGAGCAGTTGGAGGGCCTGCTGGCGCGGGACGCCGTACTGGCTGATCGGGTACGGCGCGAGGCCGCGGAGCGCGGGCGGGCCGTCGTAGAGGTACCGGCCGACCCGGACTGGGCTGCTGTCGCTGGGAGCGTGACTGATGCACTAGGGCCGCTCCCTCGGTTGCAGGCAGGAGCGGAGTTGAGCAGGCAGCGGCAGTACGAGAACCTCGCGGCGTGCCGGCAGGGGCGGTTGTGGCAGGCGGATCGCGGGCTGTCCGAGCTGCCGCCGTACCCGTTCGCCTGCGAGTGCGGCACCTCGGGCTGCGCGCAGACATGGGCCGGAACTCCGGACGAGTACGACATACGGCGCGGCGAGGGGTGGCTGACGACTCATCCAGCGTGCTAGGATTTTGGATTGTTGCAGTTCTGCAGTTCCACGTTCGTGTCGAAGCGCCCGCGGATTGTGATCCGCTGGGCGTTTTGTCGTATCAGGAGAAAATCATGGCTTTGGGAACAGTTAAGTGGTTCAACGGCGAGAAGGGCTTCGGCTTCATCTCCCAGGAGGACGGCGGCGCCGACGTGTTCGTGCACTACTCGGCGATCCAGACCCAGGGCTTCCGCTCCCTGGACGAGAACCAGCGCGTCGAGTTCGAGATCGCCCAGGGCCCGAAGGGCCTGCAGGCGGAGAACGTTCGCCCCGTCTGATCTCGGCCGTCCTTCCGACGGTTGTTCGATCGGCAGGCCCGGCTCAGGCCGGGTCTGCCGTGCTCCACAGGTACTCGCCGTCCTCCAGTACGTCGGTGCGCGCGAGACCGATCGCGGCTGCCACGGCGGCCGACGCGGTGTGTTCCGGATTCACATGTGCAATGATCCGGCGGGCATTTCCTGCCCTCAGCCAGGTGACCAGTCCCTGTGCTGCTTCTTTCGCGAATCCCCGGCCCTGCCACGCGGTGCCGATCACCCAGGCAATTTCCGCCGTACTTCCGGTGACCGTGGCCTGAACGTAGCCGATCAGCTTGTCCTCGGACCGGACGACCCAGTTCAGCCATTGTTCATCTTCCCGGTCGGGGCCGGCGATCTGGCGGCGGTACCGCGCCTCGAGCACCGCCACGGTCGGCGGCTCCCCACCCGTGAACGTGTAGAGCGCCGGGTCGGACAGCACCTCTGCCATCGGTACGGCGTACTCGACCCGCAGAGGTAGCAGCGTCAGGCGCTCGGTGGTGATCACCGCGCCAACCTAGCCCCCTTTGCCAGACTGGTCGCCATGATCGAGATCGACTGGGCAGGCGAGGCCGGGCGGCTGCGGACCTCCGCCGAAGGCGAAGCCGATTGGAACGCCGCGGTGGCGGCCACGCTCGTCCGCGACAGTGACCAGGTACTGGCGGACGTGGGGTGTGGCGGGGGCGGCATGGCGAAAGCGCTCGCCGAGGCGCGACCGGGCGCGACGGTGGTGGCGATCGACGCGGACCCCGACGTACTGGAGCAGGCGCGTGAGCACACGGCCGGGCTGGTGCGGTGCGAACTGGCGTCGATGGACGACGGAGCGGAACCGTTGCGTGAGGCAATCGGTGCGCCAGCAGACCTGATCTGGGCATCGGCCTCGGTCCACCACGCCGCCGATCAGCAGGCAGCTGTGGACGCTTTGGCTCGGTTGCTCGCCGGCGGCGGGCGGCTGGCGCTCGCCGAAGGTGGGATGCCGTCGCGGCAGTTGCCCTGGGACCTGGGGCTCGGCGAACCCGGGCTGGAGCTGCGGCTGGACGTGGCGCAGGACCGATGGTTCAAGGTGATGCGCGACTCGCTGCCGGGGTCGGTGCCGATGCCGTACGGGTGGACCGAGGCGCTGACGCGGGCCGGGCTGGTCGACGTGACGACCCGGAGCGTGCTGAGCGAGACACCGGCGCCGTTGACGGCGGAGCGGCTGGACAGGGTCGTGCACGGGTTCCGGACGCGGATCGAGCGGCTGACCGGGCATGGGCACGGCCACGGGCATGCGGTCCCGGATGAAGAGTGGCTCAGTCCGGAAGACGTCGACGTCTGGCGGCAGTTGCTGGACCCCGAAGGGCCGTATTTCCTCGGACGTCGCACCGACCTCGCCGTACTGTCCGTCCGGAGCGTCCACATCGGACACGCGCCGCGCTGACCGGGTACGCGGTCGCCGTACTGTCGGGCCCTCGCCGTAAGGTGGGTGCCCATGAACGACCGGCTGGTGTGGATCGACTGCGAGATGACCGGCCTCGATCTGGAGAACGACGCCCTGATCGAGGTCGCGGTGCTGGTCACCGACTACGAACTGAACGTGCTCGGTGACGGGATCGACCTGGTGATCGCGCCGCCCCCGGGCGCGCTCGAGCAGATGGGTGACTTCGTCCGCGACATGCACACCGCCTCCGGGCTGCTCGACGAGCTCGCCGGCGGCATCCCGCTCGCCGACGCCGAGCAGCAGGTGCTCGACTTCATCACGTCGTACGTCAAGGAACCCCGCAAGGCCGCCCTCGCCGGGAACTCCGTCGGCACCGACCGCACCTTCCTGGTCCGCGACATGCCCCGCGTCGAGTCCCACCTGCACTACCGCAACGTCGACGTCAGCTCGATCAAGGAACTGGTACGCCGGTGGTACCCGCGCGTGTACTACGCGACGCCCGCCAAGAACGGCAACCACCGCGCCCTCGCCGACATCACCGAAAGCATCGACGAACTGCGGTACTACCGGGAGACCGTCTTCGTGCCGCAGCCAGGGCCCGACTCCAGCACCGCACGGGCCGCCGCCAGCCTCATCACGGCGCCCGCCGAAGACAGCCCAACCGCCTCCTGACCTGCCGATTTTTGGTCCTGCCACTTCATCGCTATGATTGCTCAGCCGTCGCAGTTCGGGCGGCAATGGTGGGTGTAGCTCAGCTGGTAGAGCACCTGGTTGTGGTCCAGGTGGTCGCGGGTTCAAGTCCCGTCACTCACCCGATGGCCGGCCATGTCGCGCAAAATCGCGCGACTTGGTCGGCTTCGTCATTTGTGCGGCTGCGCTTCGCTTGCCGCGGAGCGGGGGCTCCGCCACCCGCACCCCTTTTCGCCTTCGCTTCGCTCGGCTGCTGTGGGCGGGTTCGCTTGTTGGCTCGGCTGCTGGGTCGGGTTCGCTTGTTGGCTCGGTTGCTGGGTCGGGTTTGGTTGTTGGCTTGGCTGCTGTGGTCGGGTTTGGGTGGTTGCGTGGGAGGATTCATCCGTGAAGTTGAGTGGGAGTGCCTGGTTCGGGTATGGGGTTGTGGTGGTGGTGACCTTCGTCGTGGGGGTTTTGGCGTTTGCTGTGTGGGTTCTTTCCAAGGTGTTCTGATCCTCGTGTGACCTGACGCTCTGGTGGATGCGTCTCTGTGGGTAGAGGCAGCTACTGGAGGTGTGGATGGGTACGAGCGAGGACTTCGAGGAGTTCGCGCGGGTGCAGATACCGCGGATGTACCGGACTGCTTGGTTGCTGTGTGGAGACCGGCATCACGCAGAGGATCTGGTACAGGACACGCTCGCGAATCTGATGAAGGCGTGGGGGCGGATCGACAGCCCCGGGGCGTATGCGCGGACGGCTCTCGTTCGTACCTACATCTCTCAGCGGCGGCGGAAGAGTTGGGGGGAACGGCCAACTGGGGAGCTGCCTGAGGTCGTGGAGCGGGCCGGGGACGTGGAGTTGCGGGTGGCTCTGCAGAGTGCGTTGGGGGAGCTTGCGCCGTTGGATCGGGCGGTGCTGGTGCTGCGGTTCTTCGAAGATCGCAGCGTCGAGCAGGTGGCGCTCGATCTTGGCAAGAAGACCAGTGCGATCACGACCCGCACCGCCCGAGCCCTGGAACGCCTGCGGGCGGTCCTTGGTGACGGCGCCGACCAGTTGATCGCCCTCTGAGCTCAGGAGAACCCATGAACAACCTCACCGACCTGATGCGGCGGGCCACCGAGAACCTCGAGCCCGTCTCCCCCGACCTGCTGGAACGCACCGTCGTACAGGGCACCCGCTTGCGCCGCCGGCGTACGACGCTGCTCGCCGCGGGCGGCACCGGCGCCGTACTGGCCACCGCCGGCCTGATCGCGGGCGGCATCCACGTCCTCAGCTCCCCCGCCGACAGCGCGGCCGCCGGTACGCCGAGCGCGATCACCAAGCCGTCCGCTTCGGTGAAGCCGTCGCCGATCCCGAGCGGCACGCCATCAACCACGCACGCCGCCAGCAACAAGAAGACACTCAGCACCCTCAAGACGCTCCTTACCACCCCTGGCCGCTCCATCTCGAAGCCGGAGACCTGGGGTGACGGCAGCTTCAGCGCAGCGGCGTACGTCGTCAACGACGGCCACGGCGCCTCCCGGGTGGAGGTCCTGCTCTCCGGCGGCCGCGAGCAGCCCCGGTGCGTACCGGTCGGCCCAGGCTGCAGCACGCTGCCGGACGGCTCGACGCTGTACGTGGAGAAGGAGTCGCCGGAGTACACCGACAGCCGTCAGGCGGAGTTCGGTGTCGTCAGCAACTACGTTCTGCTGCAACGGCGGGACGGCCGCAGCATCAGCCTCACCAGCTACAACGGTGCCCGTGAGAAGGGGAAGCCGGGCCACACCCGCGCCACTCCCCTGTTGTCCGTCAAGGACCTGACCGCGCTGGCCGAGAGCAAGGCGTGGAAGCTCCCGCCGGTCTCCACGACCGGCAAGTAAGGAACAGAACCGGCCCGGCGTCCAGGTGGGCGCCGGGCCTTACTTCGCGGCGAGTACGCCGTGCGTGACGAGCTCGACGCCGATGGCCAGCGTCAGGAAGCCGATGATCCGGCTCAGCGCCCCGAGCCCGGTCGGACCGAGCTTGTCGACCAGCGGCGTACCGAAGCGGAGCAGCACCGCCACCAAGGCCGCAATCACGGCCACTCCGACGATCACGCCGAGCCGGTTGGTGATGCCGGGGTGCCGAGCGGTGAGCGCGATCACGACGCCGATCGCGCCCGGGCCGGCGACCAGCGGCAGTGCCATCGGCGAGAACGACACGTCCGGCTTGGCCACACCATGCGTCTTCTCGTCGTCGGTCAGCGTCTGCCGGGACACGATCATCCCGAAGCCGGAGTGCCCGACCACCAGGCCGCCCGCGATCTGCAGCGCGGGCAGGCCGATCCCGAGGCCCTCGAGCACGAGCGTGCCGAGCAGCGCGAACACCGTCAGGATGGCGAGCACGTAGACGCCCGTCATCACCGCCTGACGGCGCATCGCGCGGCGGTCGGCGCCGTCGGTCAGGCCTGCGAAGGTGGCCAGCGCACCGACCGGGTTGGTGATCGGCAACAATGCAGCCAAAGCCGAAACCGCCACGTGTACGGGCTCCACGGTCGGGAAGCGTACACCTCGAGTAAGGACAGTTCGCCGTGCGACATGTTGTGACCCCCGCCGACACCGCGATCGCGGTCGGCAGCGGAGACGTGGAGGTGCTTGCCACGCCCCGGCTGATCACCTGGCTCGAGTACGCCGCCATCGAACTGGCCCGGCCACTGCTGGCGGCCGGCCAGACCACTGTCGGTACGTCGGTCCGCATGCGGCACCGGATGCCGACCCGTGTCGGCGACACCGTCGACATCACGGCGGACGCCCCTGAGGTCGACGGCAACCACCTGCGCTTCCAGATCCGCGCCACCAACTCCGCGGGCCAGCTGGTCGCGGACTGCGAGCACGTCCGGGTGATCGTCGACCGCGAGACCTTCCTCGCGAACGTGCCTTAGGACTGCGGCTCGACGTACCAGCGGGGCAGTTCGCCCGGCTGCAGGCTGGTGGCGTCGCCGGGGCGGGACAGCGTCAGGATCGCCTGCTGGATCTCGGGCCGGGCGTTCAGCGCGTCCTCGATCGCGGACAGCCGGGCGGCGACCTCGGACTCGACGTCGTTGCCGGTGACATCGACCGCCGCGACCAGGAAGATCCGGTCGGCACCGACCCACTCCATGTGCAGGAACGTGACCCGCTCGATGTCCTGGTGCTCGAGCAGCGCCCGGAGCACCCGGTTCCGGGCCAGCGGCGTGACCGCTTCGCCGGTGAGGAAGTCCATGTTCCGGCTGATCAGGAACAGCGCCACCACACCGAGCAGGATGCCGACCACGATCGACCCGACCGCGTCCCACGCCGCGTTGCCGGTGAGTTGGTGCATCAGGATCGCGAGCGCCGCGATCAGGATGCCGATCAACGCCGACAGGTCCTCGACGAACACGGCCCGCAGGACCGGGTTCGAGGTGATCCGGACGTACCGCCACGGCCGCAGCATCCGCTCCAGCGCCCCGGCCTTCGTCTGCCGCAGCGCCTGCGTGAACGAGATCCCCTCGAGCACGAACGAGACGCCGAGCACGGCGTACGCCCAGCCGTACGACGAGGCCTCGGCCTCGCCGTGTTCCAGCGACTGGATGCCGTGCCACACCGACACCGCCGCGCCGACCGTGAAGAGGCCGAACGCCGCGAACATCGACCAGACGTACCCGACCCGGCCGTAGCCGAGCGGATGCGTCCGGTCGGCCGGCTTCCGCGCCCGGCGCTCCCCGACCAGCAGGAAGATCTCGTTGCCGGTGTCGGCCCAGGAGTGCGCGGACTCGGCCGCCATCGACGCGGACCCGGTGATCACCGCGACGACCGTCTTGGCGAGCGCGATCAGCAGGTTCGCGCTGAGTGCGACCAACACTGTCAGGAGGCTCTCGCTGCCGCTGTCGTCGTCCTCGGAGCTGCTCACCCTCAGACCATACTCAGCTGACCGCACGGATGATGCGTTGCTCGATCGCGCGCGCCACGGCCGCGGCCCGGGTCTCCACCTCCAGCTTGGTGTAGATGTGCTGCAGGTGCGACTTGATCGTCGCCTCGCTGACGTACAGCGTCTTGGCCATCTCCCGGTTCGACTTGCCGGTGGCGAGCAGGCCGAGGATCTCCACCTCGCGCTCGGTCAGCGTCGGACCGGTCCGCCGGACCAGCCGGGCCGCGACCGCCGGCGCGAGCACGGTCTCGCCGCGGGCGGTGCCGCGGATCGCCCGGAAGAGGTCCTCCGGCGGCGCGTCCTTCAGCAGGTATCCGGAGGCGCCCGCGTCGATCGCGCCCATGATGTCGGCCTCGGTGTCGTACGTCGTCAGGATCAGCACGTACGGCGGCTCGGCCATCCCACGCAGCTTCGCGGTCACCTCCGCGCCGCCCGCGCCC
This sequence comes from Kribbella sp. NPDC059898, assembly GCF_042730855.1. NCBI lineage: Bacteria > Bacillati > Actinomycetota > Actinomycetes > Propionibacteriales > Kribbellaceae > Kribbella > Kribbella sp. NPDC059898. The sequence continues at coordinate 235,217 of NZ_JBHWKR010000011.1, forward strand.
GGCTCGAGGTTGAGGTCCATCAGCACCACGTCGGGGCGGACCGCCGCGACCAGCTGCTCGGCGCTGTGCGCGTCCGACGCCTCGCCGACGACGGTCAGGTCTTCCTGGCCGTCGACCAGCGCCCGGACGCCGGCCCGGACGACCGGATGGTCGTCGACCAGTGCCACCCGGATCATCCGTCTGTCGCGATCTTCGTCGGGGTGGCCTGCAGCGGGATCGAAGCGGCCAACGCCGTACCGTCCCCCGGTTCACTCTCCAGCACGAGCGTTCCTCCCAGTTGTCTCAATCGTTCCCGGATGCCGGCCAGTCCGTGGCCGCGGTCGGAATCGATCTTGACATGAGATCGCGAAAGGCCCCGGCCGTTATCCACAACGTCGAGGACGACCGCGTCCGGGTGGTAGGTGAGCGTCACGAAAGCCGAGTCCGCCTGCGCGTGTTCGAGCACGTTGGCGACCGCGCCGCGGGCCGTGCGGAGCAGTGCGGTCTCCACTTCCGAGTCCAGTTTCACCGGCGTACCGTGCACCTGGACGTGGATCTTGAGGTCGCTGTGAGCGGACAACCGCTCACAGGTCTTGCGGAGTGCGTCCGGCAGACCTGCGGCGAGCTCCGCGGGTGCCAGGTCGCGCACGACTCTCCTGGCTTCGTCCAGACCGTCCCGTGCGGTGGCTGCTGCCTGGGCCGCGTGCTGGCGCGCTACAGCGGGCTTGTCGTCCCACTCTCGCTCTGCGGCCTGCAGCAACAGGTTGATGCTGGACAGGCCCTGCGCCACGCTGTCGTGGATCTCTCGCGACAGCCGTGCCCGCTCGGCGATCACCCCGGCCTGGTGTTGCGCGTCGGCGAGGTCGCCCTGTGCGGCGTGCAGCTCGTCCAGCAACGCCTGTCTGGCCAGGGCGTCCCGCTCCAGCGCCCGATAGGCGCCCACGGCAAGCACTGCGATGCACACCGGCCCCAGCACGATCGTCGGGTCCAGCCGGTCGGTCATCCGGGTCCACTGCACCACGGTGACCACCACCATGCCGGCCACGACCAGACAGGCCGGCCGGAACGACAGGATGCGTAGCGCGACAAACGACAGCGGCACGGCGCACCAGGCGAACGACGGCGCCAGGAACACCAGCACGCACCACTCCAGCACCAGCAGCGCCAGCCAGACCCGGCTGGGCAGCAGACGGTACGCGCCGTACGTCGCCAGCAGCACCAGGGCCGCCAGCAGGATCCACGGACCGCGCTCGGTGAACCCGTGGCCGGTCAGATAGCGCACCACGGACGCCAGCACGAGCACGACCAGCGCGGCGTGCAGTGCTGCCACCAGGCGGGTCGCATGGCTCAGGATCGACGGTGTGTGCGCAGTAGACATGTTCAGCCGATCGTAGGCCGGGTGGAGCCGGTTCCGAATCATCCGTTCGGCTATCCGTTGATGGCCGAACACCCGTCGTGCCGGCGGGTGCCGCGGACGGAAGCTGGTGGCAGCTCGAAATCCACCGACCCTTTGAGAGGTTCAGATGTCCGTCCGTTCGCTGTCCGCCACCCTCGCCCTGTCCGCCACGCTGCTCGGCGTGGGCGCCTCGACGGCGTTCGCGGCCCGTCCGAGCACCTACGAGCTCCCCGGCGACCCCGGCGGCTCGAAGTTCGAGGGCATCGGGTACGACGCCCGGACCAAGAACTACTACGTCTCCGAGACCACCGGCGGTGAGATCCACCGCGGCCAGGTCAACACCCCGAACGCGATCGAGTGGCTGAAGGGCGACGGCACCGACGGCCGCTGGACCGCCCGCGGCGTGAACGTCGACTCCCAGGGCCGGGTGTACGTCGCCGGCGGGCCGAACGGGATCGACCACGCGGGCGCTCCGGACCTGTGGGTCTACAGCCGCGACGGCAAGCTGCTCGCCGCGCTCCGCACCGGCGTACCGAGCTCGTTCCTCAACGACATCGTGATCGGCCCGGACGGCGCCGCCTACTTCACGAACTCGAACGCCCCGCAGATCTTCCGGGTCGCCGAGCGGCACGGCCAGTGGACCGTCAGCACCTGGGCCGACGCGACCGGGACGATCCAGACCGCGGACGGCTTCAACCTCGGCGGCATCGTGCTCTCCCCCGACCGCAAGGCGCTGGTCGTGGCCCAGGGCAACGTCGGCAAGCTGTGGCGGTTCGACCTGCGGACCGCGAAGGCCACCGCCGTCGACACCGCCGGCGCCGACCTGGTGAACGCCGACGGCCTGGTCCAGCAGGGCAACACCCTCTGGGTCGTGCGGAACTTCTCCAAGGTGCTGAGCACGCTCCGGCTCTCGGCCGACGGCTCGACCGCGCGGCTGCTGTCCGCGAAGCCGACCGACCCCGACCGGGTGCTGACCACCGCCAAGCTCGCCCAGGGCCGGCTGCTGGTGGTCGACAGCAAGTTCGACGAGGCCACCGCGGTCCCGCCGTACCAGGTCATCACGCTCAACCCGCGCCGATGACACGCCGCCCGATCGCCGTGGTCGCCGTCCTGCTGATGGCGGCGACCACCGCGTGCTCCGCTGAAGCTGCCAGCACTCCCCAACCAACCCCAACGCCATCGAGGAGCGCCACCGTGCCGTCCACCCTCGACAGCCAACTGATCGCCGCAGCCTGGAAGAACGACGTGCCCACGGCCAAGCGCCTGATCGACGTCGGCGCCGACGTCAACGCGCTCGACAACACCGTCCAGAGCGCGTTCCTGATCGCGGCCAGCGAGGGCTACCTCGACCTGCTCAACCTGACGCTCGCGCACGGCGCGGACGTCCGCAGCCTCGACAGCTACCACGGTACGGCGCTCATCCGCGCCGCCGAACGCGGTCATGCTGCCGTCGTCGGGCGGCTGATCCAGGCAGGTGTCGCGGTCAACCACGTGAACAACCTCGGCTGGACCGCCCTGCACGAGGCGGTCATCCTCGGCAAAGGCACCCCGCAGTACGTCGACACCGTCCGGCTGCTGATCGCGGGCGGCGCCGACCGGAACAAGCCCGCTGTCAACGACGGCACCACCCCGGTGCAGGCTGCGAAGGACCGTGGTCAGCAGGCGGTGAGCGCCGTACTGGACGCTCGAGCGACCGCCGGCGACCTGCTGGGTGCGGCAACTGCGGGCGACACCAACAAAGCCGCCGCAGCACTCGCGGCCGGCGCCAAGCTCGAATCCCGCGACGACCATCGCCGTACGGCGCTGCTGCTCGCGTCGCTGAACGACCGGGTGGACGTGGCCCGCCTGCTCGTCCGGCTCGGCGCCGATCCCGACGCGCAGGACGACCGGAAGGACTCCGCCTGGCTCGTCACCGGTGTCACCGGAAGCGTCGCGATGCTGGAGACCCTCCTGCCCGCGGACCCGGACCTGACCCTGCGGAACCGGTTCGGCGGTACGTCGCTGATCCCGGCGAGCGAACGCGGTCACGTCGACTACGTGCGGCGGGCGGTCAAGACGACGATGAACGTCAATCACGTGAACGACCTCGGCTGGACCGCATTGCTCGAGGCGATCATCCTCGGGAAGGGCACGAAGCCATGGCAAGAGATCGTCCAGACCCTCGTCAACGCCGGCGCCGACCCGAGCCTCGCCGACAAGGCCGGCGTCACCCCGCTCCAGCACGCCCGCTCCCGCGGCTACACCGAGATCACCAAGATCCTCGAGACCGCCGGCGCCCGCTAGTCGCGGGTGAGACAGCGGGATGGGAGTTCGAACCAGCGGAGGTGGTCGAAGCCGCTGTTGACCTGGCCGTCGGGGTCGGCCTGGTTCTCGGCGCAGGTGGCCAGCAGTTCGCGGGCCTCGGCGAGGTAGTCGTCGAGGGCGGACTCGGGCGCGGTGTGGTCGTGCCGCGGATACCTGAGCCTGCCGTCGGCGTCGTACCCGACCTGGGACAGCCGCATCGGCGGTTCCACCGGGCCACGGTGGTGCCGCCAGAGGCCGTTCGCCGGGTCGAAGCGGTAGTCGCCGAGCAGCCGCCACCCGTCCCGGGCGACCAGCTTGACCGCCTCCACGACGTACGAGAACACCGCCTCGGAGATGAAGTAGTTGAAGTTGACCCGCACCCAGCCCGGCTTGATCCCCTCGCAGCCGTGCAGGATCTCCTCCTCGAACTCGTGCGACCGGGCCAGGTCGATCCCCAGCAGCGCGTGACCGTACGGTCCGGCGCACGAGCAGCCGCCGCGGGACTGGATGCCGAACAGGTCGTTCAGCAGCGCGACGACGAAGTTGTGGTGCAGGTACCGCCCGGACGGCCCCTTCACCACGAACGAGACGATCGACAGCCGCTCCGCGTCCAGGTTGCCGAGGATCTGCAGGTTCGGCTCGCTCTTCCACGCCTCGACCGCGCGCCGCAGGTACGCGTCCTCGTGCGCGCGGATCACGTCGATCCCGACCGCCTGCTTCAGCTGGAACGCCAGCCCGGCCCGGATCGACCCGATGATCGCCGGCGTCCCACCCTCCTCGCGGTGCACCGGGTCGTCCAGGTACCGGTGCTCCAGCGGGTTCACGTACGCGACCGTGCCCCCGCCGGGTACGTCGGGCACCCGGTTGCGGAGCAGCTCGCGCCGCGCGACCAGCACGCCGGGCGTGCCCGGACCGCCGATCAGCTTGTGCGGGCTGAGGAAGATCGCGTCCTTGTACGACAGCGGGTCCTGGTCGCGCCCGCCGTACATGTCGATCTCGACGTACGGCGCGGCCGCGGCGCAGTCCCAGAACGACAGGGCGCCGTACCGGTGGAGCAAGGCGGACACCCGCTGCGTGTTGCTGACGATGCCCGTGACGTTGCTCGCCGCCGAGAACGAGCCGATCTTCAGCGGGCGGGCGGCGTACTGCCGCAGCCGCGACTCGAGCTGGTCGATGTCGATGTGGCCGTCCGCGTCCTGGCTGATCATCACCACGTCCGCGATGGACTCGCGCCAGGGCAGCTCGTTCGAGTGGTGCTCGTACGGCCCGATGAAGACGACGGGGCGCTGGTCGGGCGGGATCTGGTCGGTCAGGTGGTACGTGTCGTCGAGCTCGGCCGGGATCCGCAGGCCCATGATCCCGATCAGCTTGTCGATCGCGCCGGTCGCGCCGGAGCCGCAGAAGATCAGAGCGGTCTCGTCGTCGCCGCCGACGCCGCTGTGGATGATCCGCCGGGCGTCCTCGCGCAGCCGGGTGGTCTGCAGACCGGTCCCGCTGGACTCGGTGTGGGTGTTCGCGTACCGCGGCAGGACCTCCTCGCGGATGAAGTCCTCCAGGAACGTCAGGGCGCGGCCGGAGGCGGTGTAGTCGGCGTACGTCACCCGCCGCGGACCGTACGGACCGGGCATCACCTGGTCGTCGCCGATCACCGACGCACGGATCTGCCGGAGCAGCGGAGTCTCCGGCGGCATCCCTTCGAGTGCACCCATGCTTCAGAGTAGGGCGCCGAGGTGATCTGCGTCTCGTGATCCGTGCGCGCCCGGTGGATAAGGTCGGTGGCAGTCGACGGTGAGGAGTGGGGATGACGTTTTCCAGCGAGCTGTGGGAGCGCGGTGCCGGCAGTGTGTACGAGCAGATCGTCCAGCACCCGTTCATCACCGGCCTGACCGACGGGACGCTGGACCACGACGCGTTCCGGTACTTCATCACCCAGGACAGCCACTACCTGCGTGCGTACTCGCGGGCGCTCAGCCTGGTCGCGGCACGGGCGACGGACGAGGACGCGGTCAGCATGTTCGCGCTGCACGCCGCCAACGCGATCGCCGTCGAGCGGGAGCTGCACGCGTCGCTGCTGGACTCCCTCGGTCTCACATCGGCCGACGTGGACGCGGCCGGTTCCGGGCCGACCACAACGGCGTACATGTCCTATCTGACCGCTGTGTGCGCCACGGGCACGTACGCCGAGGCCGTGGCCGCCGTGCTGCCCTGTTACTGGATCTACCGGGACGTAGGGCGCGAGCTGCTCAAGCGGTCGTCGCCGGACCCGCTGTACGCGAAGTGGATCGCGACGTACGGCTCGGAGGAGTTCGACACGGTGGTCGAACAGGTGCTTGCGGTGACAGACACACTGGACGTCGGCACCGCGGAGCGGGAACGTTGTCACCAGCACTTCGCCATGACGTGCCGCTACGAATGGATGTTCTGGGACGCCGCTTATCACACGCTCGATTGGCCGGTGGGATGAAGGACTTCTACGACGTCGTCATAGTCGGCGGTGGGCACAACGGCCTCGTCGCTGCCACGTACCTGGCCCAGTCCGGGCTCTCCACGCTCATCCTGGAGCAACAGGCGCACACCGGCGGCGCAGCGGTCAGCGAGCGGGTCTTCCCGGGCGTTGACGCACGGCTGTCGCGGTACTCGTACCTGGTCAGCCTGCTGCCCGACAAGATCGTCGCCGACCTAGGGCTCGGCCTGGACCTCCGCTCACGCGCCGTGGCGTCGTACACGCCGGTACGCCGCGGTGGACGCGACGTCGGCCTCCTGGTGGAGCGGCCGGAAGGCCCTGGCACCAGGGACTCGTTCCGGACGCTCACGGGCAGCGACACGGAGTACGAGGCCTGGACCGACTTCTACGGTGCTGTCGGCTCGCTGGCCGCGGCTGTAGCGCCCACCCTGCTCGAACCACTCCAGCCGGCCGCTGAGATCTGCTCCCGCGTCGACTCTGCGCTCTGGGACGAGCTGGTCGAGCGGCCGCTCGGAGAGACCATCGAGCGCCGTTTCTCCGACGACACCGTCCGGGGCGTCGTCGCGACCGATTCCGTGATCGGTACGTTCGCAGGCCTCCACGACGAGTCATTGATCCAGAACAGGTGCTTCCTGTACCACCTGATCGGCAACGGCACCGGCGAGTGGCGGGTACCGGTGGGCGGCATGGGGGCAGTCACCGACGCGCTGGCCGCGGCCGCACGACGCGCAGGCGCCGCCCTGGTCACCAACGCGGAAGTCACGTCCGTGGACGTCGACGGGACGCGCGGCTCGGTCACTTGGCTCGGCGGCGACGGCGAGCGCTCCGTGGACTGCACCTGGGTGCTGTCGAACGTCGCACCGTCGACCCTGGCTGCGCTACGTGGTCAAGCGGGCGTGGAGAAGCCAGAGGGGTCGCAGCTGAAGATCAACCTGCTGCTACGCCACCTCCCGGCGCTGAAGTCGGGCGACGACCCGGCGCGGGCGTTCGCCGGTACGTTCCACATCGACGAGGACTACAGCCAGCTGGAGTCGGCGTACCGCACCGCCGTCAGCGGCGAGCTACCCGCCGTACCGCCGTCCGAGGTGTACTGCCACTCGCTGACCGACCCGTCGATCCTCTCCCCCGCGCTGGTTGCCGCGGGCTACCACACGCTGACCGTCTTCGGCGTCCACTTCCCCGCCCGGTTGTTTGCCTCCGACAACGATTCGGCCCGCGCCGAGGCCACCCGCCGGGTACTCGCCGGCCTCGAGTCGTACCTCGCCGAACCGCTCGCCGACTGCATCGCCCGGGACGCCGACGGCAACCTCTGCATCGAGGCCAAGACGCCGTACGACATCGAGGCATCCGTCGGCATGCCCGGCGGCCACATCTTCCACGGCGACCTCCAATGGCCCTGGGCCACCACCCCCGCCGACACCGGCCGCTGGGGCACCGAAACCGACGTCCCCAACCTCCTCATCTGCGGCTCCGGCGCCCGCCGCGGCGGCGCCGTCTCCGGCCTCGGCGGCCACAACGCCGCGATGACCGTCCTCACCCACTAACCGATTTCGCATCTCCCCGATCCCCCTGCTACGATCCTCTTCGTTCGCAAGCAAGCGCGAATGCAAAACCGGCGCCGCTAGCTCAATTGGCAGAGCAGCTGACTCTTAATCAGCGGGTTCGGGGTTCGAGTCCCTGGCGGCGCACAAACGCCCAGGTCACAGCGTGGCCTGGGCTTCTTCATGCCCGCAGGACACCTTTTATTCGACGCTTTCAGCCGCCTCGGCTCTCTCGCCGACCCGGATCTGCTGGCCTCATCTAGTCGTGACTGTGCGTCACATCACGTGCCTGCGCGACCTCTCCGACTCGCCGGCCCCGCAACCGCCAAGCGTTGAACAAGCAACGCCCACACCGGTTGGAGGCAACACATGCCAAGGACACCACTGCCCATCGGAACCTGGGGAGAAATCTCCACCAGAACCCTGAAGACCACCAAGAACCACAAACCCCTCAAACACCTGGCCCACGCCAGGTTCCGCGACCACGACGGCAAAGTCCGCGCCGTCACCGCCACCGGCACCACCAAGACCGCCGCACGAACCGCCCTACTCCTCAAGCTCCAGAACCGCGCTCGAACCAATCACTCCGGCGACCTCAGCACGAACCACAAGATCAACCACCTCCTCGACCTGTGGGAGAAGAGGTTCGAAGGACTGGTCGCCGACGGCACACGATCACCCACCACGCTCGGCACCTACCGGCGGTCCCTCAAGAACCATGTACGTCCCGCCATCGGCGAACTCCACATCGGCGAAGCCACCACCCAGCGCCTCGACACAGTCCTCACCAGCATCAAGCAACACGCCGGCGCCCCCACCGCCAGAACCTGCCGTGCCATCATCTCCGGCGCCATGAAACTCGCCGTCCGCTACGGAGCCCTCACCATCAACCCCGCCCGCGAAGTCGACACCATCGAAACCAAACCCAAGAACCCACCCCGAGCCCTCACCACCAAAGAAGTCACCCTGCTGCAGAAGACCCTGACCGCAGACGGACACGCCTTGCAAGCCGACCTTCCCGACCTAGTCACGTTCATGCTCGGCACCGGAGTCCGCATCGGCGAAGCCCTCGCCGTCCTATGGCACCAAGTCAACCTCGAAGCTGACAAGGTCGAAATCACCCACACCATCGCCCGGCCGCCCGGCGAAGGACTGATCCGCAAGACCACCAAATCCAGAACCGGCGAACGCGTCCTCAGCCTCCCCACCTGGGCCACCACCAGCCTCCGTGCCCGCTACGCGACCGACACCGAACCCGACGCCCCCATCTTCCCCAACTCGATCGGCGGCTATCGCGACCCTTCCAACACACGCCGAGCCCTCCGCACCGCCCTGTCCCCCGTCGCCAGCACCGCCCGCCGCGAACTTGGCCAAACGCTCCGCGCCCTCCGCCGCCAGAAACGCCTCAGCCGAAAACAAGCCGCACACATCCTGGGCTGGCCCCAAACCAGACTCGAACTCATCGAAACCGGCCGCCTCAAACCCACCCACCCACTGATCTCCAGCCTCGCCAAGACTTACAGCATCGACCTCGACAACAGCCCCGACCTGCTCACCCAACTCAGCGAAGCCACGAAACCCTCCGAATCGGACAAGCTCGCCTGGATCCGCTCCCACGCCCTCCGCAAGACCACGGCCACCGCCCTCGACGACGCCGGCCACACCGCCCGCCAAATCGCCGACCAACTCGGCCAAGCCAAAGTCTCCCTCACACAAGACACCTACCTCCACCGCCAACCCGCCAACCCCGCCGCCGCCCAAGCCCTCGAACACGCCTTCGACGACCCCGACCTCATCTGACGAGATTGCGTTCGCCGAATGGTCGAAGACGTCGTGGCTGGTGCGCATCTCCGAGGACACGACCTGGACCGCCGATCAGACGAATGCAACCAAGCCTGGCGGTCACGGAGACTCCACCGGCCACGACATCGATCGCTGCCTGGAGCAGTCCAGTCCTGCGCACCGTGGTGCAGGGGCGTTCAGATACTCCCCGGACCAGAATGCTCGCAACCTCTTGCAGCTAATGTCGCATCAGCTCTGCCAGCTCCCGGTGTCTGGGGCCCAGGTCAGGTCGTTGACTTCCGCGCGGAGTGCTTGGTCGGCGAACCGCAGCACCCCGTCGAGCACCTCGACGAACTGCTCGGGCAGATGATCCGCACCAATGCGACGCCGCCAAGCCGCCCACTTGGCTTGAGCGAACTCGGGATATCCCTCGAGAACTTCAGAAAGCGGTGCGACGGTCGCGCCGCGAGCCTTGGCGACTTCGAGGATCGCACGCTGGAGGTCCGAACCGGCAACCGGATGCCGCCGCGCAAGGGTCCAGATGTCGCCGAAGTCACGCCATCGGGTATTGGCAATGCCTCGCTGAACAGCCGTGACGATCTTCTCGGCGTGAACCATATGCATCGGATAGCCGGACAACCGGATCGGGTCGCCGCCACGCAACCGCGGGACCGCGACCGTGGCCGGCTCGGGCCAGATCGGGTCCCCGACATTGACATCTACGTGGAAGGTCAGCCGCGCACTGGCCACTCGGGCATCGGCATGAACCCGTACGCCGGAGTACTGCTCCTCGTCCCGGATGACGTCGGCGGTAGCAGTCTCGGGAAAGAACTCGATGCCGTCGTCGGCGACCGGGACACGAAGTACCGTCTGAACGAGATCGAGCACCGCCTCAGTGGAGTTGACCACTTTTATGCCGGCAAGATCGACATCCTTCGTCGGGCGACGTGTATCGAACGCGGCAAGCAATACACCGCCCTTCAGGACGAAGCTGTCGCGTAGGTCGCTGGCAGCCAGCCGGGCGAGGAACCCTTCAAGGACATAGAGCTGCAGCAGTTCCTGGGTCGTGCGCCCTGTCCGCTGCGCCTGATTCTTGAGATCGAGGTAGGCGTCCCCTGCAGGCGTTCCCCGAGAGATTGGGCTCAAAGAAGTATCTCCAGTGTCTGACGCAACGGCGTGATCGTGCGCGGGAACGCCATCGCAATCCGCAGCAGCTCCGACGGCTGACCTCCCCGCCGCAACCAACGCTTCAACGCCTCGTTCGCCAGATCGGAACCGTCAAGATGCCGCAGCCGAAAGGCATCAACGATGCTCCGCTCAGCAGAGTAGATCCCGATACTACGGCCACCCCCGATATCCAGCAGCTCCCGCCCGATCGAAAACGTCGCCGGATCGAAGCTTCGCCAACGAACCGGAGCCATCGTCTCCGGCATCCACGACCCACGGGGAACCGCAACATCCAGCTCAGCCGGAATATCGTCGATCAGGTCATGCCTGGCCAGCGCCGAACGCAAGCAAATCGTGGCCCGCGGCGACTTGGACGCGATCTCAATCAGGCCATCGTCGCCCAGCCACTCGCTCTTTCGGTACAGACCACGCGAGACAACCGTGATCCGACCGTCCGCGAGCAACCTGCGAAGCTGACGCTCACTGATCTGCTCCAACGCCTCGGAGTAACGGAACGTGTCGGGCAGCTCAGCCAGCAGCTCATCGATCGTCGGCATCACAGCAACACCTCCCACGCAGGAAAACCTCAACACCACTCCCCCTAGTGTAGAGGAATTCCAACCGAAGGCCCGGAGCTCTCCATTGACACCGCCGCCCCTCAAGCAACAGTTGCTACCAATCCGGATACTCCTGTCTGTTAGCAACTGTTCAGATACTGTCGGTGGCAGTGTCTAGGGTCCGGGGACATGAGCCTCACCTCAGCCCTGGGGCAGGAGAACCATCCGCTCAGGAGGTATTTCGAAGCGCAGCTGCCCCGTTCGGCGGCTGTGAAGCGATCCGTCGTGGCCGAGTTGCCGGTCCGCCGTGTTCGCCTTCCGGTCGCACCGGGACGCGCCATGACGCAGTGGAGTCTGCTCGGGCATGCCATCGACTATCGGATCAGGACCTCGTTCGTAGCTCCCGAGGTGCCGCACGCCGTCGTCCAAGGCGTCTCCGCGTGCCCAGCTGACCTCCGAGCGCTGGGTATCGAGCACCCGAGGTACCGCTGGCTCAGCGCTGCCCTGATCTTTTCACCGCTGCGACAGTCGCCATCGCACTGCCGGGTCGAATTCCTGCGCGACGATCGAGGCCTCCAGCCCAGCCGCGTCCTGCGAGAAGAAGTCCAGCCCAGTCACCGGCCACCGATGGCTCGCGGTCTTCGGCGCTTGAAACATTTGCCCGCCGACGACCGATAGACACCAACGGGGAGGAATTTGTGAATACCAGTACGACTATGCCGACTGGTTGGGGGATCAGTCTCGAGGCGATTGCGCACGCGCTCGCGGAGAACCCGACATGCAAGCTGCTGTCGGCGCGGCACCGTGTGTGGGTCCTGCCGCTGTTCGCCGAACACTTCACATCTACTGAGGAATGGGTGTCGGCCGAGTGGTTCCACGAACGGATCGCAGAAACTCTTGAGCGTGTCGACCGCCAAGGTGAGCGGACTCCGGAGCAGTACTGCAGCGACTGGATCGACGCGAAATGGCTGCGTACCGACAACAAGGAGACCGGGCGCCTTCGTTATGCGCTGACCAAGGAATCGCTGACCGCGCTGCAAATCGTGCGGCTGGTCGTGGAAGGCGGGAACAGCGTTTCGGCGGCGCGGCTGGGCAGCATCGCCAACGCGGTACACAAGCTCGCCGACATGACCAATCCGGACCGTGAGGCGCAGGTACGGCGGATCGACGAGCAGATCGAGAAGCTCCAGACACAGCGCGAGGCAGTCGCAGCCGGACGAGTCCGGCTGGCCACGCCCGAGGAGATGCAGCAACAGTTGAGCGAGATCCTCGCTCTCACGCGATCGCTGCCCGCGGACTTCCGGCGCCTGGGGAGCCTCGTGGAGGACCGTCATCAACGCGTCGCCCGTCGAGCGATGGTCGACGGCCCGACGAAGGCGGACCTGGTCGACGACTACCTGAACGAGCACGACCTGCTCAGCGACACCCCCGAAGGACAGGCGTACCGAGGCTTCGCCAAGATGCTCACGTCGCGCGAGGCCGCGAACATCCGTCACGACGTCGACTCGATCCTCGACCAGGACTTCGCCCGCGAACACATGACTGACAGCGAGCGCGAGCAACTAGAGACAATGCTCGCGACATTGCTCGCTGCAGAGCTCCGGGTCCAGGAGAGCTACCTGCGCTGGACGGCGTCACTACGCCGCTTCCTCACCCGGTCGGCCCATGGCAGATATCAGCGCCTGATCAACCTGGCGGACCGAGCGCTGTACGCCGGCGCGCAGTGGGCCGAGCAGCAACCCGGTGCGCGGGTCATGAGCGACGCCGTACTGGAGATCGGCGTCTTCCAAGTCGTCGACATCACGCAGTACCCGCTCTGGACCGACCCCGGCCGGCAAAAGGTCGTCGTCGACTCGGCGCCCGCTGAGACGGCGCTGCCAGCGGCCGATCGAGCGGCGCTGCGGCTTTCCGCCGGTACGAGCCCACGGGCTGTCGCACGGACCATCAATCAGCTCGTCGGCGAACGGCACCTGGTCAGCGGCGCCGAGGCGTTCGAGGCGACCCCGCCCGAGTTCCAGCGTCTGGGCGCGCTGGTCACCCTGCTCGATCTGGCGATCGCGCACGGGCACGTCGACGCCGAGCAGAGCGAAGTGGTGATGATCGACGCCAATCGGGAGACGCCGTTGCGGATCGTCCTCCCACATCTGGTCTTCGATCAGCGGATCGATGTCGGAGGCAGGTCATGATGTCCGAGTACGACGAAGAGAACGCCTTCGGCGAACCGGCCGGCTCTGGGCTCCCGATGGAGGCCCGCCGCGCCCTGATCACACTCCAGTCCTCGCTGTTCATCACCCGCGGCGACAACCGCACCACATGGGACGCGGTCGTCGCGCATGAGGACGATCTCCGCGAGCGGCTCGCCGAGAGCTTCATGCAGCTGATGGTCGACCACGAGATGGGCGTCGCGTTCAAGATCCAGGACCCGGACGAGAGCGCACCGCGGGTGCTCAAGCGGAAGCGGCAGCTGTCGAGGGACGCTTCGCTCCTCCTGATCTATCTCCGTAAGGAGTACATCTATTCGGACGACGAGGACGGCGCGGTCGTCGTGAGCAAGTCACAGATCGAGGAGTTCCTGCGGACGTACCGGGAGGAGGGCGACGGCGACGGCGCCAAGTTCGACCGGCGAGTCGATGCCGCGATCCAGGCGCTGGACGATCTCAATCTCCTCCGGGCCGACCAGGACGCCGGCTATCTGTACGTCGTATCACCTGCCGTCGTCCCGCTGATCGGCCCAGACGAACTGTTGCGGTTCGAGGCAGTCTTTCAGCATGCAGCCGGATCCGAGGAGCCGTCATGAACGATCAGTTCCGGATCTCCAGGGTTCAGCTGCTCAACTGGGGCGGGTACTGCGGTCTGCAGACCATGAGCGTCCGACACGCCGGTACGGCGATCCTCGGACCATCAGGCCGCGGCAAGTCGACGATGCTCGACGCACTGGCGTCGGTCATCATGCCGAATCCGCAGGAGTTCAACCAGGCGGCACGCGACGACAAGGCCGGCAAGCGCGAACGCACCGTCTACACGTACGCTCGCGGCCTGACCGACCGTCGCCGCGGCGAGGACAAGCGGTCGGGCACCACGACGTACCTCCGGCCGCCCGGCTCGAACGGCTTCGCCAGCGGTACTGCGATCACGTGGACGAACGACGATGGTCGCAAGGTGACCGTGTTCCGCCTGGTCTGGGTGTCGCCGGACACCAGCAATGCGGACGACATCAACTCAAGCACGGTGTACGGGCTGGTTCACGACGACTTCCCGCTCGAGCAGCTGAATGGCCTCCGCCCCGTGCGGGCCGGCGCGGCGCCGCTCACCAAGGCGACCCTGACGCCGCTGATCGATGTGTCGCGCGGTGACATCGTTGACTCGCAGGCCAGGGTGCACGCGAAGATGCGGACCGCGATGTCGATGGGCAAGAGCGACGAGTCGCAGCGGCTGGCGATGCAGCTGCTCCGACGCGCGCAGGCGTCCAAGGGCATCTTTAACATCAACGCCCTGTTCAAGGAGTTCGTCCTCACCGAGCCGCTGGCGCTCTCGCGGTGGACCACGGCGCTCGCGGCGTACCAGGAAGCCATCAAGCTGTACAAAGAGTTCGAGGACGCTCGTAAACGCCAGAAGACGCTTGCCCCGCTGCCGGAGATCGCCGAGCGGTACAAGGCCGCCGGCGCGGACTACGTGCTGAAGCAGGAGTTGCTCAAGTACGACGTACCGCGGCTGAAGGTCTGGCACGCCGAGAAGATCGATACCTGGGCAGAGAAGGCGGTCGAGGACAACGCTCTCGCGCGGGCCGAGGTCGAGGAAGAACTCCAGAAGGCGACCCTGGATGACAAGGCAGCGAAGCAGCAGTTCCAGGATGTGCTGAACCAGTTCACGGCGGCGGGTGGAGACCCGTCGCAGGCCCTCGCCCTCGAGCTGAAGCACGCTAGTGAGCAGCAGAGCAAGTTATCGGCCTACAGAGCTGAGCTCACGACTCGGTTGGGCGAGTTCAAGCTGCCGCTGCCCACGTCCCGGGGCGATGTGACCTTGACGAAGGCAAGCATCGCCACGATGCTCGACGAGCTTGCCGAGGTGGAGGGAGCCGACGCTGCACAGAGCAAGACTGCGGCTGCTCGAGCCGACAAGCTGGCCGGGAAGGTAAAAGACCTCGAGGTGGAGCTGAAGCGCTTGCAGACCGCGCGAACCAACATTCCGCCGGAGGCTGACAACGTCCGAGCCCGGATCGCTGCTGCGACCAAGGTTCCTGTCGAACGGCTGCCGTATGCCGGGGAGCTGCTGCAGATCAAGCCACAGCACCGCGGTTGGTCCAAGGCGGTCCAGGTCGTACTTCGTGGGCTCGTCAAGGATCTCGTCGTTGACGAGCGCGATCTGCCGAATGTACGCAAGTACGTCAACGATCACGACATGCGGTCCGCGGTGACGTTGGCAAAGGCCACAGCGACCGGCCCGGTTGCCGAGCCGATCGACGGGACGATCCCGGCGCTGCTCGACATCGCAGACTCGCCGTGCCGCAATTGGATCCAGGCGGAGCTCAATCGCTTCCCGTACTGCTATGTCGAGCGGGACACCGATCTGAACGAACCTCGTCCCCGCGGCACGATCGGCGCCGTCACCCGTTCGGGGATGCGCACCGGCACGCACGACCGCTTCGTGAAGGACGACCGGCCGGCCCGGTACACCTGGATCGGCTGGGACACGCACCACTTGCGCAGCGAACTCAACGACGAGCTCACCGCACTCCGTGAGGAGAACCGCGTCGCTCAGCAGAACGCGACCGACCTGCTCGCCGAGTACGTTGACGGGCTTCAGCGGAGCGAGCGGCTGAAGAAGCTGCGCGACGAACTGAACTGGACCGAGTTCGACCTCGAACCGCTGCAGCGGCGGATCGGCGACCTGCGGACGCAGATCACCGGCGTCGACACTCCTGAGCTGAAGGATCGTCGTCAACGGCTCGATGAGGCTCAGGAGCTGAAAAACGAGACCGGCCAAGCACTGGTGGAGCTCGGCAAACGCAAGGCGCAACTGGAGAACCTCTGGGAGTGGATCGGCGACCGCAAAGACGAGGCGACTCGCCTGCTTGACGGCCAGGAGCCTTTGACTGCTGACGAGCGGGCCGGGTTGGCCAAGTTGCCGTTCAATTTGCCGCAGTTCACCCTCGACGGAAACGTCGAGGCGGCGATGAAGGCCGCTGTACTGGCCAGTTACCGGAAGGCCGTCGAGGATCTGCGCGCGGAGATCCTCCAGCACGAGAAGGATCGGGAGACGCTCGAAGGCTCGGTGCTTGCGACGATCCGGGCGTACCGCAACCTCGACGAGAAAAGCGCCAAGGAGATCGACGAAAACATCGAGAGCCTGGAGGCGCTGCTCGCGATCCACCAGCAGATCCTGACCGACGACCTGCCGCGGACGCGATCGCGGTGGCTGGCCAAGGTGGATCAGGACATGAACACCCAACTCCAGGGCCTGCTGGTCCAGATCGACGAGGACCGGAAGACGATCCAGCGCGGTATCGACCCAGTCAACGCCGTACTCGCCGGGGTGACCTTCCGGGAAGCGTCCGCGCTGACGATCGACATCGACACCAAGCCGAGCAAGGACCTCCACGAGTTCCGGGCGACGCTGACGGCGTACACCAGCGACACGCTGATGCAGGACGTCGAACAGGACGCCGAGCAGATCGAGCGATCCTTCCTGCGACTCCGCAAGGCCCTCGACCAGCTCCATGATCTCTCGAAGACCGGCGAGTCCTGGCGCCGGCGCGTCTTCGATGCCCGGGAGCACCTAGAGTTCAAGGCCATCGAGACGCGACCGGACGGGGTGCAGATCGTCCACGACGGCGTCGCCGGCATGAGTGGCGGCGAAGGGCAGGAGCTGATCGCGTTCATTCTCGGTGCGGCGTTGCGGTATCGGCTCGGAGAGGGTGGCGAGGCGCCTCCGACGTACGCCTCGATCGTTCTGGACGAAGGGTTCGTGAAGTCCGACAGCGACTACACGGGGCGTGCGCTGTCCGCCTTGAGTGCGCTGGGTTTCCAGCTGATCGTCGCGGCCCCTCGTGAGAAGGCGACCGCCTTCGAGAACCACGTCGAAACCGTTGCCTATATCAACAGTGATCCGGAGAACCCGAACAGCGTCCGCATCTTCACCATGACGATCGAGGAAGCTCTCGACCTGACGGCCGAGGACGTCGCGTGATGTACGACCCCGACGCTGTGCTTCAAACTGTCCGCACGCGCTACGACAACAAGTGGCGTACGTGGGTGTCCGGCCGGCCTACCGACGGGTTCGCGTTCCCGCTCGGTGCACCATCGGCGAACACCGTTGCACGCGAGGCACACGCCGTACGTACCTGGCTCGGCGTGTGGAGGAAATGGGCCGCCGGCCATCCCGGGATCTCGCTGCGCGAGCGCTCCGTCAAGACGACCATCGGCCAGCAGCAGATCTACACGCACCTGGACATACCGAGCGTCGACGCCTTGGCCGGCCTTGCCGTCGAGACCCGCACGCACTGGCGGAAGGCGAACGAGCGGTATCCCAAACTGCGTGCGCTCGGCGCCGTGAAGTCGCGGATCAACCCGCATCTCAAGCAGATCGTCGACCTCGACGCGTACGACTTCGAGCTCCTGCTGCACGCCGCCAAGTGGTTCATCGACAACCCGCGCTCCGGCCTGACTCTCCGGCAGGTGCCCGTGATCGGCATGCACACCAAGTGGCTCGCCAAGCACCGCGGCCTCGTACTCGCCCTGGTCCCTGCGCCGGATCAGGTTACCGAGCACATGCGCTTCACCGACGAAGACCTCGAACCCCAAGACCTCGACCAGCTCGGTCTGAAGCCACTCCCCAGCCATGTCGACGTCATCCTCACCGACCCGCACGACCGCGCTCGCCTCTACGGTCTCCGCCACCTCCGAGCCCCACTCGACGAGATCGCCGCCCTGCCGCTCTCCCCCACCAAAGCCCTAGTAGTCGAGAACAAGGAAACAGCCCTCCCGATCCCCGACGCAGACGGCCTCGTCGTCATCCACTCCCTCGGCAACTTCCTCGACGTGCTCCCAGCCCTCCCATGGCTCGCCAACGCAGAGGTTTGGTACTGGGGCGACCTCGATCGAGCCGGCTTCACCCTCCTCTCCCGAGCCCGCAGCCGGATCCCGTCCATCCGCTCTCTCCTGATGGACCGACGAACCCTGCAAACCCACCAAGACCTGACGGTCGACGACACCACGACCAGAGTCGACGCACCCGACTCAACCCTCACCCCATCCGAACAATCCACCCTCGCAGCGCTCTCCAGCTCCACACCACCGCGTCGCCTCGAGCAAGAACGCCTCCCGTGGCCGTACGCTGCCACGTCCCTGACAAGCGCCGGCATCGCCGAATCGCGGACGCAATCCGCATGACGAAACGCGTACTGTGGTTGATCGGCACGACCGCCACATCACCCGCATCGCTGCCGCATTCCTGTCCCTCGCCGGCTTCGGCTTCGGTGCCTACTGCACCCTCCAAACCGAGAACGAGGTCGGTACCGCCGCAGCGTACTTCGTAGGACTCTTCTTCTCGATCGTCGCCATCACCAGCGGAGTCCCCCGCCTGAAGATCGGCGACAACGAAATCGACCCCACCTCCGTAGCCGTCGGCGCCCTCGCCGTCGCGGAGGCGGCAAAACGAGAAAGCCAAGCAGACGGACAACCCCGAAGAGGTTGCAGAAGCCAGCCGAGAACGCTGTGGTCGCCATGCGGACACTGGCGTCCAAAAGACGCGTCCTAGCCTCGAGATTTCATGTTGTACGCCTCCGCCTCCAGCGCCAGGCCATCGACACCCTCGGCAACGCCCTCGGCCCGACCGACGCCCCCGATGCCCCACCACCACAGGCGTTGTCCGCTGACGTTGCCGTCAGCGTTGCCGTCAAGCACGACAGAAGACCCGTGGAGCGGCCCTGATGAAAACCTCTCATCGGGTCCGCTCCACGGGGCTGAAGAATCTCACGAGTCACCTAAAGCGGAAAGTCACATTTCCACGGCACATCCAACTCTTCGGGATCAGCACCCGCCCGGATGACCGACTCGTCAACATCGTCAATCGACGAGACGGTCTCGTCATGAACGATGGACATATTCCCATCGTAGATGTCGTTGTCGTCGGCCAATAGATTGCGAAGAACTTCAAATGCCCGAACTCTGAATTCTCCGGATCGGAGTGGGATAACCCAGATCCAAGACTCGCTCTCTGCAGAACTAGACGTCCTGCGGGCAGCGACCTCTGATTTTGACATGAGAAGCCTGTTCACCGCCTGAATCTGCATGTTAGGGCCCCCAGAAGATTCGAACGATCGGACCGTCAAAGGTGTGGACTTGAAGGTGCGGAAGATCTCCATCGCGGTTTCCGGCGCCGTGCCCAAGGACTCGACCGTCCTCCCCGAGCTGGTCATCCCAGTGATACGTTCCGCGCTTAGTTCCGTAGTATTGCTTCGTTCCAACGCCGTCCATTCCAGACGCGTTTCTGTAGCCGTCTCCTTGATACGTCCGAAAGAAAAGCTCTTCTGCTTCTGAACGACTCTTCACCGTGACGCTCGTCGCACCATCAGCCAAGGATTTGGACGCGCTAGAAACGCTTCCACTTGACCACGGAATACAACCACCGGAGTTGTGAACCAGGACCGGCGTCTCGCCCGCCAGCACATAGTACGTGTGGAGGCCGTCAACGGTGAGGTTGTATGCCGCGGCGTGATGCGGCCTACCGGAGGACAGCTTTCCGATGCCTACCCTGCGTCCATCCGCCGACAGAACCTGATCACCTGCATCAAACTCGGCTGCAGGCTCGAAGCGCTGGTCGGTCGCGTTCCAGAACGGATGGTCCGGCGTCGTCGTGACAGCGGCGTCACCAACCTCGAGGTCGACCAGGTCATCAGGGTGCTCGATGAGTGCCGAGACCTTGTGTGGCCCCTGCTCGCCGGTCGCCGGGTCGGTCGCGAGCACCATGTCCCCTACCTCGACCTGCGAGATCGGCTTCTTGGTTCCGTCTGCCATCAGCACAGGTGTCTCGCCTGCGAAACTCAGTGGGCAGGCGCGCGATGCCGACTCCGCAGCCTCGTCGAGTTCCTTCGCCAGCGGTTTGACCGACCGCAGCCCAATCCCGAGGACCTCCCCGACACCGAACATCAGCGCGCCCTCAACACACCCCTTGCCCAGCCCTCGCAGGTAGTCGCCCGCCGTGTGCTTTCGGCCCAGCAACGCGCCGGCGACCGTGTTGATGATCGCACCGCTCACGCAGGCAGCGACGATCTGCGGCATGCCGCCACTCGGGTCGGTCGCGTCGACTGGGTCGCCGCCGACGTACGGATAGAGGTTCGGTCCTGCGGCGTCGAAGCCTTCGGGGTCCTCAGACAAGAAGCGTCCGGTCGCGGGTTCGTACCACCGGGCACGGTTGAACTGCAGCCCCGCTGGCAACCCTGGACCCGACTCGCGGCGGGTGTATCGCACGGGATTGGGATCCGCCGTCAGGCTGGATCGGGCGCTGCCGTAGGGACCGTACGTATACTCCGCCGCGAGGCTCGCCGTACCGGGCGTGGTCCGTGCAACGACCGAGCCCTGGCCGTCCGTCAATAGTGCGGAGGCTCCGCCAGTGCCGTCCAGCCCGTCGACCCGGGCCACTGCGGAGTCGATGCCCAACGCGGACAGGTAGGTCGCATCTTGGCCGCCCGGCCCGTCCTCGACGAGCAGGTTGTCGCCGTCGTAGCGCAGACTCCAACTGTCCGCACCGACTGAAGACCCGATCCGGCGGCCGAGAGCGTCGTACCGAATCTGCGTCGCGCCCGCCGCGCCAGTGGTCCCGACGAGCTCGCCTCTGGCGTTCCAGATGTACGTCGACGATCCGTCGGACAGCAGGTGACCTTCAGGGTCGTACTGCCGGCTCACGCCGTCGAGAGAGGTCAGCCTGTTGGCTGGATCGAACTGGGCAGCTGACACTGGCGTCGGGAGGTCCGCACGTGCCCAGCTCCCGCCAGTGCGATCCAGCCTGCCTGCGCTGTCATAGTGGTAGGTAACGGTCCCCAGAACCTGCGAGCCCGACGCGAAGCTAAGATCGGTCAGCGCCCCGGAGGGGTCGTAGCCCGCTGTCCGCACCACTCCACCCGGCAGAGTCTCGGTCTTGAGCCGCCCGGTGATGTCGTACCCGTACGACGCCGTGACTGTTCCGCGGGTGACCTGGGTCAGGCGATCAGTCTTGTCGTACTCATAGGTCGTGTCCGGCAACCCAGACACCTTGAGGGTTTTCAACCTGTCGGCGTCGTCCCACTCCCTGGTAATGGTCCCTTCCGCGCTTGTCTCGGTCGCCAAGCGGTCACGGTTGTCATAGGTGTACGTGATCGCGCCGGCACCTGGAGTCGAGTCGTCGACAGACTTCAACCGACCATGGTCGTCGTAGATCGACGCGATGGTCGACTGGTACTGATACGCCCCTGGCGACCCAGTGCGACCGTAACCGATGAAAGCCTGACGCTGCAGATCGTCATACTGGTATTCAGTGGTTATCCCACGGCGGTCAGTGACTGTCTCCGGCCTTCCGAGCGCCGTGTAAGTGTACGTCGTCGACTTGCCGAGTTGATCCGTCAACTGGCTGACCCGGTCCGAGATGTCATATGTCCACGTGGTGGTTCCGCCCCGCGCGTCCTTCAACGTCTCCTGGTTGCCGTTCTTGTCGTACGTCGCCACCGTCGTCGCGCCCATCGGGTCCGTGCTGGACAGCACCTGGTTCGCTGCGTCGTACTGGACCGATGAAACGCCGCCATCCGGATTCACGGTCTGGACCAGCCGTCCCACTGAGTCCAGGTCGTACGTCGTCCTTCGCCCGAGCGCATCTGTCACAGCCGTCCTGGCGTCATCCTGGTACTCGTACGTCGTCGACCCCGCACCCTCGACGGTCTGTTTGGTGAGCAGTCCGTCCTTGTTCCACTCGTAGTCGATCTTGCGACCTTCCGCGTCGGTGGCTACGGCGACGTTGCCAGCGGCATCGAACGTGTAACGCGTCGTGTTGCCGAGAGCATCGGTAGAGGAATCCATCGCGCCTTCGGGTCCGTTGTACGTCGCCGTTTCCTGCTGTTGTTCGCCACCGAGGGTGACAGTGGTCGACGTGGCCTGCAGGTCGGTGTTGTAGGTGCTGACCATAGAGTGGCCGTCGCTGTCGGTGGACTTCATTGGGATGTGGGACGTGGGGTCACGCTCGATGGTGTGACTACGTTCCGCCGGTGTGCCGACGGCGCTGGTGTCCTTGGTGAGGTAGCCGGAGGAGTCGTACTCGACGGTGCGGACGGCGCCAGCCGGGTCGGTGACTGTCGTCTTGGTGACGTTTTTGCCCGTGCTGTCGAGGGTGTAGTCGAACTTGTAGAGGCCGCCGTCGGCCAGCTTCTGCTGGATGACCCGGTTGTTGGTGTCGTAGGTGTTGGTGAGGAAGAGCTGGTTCTTCGCGTCGGTGATGGTGGTGAGGCGGTTGGACGTGTCCCAGCCGTACGTCGTGACGCCTCCGTTCACGTCTGTGACGGTCTTCAGCAGGCCGTTCTGATAGGTGTACGAGACCGTACGTCCGGAGTTGTCGTGTATTGCCGTGACCTGGCCCGCGGTGTTGTAGTCGTACGCGAGCCAGTAGCCCTCGGAGGAGGTCACTGAGACGATGGCGCCGATCTGGCTGCCCCACTCGTTCTTGGCGATCCGGCGGATCTTGATCGAGTGGCCGAACCGGTCCCTGATCGATTGGAGTGGGGCGAGGTCGCCGTACACCAGCGTCGTGCCGTCGCGAAGGCGCAGATCCCAGCCGCTGCCGTTCCAGGCGACGGTGGAGCCGGCGAACTGGCCGAAGGTGCCAGTGGCCGCGAAGCGGGCGTCGGACCAGCCGTCGCCGGGAGACGTCCGGACGTAGTGGACCTGGCTGCCGTCGATCAGGTTGAGGTCGAGCTCCTCCCACTGTTTGTCAGAGGTGAGGAATGTGTCGTACGTGCCCATCGTCCCCATGCCGAACGGCCGAGCGCGCCCGTCACCAGAGTTGTACGCGCGCTGCGCCTCGATCGGGATGAAGCCCCCGAGTGACAGGTCGGACTGCGTGTAGGTGAACCGTCCGGTCCCCAGGTCGATCGGGTCACCTGCCGATCCGAGCGCCTCGAGGACGCCCTTGGTCAGCGCCTTGAGCCAGTCGGGAACGTTGATCATCGCGCCGTCGAAGTTCTCGATCCCGGTATCTGCCGACGGCTTCACCTGAGTGCCGTCCGAGGTGACGTTGCCGTGGCCGTAGACCTCCCAGCCCTCGGCGTATTTCTCATGAGTCCAGAAGTTCAGCTCCTGACCGGGCTTCTGCTTGAGGTAGTTCGGGTAGTAGAGCTGGCCCTTGCCGCCGTGGATCACGCCACCGGCAGGTTGGATGGTGAAGTAGACCGGCACCTGCACGCCCTTGGGCATCGGAATCGGCGTCCGGTCAACCGGGATCGGCGTGATCCCGACGCGGGTGACGGGCTTCCCGTCGGCGTCGGTGATCGAGACACCGGCCGGGAGGTGCAGCTCGAGACCCTTGACCTTCGGGGTCTTGATCACCACCGGCGCGATGGTCGGCGAAGCGATCGGCACCTCGTTCGCGGTGTCCAGGATCGGCAGGTATGGCTGGTAGAACAGCTTGTTGCGCCCCCGCCGAAGATTGACCTGTACGTCGAAGTACCCGTACTTCGTGGTCCGCGTCGAGGCCGTCCGCCCGTCCATCACGAACAGGAACGTGCCTTGCGGCAGCCGGTCCAGGACGAACGAGCCATCATGACGGGTCTTCACCGAACGGTCCGCGACCCGCACGGTCACGTTGGCCAGCGGCGCCCCGTCGGTGCGAAGGATCTTGCCGGTCAGCGACGCGTCCTGGCGCGATGGCCAGACCGGGGGCGCGGACGGCTCGCCGGCGACGGCACTCTTCGCCGTGGTCTTCGTGCGCGCCGCCGGCTTGACGAGCCCCGCCGGTGCCGTGACGACCTGGAGCGTTGGGCCCCACACCAACGACCCCTCCGGATCGACCAGCACGGTCCACGTCCCCGCGGTTAACGCACGCGCATCGAACAGGATTCCGTTGTGGGACTCGTCGCAGAAGCTGCGGGCGACGTAGCCGCCGGTGGGGTCGTGCAGTTCGTAGACGACATCGATGTCGTGCGCGGCGTCCCGCACGCACGTCACCTGGACCCGCTGGCCATCGGTGGCCAGGAAGGTCAACCGGGCGTACTGGCCGGGCGCCGTGTTGGCCACCACTTTGGCCGGCCCGTCGACGACGGTCGGGTAAACCGTGTCGTCGGGGATCGAGTTGATCTTGACGTCGATGCTCCCGGTCATCGTCCCGCCCGGCACGAGCAGCAGGATGTACTCGCCGGTCTGCGGCAGTGTGTACCGGTCCGCCTCGTACTGCAGGAAGGCCGACCAGGACAGGTCTCGGTACAGGAACGAGCCGTCAGGCGCGCGGACGGACACCTTGCCGCTGGTCACGGCGCTCGACACGAAGTCGACGTGCACGAGCTGCCCGGCCGTACCGGTGAAGCTCACCGAGCCGGTCTGCCCGGGCTTAGTGATGTCCAGCCGTCCGGCAGCACCGTCGATCGTGGTCGTCGTGGTGATCGGCGGCGGAACGGTGGTCACCTGTGCGGTGAACGTCCCGACATCGAACCGGGCCGGGTCGAAGTCGAGCGTGTAGGTCCCGTCCTCGGGCAGCGCGATCGTCGGCAGGTAGTTCACCGACGAGTTTCCGACGAACTGCCCGGACTCACCCAGCTTCTGGCCGCTCGGGCCCCACAGTACGGCGTTGTCCACGACCTGGGCATCGCTGGCCGCGCCAAGAGTGGTGAAGATCAGCTGGCCCTTCGACCCGGTGAAGGTGAAGACCGGGTGCGACACCGGGACTGTTGTGGTGATACTGCCGGACGCGCCGTCGATCGTGATCGCCTTGCTCACGTCGGCGCTCTCCTGCGCCGTGATCGTGAAGCTGCCCGTGGCCGGGTCGCGCGGATCGAGCTCGAGCAGGTACGTCCCGGTGGTCGCCGTCCGCGGCAACTCGATGTACTGCGTGCCGCACAGCTCTTCCTGGGCGTACACGGCGCTCCGGTCCGGCGCCCAAATGTGCGCCTCGTAGCAACCGCTGATGGTCGTGTCGACCTGGTACCCGAACCGCTTGCCCGAGGTGCCGTCGGTGGTGGCGAGCGCGATCTGGTTGGACGTGGTCAGGGTGATCGTGCTCGGCGTGCCGATCGTGGTGTGCGGCGCCCCGGCCACGTCAGCGGCGAGGAACGGCGTCGGCACGACGGCCAGATGGCCC
The DNA here is from genome assembly GCF_042730855.1 of Kribbella sp. NPDC059898. NCBI lineage: Bacteria > Bacillati > Actinomycetota > Actinomycetes > Propionibacteriales > Kribbellaceae > Kribbella > Kribbella sp. NPDC059898. Next base: position 260,693 of record NZ_JBHWKR010000011.1, read on the forward strand.
GATGACGACGCCGTGCCGCCCTTGGTGCGGACGGAGACCTTGCCTGCCAAACCGAACGTCGGCGCCTTCACGGTGAGGGTGGTCGGTGTCGCCGTGAGCACCTGGAGCTTCATCGCATTGACGGTGACCGTGTTGCCCGCGGTGCTCGGTGCGAAGTTGGAACCCGTGATGGTGACCGTGGCGCCGCGGTCGGCGACCAGTGGACTGAAGGACGTGACTTGCGGTGCGACCAGCACGGCGACGCTACCCGCGCCGGCCGTGACGCCGCCCACGGTCACCGTCACGGCTCCGCTCGTGCTGCCGGCCGGAATCGACACCGTGATGTGGTTTCGGCGCAGCGTCTGGATCGGTGCGTTGACCCCGCCGACGGACACGCTCACCTGCGTCGGGTCCAGGCCGAACCCAGTTCCGTAGATCTCGTACTCGTCTCCGACCGCGACCTCCGGGTTACCGGTCTGGACGATCTTCAGCACGTTGGCAGGCAACGTGGTGGTCGCGGTGATGTTCCCGACCTCGTCGTACACGTACTCGACGCCGGTGCCGTCGGAGGTGAACGCCGCCTTCACCCGGCCATCCAGGTCGTGCGCGTAGAGCACCTCGCCGCCCATCGGCACGATCGCCTTCGACGGCGCCGAGTTCGGACCGGTCCCGATCGCGTTGATCGCCTGAACGGTGAACGTGTAAGGGACGCCGTTCGTCAGGCCCCCGATGGTCGCGCCGTTCACCAGCCCCACGGTCATCTTGATCGCACCGAGATTCGCGGTGACCGTGTATCCAGTGATAGGCGATCCGCCGTCCTTCGGCGTCGCCCAGTCGACGGTCGCCGACCCGTCCGCGCCGACAGCCGTGACCGTGGCCGGCGCGGCCGGCACAGTCGGCTTCAGGTAGTAGCCGCGAAGGCGCACCAACAGCTTCGCTGCGCCACTGGCGTAGAAGGTCGTCTGTCCAGCGGTCGAGAAGCCCAGGGTGTCATGGCCTTGGGTCGAGACGCCGCTGGCGTAGTAGACCGAGGCATCCGACGGCCGCGTCGCGCCCGCGGGGTAGCCGGTGATCACGCCACCGGCCGTCGGCGTACTCGCGTCCACGTTCGCTGCGACAGCCGCGACCGAGGCAGCAGCCGGTACGCCGTTCGCACCGGTCAGGGCGGCAGTCGTCGTACCGCCCGCTGCTAGCGCAACGCCGTTCACCACCGACGCGCGGGCAACCGGAACGTAGGTGGCTCCGGTGGTAGTTGCCGTAGGCACCAGGTAGTAGCCACGAAGCCTGACGAAGAGGTGCGTCGCGCCGGTCGCCGCGAAGGTGACCTGTCCGGACGCCGACAACTTCACCGTCTCGTAGTTGCCCTGGTTCACGGTGACCGGGTAATAGACCGAGGCGTCTGCGGGCGCGGCCGCGTCGGCCGGATAGGTACGCAGGAACCCGGCAGCCGTTGCCGCGGAGGCGACCACCGACAAAGCCACGGCCGCAACATTGCCGGTCGCCGGGATGCCGTTCGCCCCCGCGAACGTGTAGGTGTAGGTGCCGTTCGTGGCCAGGGACACGTTGTTCACCACGGTCGTCGGTGGCAGCGGAACGAAGGTCGCACCCGCCGCGGTTGCCGACGCCGACGTGTAATAGCCACGAACACGCACGTAGACAGTCGACGCCGCGCTCGAGTACACGCTGATCTGGCCACTCGCCGACACCGGAACAACGTCATACGTCGCCGTGTACCGACCGGTCACGAAACTGGTCGTACTGTCTGACGGTCGCGTTGTTCCGGCGGCATACGTCTGCACCCACCCGGCCGCAGACACACCGATCGCGCTCATCTGTACCACGACAGCGCTCACCTGAGCTGCCGCGGGTATGCCGTTCGCACCCGTGACCGTCGCAGTCACCACGCCACCGGCAGCCACCGACGCCGCATTCACGACAGTCGCGTTGGGCACCTGCACGAACTGCCCCGCCGCCGCCTGCAGAGCCGGCGTCGCAGCGGTCGCGCCGGCGCTCTTGGACAGCGGTGCCGCGGCAGCGGGCGGCGACGTCGCTGACGACGAATCGATCGCCAGAAGCGTACCGATCAGAGCGAGCAGGACAAGGTTAACAACGGTGCGGAAGCGGCGCACGAGATCCCCCAGCTAACCAGTCACTCCCCCGAGCGGACCCGGTTAGGTCGGCAGCATCGTAGAGCCTGCCCTGCCCGATCTCGCCGAATTTGCAGGTTGTTGCAGAACAACGCTGCGACACGCCGTCAGGAGTTGCGCCGGAAGCAAATCGCGAGAATGCCCCGTCCCGCCGATGACCTCGTCCTCTCAGGTCATCATGGACGTGGCCGGACCCTGCCTGACGGTCGGTCTAGAAGGCCGCATCGATGTCCGTTCTGCGGAGCAGGGGCCAAGCCGGCGCAGGGGTGATCCGGTCGCTGGTGTCGCCGTTCCGGCATCGACCAGTAGGGCCCTGCTGGTCGGATTCTCGCTGAGCCGGACGGCGAGCACGCAGCCCGCCGTACCAGACAGCGCACCCGAGCAGCACTCCCACCTTCTCCGGCTCCGCAACTTTCTCAGTCAGGATCCACCAGGAGCGAATCAGTTGGGGGCCGTCGGCCGCCGGCGTCAGCCTGGCCGACTTCGTCCAGCAGATCGCGAAGGCCCAGAACATCACGACCGGTCGCATGATCGAAGTCCAGGAGATCGCGGCCCTGGTCGCATTCCTGCTCTCCGACATCGCGGGCAACATCACCGGCGCCGATTACGTCATCGACGGCGGCACCATCAAGACGGTCTGAACCCAGCGCTTCAACCCAGAGACACGGAGGCAAGACTCATAACACAACTCATCGCAACAGCCAGGCGCACCGTCGACGCTCCCGCGGACGAGATCTACCGGTACCTCGCTGACACGCAACTTCACTCCAAGTTCCTGCCACCTCCCTTTACGACTTCCAGGTCGAGAACGACAGCGTCGTCCGATTCAAGATCGACTTCGCCGGCGGCGTCCGGGAGCTCCGGATGCAGGTCACCGAACCCGAGTCAGGCAAAGCCCCGGTCCAGACCGACACCAACGACTCGGGGCTCGTCAAGACGTACACCGTGCCCCCAAGGCAAGCAAGCGCTGGTGAACATCACCTCGAGCTTTCACGGCGAGACTGGCGTCGCAGGCTTCGTCGAGCGGATCGTCGCGCCGCGCAGGTTGCACCGCGTGTACTTCAAGGAACTCGGCCGTCTCGACGCCTATGCGCGCGAGCAGCGCGCCAACTAGCAGCAGCGCCTCGGCCACAACCGGCCCGCATGGCAACAGCGAACCGTGTCAGGCGCGGCACGACCCCAGGCTGTCGCTGGATGAGGAGAGGCCTTGGGCCTCACCGCTGACCGCTTGATGTCAGTCGCTGGTGAGTAGGACGATGTCGGCGACGGGACTGACCGAGTCGTGGAGAACGGTCAAGAACTCGCGGATCTGTTGCGCGGCGATCGTCGGCTGGGTGGTGGCGAGATCACTGCGGAGCTGCGTCATGGACAGGCCGGGCTGAGCGATCGCGATCCGGCCGGTCACGATCGGCGGCCGGCGTGCGATGCCCCAATCGGAATGGTTCGCATTGTGGCCACACAGGAGCAGGAGCAGGCGTTCGCTGCCCTCGACGATCTCGATCGCGGGAGTGTCCTTCCCTGTGAGGCGGGCGCCGAGGACGCGCCAGAATCCCGGGTCGGTGATGTAGGTGCGGCTCTTGATCGCCTGCTGGGCAACGGTCTGTACGTCGTTGACGCGGACACCCGGCTGGGCGCTGTTCGCGGCCTTCGCGTGCCACAGTGAGACGGCGACGCGGCGGCCGGGGTCCATCTCGATCACGATATAGTCGGCGATCTCGCGCTGACCGTCGTTGCACAGGATCCACCGTCTGCTCATCCGCCGCGGCTGCGCCTTCAGGTACCGCTCGAGCTCCTCGTGAATCGAGATACCAAACTGTTTCTCGGCCGCCTTCTTCTTCGTCTCGCTCGTGATGTCGACCTTGCCCCAGTCGATGGTCCGCTCGTCCACTGCCGGGAGGTACGTCGTACGCCCGATCGACTGGTACCCGACCGCGCCGATCACCGTCTGGCCATCGAGAAAGAAGATGCTCGGCGGCCGGGCGGTCAGCAGGTCCTCGAGCGGGAGCGGCGAGCCGTAGCCCAACTGCACCTGGAGATCCGGTCCAGTTGTGGAGAAGTGGCCGTCGATACCTTGGCTGCCGCGCCACAGAGGTGCGCCGGGCGCGGTTGGGCTGAAGGCCGCCAACGGAAGGCTGTCGTCGGATCGTGTCCGGTCGGTGTCGAGGTGCAGCTCGAGTTCCTCGACCGGTTCGCCGTCGACGGTGACCCAGCCGAGGCCGCGAATTCCGGGGCTGTTCTCGACCAGTGCCACCGCGGAGTCCGGGAAGCGGCGCAGCCGCTCGCCACGGGTGACGTTCGGCAGGAGGCGGCCGGCAGCGGACACTGTCGGCAGCCAGTACCTGGAGGCGAGTTCGGCGGTGAACGCCTCGTAGTTCCGCAGCGACAGCGCTCGGGACTCCCAGTACTTCCCCTTTGCGGTGGCGACGCCCGCGGAGTACGAGCCGGGGCCGGAGCCGATCTGTGCGATCGCGTGCCCGAGTGCGCGCCGCCCGGTGTCCGCGTCCCGGAGGCCGCGGTCCACTTGGCTGCCGGCGAACATCGTGTATGACGGGACACCGACGCTGCCGCGGTACGTGTTGCGCACGCCGACGGACGAAACAGATGCGCGATCCAGCGCGTCGAACGCATCTTGCAACTGCCGCGGATCGGCCGTCGTGAGCTGCCCGTCGGCGCCGACAGCCTGCAGAACCACATTCATCACCCGGCGGTCGTGGCTGTTGACGAGCAGGAGGTGCGGCTCGTCGACGCGTTGCGCTCGTCGCCAGGTCAGGAGGTGCAGGTCGTACGTCGGTGCGTCGAGACCGGGGTGGTTCGGATGCCATCTGGGCCGGTCGATCGCCGTCGTCACGAGCAGCAGCGTCGCTCCTGTCGGACTGACCGCGCTGTAGAAGATCGTCTGCCCGGCCAGTCGCTGACCTTCATGCAGGGCCTCGGGGACAGCTCCGGACAAGAAGTCCGGTTCGTAACCGGCGTCGGTCGGCACCTCGAAAATCAGCACGCTGCAGCCGGGCCGGAGTGCCTCCAACGACAACGTCGGCGGAGCCGGTGCGAAGTCGGCCGCGAACACCCGGTCCGCTCGTTGCTCGACGATCTCATCGTCGATGAGGCCGGGCAGGACCCGGGCCCAGTCGGCGTCCTGCTTGTAGAGTTCGCGAACGGCGTCCCGGAGTTGTGGGTACACGTCGACGTCCCGGGCGGCGACAACCGTGGAGGGTTGGGGATAGTCGGTGTGCATCCTGGCGAAGCGGCCGAGGAACTGCACGGTCGCCATCAGCGATCGATGCTTGTCGTGGTACGCCGCGATCCGGAGCCGTGGCAGGTCGAACCCCTCTCCGAGCATGTTCACGACGGCGACCGCGCGGCACTCCCCGGATCGGACACGCTCCATCAGCTCCTCGTACGACGGACGCGGTATCCCGCTGTAGAGCGTGGACACCTCGAGTCCGAGTTCGCGGTACAGCCCCGCGAGGACCTCGGCACGGACGCGGGTCTTCGCGCGAATCAGGATCGAGCTCGAGGCATGCTCCGGAAGGTTGGCGATTGCAACGGTTTCTGCCGCGATCGCACGATCCACGAACTCCTGTGACGCACCCGTCGGCAGGCCGATGATGCGGGGCTGGACGGGCTTGTAGAAGCCGTGGTCGAGAGCAAGTTTGACCGGGTAGTAGTAGAGCTCTTCACCAGGCAGTTGCTGACCGTCCCGCCGGCGGGGCGTCGCCGTCAGCAGCACCGCGCGCGCATCCGCGAAGTGCTCCAGGATTGCGCGCCAGGTACGTGCCGGTGCGTGGTGTGCCTCGTCGATGACGACCAGGTCGAACAGGTCGTGCGGCGGTCGCTCGTGCTCGTCGTAGTACACCGGACTAATCGTGTTGGGGAGCGCGACGACGACGTCGGCGGTTCGCAGAACGGACCAGTCGTCCACCATCCCGGTCAGCTCGACGACGGCCGGGTTGCGCCGTCCGCTCACTGCTCCGATCGTTCGGAGCACCTGCTGACTCTCGAAAGCTGCCACCAGCTGCGACCGCAACTGTCGGGTCGGGACAACCACGAGCACCCGCTGCGGCTTGCAGAGGTGCGGCGCCGCAAGCGCGACCGCAGACTTTCCGGCGCCGGTCGGGAGGGAAATCAGCCCGGGATGGGACGACGTCGACCAGTGCTTGACAAGCGCCGCGACCGCGCCCTCCTGGGCGATGCGCCAGCCCGGACCGGACGCACCCGCAAGGAACCGGAACTGGTTCGAGCTCTCGTAGTACCGCATGACCACTACATCGCGTAACGGTCCAGACCGTTACACAGCGTGCTTGCGCGGCCGCTGGGGCGCAGGGGTGGACGAGTTCGCCCGCCGTCGGCGTGACCTGCGGATGCTTGTAGCTCACGCGTGGACTGCTGACAGCGTTCATCGGCCGGATCGCCGACTCGGCCTTGCCCGGAGCGCGGTGGTTCCTGGATCTTGCCGCGCGGGTTCACCTGCGATGGCGCCGTCGCAGGTGCTGGCATCGGCGTTCCCCGAGACCGGCTGAGCATCGGGGCCGATCGACGAGGCGGCCGTTCTCGGGGTCAGTGGCTCCCGCGAGCCTCTTCTGATGACCGGTCAGTGTCGCCTCGTCGGTAGACCACATGCAGCACCAGATGACCGCCGTGAAGATCAATGGGCCTGACCCGTTTTGACGGACATCCGAGATCAGGAGCTTGTGCTCCGGAAGGATGTTCATCATGGAGTCCATGGGCAAGAAGAAGCCGCGGCCTCGTCGTTCGTTCACACCCGAGTTCAAGGCCGAGATCGTCGAGCTGTGTCAGCGCGGTGACCGGTCGGTCGGTCAGGTCGCGAAGGACTTCGATCTGACCGAGACCGCGGTCCGGCAGTGGCTGAACCAGGCCGAGCGCGACGCCGGCACCGGTGACGGCGGGCTGACCACCCGCGAGAAAGACGAGCTCAACCAGTTACGGCGGGAGAACCGCCGGCTGCGTGAGGATGTCGAGATCCTCAAGCGGGCCACGGCTTTCTTCGCGTCAATGCCATGATCTTGGTGCCCGGTGGGGTTCGCTCGTTTCTTTGCTGCCTCGCAATTTGATGGCCTGTCCTCGATGTGCGGCCCGGCCGGGCACCCAGGTCGCGTGGGGATGTGGCTTGATAGGAGCCTGCCTTCGTGCTCGATTGAGGCGTGCCCGCCTCGCGCGGTCCCGGGATCCTTTCCTGCTCTGGACGTGAGGAGTTCCCTCGGCATGGTCATGATCGGCACCGATTCTCACAAGCGCACCCACACTGTCGTCGCGGTCGACGACGTGGGCCGCCGGCTGGGAGTCAAGACCGTCCGCACCAACAGCGACGGCCACTTCGGGCTGGTCCGTTGGTCGGCTCAGTTCGATGAGGTCGCTTTCGCGCTGGAAGATTGCCGCCATCTGACCCGCCGTCTGGAGGCTGATCTGCTCGCGGCCGGTTGTCGCGTTGTGCGCGTTCCGACCAAGCTGATGGCCGGTGCTCGTCGTGCGGCCAGGGAGCCGGGCAAGTCGGACCCCATCGACGCCGAGGCAGTGGCGCTGGCCGCGCTGCGCCACCCGGACCTGCCGGCTGCGGAGCTCGACGGGCCGGCGCGAGAGGTGAAGCTGCTGTCCGATCACCGCCATGACCTGGTCGTTCAGCGCACCCGGATCGCTTCCCAGATCCGTTGGTACCTGCACGAGCTTGACCCCGACCTGGCGATCCCATCCCGTGGTCTCAAGCGCCACTGCGTCGTCGCCGAACTGCTCCTGGAGCTGGATCGCTTCGATGGTACGGTCGCGCGCCTGGCCCGCAATCTGCTGAGCCGGTGCGACGAGCTGAACCATCAGGTCAACGCGCTCGAGGCCGAGCTGCGCAAGCTGGTCCGTGCCCTCGCGCCAAGCCTGCTGGGCATCCCGGGATGTGGGGAGCTCTCGGCAGCGGTGATCATCGGCGAAACCGCAGGCGTGCACCGGTTCCGCACCAAGGACGCCTTCGCCCGCTTCACCGGCACCGCGCCAGTCCCGGTCTGGTCAGGCGCCAGCAAGGGCAAGGTCCGGCTCAACCGCGGCGGCAACCGGACGATGAACTGTGCCCTGCACATGATCGCGGTCACCCAGGCCCGCGGCATCGGCCCCGGCCAGGTCTACCTGGCCAAGCAGCAGGCCCGCGGCAAGGACAAGACCGCCGCACTGCGACTCCTGCGCCGGCGGCTCTCCGACGCCGTCTTCACGGCCCTGCGCGGCGACCAAGTCGGCACGGCCCACACCCTCGCCGAGACCGCCATCGCCGCGTGACGACGCCAACCGCTTGACATAGGAGCATCAAGGAGACCCGGTGACCAGGGCAACCACGTGTTACCCGTTCATCGAGGCGGAAAAGCAGGGCAACCACAACGTGAAGCGTGCGTGTGAGTTGCTGCAGGTCTCCCGTTCCGCCTACTACACCGACCGCGCCGGCCGACCGTCCCGCCGTGTTCAGCGCGACGCCGAGCTGACCGCGAAGATCATCGAGATCCACGACGAATCCCGCCTGACCTACGGCTCGCCACGGGTCCACCACGAGTTACTCGACCAAGGCGAGCGCTGTTCCCGCAAGCGGGTCGTGCGGCTGATGCAGGCGGCCGACCGTCACGGCCGGATCCCGCGACGATGGAAGAAGACCACGATCCCTGATCCCGGCGCCGCGAGGCGCCCGGACCTGATCGGCCGCGACTTCGGCATCGACCCCGACCAGCCCGCGGCGTTGGATGCCCGCTGGTGTGGTGACATCACCTACATCCACACCTGGCAAGGCTGGCTCTACCTGGCCACCGTGATCGACCTGGCCTCCCGCCGAGTGGTCGGCTGGGCGACCGCCGACCACCTGCGCACCAGCCTGGTCGCCGATGCCCTCACCGACGCAGTCAACCGGCGCCGGCCCGCGGCCGGCGTCCTGTTTCACAGCGACAGGGGCTGCCAGTACACCTCGGCCCAGTTCGCCAACCTGGCCAGGGACCTGGGCGTCACGCTGTCGGTCGGCCGCAAGGGGCAATGCTGGGACAACGCCGTCGCCGAGTCCTTCTTCGCCACCGTCAAGACCGAGCTCATCCACCGCCGGACCTGGCCGACCCGCAAAGCCGCCACCAGCGCGCTCTTCGACTACATCGAGACATCTCACCAACTCAGTTAGTCAAGCCGCAGTTGATTGATCTTCGGTTGGCATCGGTGGTGGAAACGCAGTGGAGGCGTCGTAGACCTGACCGGTAGCCAGGCAATGGTGCAGCTTGCCGAGCATGAGGTTGAACAGTTTGCGCAGCGCGGCGGCGTGCCGGTCACCTGCGGCCCGGCGGGCCCGGTAGCGGGCCTCCCAGTCGGGGTCATGCCGGATGGCCGCGAGAGCCCAGACGTATCCGGTCGCGGCGATCCGGTCGTTCTTGGCTCGCCGAGCGTGCACGAAGGTGGACTTGCCCGACGCCCGCGTGACCGGCGCGGCGCCAGCGAATGCCTTCAGCCCCCGCGCATCAGCAAACCGAGTGCGGTCATCGCCGATCTCGGCCAGAAGCCGAGCACCGAGCGCGGTCCCCAGACCAGGAAAGCTGGCCACAACCTTGGCATCGGGATGCGCGCCGAACGCGAGATCGATCTGTTCCTCCAATTCGGCCAGGACCTGACAGACCGCGTCCAACTGCCGCACCAGACCCCGTAGTTGCATGCCCATGGCCTGTTCGACATTCTCCGGCTGACGAATCTGTTCGCTACGCAACAACTCGCGGAGCAGCAGGGCCTCGGCGTCGATGCCGCGTTGCCGACCGGCACGCGTGAGCAGCGCCGCCAGCTGCCCTGTCGACAGTGCCCGTGCGGCCTGCGGTGTGCACGCCGCAGCAAGGATCACGCGGCAGGCAGCCGATTCCAGACGATGCCTACCACCACGCTCGAACGCTGCGATCGCGGCCGGGAAGAATGTCTTGAGCAGTGATCGGATCCGGTTGGTTAACGTGATCTTGTCCCAGATCACGTCCTGCTGCGCGCGGGTCAGTACCTGAAGTGCCTGCACTCCAACGCTGTCGGTTGGCAAGGGCCGGTGCGCGTCGCGGTCGGTGCGCATGATGTTGGCCAACACCATGGCGTCGAAGGCATCCGATTTCCCTCGCGACGACCGGTAACGATCCCGATACCGCGACACCGCCAAAGGGTTGATCGCGAATACCCGGCGGCCGGCCGCACGTAGTCCTGCGACGAGCAGTCCTTTGCTGGTTTCGATCGCTACGGCCAGTGCGCCTTCGATCGGGTCGTGTTCGGTCAGAATCTCCAGCAACCGCGCCAATCCCGCAGCGTCGTTGTTGATCCGCTCAGCCACGATGACCGCACCGTGTTGGTCCACGATCGCCACATCGTGGTGGGCTTCTGCCCAGTCGATCCCACATCCTGCTGCCGGCACCCGTATCTCCTCGTCGTTGGATCCCTAGCGGGGCACCGGCGCCCTAATGGACAGTGCTCTGGGCACGACATCTCACCAGCCGTCTCGCCCCGCGAACCAGCAGCGCCCGAACTCGTTCGAGACTCGAGGTCTGATGAAGATGATGGCTGGTCCCTGCTGGTGTCAAGGATGCGATCATCCTCGCGGCAGGGGTGCTGCCACCGGCATCTTGCCCTGGTGATGCACGACGTCCGGGCTCAGCCCTGGCCACAGGGTTCCACGCCGGCAACAGCACTCCGTCCGCAAAGGCGCCGCTCTCGATGCCCTGACTCGGTGGCCACTGGCTGGTATAGGCGTCCCCGCGGTTGCCATTAAGGCTGGTACAACACCCGCCGACGCCACTCCACCCTCGGCTACCTCAGCCCCGCCACCTTCGAATCAACCCACGCCACCCACGAACAGGTAGCGTGAACCGACCTCACACCAACCCTGTCCGTCGAACCGGGTCAACCCCACAATGCGTCGGCTCCCTGAGGACATCAGGCGACCAGGCTTTTCCTCCATCCCACCACCAGGCTGAGTCGTCACATCGGCAGCGTCGTTACCGTCGGACCGAGGTGATCTCGTAGCGCCCAACCACCGTCCGGGACCCGCCAACGGAGCGTCGTACGGCTGCCTCGGCTTCTGGCCAGTTCGGCTATTTCCAACGGGTCTCCCACTCCACATCCATGCCTAGATCGTAGGCGATTCGGTCGCTTCGACGGTACGAGCAGACATGGCAGGTGGCGGCGGTGATTCGGTAGCCGAAGTCGTCGCCGCCGGTCGACTGCATTGCCTCATTGCCACACACCGGGCACTCCTGCGGATCCAGGTCGTCGCTCCAGGACGAACTGCCGAGTTGGTCCGCAGCCTGAGCTACGCGCCGCTCGATCTCGCTGTTGCTGAGCAGGTCTAAATAGTCTGCTGCGCGCGCCCACTCGGCTCGGTCGTCAACATGCGCGCGCCGCCAGTCACGGTCGGCATAGTGGTCGATCAGCGTGCCGAGGGACGGGTCCTGGTCCAATGCAACGAGGGCTGCCACGTCTACTGGCGTCACCTGCTGTCCTGGACCTCGACCGTGGCGAGCTGTCTGGGTTCGAGCAATCGCATCGCGCAACTGGACGACGTGCAACGGCACCTGCTTCTCATGGTCGAGCTTCCGAAGCATCCCTCGCTCGTCCAGCTCGTAGTCCGGCTCGCTAGTCCCGAGCATCACGATGCCGTCGATCACGGAAGCGATCGCCGCCAGGTCGTCGAGAACCTTCGCCGCAGACGGCTGTCGGGCGGTCGGGTCGCCGGCGCTGTGGCCCGGGATCGCGCGGGCTGCGATCGCCAGCAGCCCGTTGGTCAGCGCTTGGTCGAACAGCGCCTCGGCACCCACGACGTGGCAGTCCTCTTCGAGCAGAGCCGCACCTTCCGCATACAGATGCCGCCGAGAGTTAGCACTGGATGCGGCCGGGATCTCTTGATCGCCCACGGCGTCACCACCCATGCTCACCCAGCAACTGTAGTCGGCGCCAGCAACATCTCACTGCGTCAAGTACCCCATCGTGTTCCGGTTCAAGCCGTCTGACGGGTTGCTGATCGATAGCATTACTGCTGAAATAAGCAGTATGTGGATCGATGTCAACTTACCTTGGGGGCCGGTGCCGATCACCGAGTGGCGGCGGATTCACCTTCCGCGGCAGCTGCGCGAGGCCGCGCGCATAGCGCCCGGGCACCTGGTGAAGATTGATGTTCCTGGCAACGATCCTGAGGCGATACGCATCAGGCCGGCAGCGATGTCCCAAACGACGTTGGCGATCCGCGATCCTGGCAGGCCGCGACTGGTGACTGCGACTGGCCAGGTCGCCATCCCGGCCGAGATCATGACCACAGCGGGGATCACGTTGAGCGACCGCGTCTACATGATGTTGGACCGCGGCCGGCGAGGCATTCGGTTGCTGCCCGCTGCGCGCGTCAGGACGAGCACACCCGGTGAGCCGGCCGAGGTCACCCGATGAGCACCAGGCGACGGCCGGGCGACCAAACTGTCGGGGCACCGCAGATCAACGAGCCCGACCACCTGCATGCCGCGGCCACAGCAGCCGGTTGGGATGGCCTCGTAGTTGTCGGTGCACGACTGCTCGGACTGAACGTCTCCGCGGTCGTCGAAATGCTGCCCGCAGGGTGGCAACGTGCATCGGCGGCGTACGGAGCTATCCTCGACCGACCGACGCTGAGCGTCTGGGAGGTTCTAGCCTCCACCGGCATGGAGAGTCGCTCGGATGGCTCAGACCTCGGGGATCCCGGACGACCGGTGCGGATCCAGGCTTTTGTCTCGACACGCCCGTGGCGCCAGGCAATCGATGACCTGCGTCAGCTCAACGGTGTGGCCCCAGGAATCGTCGTTCGTCGCGTGGCGCCTGACCGTGTTGCGATGGCGGATGCGGACTACCACGGTCTGACAGTTGTAGCCGTCAGCAACAACACGTCGCGAGTCGTGGTCCAGGGACGACGCGATCGTCTCGAGACTGCGGGCCGAACGGTGACTGTGCGACTGCTGGAAGAGACTCTGTTCGGTCTCGCCCTCGAACGAGGTCTGCTGACAACCGCCGCACTTCGCAACTCGGCCTTGGTCAGTGGTGGTACGCCCTCTTGAACTGGCTCACCCATGCCCCGAGCGCGGACGCTGCTTCCCATGGGTGATCGATGCTGATGATCGCCTCGTGCGCGACCTGCGCATCCTGAAGGGCGTAGTTCCATTTCTCCCGCCACCAAACGGGTTCTGACTCAGCGAACAGTTGCCGTCCGAGACGAGCAAGGCTGGAGACCGAATGCTCGAAGGCTCGAACGGGCGGATCGACCGAGTTGATGACTGTGTCCAACCGGGTACCGCCACACGCCCCACAAGCACACTTCCACACGCTCAGAGCCGGGGCTGCGGTGATTGCCAGCTCTATCTTCGCCAGGTGGAAGTAGCCGAGGAGTTCCGGGACGAGCATCGCAGGCTTCGGGGCGTACCCGAATTGCGGCTTTGTCGGATCGGGAACTGGAGTGAAGTGGCGACGCGAGGAGTGATCCCCGACCGCGACCAGCGACGCGCCGTACGCAAGGGCACCCAGCGCCGACATGTCACAGCGAAGTAGCCCCGGTGCGAGTTCGCAACCGAGCACACTGATCAGTCCGGATACGGCCCCTCTGGTAGCGAGCGGGTCCTGCGGGTCCTCGAGCATGAGAGCTGTGGCGATGCTGGCCGACATGATCTCGCTGATAAGAGCATCCGCGTCGTCGGTCAGCCACTGCTTGGCCAATGGCAGACCAGCCAGCACCCCACGGTCTGGTCCACTGTGCTGCTGCAAGCGCGCGGCTTGATGGAGGATCGTACGCAGACCTTCTCGATCCCCGGCCGCAACATATCCAGAGTCGGTCAAGGCCCATCGCAACCCGAGCCTGTGCTGCATCTCGACCCAGCCGTCCGACAGACCTTCGCCGGCGAGTTTGCGGCGCGCACCCGTGTAACGATCGGCGTCCAACAAGATCACCGCGTCAGGTGCAGCTGCGCGGGTGTGATGGACGGTACTCGCGACCTCGGACGCATCGGCACCGGGCATCGCGTAGACGACGCCGACCCGTTCACGTGCCAGCAAGTCCCGGATCGCCTGTACTCCGGCTGTCGGACCGTTCTTCTTCGGTCGATGCGCGGTATGGATCAGTAGTCCCGTGTCGAGACCCGCCAGGAGCGAGGTCGAGGGAATCGGCTGCAAGGCCGGCGGTTCGGGCGCTGTCGTCATAGAGGCCTCACCACAGTCAGTTGTTCCGCTGCGCTCATCTGTTGTGTATCGAGATAGTGGCGTTCGAACGCTGCAGGCGTCATCAGAGCGGCCGCGGCGAGGTCATCGACGGTTCGTCCACGGCTGCGCTGGATCGAGATCGCACGCGCCAACAAGGTAGGTGTCTCGATCGGCAGGTCGACCGGCTCGTTGACGTTCCACCCCAATCGCGTCAGCTTCATGCGGAACTCCTTGAACTGCCGCTCGGAGATACAGTCCAGGTCCTTCGCACGCTGGATCAACATGCCGATCGAGACCTTCCACCGCGCTTTCAGATCCAGCAATCGCCGGAGATCAGCGGTGGTCAGGCCTCGGAGCTCAGGTTCGATGTCGTCAGCCGGGGCCAGGAATGCTGCGGCGAACTTGTTCGCCTCACCCTCCTGATCATCTCCGGGAACGCGGTGTAGCAATAAGTGCGCGAGCTCGTGCGCCAGGGTGAACCGCTCGCGGTCGGGACTCTGTCCGGCGTTCATCAGCATCACCGCGGGGTGTACACCGTCTTGCGGCCAGGAACTCACCGCATCCTGCGCGTGGGATCCAAGCGACCGCAAGACGACAACGACCCCGAGCGCCTCCACCAACCGCACCATGTCCTCGATGGGGCCCGGTGGGATCTCCCACCGACGGCGCATTCGAGCTGCGGCACCGGCCGGATCGCTCGCCGCACTGTCGTCCAGACGCTCGAGGGCGCGTACGGAACCGACCTCGATCCCCTCGAGCAGGGCCTCGACCGTCAACCGGCTCAGGTGCGCGGTAGCCTCCACCTTCCTCACCGCAGCGGCACCCAACTTCGATCGCCGACGCCGATGATGGAGGCAGGTCACCTCGATTCCACGCACCGTCCGCTCGGCGAGCAAGAGACAAGTAGGACAGTCGAGCACCTTGGCCACGACCTCTAGCACCTCGCCGCCGAGAGGCAGGAGTCCATTCTCGATCTTCGAGACATAACCCTGGGACAAATGGGCGTGAGTCGCCAACTCCTGCTGCGACCACCCTTTGGCCTCTCGCACCACAGTCACCATCCGAGGAACCGCTACGCTCACCACGGCGAAGCCGCCACAGAGGAGTAGCCAACACTCCACAAATCGATCACTCTTAGTCCGTATCTCGATCCAGATCGTAACGAAGGACTGATCCAGGAATAAATATCGCACACTTTGGACGGCCTTGTGCATATGTGCTCGGCGGCGTGTCGTCGCAAACGCGGTCTACACACGGCCACCTCCCGCGCACGGCACGACGGATGCCGCGGCCACGGCCGTTAGGTCCACAAACCGGGCTTCTGCCGCTACCGTTCTGTCAGGCGGGACGCAGCACGACGAGCTAGCCTCGAAATTTCATGGGATTCCGGCGTGTCGCTGGTGGTTGGTGTTTTGGATGTTCGGTGTGTGCCGGTCGGGTTGGTAGCGTGGCTGTGGCCCGGCTGTCGCGTCGGGTGGGCGGGTTCCGGGGTCCCTGGGTTGTGGGGATCGGGGGCTGTGGCTAGGTCGCTGGCCAGGGGGCGGCGCGGAGGCGTTGGAACGCGGTGGTGAGTTCGGTGGCCCAGGGCCAGTCGGTGTCGAGTCGGAGGTGCCGGCCGCGGGCGGTGCGGACGTGGAGTCCCGCGACGTGCAGTGCTTGGTAGCGGAAGGTTGCTGATTCGGTGCGGGCGAGGGTTCCGGTGAAGCACAGGGCTTGGGACCAGCCGAGCAGGTCGGCGGCGATGAGGGCGAGTCCGAGCCAGCAGGCGTTGGCTGTGTCGGCGTAGAAGGGCAGGTTGCGCAGGCCGGTGTCTTTGCCTGTGCGGATGCGGTCCTCGACGCGGGCGTCGGTGCGGTGTTGCCGTTCGAGGTCGGGGAGTTGGCCGCCGGGTGTGTCGGTGAGGAAGGCGGTGAGGGTGGGCGTCGATGCCGGTGAAGGTGAGTTGGGCGCCGGGGTGGGGTCGTTCTTTGCCGATCATGACGCGGGACCCTTCTGGCCAGTTGTCCAGGTTGAGCAGGTCGGTGAGTTCGGCGACCCAGGCGCCGCGGCGGGGTTGTCCGTCGGCGTTGTAAGCCTCAGTCCATGCGTGTTTCGGGGTGGCCAGGATCGCTTATTGCAGGTTCTCGTCGACGGGGGAAACCCAGCGAGAACCCGATCCCGCGGGTTCGGAGCGCCGCGGCGAACACGTGGGTGGAGCCGGCGGAGTCGGCACTGGCCATCACCTTGGGCCCGTCGGGACGGCGGGCCGGGGCTGGCGTTCTCGGAGAGTGCGGCGATCGCCAGGTCCAGCACCTTCACGTGGTCGGTGGCGGTGTTCGAGCTGGCGTTCCCGGGCCGGAGCAGCCCGGCCAGCGCCTCCCGACCGGACATGTCCGGTCGGTCCAGGTAGCACACCAGCGGATGAAACCTGAACCCGTTCTTCCATGTGGGCGCGGCGTTCTCCTTGCCTCAGTGCGCGGTCAGCAGGGTCGCATCGAAGTGCAACCACATCTGTTGGGACAGATCCGGTCCCGCGCCGGCGGCCCAGGCCCACTCCCCGGCTCGTGCCCGCCCTGCCCGCAACGCCTCCAGCCGGACAGCATCGACCTTGTCCACCACCCGCCACGCCGTCGGGTCGGAGGCAACCAGCCCAAACAGGCGCGGCTGGTCCCGCAACGTCCGCCGGTGCCGTAGCGCGTCGCCGCCTTCGGCGATCGTGACCTCCAGGTCCACCAGCACCTGGCCCGGTGCATGTAGCAGCGGCAGCCGATAGGTGTCGATCAAGGCCTCGGTTCACTCCTTCACCAGCCCGGTCTCGACCGCCAGCTCCCGCAGCAGCACGGTCCCGGCATGCGACACGACCCCCATTACCATCCGCCGACACCTTGAACCGGGCTTTGCCCTTGCTACGCTTCACCCGAGAGTGCCTTCCCGTTCGATATCATTTGGTCCTTCGCAAGTCCAATTTTCCCTTACAGACAAGGCACTCTCGCCTTTTCACCTCACGTTCCGCACCAATTTCTGTGAACGCCAAGGCTAGTCCCGCAGAAACGTGCACTCCGAGCCGCCGATCCGGAGCGCCAGGCCGACGCCCCGACTGCTGGGGCTTCATGTTCCAGTCCCGCCCGACCGGGTTGCAGCTTGTGACACGCTGTATCACTGGATGCATCGACGGAGAGGTACTAGCGTCTGCGGGATGAGTGACGCGGTTCTGTTCGACGGCTGGTGCGGCAAACCTATCGCCTGGTGCAGAGTCGGTGAGCCGGTTATCGGCCAGGAGTGGACAGAGAACGGGCGCGTGGCTGTCACCGAGCGACTGACCCCTGAGAAGGCGGTCCAAACCTACGGCCCAATCACCGAGGTGGTTGTCGGCCGCCAAGGCGGTTTCCAGTCGGTCACCTACGGAACGGAGAAGTTCGTTTGCCGTTTCGTCGATCCACGCGGCAGTGGCCTGTACGACGACTCGGTCGTGCAGGTGAACGACCCTGTTCGGGACAACCACGAATGCCCGGCCTGCGGCGCTGAACCTGGTTGCTCGTGCACCGACGACAAAGGCCACGAACGCGGTAACCACAGGAAGCGGAGCGACGGCCGGACCCGTTGGGAGATCGAGCGAGCCGAGGCCGAAGCGCGAGCGGCGCGCGAGAAGGCCGAGGCCGCCCTGCAACGGGAGCGCGAAATGTCCAGGCCTCCCGAGCGCGGCAGCCGGCTGGAGCTGAAACGCTGGAAATGGTCGGACGATCCACGCCTGTACGAACGCGTGCAGGACACCTCCGAGTGGTTCACCGTCGAACGGACCTACGCCAATCGAACCGTTCTCTGCAACAGGAAGACCTTCCTGACGCGCAACGAGTACACCGGCGACTGGTTCATCATTTGTGGAGACCCGACGTCCGCACGACTCCCCTGCCGGAACTCCCTGCCCTGCCGCTCCAGCCACAAACCCGGAGTCACGCTCCACGAAGGAAAACCATGGCTCTGAACAACGCAGAACCCCTCCTAAAACAGCTCAGCAAGGACACCGCATCGAGCCTGCTGAGAACCTTCTCCGTCCGCCTGGCCACAGACCTGGCACTCCCCGGCGAAGAGCACTACCCGCCCGGAGCAGTCGACTACCACGCCTCCTTCCGCCTGACCTGGCACTCGTTCACAACTGACGATCCGTCGGACTTCCAATTGCTCGAGACCATCACCGAACGAGGCACGGAGACCAACGACGGAATTGAGTTCACGGTCGGCCACGCGCACCTGGTCAAGGTCGATCTCAGCCAGAGCGGAGTCTTCGACGCTCTGGACGCACGGGAAGCCGACCTGGAGTATCTCGCTTCGCTGCTCTTCACCGAGCGCAGCAACGGCGAGTATGAGATCGAGTCCGGACTCGAAGGCTTCTCCAGCGACGCGATCCTGGTCAACTCCGCCGAAGTCGATCCGCTGTGGCGCGGACACAAACTCGGTCTGCTCGGCACCGGCACCGCCATCAACGAACTCGGCCGAGGCTGCGGCCTGGTCGCGCTCGATGCCATGCAGCCCGGCACCCGCGGCGCAGCCGCGCGAAAGGCGTCACACCAACGCCTCGCCGGCTACTGGTCACAACTCGGATTCAGCCCTTGGCGCGACCGCGTACTGATCCTCGATCTGGCCCTCAGAACGTTCGACGACCACCTCACCAAGCTGGTCCGCAACGCCGGACTCCACCTCCGCTCGATTTGAGGCGGTTCAAGGACGCCGATCCGGCCCATACGGGCCAGATGCACACCTCTTTACGCACCTGATTCAGCGCGAGAGGATAGTCAGCGATGAGAACCGATACGAACCTCGCCACCAACGAATCCCTTACCTGTAAGAGTTTCCGCGCATCATCGACAATCCCTGATCATCCTCAGCCGGAATTCAGCGGGTTCGGGGTTCGAGTCCCTGGCGGCGTACCAACAGCCCAGGTCACGCGAGTGTCCTGGGCTTCGTCATGTCTGCCGCGCACCACTTACGCACCACTTTGCCGATTCCCGGCCTCACGATGGCTCCCGCGAACTCCGCCGAGACAACGATCGCGGTCTTCATGTGATCGTAACTGTGCGTCACATCACATCAGTTCGCATCGGTGCCGACTTCGCCGATTCGAGGTCCCGCCCAGCCTTGCGCCTCCAACCACTCCACCGGTTGGAGGCTTGACATGGCGAGGCCACCACTGCCCATCGGAACCTGGGGCGAGATCGCGACATGGGTCGTGCAGACCGACGACAACGGCAAGCCCTCAAACACAAGTCACAAGCCAGAGTCCGCGACCACGACGGCCGTGTCCGGCCAAGTCTCCGCGTTCGGGAGGACCAAGACAGCCGCCGAGCGAAACCTGATGAGGAAGCTCCAGGATCGCGCGAGGACGAACCAGTCCGGCGTGCTCACCACGATGCACAAGATGAACGACCTCCTCGACCGTTGGGAACAACGCTTCGAGGAGATGATCGCCGACGGCACGCGATCCCCCACATCTCTCGACACCTACCGACGCGTCCTCAAGAACCACATCCGCCCAGCCCTCGGCGAACTCCGCATCGGGCAAGCCAACACCCCACGCATCGACACCGTCCTCGCCAAGATCAAGAAACACCCAGGAGCCCCCACTGCCAGAACCTGCCGCGCCGTCCTATCCGGGGCCATGAAACTCGCAGTCCGCTACGGCGCCATCTCGGTCAACCCCGTTCGCGAAGTAGACACCATCGAAGCCAAACCCAACAACCAGCCAAGAGCCCTGACCAGCGAAGAAGTCACCCTCCTCCGGAAAAGGCTCGCCGCCGACGAGCAAGCCGTCCAAGCCGACCTCCCCGACCTCACCACCTTCATGCTCAGCACCGGCGTCCGCATCGGCGAATCCCTCGCCGTCCTCTGGCACCAAGTCGACCTCGAAGGCGAACGCCAGCCACTGACCAGCGAGCAGTAGCCGGTTCGGCAAGCCTGTGCAGAGCACTCCGAACATCTGTGCAGCCGACTCCGGACATCGACAACCGATCTAGCCGAGCTGCCCGACGTCGTCACCAGCGAACTCGTTCGCGCCGGATGGCGCTGGACCACAACACCTCACGCCACCGGTTGGGTCTGCTGCCAACCCACCGGTCACGAGACTGAGGAGCAGCGGTGATGAGGGCCGTGCGCGCCGTCGCCGGACACCTGGCTTTGACGGTGGTACTTGTTCAGGCGAACGCTGCGATGTGCTCGGTGATGAAGCTGTGCAGGCTGCGCGGCGCGGTGCCGGTGAGGGCCGCCACGTCGTCGGTCAGCCAAGCCGCGTCGCCCTCGGCGATCAGCCCGAACGCCTGGGCGTTCGAGGTCGCGACGGCTTCGGGCACACCGGCCCGGATCATCGCGGCCCGATGCTCGTCGGTGCGAATCTGGCGGTACTCGATCTCGTGTCCCAGCGCGCCGGACAATTCTTTCGCGATGTCGGTGTAGGTGATCAGGCCCGGGCCGGTGAGGCAGTAGGTGTGGCCCGCGTGCGCGGTCGGCGCGGTGGCGATCGCGCACGCGGCGGCGGCAACGTCACGGGCGTCGATCATCCCGACCTGTCCCTCGCCGGCCGACATCAGGAAACCCCGCGTCTGCTTGACCATCGGAGCCAGGGCGAACAGGTTCTGCATGTACGCGTTCGACCGGAGCAAGGTGTACGCGAGGCCGGTGGTCGCCAGGTGCGCCTCGATGCGCGCTTGTCCTCGCCGTCGGCCGACCGGAGAATCGGCCGACGCCTTGCTGGTGACCTTCACGATGTGCGTCACGCCCTGCCGGGCAGCACTGTCGATGACCGTGATCTCCTGGGCCGGCACGGCCGGGCTCACCAGAATGACGGTGTCGACGCCGCGCAGAGCTGCGGTCAGCGTCTCCGGCCGCTCGAAATCGCCGGTGACGATCCCGATCTCCTCCGCGAGATCGCCGCGGTGGGCGACGCGAGACGGGTCGCGGACCAACGCCCGCGTGGGTTGGCGCCGCGCGGACAGCAGTTGCACGGCCTCAGACCCGACGGTGCCGGTCGCGCCGGTAACCAGGATCATGGTGTCCCCTTCAGATTGGATTGGCCAATCCAATCTGGCAGGCTACGATTGGATAGTCAAGTCCAGTCTGGGAAGGGTTCGATGTCGACACGCGCAGCGCCGGCGGAGGCGCCCAGTACGCGGAAGGGACGCGCGACCCGGGATCGGATCGTCGCGGCCGCGGCCGATCTCATGTACCGCCATGGCGTGGCCGGCACCGGCACCCCCGCGGTCCGGGATGCCGCCGGGGTGAGCTCGTCGCAGATTTATCACTACTTCGCCGACAAGGACGACCTCACCCGCGCGGTGATCGGGTTCCAGTCCGAGCTGATCCTGTCGAACCAGACACCGTTGCTGGCCACGCTCGACAGCGTCGAAGCGCTGCGGTCCTGGCGCGAGGTGGTGGTCGACGCCGCCCGTCGGCAGAACGGCGCTGGGGGTTGTCCGCTGGGCAGCCTGTCCAGTGAGCTGTCCGACGGAAGTCCATGGGCCCGTGACGCCCTGGCTGCCAGCTTTACTGCATGGTCCGAGGCGATTGGCGCCGGCCTGGCCGCGATGATCGACAACGGCACCCTCCGGCCGGAGACCGACGCCATCACGCTGTCGCTTGCGCTGCTGGCAGCGGTGCAGGGTGGGCTTGTCCTCGCGCAAGCCCAGCGCACCACGGACGCCCTCGAGGCCGCTCTGGATGCCATCATCGCCCACATCCAGGACCACGCGGCGCTGCCGGTCACCTGAGTTAGTCAACAGATCTGACTATACCGGGCTGGCCGGGTTCAGTGCGAGTAGGGATCTGTGATCTCCCGGAGCTGACCCAGGATCTGCTGCAGCAACGCGAAGTTGCGCGTGCCCAGGTACGACTTCCACTCCGAGAGGATCTCGTCGGCTGCCGCCTTCGCCACGTCGACCGCCCGCCGGCCGCGCTTCTCGATCACGATCAGCCGGGCGCGACCGTCGGTCGGGTCAGGCGCCCTGCGGACGTAGCCGAGGCGTTCCAGTTGGTCGACCAGTACGCCCGTGCTCTGCTTGGTCATCTGCGCCTGATCGGCGAGGTCCGTAAGGCGAGAACCGTTCGGAGCGACGCGTTGGAACACCCTGCACTGGGCGAGGGTCCAGTCGTCGAACCCCGCCGCCTGGAGGGCTCGGAAGATCCGGTCCTCCATGTGCCGGTACGGGATGAACAACAACACCCCCAAGTCAGCCAGCTGTGCGTCGTCCATCCGTCCTCGGCTCCGTCGTCCGCCTGAATCCACGAGGTCCACACCCTACGTCAAGGTCGTCCGGCCGGATTGCCGTCCAGGTCACATCCGTTGCGGTTGGTTGCGGGTTGACGGCGTAGCTACAGTAGTAACGATCATTGACTAAATACTAAAGATAGCTGACTGGATCACTATGGCAGAGAGCACGGATAGCCCATGACATCGACAGCGACATCAAGCCTGACGGGCAAGCGGGTCCTGGTCACCGGAGGCAGCAGCGGGATCGGCGCCGCGATCGTCAGGCGCCTCGCAGCCCAGGGAGCCAGGGTCGCGGTCAACTACCGGTCCGGCAAGGCCGCCGCGGACGCGCTCGTCGGAGAACTCAACGACAACGGGTGTACGGCGGCGGCGTTCCGGGCCGACCTCACCGAGGCGGCGCAGGCCCACGAGTTGGTCGACGCGGTGGTGGCCGGGTTCGGCGGCCTGGACCTGTTGGTCAGCAACGCCGGCGTTGAGCATTTCGGCGCCCTGGAAACCATCACCCAGGCCGACTTCGATCGGCTGTTTCAGACCAACGTCGCCGGACAACTGTTCGTCACTCAGGCGGCGGTCGCCGCGATGACCGACGGCGGCCGGATCGTGCTCAGCGCCTCGGTCAGTGTGCGCCTGTCGGTCTACCACCACGCCCTGTACGCGGCGAGCAAGGCCGCCATTCCGGCCATGGTGCGCAACCTGGCACCCGAGTTGGCCGAGCGGAACATCGCCATCAACGCGATCTCCCCCGGCGCCACCGCCACCCGTATGGCGATGAGCTACGGCGCCGACTACACCCACCCCGCGCTCGCCGACGTGCCGTTCGAGGCGCTCGTCCGCTCGATGAGCGCACTCGGCCGGTTCGCCCAGCCGGACGACATCGCCGCCGTGGTCGCGTTCCTGCTCTCCCCGGAAGCCGCTCACATCACCGGCGCCACCATCGAGGCCGACGGCGGCTGGAGCTGATCAGCCGCCGGCGAGCCGCAGTTCATCCACTTCACAACCCCATCGAAGGAACAGCTCATGTCCACTGTCATTACCGGAGCATCAGGTCACCTCGGCCGGCTCGTCGCCGATGAACTCCTCGCTACCGGAACTCCGCCGGCCGAGATCGTGGCCACCGGCCGGGACCTCGGCAAACTCACCGACCTCGCGGCGCGAGGCGTCACGGTACGGCGCGCCGACTTCGCCGACCCGGCCACGCTGGACGACACTTTCGCGGGCGCCGACACGGTTCTGCTGGTCTCGACGACGACGGTCGGGGAGCGATTCCGCAACGCCCGGAACGCCATCGACGCGGCGATCCGAGCAGGTGTCTCCCAGATCGTGTACACCAGCCTCGTCAATGCCTCGACGGCACAGATGGCGCTCGCGGACGAACACCGCCGTACCGAGGACTACCTGCGTGACAGCGGATCGGCGTTCGTCATCCTGCGCAACGGGTGGTACCTGGAGAACTACACCGACCAGCTCCCGATGATCACCCAGTACCACGCGTTGCTGGGCAGCGCCCAAGACGGGCTGGTCAGCGCGGCCGCCCGGCGGGACCTCGCGGCCGCGGCCGCCACGGTACTGACGCAGCCCGGGCACCTCGGAGCGACCTACGAGCTCGGCGGGACGCCGTTCACGCTGACCGAACTCGCGGCCACATTCAGCGACGTCCTCGGGACCCACATCGCCTACCAGGACATGTCGCCCGGCGACTACACCGGCACCCTGACCGGCGCCGGGCTACCCCCGGAGATGGCCGCCGCGGTCGCCGACGCCGATGCCGGCCTGGCTCGCGGCGAGCTTTACACCGCCAGCGACGACCTGGAGAAGCTGATCGGCCGGCCAGCGATCACCGCCCACGAAGCCGTCCGCGACGCCGTGGCAGCCGGGGAGTCACGATGACCACGTCCGGAACCTTCGTCGACACCCACGAGATGGTGCTGATCCATCGCGTCATCCGGCGGGAGTTCGGTCAGCTACCGCGACTGTTCCGCTCCGCGGCCGACAATCGTGCGCGGTCCAAGGTCATCGGCGCGCACGCGAAGGAGATGTTGCATTTCCTCCATACGCACCACACCGGCGAGGACGAACTCCTCTTTCCCCTGCTGCGCAAGCGAACCACGCTCGACCCGGAGCTGATGGACCGGATGGACGCGCAGCACGCGCAGGTCAACGACGCCGTCACGGCCGTCACCGCGGACCTGCCGGGGTGGACAGCGAGCGCGAACGCCGCCGCAGGCGAGCGGATGGCATCGGTCATCGACGCCACGATGCCGACCCTGATCAATCACCTGGCCGAGGAGGAGCAGCAACTGCTCCCGATCGTCGCGGTCACCCTGACCCAAGGCGAATGGGACGCGCTCGGCAAGCACGGCATGAGCGCGATTCCGCTCACGCGGCGGCTCGTCATCCTCGGCCACATCACCGAGGAAGCCGATGACGCGGAACGGCAGAGGTTCCTACAGGTTGTGCCGGCGCCAGCCCGGTTGGCCTACAAGCTGATCGGCCGCCGCCAGTTCACCCGCGAAACCGCCGCGATCCGCGGCTGACCCAACACTCGATCCGACACCATGGCTTTGAGGAGGACTGATGAGCTTCGACACACGCGCGGGCACGCGCGGCGGCAAGGTTCCCGCAGGACGGTTCGTCCGCGTGTTCAACACAATGGCAGCGCGACGGCTGCGCCGTAAGGGCGGCAGCTTCATGGGCTTCACCGCGCTCGTGCTGACGACCACCGGCGCCAAGACCGGTGCCGAGCGCACAACGCCGGTCGGCTACTTCCCCGATGGGGATGGAGGCTGGCTGATCGTGGCGTCCGCGAATGGCGCTGCGGGCAATCCGGGCTGGTACTACAACATCGGCGCGCACCCGGACAAGGTCCGCGCGGAGGTCGATGGCCGCACGATCGCCGTCGCGCCCCAGCAGTTGCGCGGACCTGAGCGCGAGGCGGCGTGGAAGCAGATCACCGCAGCAGCACCACGGTTCGCGCAGTACCAGGAGAAAACGGATCGCGAACTGCCGATCATTCGTCTGACGCCGCAGGACTGACCTTGCTCGCAACCGGTTCCCGTGTGGTCGGCGCCGAATCCCTCAAGGCCTCGTCGTCGGGGTCGCTAAACAAGGAAGAACAAGGAGATTCACCATGTCCGAGCTGCGGGCTCCTGCGATGCTCGCCGTCACCAGTCCGGTAGTGGGCGTCTACGCGCCACGGCCGAGATGATGGACGCGACCGTCAAGGCCGTCGTTGAACGCAGTGTGCGCTGCCGCCAAGCCCCGCGAATCGCCGCATGAGCGCCGCCGACGTCCCAATCGACCTGCGTGGCCGTATCGCGCTCGTCACCGGAGGTACCGGAGGGATGGGCCGGGTCATCACGACCGAATTGGCCCGGGCCGGCGCTCATGTCGTCATCACCAGCAGGGACCACGAGCGAGCAGACGCGCTGC
This sequence comes from Kribbella sp. NPDC059898, assembly GCF_042730855.1. Lineage (NCBI taxonomy): Bacteria > Bacillati > Actinomycetota > Actinomycetes > Propionibacteriales > Kribbellaceae > Kribbella > Kribbella sp. NPDC059898. The sequence goes on from NZ_JBHWKR010000011.1 coordinate 286,670, forward strand.
GCCGCCGAATCGCGACCGATGTGGGTGCCGACCGGGTAGAGGTGCTGACCGGAGATCTCGCGTCCCGCACCGACCTGCTCCGGCTCGCTGCCGAGTTCGCGGCGCGACACGATGCTCTGCACATGCTGATCAACAATGCCGGTGCGCATTACCGGCACCGATGGCTGACCGTCGACGGCGTCGAAGCGCATCTGGCGGTCAACCACCTCGCCGGGTTCAGCCTCACCTACCTCCTGCGTGACCGCCTCCGGGCGGACCCTCCGGCCCGTGTGGTCAACGTCGTATCGGCGGCGATGTCCAACGTCCGCCCGCCATGGTTCGGTCGCCCGCGTCCGGTTCCGCTCGACCTCAGTGGTATTGCCGACGTGCGCGAACTCAATCCGGCCACAGGGTTTGTCCCGTTCGCCGCCTATGCCAGGGCCAAACTGCTGGCCACCATCTGCGGCTACGAATTCGCCGACCGGTGCCGAGACGAAGGCGTGACCGTGAACGCGGTGCACCCCGGAATCGTGAGCACCGGCATCGTCGACGAGGTCCTGCCCACTGTGCTCGCGCCGTTCCGCTCGCTGATCCACCGAAGGCTGCTGACCCCCGAACAGGGCGCCTCGGCAGCGCTGCGCCTGGCCACCGACCCGAGCCTCACTACCGCCTCCGGCCGCTACTACGTGCGTGACCAGGAGACGCGTTCCCCCGACATCTCCTACGACCCCGCCGCACGCGCTGCAGCCTGGCAGCTCAGCCTCAAATGGGTCACAGCACCAGACTGATCGACCCGACCGGATCCGGACTCCCGAAGGCGCGCCCAGATCCAAAGTAGATCGTCACCACTGGTCAGGCGCACCGCAAGGCGTTGTGCGGCGACACGGCCTTTGCAGACGAGTACGAACATCTGTGCGGAGGACTTCGAACATCGACATCAGTCGCCCGTACTGTACGGCGCATGCTGATCGGCTACGCGCGCTGCTCGATCGACAAACAAGACCTCGAGGCCAACCGGCAGATGCTGCTCGAGCTCGGCGTCGAGGTCGAGCACATCTATCTGGACAAGGCCTACTCCGGCACCACCCGCGCGCGGCCGGGACTCGACCAGTCGCTGGCGGCTGTGCGCGCCGGCGACTCCTTGGCCGCCCGGAGTGTCCGGCTGCAGCTCGGGACGATGGTATTCGACCCGACCGATCCGATGGGCAAGATGTTCGTCAACATCCTCGCCACGTTCGCCGAGTTCGAGGTCGAACTGCTGCGGATGCGGACCCGCGAAGGCATGGCGATCGCCGGCGCCAAAGGCAAACTGAAGGGCCGGGCGCCGCAGCTGTCGACCGCCTGGTAGGCGCACCGGCTGAAACTGCATGCCGCCGGCGAACACACCATCGCCGAACTGGCCGAGCTGTTCGAGGTCTCCCGCCCGACGGTGTACCGGGTCCTCGAGCGCCATCGCACGAGCACTGCCAGCGCCTAGCGCTCCTCGTTTGCCGCTGGTGACGCGTCCCTTACCGGCACCGCCGTTGTCGGCGTACTTCTGTTCGTTTTGGCCAAGGTCGGTCCTGCTGGTCGGCGCCCGCCCTCGAGTGGGCAGAAACTTAAGTCTGTACTTGACTTTTCAGATCCAGCGATTAAGGTTAAGTGCATGCTTAAGCATGAGCTGGAGGCGGCGGACCGGGTCTTCCATGCGCTCGCGGATGCAAACCGGCGGGCGGTGATCGAGCGCCTGACCCGAGGCCCGGCCACCGTGAGCGAGCTGGCGGCCCAGCTCGGGGTGACCCTCGCCGCGACGGTCCAGCACCTCCGAGTGCTACAGGACAGCGAGCTGGTGCGGTCGGAGAAAGTCGGGCGGGTCCGCACTTGCCAGATCGATCCGGTCGGCCTCCGCAACGCCGAGGCGTGGTTGCAGCGCCAGCGCACGGTGTGGGAGCAGCGCCTGGACCGCCTCGGTGCGGTCCTCGACAACCAGACGAAGGAGTGAGGATCATGACCGACCACTCGGTGAAACACAGCACGTTCACGCTGGAGCGGACCTATGCCGCCTCGCCCGCCGCGGTCTTCGCGGCCTGGTCCGACCGCGACACGAAGGCGAAGTGGTTCGCGGCGGAGGACGGCCGCTACTCGCTGGACTTCCGGGTCGGCGGCACCGAGGCCGTGCACGGCGGCGACGGGGTCGACCTCGTCGCGAGGAGCGAGTACTGCGACATCGTCCCCGGCGAGCGCATCGTCTACACCACGACCCTGTTCACCGACGAGGTCCTGTCGACCGTGTCGCTGACCACCGTGCGGTTCACTCACGATGGCGACGGAACCCGCCTGGTACTCACCGAACAGGGCACGTTCCTGGACGACCGGGAACAGCCCGAGTGGCGCGAGCAGGGCACCGGCGACTGGTTGGACGCCCTCGGCCGTCAGGTGGCCGGGCGATGACAGCGGACAGCGACCGGCAGATCCGCGAGCTGCTGGAGACCCGCACCCGGGCGCTCGGCCGCCGGGACGCCGCCACCGCGGCCGCCGACTACGACGACGACCTCGTACTGTACGACGCGATCGGCCCGTTCGTCCGCCGTGGCGAGGACCCGACCGGCCGATTGGAGAGGTGGATTGCCTCGTACCGCACGCCGATCGGGCACGAGATCCGCGACCTGGAGATCACCGCCGGAGCCGATCTCGCGTTCTGCCACTTCCTGGTCCGGATCAGCGGCAGGATGCGGGACGGCGCCGAGGTCGGCATGTGGGTGCGCGCGACGAGCTGCCTCCGCCTGCAGGGCGGCGCCTGGAGGATCGTTCACGAGCACGCGTCGGTGCCCTTCGACGCCGACACCGGCCAGGCCGTGCTGCGCGGTGAGCTGTGATGACGCTCCAACGCCGGGTCCAGGACATCGTGGACGAACTGGTCGCCACTGGGGCCGAGACCGGCCTGCAGGTCGCCGTCCACCATCGGGGCCATCAGGTCGTCGACGTCGTCGCCGGCGTTGCCGACGGGATGACCGGACGGCCGGTGATCCCGCAGACCTTGTTCTTCAGCTTCTCCACCGCCAAGGGCGTGGCCGCGTTGATCGCCCACTTGCTGGTCAGGAATGGCCTGGTCGGCTACGACACGCCGGTGGCGGAGGTGTGGCCGGAGTTCGGGGTGCACGGCAAGGAGACCGCGACCCTACGGCAGGTGCTGACGCACACGGTGGGAGTGCCGGCGATGCCCGGCGGGCTCGGCCCCGCCGACCTGGCCGACTGGCCACGGGTCTGCGCGGCGATCGCCGGGGCGGAACCGCTGTGGCGACCCGGCACCCGGACCGGCTACCACTCCTTTACCTTCGGCTTCCTGGTCGGCGAGATCGCGCGCCGGGTCACTGGGCAGCCGGTGCGGCGGCTGTTGCACGACTGGGTCGCCGCGCCCCTCGGGATCGTCGGTGAGCTGTACTTCGGCGTGCCCCCGACCGAGCTCGCTCGGCTGGCCCGGCTGGAGGACGCCGAGCCGCATCCGGCCGACCCCGCCGAGCACGACAGCATCCTGGCGCCGTGGGAACGGCAACCCCGGGCGTCGATGGGCAACAGCCCCGACTTCCTCCAGGCCGACGTTCCGTCAGTGGGCACCTTCACCGCACAGGGGATCGCGACCATGTACGCGGCGATCCTGGACGACCGGCTGATCGCCGCGGACCAGCTGGCGCAGCTGTCGACGGTCGCCTTCGAAGGAACCGACCAGGTCTTCGGCAACCCCGCACGGCTGGCCCTGGGCTATCCGCTCGGTCGCATCGGCGCCCCAACGGACGAGGCACCGACCACCCTCGGCTGGCCCGGCGGAGGGGGCAGCTATGCCTACGTCAACCCCGCCACGGGGACATCGTTCGCGGTCACCAAGAACCGCCTCACCCCCGGCTTCGCCACCGCGCAACGCCTCTCCGACATCGTGACCGCCGAGCTCGGCCCGCTCGCCTAACGCCCGCTGCGCGGGCCGTAGCTCTGTATGTTTACCCGTACCTGCCTCTGCACTCCAAGTAGTACGCCGACACCCGTTCCCAGTCTCTGCCCCTACACGGGCGCACACGGGGCGTTCATCTGACGAACGTCTGATGACCGCACTCGTGAAACGGTCTGGCCTTGTGACCAGCGGTCGCCAGGACTACCGGCGCGTGGAAGCGCACGCCTGCCCGATGTCGACCTGTGCCGTCCCGCCCGGGTCTGCGTGCGTACGACGAAGAGGAAGGTCGCGGTGCAGTACCACACGGCCCGCTTCCGGCTCGTGCCAGCGCGCTGGCGAAAGTGTTGAGCGTGGCGACGCCGGGGATACGCCGGCCGGGGGCAGTGTGGACCGAGCTGCCACGGCCGGTCAAGGCCGGTGTCGAACCTGCCGGGCGTGTACGGATCGGGTACGTCCGTGCGTCGACCACGCGCCAGTCGCTGGACTCCAGCTCGATGCCCTCAACCATGCCGGTGTCTCCCGCGTGTTCTCCGAGAAGATCTCACCCGCGCGACGCGGCGGGCCGAGCTCGAAGCCGCGGCCAAGCGCGCCGATGAGAGCCGCGCCTCCGGGAGCCCGGGTGACCGATGTTGTTCACGAGCACAAGCGGCTCGGTCGCAGCATCGAGTTGGCGGCCCTGGCCGAGGAACTGAAGGCCGGTGACATCGGGCTGGAGTTCCTCACCGGCGAACTCCAGGGCTCGCACAACCCATCCGGGTCGTATTCACCGTGCTGGCGGCCTTGTCCGGCATGGAACGCGAATACATCCGCGACCGCACCCTGGAAGGCCACGAGTAAGCCTGCAAACGCGGCAAGACCCATCAGCGGCGCCGGCGTGACCGACCCGGACATGCTGTCGATGGCGCTTCACCTGCGGGAGCAGGGAGCGAGCCTGCGCGATGTCGCCAAGCGCCTGGTCATCACCACCGGCAAAAAGAAGGGACAACACCCCTCACCCGCCACCGTGCTGCGGATGCTGCGCAAGCACGACGAACAGACAGCAGCCCTCAGGCTGCAGAAACCATCATCGAGGCACATCCGAACGGACAGTCCCGGTAAGCCGCCGAACCGAAGCCTGCTGGCGATCGACCGGCCACTGGACGACGACGAACAGGCCGCGGTCCGATCGCACTCAATCCGGGCAAGGCTCGCGGCCGCCAGTTTCGTGAACGAGTACCACAGGGGCGACTTCCGGGGCGACCCGAACCTGTTGATGGAGCGCCACTGCGCACGCTCACCGCGGCACAGCGAGCATTGGCCGACTTCCTCCGCCTCGCTGACGACCTGCTCGCGATCGCGGCCCGAACCTCCCCGCCGTTGAAGGAGACCGCCGACGATCGCGGAGATGTCGCCGACTGGGTCGCCGACCTGCCGATCGCCGAGAAGAATCGGCTGCTGCGACGGGTCGTCCACGGTGAGGCCGCGCGGGTACGGATGAAATTGCTACGCCGGTTTCGGGCTCAGATCACCCCCGGAAACCCGCCGAGTACGACGCCGCCGTCACCCTGCTCACCGGCCTCCAACCACTCGCCGAACGCGAGAACCGCCCCGGCACCTTCACCCGACGCGCCACCAACCTGCGCCAAACTCCCCAGGGTTCGATTTGGTCATGCCACCCGCGGATCCACGCGTCCCGAGCGGCAGCTTCTGGCGGATGAGATTCTCGTGGCGCACGCGCACGACGAGCACCTCCGCTTAGTGCGAGCGGTTGAAGATACTGGTCTCCCCCTGGCCGGCAGTCGCTCCCGGTACCGGCGCAGGAAATCGTGGTCGAGGTCACTTGGCGGATCGTCCCGTCCTTGCGGGCCGCATCCAACGCCTGGCTGGGTCGCGACGAATCCGCGCCATGACCTATCCGCTGCGGAACACGAGGAGCTCCTCGTCATAGCCGTCAGCGTGCGCGGTTTCGTGCCGACCGTGTTGGCGACTGGGCTTGCGGGTGGAGCCGTGGCGGCCATTGAACTCAGCCTCTGTCTATGTCCGCATCCGGCGCTACGGTGGTGAGTGGGTAGTGGCAGGCGACGGCGTGTGGGCCGTCTCGCTGGTCCAGAGACGGTTCCTGTTCGGCGCACAGGTCGGTGGCGAACGGGCAGCGGGTCCGGAACCGGCAGCCTGAGGGCGGGTCGATTGCTGACACGATCTCGCCGGACAGGCCGGCCTTCTGCTGTTCGGCCTGTCGGCCTGGGTCAGGAATCGGGACAGACGCGATCAGCCCGGCCGTGTATGGGTGCTGAGGGGCGGCGTAGACCTCGGCGCTCGGACCGAGCTCTACCAGCTTGCCCAGATACATGACGCCGATCCGGTCCGACAGGTAGCGGAGCAGAGAGAGGTCATGCGAGATCACCACGTAGGTGAGCGAATACGCCGCCTGCAACGAGCGCATGAGATTCAGGATCTGTGCCTGGATGGAGACGTCCAGCGCCGAAACCGGTTCGTCGGCCACCACGACCTTGGGCCGCAGGACGAGGGCGCGAGCCATCGCGATCCGTTGACGCTGGCCGCCGGAGAACTCGTACGCACGTCGCTCGGCCGCGGTCCGAGGCAGGCCGACAGCGTCGATCAACTCCATCACCTTGGCCCGCCGCTCGGCCCGGCTGCCGAGATGCTGTACGTCGAGCGGCTCCGCGATCAGGTCTGCGACGTTCATCCGTGGGTCGAGCGCGGCCGCCGAGTTCTGGAACATCAACTGCAGGTTACCGGCCCTGGCTCGTTGCCCGGCCCGGGTCAGCCGGTTGATGTCCCGGCCGTCGAACCGGACCACGCCGCCGGTGGGTTGCTCGAGTCCGACGATCATCCGGCCGACCGTCGTCTTGCCCGAGCCGGATTCGCCGACGATACCCAGAGTCTCGCCCTCGAGTACGTCGAGGCTGACGTCCGAGACCGCGTGCAGCACCCGCCGCGGCCGGAACGTCGCGGGATTCTTGATCCGGAACTGCTTCACGACCGATTCCAGCATCACCAGCGGCCGGCCCTGTTTCCGGTTCGGTTGGAACTCGGCAAGCGCGTCGGCGTACAGGCGTTCGTCGTCGATGCGTTGGGCGGGGCGGGGATGGAGGCAGGAATGGGTGTGGCCGTCCGCGACATTCACGGACCCGGGGTCCTCGGTGCGGCATTCATCGGTCGCGAACCGGCAGCGCGGCGCGAACCGGCACATCGGCGGCAGGTCGATCAACTGCGGCGGCAGCCCCGGGATCGAGGCCAGCGGGTGGCGCGAGTCGAGCTCCATCGTCGGCATCGACTCGAACAACGCCTGGGTGTACCGATGCCGTGGCGCCGCGAACAGCTCGGCGGTCGGCGCCTCCTCGACGATGCGGCCGCCGTACATCACCGCGACCTTGTCGGCGTGGCTTGCAATCACGCCGAGGTCGTGCGTGACCAGAATGATCCCCATGCCGAGCCGGCTCTTCAGCTCGTCGAGCAGCTCCAGGATCTGCGCCTGGATGGACACGTCGAGCGCCGTGGTCGGTTCGTCCGCGATCAGCAGACGTGGTTCGCACAGTAAGGCGATCGCGATCATCGCCCGTTGCCGCATACCGCCGGACAGCTGGTGCGGGTAGTCCCGCAGGCGTTCCCTCGGACGCGGCATCCGGACCAGTGCAAGCACCTCCTCCGCGCGGCGGTTGGCCGCGGCGACCGACGTCCCGGGCCGATGGATGCGGTACGCCTCCCGGAGTTGGCTGCCGATCGTGCGGGTGGGGTTGAGCGACGTCATCGGATCCTGGAAGACAGCGGCGATGTCGTTGCCACGCAGCCGACGGAGCTCGCCGGGGCTCAGCGTGGTCAGTTCGCGTCCGTCGAAATCGATGGAGCCGCCAACGATCGATCCGCCGGCCGGCAGCAATCGCAGCACCGACATCCCCGTCATCGTCTTCCCCGATCCGGACTCGCCGACCAGGCCGACTGTCTCACCGGCCCGGACCGACAAGGTGACGCCGTCCACCGGACGCACGACACCGTTCGCTGTGCGGATCTCGACCCGGAGATCGCGGATGCTGAGGACTGTTTCGCCCAGCTCGCCGGGCGAGGCCGGTACGGCGGTGGAGATCGCGGTCATGGTTGCTCCTCACGGACCGTCGTACGACGGTTGGCGTCGGCCGGTGTCTCATCTGGTGCGGGCAGGCTCGTGCGCAGGCCGCGGAACGCGCGGAATCTCGTCAACGTGCGTCGGCCACCCGGGTCGAGCAGCGTCATCACCCAGTCCCCGCTGAAGTTGGCGATCAGGATCGTGACCGTGATTGCGAGGCCGGGGAAGGTCGACAGCCACCACGCGGTGGACAGGCTGGTGGCGCCGGCCGCGAGGTCGCTTCCCCAGTCCGGGTTCGGCAGCTGTACGCCGAGGCCGAGGAAGCTCAGGGTGGTCGCGGTCAGAACGGCCCAGCCGACGGCGCTACTGATCATCACCACAACCTCGGTGACGAGGTTGGGCAGCAGGTGCCGGACGGCGGTCCGCAATCCGGAGGAGCCGAAGATCCTGGCGGCCTGGACGTACTCGATCGAGCGCAGTTTGCGCACCGACGCCTCGACGACGCGGGCGAAACCAGGAGTGTAGGCGACGCCGAGCGCCAGGATGATGCTCTTCACCCCCGCCCCGATGGTCGCGATCAGGATCAGTGCGATCAGCAGCACCGGCAGGGCGAGCAACACGTCGACGACCCGCATCACCAGGACGCTGACCGCCCGCGGCGCCATCCCGCCGATCAGGCCGATCGCCACCCCCGCCAGCGTGGCGAGCAGGACGCCGCCCAGACTTGCCGCGAGCACTGGTCTGGCGCCGAAGATCACTCTGCTGTAAAGGTCGCGACCCAGCTGATCGGTGCCGAACAGGTGGGCGCCGCCGGGTGCGGCGAGTGAATCGTCGCTGTCGGCCAGTGGACTCGTGTGGGCGAGCCAGCCGGGATGGACGAGCAGCAGGACGCAGGCCAGCAGGACGATGACCATGGCGGCCGACGTCAAGATCCGGCCGTAGCGGCTGTGGGTGCCGCGCCGGGCCGCGCGAGCGGCCCGGGCAAGGGCGACGGTGGTCATGTGAAGTCTCCTCGGGACAGGCGGCTGTCGGTCATGATGCGGTGCTCAGCTGGGTACGCGGATCGATGGCACCGACGACGAGGTCGACCATCAGGTTGATGACGATGTAGCTGAGGCCGACCAGCACGATGGCTCCCTGCACCACGGGGATGTTCTTGGAGGTGATCGACGTGGCCAGGAAGCTGCCGACGCCCGGCCGGCCGAAGATCACCTCGGTCACCGCGGCACCGGTGAGGATGTTGCCGAACTGCAGACCGATCATCGTGACCGCCGGGACCGACGAGTTGCGAAAGACGTGCGCGAGCAGCACCCGCAGTTCCGAACATCCACGGGCCCGCGCCGACTTCACGTAGTCAGTGCGGTACTCGTCGATCACCCGGCCGCGGATGAGCCGGGTGAGGATCGCGGCGTACCCCCAGCCCAGTGAGAGCGCGGGCAGCACCAGGCCGCTGGAACTGCCGTTGTCGATCGCCGGCAGCCAGTTGAGGTGGAAGGCGAAGATCAGCACCAGCAGCAGGGCCAGGAAGAAGTACGGGATCGCGACGCCGAGGAACGACACGAACCGGGCGATGTTGTCGAGGACGGAGTTCGGCCGGAGGCCGGCCACCAGCCCGAGCGGTACGCCGATGACGACGGCCACGAGCATCGCCGTACCGGTCAGGGCGAGCGTGCTCGGCGTCCGGGAGACGAGTTCGTAGGCGACGGAGTTGTGGGTGACGTAGGAGGTCCCGAGATCGCCGTGCAGCAGGTCACCGGCGAAGGTGAGGTACTGCTGCCACAGCGGCTGGGTCAGACCGAGCTGGTCACGCAGCTGGCCGATCTGCTCCGGGCTCGCGTTGGAGCCGAACAACATGGCCTGCGCCGGATCGCCGGGGACCAGGTGGATCAGCAGGAACGCGATGATCGTCACGCCGACGATCACGGGGATCGAGGCGAGCAAGCGGCGGAACACGAAGGACATAAAGGATTTTGTAGCCCCGCATTGTCACGCGCACATTTCCGGCGATCCTGCGGTCACGGGTTTCCGGCCGGTCGCAAGCTTCAGAGTCGCGCTGGTTTTGGCGGATTCCTTCAGCGCCTGCCGGCATCCTCGGGGTGCTCCAGCCCGTCCTCCCAGATGTTGATCGGCACCACACCGACGGCGCGGCCGCTGGTGTCCAGCAGCCGGCCCATCCGCTTCACCGTCCGCAGTACGACGAGACGGTCGATGATGCGGACCTGCGGAAGCCGGCTCGCGATCGCCAGCTCGAGCCGGTGCACCTCCTCGACGGTCTGCAGCCACGCACACATCAGCATGCTGGGTGCCGACGACACCGTGGCGCACAGCCGCACCTGCCGGATCTGCGAGATCGTCCGGGCCGTCGCGGGCAGCCCTTCAACGGGGGCGTCGGCCCAGAGGTAGACCTGCACCGGGGACCCCGACAGCTCGGCCGCCACGTCGGTCCGGGGCAGGAGCATGCCGCTGCGCAACAAGCCGGAGACGTGTCTGCGCACCGTCGTCGGGCTGAGGTCCGTTGCCGCCGCGAGCTCCGCGTACGACGCCCTCCCGTCAATGGTCAGAAGACCCGCCAGGCGCTGCACGTCAGGGGTCATCGTGACGCTCTCGCCGCCCTGGTCGGGCTCGGGTTTCGGCCGGGATCGCTCGAGCACCCGGAGCATGTCCTCGGGGAGATCGATCAGCCGCCAGCGCGATCCCTCGGTGTAGATCTGGGTGGCGATCCGCGCTCTGCTCCTGAGCACGCTCTCCATCGCGCCGAGGTGATCCAGCAGGTAGTGCGACAGCATCTGCAGGTTCGCCGCCGCGATCGTGAGCATGATGTCCGCCGTGCCGGTGGTGATCTCGACCGTCACGACCAACTCGTGCCGCGAGAGCTCGGCTGCCACCTCGATCCGCTTGCCCGGCAGGCAGTCGACCTCGACGTAGGCAACGCACTGCTCGGCGCGCCGGCTCATCCCGGGGGCCGCGGTCACCCACGCGACCCCGCTGGCCTTGATCCGCTCCCACCGACGCGCCGCGGTGATCCCACTGATCCCGAGGGCCTCGCCGATGTCGGTCCACGGCGTCCGCGGACCGACCTGGAGGGCTCCGATGAGCTCCCGGTCATCAGACGTGAGAATGGTGGATTCCTTCACAAATTCCCCGATCGTGAATGAAATCAAGCACGAAATCACAATGTAACAGATGTGATCTTAGCTTGAAGCCAACTCCCGCGAAGCAAGGAGAAGGCATGACGATCAGCGGCACCCTCGGTTCCGACGTCGCGGAACTGGGACCGGAGCTGACCGAGCTCCGGCACCAGCTGCACCGCCGGCCGGAGATCGGGCTGCAGTTGCCGATGACCCAGGAGACGCTGCTCGAGGCGGTCGGCGACCTCGGTCTCGAGCTCACCCTCGGCAAGAGCATCACCTCAGTCACCGGCGTCCTCCGCGGCGGTCGCAGTACCGGCACAGCCGTGCTGCTGCGCGCCGACATGGACGCCCTGCCGGTGCAGGAGCGCAGCGGCGAACCGTTCAGCAGTGAGCTCGACGGAGCTATGCACGCGTGCGGTCACGACCTGCACATGGCGATGCTCGTCGGCGCGGCCCGGCTGCTCGCCGCACAGCGGGACTCGCTCGCCGGCGACATCGTGTTCATGTTCCAGCCCGGCGAGGAAGGCTGGGACGGCGCCGGAACGATGATCGACGAGGGCGTCCTGACCGCTGCCGGCCCGGCCGTGAGTGCGGCGTACGGCATGCACGTGCGCTCGAACAAGACGCCCAACGGCGTCTTCACCACTCGCGGCAACACGATGATGTCGTCGAGCAGCAAGTTGAAGGTGACAGTGCGGGGGCGCGGCGGTCACGGCTCGTCGCCGCACTCGGCCCGGGATCCGATCGCGGCCGCGGCCGAGATGATCACCGCGCTGCAGACGATGGTCACCCGGCGGTTCGACGTGTTCGACCCGGTTGTCGTGACGGTCGGCGTCGTGTCGGGTGGTACGGCCGCCAACATCATTCCCGACACCGCGGAGTTCCAGGCGACGGTCCGGACCTTCTCGGCTGCCACCGGCGACGCGATCGGCGGGCTGGCGACCGCGGTCTGTCAGGGCGTGGCCCAGGTACACGGGCTCGACGTCGACGTCGAGCACGTGCGCGAATACCCCGCGACGGTCAACGATCCCGACCATGCCGCCTTCGTCGCGGATGTGGTGGCGGACGTGTTCGGCCCGGACCAGTTCGTGCCGATGGAGTTTCCGGAGCCGGGCTCCGAGGACTTCTCGCGGGTGCTGGCGGCCGTCCCCGGCAGCTACCTGATGCTCGGCGCCTCGATGACCGAGGACCTGGCCGGCGCGCCCAGCAACCACAGCCCGCTGGCGCGGTTCGACGACGCGGTGATGACGCGGGGCGCGCTGCTCCACGCCGAGCTGGCCGTCAGGTCACTCGAGCGGCTCGGAGCGCAAACAGCAGATCAAGAAAGCAGAAGGAGTCCCTCGTGAGCCTCGAACCAGCACCTCTGAACGAATCGGCGCTGTTCAGCCGTCGCACCCTGCTGAAGGCGGGCGCGGCCGGCCTGGTCGCGCTCGGCGGCAGCTCGGTGCTGGCGGCCTGCCAGGGCACGGCATCCGGCACCGGGTCCGGAGCGAAGACGACCAGCCTCACGGTCGGCATCTACCAGGAACCCGACTCGCTCGACCCCGCGGCGACCGGCCTGGCGATGGTCTCGATGATCATCTCGCACATCTACGACCCGCTGATCTGGTGGCTGCCGGACGGCTCGGGCAAGAACGTCTTCCACCCGGGCCTGGCCAAGAGCTACCAGGTGTCGAAGGACGCCACGACATACACGTTCACACTGCGCCAGGACGTCGACTTCCACGACGGCACGCACTTCGACGCAGAAGCGGTCAAGGCGACGTTCGACCACATCGCCGATCCCACGACCAAGTCCCGCTCGGCCCGCGGCGCCCTCGGCCCCTACACAGAGACAGTGGTCGTCGACCAGTACACCGCGAAGGTGGTCTTCAGCCAGCCGAACGCGGCCTTCGAGCACGAGATGACCGGCATCGTCTTCGGCATGCAGTCGCCCGCCGCATTGAAGAAGTACGGCGCCGACATCGCCTCCCACCCGACCGGGACCGGTCCGTTCACGTTCGTCGACTACGTGGCCCAGGACCATGTCGGGCTGGCGAAGAACCCGAAGTACCAGTGGGGGCCGACCGTGTTCGGTCCGGCCGGCCCGCCGAAGCTGGAGAAGCTGAACTTCAAGATCCTGCTCGACACCAACGCCCGCTACAACGCGTTGCGCGCCGGCCAGATCCAGATGGCGATGAACCTCGACCCCGACACGATCGCCACGATCAAGAAGGCTTCGCAGTTCAAGCACTACGACATGCCGTCGACCGGCCAGCCGTACGGCTTCCCGATCAACGTCGACAAGGGGCCGACGAACGATCTCAAGGTCCGCCAGGCCATCCTCTACGCGGTCGACCAGAAGAAGCTGAACGAGAGCGTACTGCGGGGCGCGTTCACACCGGCGTACAACGTGCTGACGCCGAGCACACCGGGCTACGTCAAGGCCAACGACACGATGTACGCCTACGACCCCGCGAAGGCGAAGAGCCTGCTGGAGCAGGCGGGCTGGGTGGCCGGCGCCGACGGTACCCGGAGCAAGGGCGGCCAGAAGCTCTCCCTGGACATCCTGATCCAGAGCGCGAACGGGTTCGACCTGCCTACCCAGTACGTCGTGAACGCGCTCAAGGAGGTCGGCTTCGCCTCGACCACCAAGTCGCAGCCGTTCACGACCGCCGCCGCGTCGTACAACCAGGGCGTACAGAACCTGTCCGCGATCTTCTACTACGACGTCGACCCGTACCTGCTGAACAACCTCGTCACCAGCAGCCAGATCAAGGCGGGCTTCAACTGGGCGCACTACCGCAACCCCGCGATCGACGCCGCCATCCCGAAGGCGAACGCCATCGTCGACGCGGCCGCGCGAACGGCGGCATACGAGAAGGTCACCACCACACTCATGGAGGACGCGATCTTCCTGCCGCTGTGGAACGTCAGCGGTGTGTACTCCGGTACGGCCAACCTCGCCGACGTGCACTTCGGCCCGACCGGTTATTCCTACTACCACGCGGCGTCGTTCACGTGATCGAGATCGCGGGCAAGCAGGTCCTCACCGAGATCGGCGAACTCGTCGATCCGTCCCGGGCGGCGCTGGTGATCATCGACATGCAACGGGACTTCGTCGAGCCGGGCTTCGCCTTCGACCGGCTCGGCGTGGACCTGTCGATGTATCCACCGGTGCGGGCCAGGATCGCAACGCTGCTCGCGGCGGCTCGTTCGGCCGGGGTACTGGTCGTCCACGTGCAGATGACGTCCCTGCCCGGAGGGAGAAGCGAGTCGCCCGCGCAGCTGAGGTTCAATCTCCGCCTCCAGCGGCAGGGCGACATCACCGGCGGGCGGTTCCGCTTCACCGAGCAGGGCGATGCCGGACACGAGTTCGTGACCGAGCTCGCGCCGCTGCCCGGTGAGCTCGTCGTACCGAAGTGGCGATCGAGCGGGTTCTGGGGCACCAGCCTCGACCTGCTGCTCCGCAGCAACGGCATCGAGACCGTCGTGGTCGCCGGGTGCACGACGGAGGGCTGCGTCGAGTCGACCGCGCGCGACGCGCTGTTCAACGACTACTACGTGGTCATCGTCGAGGACGGCGTCGGCAGCGACGACCGGGCCCAGCACGACGCGTCGATGCTGCTGATGCGGCATCGCTTCGACATCGCATCCACGGCCGGTGTCGAAGCTTCCTGGAACGTTGCTGCAAGCAACAGAAAGGCCATTGCATGAGCCGCACGTCCGATCTGATCCTGCGGAACGGGATCGCGCTGACCGGCGAGGAGCTGAAGGCCGAGCCGTTCGGTTCACTGGTGGTGCGCGCCGGAGTGATCACGGAGCTGACCGCGGATCAGGTCAGCGCGGACGGGACCCCCGAAGTCGAGCTGAACGGCGCGGTCGTGCTGCCCGGGCTGATCGACTGCCACGTCCACTTCGACCTGGCCGCCCACGCGGCGCCGTACCTGCACTGGGAACGTACGCCGTTCGTGCGCTCGATGACCTGCTTCCACAACGGTTTGCTGGCGCTCCGGGCCGGGATCACCTCGGTGCGCGACCTCGGCTCGGCCGACCGGATGACCCTGCACTACGCCGCCGAGGTGAACTCGGGTGAGTTGCCCGGCCCGCGCGTCGTCGCCGCGGGCCGGCCGATCACGATGACCGGAGGGCATTGCGCCGACTACGGCCGGATCGCGGACGGGCCGGACGAGGTACGGCTGGCCGTCCGCGAGCAGCTGGCCGCAGGCGCCGGTGTGGTGAAGCTGATGGCGACCGGCGGAATCTCGACACCCGGCAACCCGGGTGTACCGCAGCTCGGGATCCCGGAGCTCGCAGCCGGCATCGAGGAGGCCCACAAGGCCGGCGTCCTGGTCGCCGCCCATGCGCACGCGCCCCAGGGCATCACCAACGCGATCGCGGCCGGCGTCGACACCATCGAGCACGCCGCGTTCGCCGACGACGACAACCACAAGCAGATGATCGACGCCGGGGTGACGCTGGTGCCGACGGTGACCGCGCTGAACCCGATCGCTGCGGGCATCGGCATCCCGGCCGCCACCGTCGCGAAGAGTCTGAAGGCACGGGAGGTCTACCGGGCGAGTACGGCCAAGGCGATCGCGGCAGGCGTCCGGATCGCGGCGGGCACCGATGCCGGTACTGCGCTCAACCCGATCGGCGGCCTGCTCGACGAGCTGACCATGTACGCCGAACGGGGTATGACCGCGACCGAGGCCCTCCGCGCAGCCACGGTCACCGCTGGAACGCTGGTCCGGCGCGCCGACGAGGACGCGCCGATCGGCATCCTGGTCGTCGGGGCGCGCGCCGATCTGGTGATCGCCGAGCAGGACCCGAGACAGGACCTGGAGATCCTTCGCCGCCCGGCCGGCGTCGTCACCGGCGGCCGGCTGGTCGACCTGGGTTGGGTCGAGCGCACTCTCACGGAGATCGAGCCAGTGCTGGCCGAGGCCCGGGCATGAGCGGGACCACCACGACGATGGAGGACGACCGATGATCTTCGACATGCATATGCACATCGAGGAGGGGACCTCGCTGGGCTGGCAGATGTCGGCCGAGGACTGTATCCGTGCAATGGACGAGGCAGGCGTCGAGCGGTCGGCAGTGATGACGCTGACCGACCTGCCGGGACTCAACCCACGCGGTCTGGAGCTGATCGCCGAGGCGTGCAACAGCTACCCCGACCGGCTTTACGGGTTCGTCCGGCTGAATCCGGCGTACCTGGAAATCTCGAGGCAACTGCTCAGACAGGCCGTCACCGAGCTCGGCTTCAAGGGCCTCAAGCTGCATCCGGTGTCGACGCTGCAACACCCCGGAGGGGCAGCGACGATCGATCTCATCCGGTACGCCGGCGGGCTCGGCGTACCGACGCTGTTCCACTGTGGCGACGAGCCGCTCAGTACGCCGCTGTCGATCGCGCAGGCCGCGGCCGCCTGCCCGGACTCGATCATCATCCTCGGCCACATGGGCGGGTACTTCCACGTCGACGAGGCGCTCGAGGTGGCCGAGCGGTTCCCGAACGTCATTCTGGAGACCTCTGCGATGCCCTACCCTGACAAGATCCTCACCGCGGTCGAGCGGATCGGCGCCGAGCGAGTCATGTTCGGCAGTGACGGCCCGGTGAGTTCGCCCGCGCTCGAGCGTCAGAAGGTCGTCATCGCCGCACTCGGCGCCGATCAGGCCGGACTGGTCCTCGGCGGCAACGCCGAGCAGCTCCTCGGGCTGGCGGCATGAGCATCGTCGACGGACTCGTCTACCTCGGGACTTCACACTTCGGGTACGGGCAGGACGCCGCCACCGCGCTGGCCGGAATGGATGCCATCGGCACCGATGCGGCGGTCGCCGTTCCTGTCCATCCCCATCGCGGCGAGTTCCGGGCCGCGAACGACGCACTCGCGGCCGCCGCCGCGGGCGCCGAGGGCCGGTTGATCCCGCTGTGCCGCGTCGATCCGTGGGAGGGCGACGACGCAGTCGCCGAGCTGCGCCGCGCGGTCGCCGGTGGCGCCCGCGGGCTCTTCCTCCATCCGTCGGAGGAGCACTTCCGCATCAACGACGTACGACTCGTCCGGCCCATCGTGGAGTGCGCCGCGGAGTTGTCGGTGCCGGTGATGGTTGCCGCCGGCTTCCATCTGTTCGCGGAGCCGCTGCAATTGGGTGCAGCCGCGGCCTGGACCCCGCAGAACCCGTTCGTCCTGACCAACGGCGGTCAGTTCAACATCTCCGGGCTGTCCGGGTTCGACGCTGAACTCGCACTCGCGAACGCGAACGTCCAGGTGCAGACGAGTGCGATGTACCGCGAGGATTTTCTGGAGGGCGTGGTGACGAAGTTCGGACCGGAGCGGCTGCTGTTCGCCACCGCCTCTCCCCTGTTCACGATGAGGTACGAGCGCCTGCGAGTCGACATGGCCCACTTCGGCGAGGCAGAGCGCGAGCTGATCCTCGGCGGCAACTCCGCCCGGATCTTCGGTGCGGTGAGCGCGTGACCGGGGTACCGATCGCCGCACTGGACGGACGCACGGCGCTGGTGACCGGCGCCGCGAGCGGCATCGGGGCCGCCATCGCTCTCGCGTACGCCGAGGCCGGGGCACGTCTGTGCCTGGCCGACCGCACCGGCGAACCGGTACTCGACGCCGTACGGAAGCGTTGTGCCGCCTTCGGGCATGAGGTGGTGACCGTCCAGGCCGACGTGTCGAGTGAGCCCGAGGTCGAGCGATTGTTCGGCGCGGCTCGCGTGATGCTCGGCGCCGTCGACGTGGTCGTGAACAACGCCGGCATCCTGACCGAGTCACCGGTACTCGACATGCCGACGGCCCTGTTCGACGAGATGCTCTCGATCAACCTGCGCAGCGTCTTCCTGTGCTCGCGGGCCGCATTGCCGCCGATGCTCGCGGCCGGCTTCGGCCGGATCATCAACATCGCGTCGCAGGTCGGTCAGCGCGGTGGAGCCGGTCTGGCGCACTACGCGGCCGCGAAGGCGGGCGTCATCGGCTTCACGAAATCGCTGGCACGCGAGGTGGGTGGCACCGGGGTGACCGCGAACTGCATTGCTCCCGGCCCGATCAACACGCCGCTCGGCGGCACCCTGTCCGACGAGTGGACGCGAACGCTGATGGCCGAACTGCCGTTGAAGCGATCCGGCGAGCCCCACGAGGTCGCTCCGACAGCCGTCCTGCTGGCCAGCGAACCCGGTGGAAACCTCTACACCGGACAGACCCTGGGCCCGAACAGTGGACACGTGATGCCGTGAAGGCGCTCCTGATCACTGGAGTGGCCAGCGGTATCGGCCGGGTCACGTCTCTCGCTGCTGCGACAGCCCCGACGTCCCGCCTCGACGTACGACGACCGGAGCAAGGTGGCGCACCGCCGACATCTACGAGACCTCCGCCTGATGACTGTCGACGACTGGAACACGACAGAGCCGCTCGGCCGACCGGCCAGATGCAGGAATGAGACAGCTGACGGCTCACGCACGCCGAAACAGGACACTGCCGTCGATGCGCGATCGATCCCGGGCATGGCGGTCAGCTGGTCGGGCGATTAGTCGCTGCGATGAATCCGGTGGATCACATTTCCCTGTTGGAATAATCGCCGGAGTCGGCCACACAGTTCCGGTGGTCCTCGAGCCGCCGAAACGCCGACCCTTCCGCACTGCCTGGCTCTCTTTCGTGTGGAGGGACAGGCAGGCGCGGGCCTCAGCGCGCGTTCGGGACGCGGTTCTCGGCGCTGAGCATCCAGGCTTGCTTCTCGAGTCCGTCGATGATCGCGTGCAGCAGGTCGGAGGTCGATGGGTCGTCGGCGTCGACCTCGTCGTGGACGGTGCGGATCGTAGCGACCACGTCGCGCAGGCTGCCCGTGACGAGGTCGACCACATCCGACGTCAGCAACTCGCCGGCGGGCAGCGGATGCAGGCTGGAGGTCCCGGCGACGGTCGGTGCCCGTCCGTCGGCGGGGGCTCCGAGGGCGCGCATGCGCTCGGCGATGGTGTCGCTTGCCTCCCGGGCGGTGCCCACGATCTCGTCCAGTTGCAGGTGCAGATCGCGGAAATTGTGCCCGACAACGTTCCAGTGCGCCTGCTTTGCCTGCAGGTGCAGCGCGATCAGGTCGACGAGGACCGTTTGGAGGACGGCCCGGAGTCGTGGGCTCGGCTCGAATCCGTTCGAGCCGATTCGGGACGTGCCGTGGATGGTTGTCATGAGCGATCTCTCCTCGGGTGGGGTTCACGAAGGGGTGACCACCGCGTAGCTGCGGTGAAATCCGATGACAGCGAGCTTTCCGTGCAGGAAGTCCTGCTCGTTCAGGCTGCCGACTGTTGCGTACCCGGGCTCGTAATAGAGCAGGTCGGCGCCGGCGCGGCCGATCAGCAAGATGTAGTGGCGCGGGATCCAGTCGCCGATCAGCACCGGCACGGGATAACCGTTGCCTGCGGCATCGGCCGCTTCAGCCAGCGCCGGCCGATCAGCCAGCCGCGCCCGGTACCGGGTTCCGAGAGCGTCGGCGTACCGATTCAGCTCGTTGCTGATCCCGAGCGGCGTCGAGCCGAGCCGCTGTGGCCAGAAGCGGTTGGTCTCGGCGTGGATGCGGTGTTCCTCGGCGGTCAGCCGTGCCTGGAACTGTTCCGCAGCCGCGTTCGCCCGGTCCGTGCTGTCGCCGGTCGTCAGGTACAGCGCGTACAGCGGGTCCGCCAGCGCGCGTGCCATCAGGATGGTCATCGGCCCACAGCTCGTGTCGTCGGGCTGTTGCACCGGAGCGGATCGGTAGTCGACCCACCCGGATCCGTTCGGGTCGAGGAGATCGAGGTGAGTGTGCAGCCAGTGCGGCTGCTTGCCCCGGATCAGCCGCGCGAACGAGGCAACCTCACCGGCGCTGTGCCCGGCTGCCACCGCCTCGACGACGTACGGCCTTTCGTCGGCGTCGGCCGTAGCGATCGTCGCCTCGACCCGGTCGCGGTCGGCGGTCGACATCGCCTCGAGGCGCTCCCCCGCGCGCTCGGCGGGTGCTGCGGCAGGTGACTCGTTGGGCACCGGATCGTCGTGTGTGACCGCCGACACGTGGGTGATCACCCACTGCGGCCCGCTCGTCTGTCCCAGCAGGCAGAGCAGCACTGCCGTTGCCCTCAGCATTGATCCGAGCCTCACGACCAGTACCTCTCGACGACTCCGGGTTTGACACCTCCCACGGTGCCGACGGAACGACCGGATTTCGTCACTGCGAGCGGCAATCCGCCGTACCGGCCAGCCGGAAGATCGGCCCCGTCAAGGGTTCCAGCTAGCCGGATTGTTGGGCGCTGCGCGGTTCGGCATTCTGGAGCCATGGAGTTGCGCTGCTTGATCGTCGATGACAGCCCCCATTTCCTGTCGGCGGCACGCGGTCTACTGGAGCGCGAGGGCATGCACGTCGTGGCCCTGGCCTCGAACGGCGACGAGGCCGTCCGCCTCGCCCGGGACTTCGGGCCGGACGTCACCCTGGTCGACATCGACCTCGGCAAGGAGAGCGGCTTCGACGTCGTACGCCGGCTGACCGACCAGACCGAACTGGCGCCGACCACGGTGATCCTGGTCTCCACGCATGCCGAGGAGGACTACGCGGACCGCATATCGGCCAGTCCGGTCGCCGGTTTCCTGCCCAAGACCAGGCTGTCCGTCCCAGCGATCCGCAACGTGCTGGGGCTCACTGCCTGACCAGCCCTGCGGTCAGCGGGCCTCGAGGTACGCCACCACGGCGAGCACCCGCCGATGGTCGTCGTCGGTCGCCGGCAGGCTCAGCTTCGCCATGATGTGCCGGACGTGTTTCTCCACCGTGCCTTCGGTCACCCACAGCCGCCGGGCAATGCCCGCGTTCGACCGGCCCTCGGCCATCAGGGCGAGGACCTCCTGCTCCCGCTCACTCAATCCGGCCAGCGGATCATTGCGGCGTCGCGTGCTGAGGAGCTCCTGCACCAAGGCAGGATCGATCACCGAACCGCCACGCACGATCCGCTCCAGCGTCTGGATGAACTCGTCGACGTCCGTGATCCGCGTCTTCAGCAGGTACCCGATCCGTTCACCGGTCGCCAGCAACTCCATCGCATGCTCGACCTCTGTGTGAGCGGACAGCACCAGAATGCCGACTCCCGGGAACTCGGTGCGGATCTGGCGCGCCGCGTCCAGGCCCTCGCTGGTGTTGGTCGGAGGCATCCGGATGTCCAGCACGACCAGATCGGGTTGCTCGTCACGCACCAGCGGCAGGATCCACGCACTGTCGCCGGTCTGCCCGACAACCTCGAACCCAGCCTGCTGCAGGAGTCTCGCGAGCCCTTCCCGCAGAAGTACGTCGTCCTCGGCCAACAGCACACGTGTGCGAGCGTGGTCATGCCCGCTCGGCTGTGGTGACGGCCTGGTCGCCATGGCACCGAGTATGTCCGATGTCGCCGTCACAAGCCATGAGTCCACGGTGCGCGGGACGAGGCGGGCCGACGCGCCACGAGACAGACCGTTGCGAGGGGCCGTGGCAGCCACCCGGGTACACCGGCGATCGCGAATCCACCGAACACCACGTTCCCGGTCATGTTCGCGACGAACACGTGACCGAGCGACAGATAGCTGAAGGCCTCGACCAGGCCGGTGACGACTGTGAGCACGAGCATCAGTGGGCTGCAGCGGTCCGTGGCGATCGTCGTCCTCCGGTACGGCGGTGTGCCAGGCCTCCCGCAGAATCGCGATCACGACGCACGCTCCAGGTCCGCACGCAAGGCCCTTCGTCCGCGATGGATCCGCGACATCACGGTCCCCCGCGGAATCCCGACCAGGTCCGCGATCTCCTGGTAGCTGAAACCGCCGACATCGAAGAGCAGGACGACGCGCCGGTAGCGGTCCGGGAGCGACGCGAGCGCCGTTCGAAGCCCGTGGTCCGGGATCGCGTCGATCACGGTGGCTTCGGCGGAGGCGGCGACGCCGTGCAGGACGCGGCCGGTCGTCTCGTACCGCTCGTCGGAGACGGTGATCGGTTCGTTCCGGCGCTTGCGACAGCTGGTGATGAAGACGTTGCGCAGGATCCGGAAGAGCCAGCCGCGCAGGTTGGTTCCGGGCTCGAATCCCGCGAAGCCTCGATAGGCACGCAGATACGTCTCCTGCAGCAGGTCCTCGGCGTCGGCGGGATTTCCGGTCAGCCGCAGCGCAGCGGCGTACAGGCGAGGACGTAGCGGGACCGCCTCGGCCTCGAAGCGCTCCTTGAGCTCCTGGGTACTACGAAGTGATCGCACCACTGGAGCATCGCGTGGAACGGACGGTGCTGTCGTCGCGGTGAGCACCCAACCGACGAGCACGGTGGTGGGAATTCCGGCGTTCCCGCTAGCAGGAACTCAGCTGGTGATCGGGAGCTCGCAGACGGCCTTCGTACCGGCGCCCGGCGGGCTGTCGACGGTGAACGACCCGCCGAGGGCGTCGAGGCGGTCCTTCAGTCCGACGAGCCCCGAGCCGCGCGCAGGATCGGCACCGCCGATGCCGTCGTCCTGTACGAGCAGGAGGAGCCGGCCGTCCGACACCTCCGCCCGCACTCGAACGACAGTCGCCTGCGCATGCTTGGCCGCGTTGGCGAGCATCTCCGAGACAACGTAGTACGCCGCCACCTCGACCGCCTCCGGAAGCCGGCCCTCGATCCGTGCGTCGAGCCTGACCTCGACGGCCGACCTCCGGGTGAGGGCTCGGAGCGCCGGGCCGAGTCCCGACTCGGACAGCATCGCCGGATGGATGCCGCGGGAGAGTTCTCGCAGTTCGTCGATCACCTCGACCAGTTCGATCGCGATCTGCTCGATCTCGGCACGGGTCTCCTCCGGTCCGGTGAAGCCCGTCGCCGCCGACCGCAGACCCAGGGCCAGCGAGACCAGCCGCTGCTGGGCGCCGTCGTGCAGGTTCCGCTCGATCCGGCGGCGGGCCTCGTCCGCCGCTGTCACCAAGCGTGCCCTTGACGTCATCACGTCCGCACGGCTCTGTGCGTTCGCCACCGCCATCGCGACCAGGTCGGTGAAGTCCGTCAACCGGTCCTCGGCGCCGGCCGGCAACGGCCCGTGCCTCGACCCGAGAGCGATCAGCCCCCACACCCGCCCGTCGACGTGGACCGGCATCGCCACGGCCGCGCGCAGACCTTCGCGCAGATACGGCTCGCCGCCCGGGACCGAGGCGTAGTCGTCGACCCGAGCGGCCTCCCCGGTGCGCTGTACCGTCGCGGTCAGGCCGGTCGGCGGATACCCCTCCCAGGGCGCGCCGATGCGCACATGCGGCCCGGTCGTCCCGTCGCTGGCGAGCAACATCGCCGTACCGTCGGACTCGAACCGGATCATCCGGGCCGTATCACCGCCGAAATGCCGCGCCACCTCCTGGGTGACGGCCCCGAAGACGGTTGCGGGCGGTTCGCCGGCCGCAACGAGCAGGGCCAGCCGGCGCAATGCTGCCTGGGTGTCCGCGAGGTCGCCACGAGCCCTCTCGGCCTCGACCGAGCGACGGCTCGCCTCGCTGGTCACCGCGGCGACGATCACCGACATCACCAGGAACAGCACCAGCAGCAGCACGGTGGCCGCGTCCAGCGTGCGCAACGGCGGCAGCAGGTACCAGTCGAAGGCCAGGATCACGACGACGCCGACCGGGAGCGCGTAAACGATCCCGCCGAGCCGAGCGATGCCGAAGACTACGATCAGCAGGAGTAGACCGACGACCACCGCGGGCACGTGATCCCGGGCCGCCGTACACACGACGGCAGCCAGCAAGAAGGCAAGGGCTCCGGCTGCCGACGCGGCCACGCACTGCAACACCAACGACCCGCGGAGCCGGACCAATCCGAGGCTCACCACCTGTCGAGCGTCCCATCGCCGTCCCGGCCGCACAACGGCGGGCAACGGCTGCGCCTCCCTCAGCGCCGGTTGTCCGGCGCGAGCAGGACGACCGACCGGGGAAGCACCAGCCCGGCACAGGTCAGCTCATGCAGCAGCCGCCCGAGTTGCGGTCTGCTGTAACCGCCCACCGGCCGGCTCGGATGCGATACCTCGATCGCCTGCGCCGCCTGTACTGCGCGGTCGCCGATCCGCTTCTCCAACCATCGCAGCCGCCCTGCAGGCGCGACCCGCTCCGGCGACCGCAGCAGTTCGTCGTGATCCCAGAGCAGTTGCCGAAGCGCCGCCGCGATCTCCTCGATCGGCGGACCGGCCGGCTGGAGCGCAACGCTCGGCCGCCGACTCCGTACCGACCGCCGGAGGACCATCGCGGCGTCCAGAGCCGCAGAGCCGGCGATCGCTACCAGGATTGCTGCGGCCACAACGCGGAGCGCAGGGTGACGAACTGCGAGCAGCAGCAGGACGACCCATGCGAGTCCGAGTCCGATGGCCAGTAGTGCACGTTTCATTTCCTCAGCATCCCGTGCCGATCGGGGATCGATCGCCCCAGCCAGCGTCCAACCGATGTTCCCGCTACCAGGGGGATACAAGGGCGGCTGGCAGTGACGTCTCGCGCCGGTCCGGCCGGCGATGCTGGGGACAGCACGCAGTCGATGGAGAGGGTGGAGACGATGAAAGAGGCGGGTATCAAGGCCGTGTCACTGGGTGATACCGGGATGGAGATCAGCCGAATCGGGTTCGGTGCCTGGGCGATCGGCGGCGGAGGCTGGGAGTTCGGGTGGGGCCCGCAGGCCGACGACGACTCGATCGCCGCGATCCACCGGGCGCTCGAGGGCGGAGTGAACTGGATCGACACCGCCGCCGCGTACGGCTTCGGACGCTCCGAAGAGGTCGTCGGGCGCGCGATCGCCGGTATGCCCGAGCACGAACGCCCGTACGTCTTCACCAAGGCTTCGCTGCTCGAAGGCCGGTACCGGACCGTCGTGCACAGCCTGAAACGCGATTCGATCCTGCGCGAGGCCGAGGCCAGCCTGAAACGGCTCGGCGTCGATGCGATCGACCTGTACCAGATCCACTGGCCGATCCCGGAGGACGACCTCGAAGAAGGCTGGTCGGCCATGGTCGAGCTGAAGGACGCCGGCGTGGTTCGCCACATCGGCGTCTCGAACTTCGACATCCCGCAACTGCAGCGGATCCAGTGCATTGCGCCGGTCGAGACACTGCAGCCGCCGTACTCGCTGATCGACCGCGAGATCGAGCTCGAGCTGCCGTACGCCGACACGCACGGGATCGGTGTCATCGCGTACTCGCCGATGGCGTCAGGCCTGCTCACCGGCGCGATGACCCGGGAGCGGATCGCGCAGCTACCCAACGACGACTGGCGCCGCAGCGACGAACAGTTCCGCGAACCGCGGCTGTCAAGGAATCTCGAACTGGTCATGCGGCTGAAATCCGTTGCCGCGCGCCACGACGTGACCCCGGGTGCGGTCGCTGTGGCCTGGACGCTGTGCAATCCCGCCGTCGACGGAGCGATCGTCGGCGCGCGGCGCGCCGACCAGGTCGATCCGATCCTCGCCGCGGCCGGACTCGAACTCGGCGCCGCAGACCTGGCCACGATCGGATCGGACCGATGAGTACGGCGAGCGACCGTCCCGTTGTCGGGTTCGTCGGCCTCGGCCACATGGGAGGGGCGATGGCAGCACGTCTGCTCGCGGCCGACTACGCGGTCTACGGCACGAGCCGGACGCGTGCACGGGCCGCGGAACAGATCGCAACCGGACTGCGATGGATCGACGGCGCCGATCAACTGGCGAAGGCCGCGGACGTCCTGATCACCTCCATCCCTGACGACGCGGCCTTGCAACTCGTTGCCGACAGCATCACTCCCGCCCTGTCCGGAGGCCAGGTCTGGATCGACATGAGCACGGTCAGCCCGCAGACCAGCCGCGAGGTGGCGGACCGGGTCCTCGCGGCCGGCGCCGAGTTCCTGGACGCCCCGGTGTCGGGGAGTGTCCCGCAGGTGCGGGCCGGCACGCTCACGATCATGGTTGGTGGCGACGAGACGGCGTACCACCAGGTCGAGGCGGTCCTGGGCGAGCTCGGCCGGCCGACGTACATCGGCCCGAACGGTCAGGGGCTCGCACTGAAGCTCGGGATCAACATCAGTCTCGCGGTACAGGTCCTGGCGATGGCCGAAGGACTGTTGCTGGCCGAGCGGTCCGGGGTCGACCGTGGGCTCGCTCTCCGGGTGATGAACGCCAGCCCGATCGGCTCCCCGATGCTGCAAGCCCGCGAAGCGTTATTGCTCGACCTTCCGGACGAGGCCTGGTTCGACATCCGGCTCATGCAGAAGGACCTCGTCCTCGCCCTCGAGGCCGGGCGCACCCTCGCAGTACCGTTGCCGACAGCAACCAGCGCTGACGAGATCCTGACCCTCGCCCGCGCCCTCGGCTACGAACACCGCGACATCGCCGGCGTCTTCGAGGTCCTCCAACGTCTGACCCGCCGCTGAAAGCCGGGTAGCTGGTCGTGCGCCTCTACTCAGCCGGCCGCCAGGACGCGAGAGGGTGCCAGCAGGCCGAGCGTGCGGGCTCGTTTGACGGCGTCGGCGCGACTGTGCACGTCGAGCTTGACGTAGAGATGGCGCATGTGGGTTCGGATCGTGTTCACCGAGACCGTCAGCTCGCCGGCGATCTCTGGTGCAGTCAGGTTGGTGGGCAGGTAGCGCAGTACGCGGACCTCGCTGTTGCTCAGCGGTTCGTGCAGCCGCTGTTCCGATGTGCGAGGTGGCGCAGCCCTTTCCGTGCCGGTCACGAGAGTCAGAATCCTGGAGATCAGCGGACCGAATTTCGTACCGTCGGTTGCATGCCGTTGGAGGAGGTCGGGCGCCGGGTGAACGACGAAGGGCAGGAGAACCCCGTTCGCCTCAGCTAGCTCGAGGGAGCGCTCGAGGGCCTGACCGGCGGCGCGCCCGTCGCGGAGGGCGTCGCGGGCGATCGCCTCCACCAGAAGAGCGCGGATTACCCAGGTCTGCGACTGCGGCTGGACGGAAGCATCATCGAGTACAGGCGCCAGGGCGTTCGTAGCCGCGGCTGGGTCGCCTTGCGCTAGCCGCAGCACAGCGAGGACTGTTCGCATCTCGACGGTGTCGCGCTGCTGCACGTCCAACGCAGCCAGAGCGGCTTCAGCCTGCCGGGATTCGCCCAGCCTGACGAGCGTTTCGAGCAGCTGTGCTCGCAGCCTGCCGGCGAGCGTATGCACCGCGACGAGGCGATCGGTCAGCGCTTCGGCGGAACGGAATGCTGCCAGCGCCTCGCTGTTTCGGCCGCGCGCCAACTCGAGCATTCCACGGGCGCCGCGCAGCATCACCCCGCCCGCCGGCTGGACCTCGGCGGGCAGTGTGCGCTCGGCTCGTTCGAGCCAGTGCTCCGCGTCGTCCAGACGACCCTGCCAGATCAGCGTGTCTGCCAGTGCCGCGTAGGCCACCGCGACCACCGGCTCCTCGCTCCAGCCATGCCGACGGGCCAGTTCCACGGCGCGCTCGCTGCGCTCTGCGGCGAGCGCGAACGACTGTGGTTCGGCGAGCACCGCCCAATGTGCCAGGGCAGTGACCTCGAGATAAGGCTGCGGGATCCGGTGTGCCAAGGCGACACCCTCCGCGAGGTGCCGGTCCGCGTCATCGGTCCGGGCCGTCCACAACTCGGCGATACCGAGGTGGATCAGCACCATCGCGCGCAGGTCCGGGTCCTGCTCGGCAAGCAAATCTCGGGCAACAGCCGCCGTCGAGGACTGTGCCGCGTCGGCGGCGCCGGTCGGGGTGAGCAGCCGCTGTGATTCGTCGACTCCTGGAAGATCGATCCTGTGCAGGGCGCAGAGGAGCCGCACCAAGCCGAGCAGCACCCCGCAGCGTGCCCGCCGGTCCGCCGGGAGCGACGCCAGGTTGCGCGTCGCCAGGGCGAGCTGCCGCTCAGCTTCCGGCAGTGAGCCGCCGATCAGCTCCGATACCGCCTTCAACCCGGCGAGCTCGCCATCAGGCACAGGCACGCCGACGGGAAACCTGGCGACCGCATCCCGCACGGTGGCGCGTTGTCCGTCGAGGTAGAGGCCGAGCCAGCGATCGGAGAGCAGCCGGGCTGCCAGGCTCCAGTCCTCCGCTGCCTGGGCGTGCCTGATCGCGTCCGCCGGGTAACCGTGTCCCGCGAACCACGCGGCGGCGGTGCGGTGCAGCGCAGGGATCTCGGTCGGCTCAGCGTGGCGCAGTTCCAGCAGCAGCAGATCGGCGAACAGTTGGTGGTACCTGAACCAGGACCGACGCGCATCGAGGGAGACGACGAAAGCGTTCGCCTGCTCCAGGTCGTACAGGATTCGTTCACCACCCGAACCACCGGTCAGCTGGTCGGCGAGTTCGCCGCTGACCCGGTCCAGCAGCGAGGTTCGCAGCAGCATTCGCCGTACCGGCTCGCTCTGGCGCTCGAGCACTTCGGCCAGCAGGTACTCGGCGACGGTGCGCTCGCTGCCTGCGAACTCGGCCGCGAATCGTTCCGGGTCGGGGTGACCGGCCAGTGAGAGCGCCGCAAGCCGGAGCCCGGCCGCCCATCCCTCGGTCCGAGCGTGCAACAGGGCGACGGCCGTGTCCGGCAGCCGCAGCCCGGCCTCTTCAAGGAGCTCCCGGGCCTCGGCAGCGGTGAAGCGAAGGTCTGCCGCGCGGATCTCCGTGAGCTGTCCTTCCAAGCGCAGCCGATGCAACCCCAGCGGCAGGTCGTGCCGGGTTGCGAGCACCAGCCGAAGCTGGTCGGGCGCACGCAGCAGCAGAAGCTCGAGCTGACGCAGGGTCTCGGTCGAAC
This sequence comes from Kribbella sp. NPDC059898, assembly GCF_042730855.1. Taxonomy (NCBI): domain Bacteria; kingdom Bacillati; phylum Actinomycetota; class Actinomycetes; order Propionibacteriales; family Kribbellaceae; genus Kribbella; species Kribbella sp. NPDC059898. Next base: position 315,444 of record NZ_JBHWKR010000011.1, read on the forward strand.
GCAGTTCGTGCAGGTCGTCGATGATCAACCAGACCTGCTCCGTCAGCGCGGCAAGGTCCGTCAACAGCCATTCCGCGACCTCTCCGCCGTCCAGGTTCGGAGCGGCGGACAACGGGCGCACGAGCTCGGCCCCAGCGGTGGAACGGCGCAGTGCACGTGCCAGCGCGAGCCAGAATTGCTCCGGTTCACGCTCCGTGCCACGGACCGGCAGCCAGACGGCGCGATCCGCCAGCCCTGCCTCGTCGATCCACGACCGCAGCAAGAGGGTCTTGCCACTGCCCGCAGGCCCGGACACCAGGGTGATCCGCGCAGCCTTGCCCAGCCGCGCGAACAGCTCGCGGCGGGCGACAATCCCACCGGTGAGGGCGGCACCGACCGGGCTGTCGGCGGCCTCCGGCCGGGCACTCGAGCTCATGACACGAACCTAACTCCGCACGGACCCGGGCGGCCAGCGCCGCCCCGGTCCGTGCGTTGTCCGTGGATCTGGCAACTGCTAGGCGCCAGGCTGGCTGTCGCCGTACGTGCCGCCGGTGTCGCTGCCAACCACGCGCCGGTTGTGCATCTCCGAGAGGGAGTCGACGCGTACCTGCTGATCCCAGCTGACCTGGTCCCAGCTGCCGAGCACATACGTCATGTTGTACGGGCCATCAGCAGGTGTGTTCAGGAACGACGGCGAGACCATGCTGAAGTAGCTCGCGAGATCAGGCGTCAGCGTCTTCGCGTCGTCTGTCAGCAGCAGGGGCGCGTGGAAGCCGAGGTGCGACAGCGGTGCCGACGCGATCGCGCCCTGCCAGTCGTTGATGTTGACGAGCGTGAAGCCATGGCCCGGCCCGGTGATCTTCCAGCCGAACATGCCCGCCGGGTCCCACATCTTCGAGAACGCGATCGCGGTAGCCGCCGGCGAGTCCGGCGGCGGCGAGTTGAACGCGACCGGGTCGTCGTTCGAGACCCGGACGACCTCGCCGTACTGGTAGAGCTGCTTGGCGACCTTGGCCGAGATCTGGTCGGGCCCGCCGAACAAGTAGATCCGCGCCTTACCGCCGCGCCGCTTCAGCGCGTCGATCGTCTGGGTCGGGAGCGAGTCCCGATGAGTCCAGAACAGGCCCGTCGGCATGTGCGCGACCCAGTGCGTCGCCGGCAGGACGTACTGCCAGTCCTTCTCGTCCATCGAGCCGATCACGACGTTCTCCATGCCAGGCATGGTCGCGACGTCGAAGTCTGGGTTCGAGATCGAGCTGTACAGCTTGTCGACGGTATCCGCGAGTGTCGGAATGTCGCCGCCGGTCACCTCGTCGTACTTCATCCCGATGGCCTTCAGTTGGCTCTCGACGCCCGGGTTCGCGGCCGCGCCGACCAGGAACGCGTGGATGTTGTTGAACCGGGCGATACCGACCGGCCCCAGCCGCTTCAACTCGTTCAACGTCACGTCGGGGATAGCGGTCTTCGTGACATACAGGATCGGCGCGGCGTCGGGGAAGTGGATCAGCGGCGTCGCGGTGATCGCTGTCAGCGGATCGTCCGTCGTGACCAGCGTGACGGCCCTGGTCCGATCCGCGTTGTTGGCCGCGTTGGCCGGAACGTTCTCCGGGAGCGCGGACGTCCAGATGTGCTGGGCGACCGAGACGGCCTCCTCATACGGATCCGACCCATAGATCCGGGTCGTCGTCTTCGTCGCATACGCCGGTGCCAGCGTCGGCTCCCCGGGTGGGGGCGGCGCCTTGACGGCGGCACCACCCTGCGGATACCCGAACGGGTACATGCTCTTGTCGTTGGGATCGATGCTGCTGCTCGACCCCGGCGTCGGGGTGGGTGTCGGCGCGGCGGACGCGGAGAAGGCCCCGCCGCCCGCGAGTACGACGACAGCCGCGAGTACGCCCACGCCTGTGGGCAGGCCTAACTTCCTGAACATCGTTCAGGTCCTCCTTCGATTGACCGAAATCGCCGACGGTTGTGTTCCCGGCCGGCAACTCCAAGACTCCGATCGAGGTTGATGACCCCGCGCCACATGGTTCTGATGATTTCCGCAGGCACCGGCCGGTGGAACGAATCATCAAGATCGTGTGGTGCCGCATCACCAACCCGGCCAGCACGATGGGCCGAGTTGACGACGCGAGGCTGGACACAACTCATGGACGAACCACCGACAGCGGTCTGGTACGAGATCCGCATCCGCGGATTGCTGGGCGCGACCCTGCTCGGTGCGTTCCCCGGCCTGCACGCGCGGGCCTACGGCACGGAGACCGTGCTCACCGGCGCACTGCCCGACCAGGCAGCGCTGTACGGCGTGCTCGACCAGATCGAAGCACTCGGCCTGGAGCTGATCGAACTGCGCCGTACACCTCGCTAGAAGTACTCACGACTACCGAAAGCAGAGCAATCATGGCCATCGAACTGCTGCCGCTGTGCACGATGCGGCTCCAGAGCAAGCCCGCGATCGAGGTCGGCACCGGACCTGCCGGAACCCGGCTGATCGTCGACTGCATCAGCGTCGAGGTCAAAGGGGAACGCCTGAGCGGACAGATGGAGGGCCGCACCACCGGCGACTGGATCCTGATCGGTCCCGACGGCACGGGAACCCTGGACGTCCGCGAGACGATTCGTACCGACGACGGCGCCCTGATCTACGTGCAGTACCACGGCCGCCTCGACGGATCGCGCGGCCTCACGCCCCCACTGACCGTCTACGTCGCCCCTCGCTTCGAGACCGGCGACGAGCGCTACGCCTGGCTCAACGGCATCCAGGCCGTCGGCAAGGGCACGATCAACGAGGACCTCTCAGTCGACTACGAGTGGTACGAGATCCGCTAGTCGTAGGCGCCATGTAGGCAGTGCTAACATCGGAGCGTATGTAAGCGGCGTCAACTTTGCGAGGTACCTGATGCCGAAGGCGCTGGGGCCCTACCATCATGGGGATCTCCGCGCCGCGTGTCTGCGGGCGGCGCGGGAGCTGCTGGAGGAGGACGGCGACGCGGGGCTGTCACTGCGGGCCGTGGCCCGGCGCGCCGGGTTCTCGCCCATGCCGACGGGCCTGTTCTGGACTCATCGGGACTCGCCCGCGATCCCAGCGGCGGTCAGCGATCGGGTCCGCGCCGCCGTACACGCAGTTTCCGGGTTGGCAACACAACGGCCAGGCGCAGTGAAAGCAGGCAACTGACATGCAGGCATACGTGATGACCCGCTACGGGGACGCGAGTGCGATGGAGTTCCGGGACGTTCCTGTGCCCGAAGCGGGCGATGGCGAAGTACTCATCCGGTCCGAGCCGCAGGACTGAACCCGATCGACTACAAGGTCCGCCAAGGTGGGGAAAGATGCCCGAGTCGCTGAACTTCGCCGAGGCGGCCGGCCTGCCGCTGGCCGGTTTGACTGCCCTGCAGGCGCTGCGCGACGAGCTGGGCGTTACCGCGGGTGACCGGGTGTTCATCTCCGGTGGGGCCGGCGGCGTCGGCACCCTGGCTGTTCAGCTGGCTGCTCGGATGGGCGCGCTGGTGGCGACGACCGCTTCGACCCACAGCGAGGAACTGGTGCCGGCTGGTGAAGCCGACCAGTACGGCGAGAGCGGCGAACGTCACCGCGGCGATCAGGGCCATGGCGTGGAGGCTGGTGAGGTAAGCGTCCGCAGCTGTGTGAATGAGATCGGCTGCCTCGCCGGGCGGGAGGTGGTGCGTGGTGGAGATCGCGCCGGCCAGGGTTTGCCGCGCGGCTTCGGGTGCGCCGGCGACGGTCATTCCTCGCCGGTAGATCGCCGCGCTGAGCGCGCCCAGTACCGCGAGGCCGAGCGCGCCGCCGAGGTAGTTGCCGGTCTCCGACAACGAAGCGGCTGAGCCTGCCCGCTCAGGGGGCACTGATCCCAGCACCAGACCGGTCCCGAGTGCAAACAACGGACCGGTACCGAGAGCCAGAAGACAGATTCCGATCATCATCAGCAGGAGACCGGAACCGTGCCCGACGAACACGAGCAGCAGGCATCCGGGCACCGATAACGCGAGACCTGCCGCGATCGCCGTTCCCGGCGCGAGACGGCGCGTCAGGCGAGGTGCGAGCATCGTTCCGGCAGCCACACCCAACCCCATCGGCGCGAACAGAATTGCCGCACGCTCCGGATCGTAGCCGAGGACACTCTGCAGGTACTGCGTCACGAGCAGACCGACCCCGGCCATCACCGCGCCGGCGAGAATCAACGTCGTCAGGACGCCACTGAACCGGGCGTTGCGAAACAGCCGCAGGTCGAGGAGCGGATCCGGCAGCGCGAGCTGGCGCCGTACGAACAACGACGCGAGGATCGCGCCGGCCAGCATGGCGGCGACAGGGACGACCCGCCCGCTGTGGACGCCGGCTGCCAACTGCTTGAGACCGTAGACGAAGGGGAGCACCGCTGCCAGCGAGAGCGCCGAACTGACCAGGTCGAGCCGGTCGGCCGAGGGGTTGCTGTACTCCGGAAGCAGCGCCGGCGCAGTGATCAGGAGCAGCAGCATGACCGGTACGGCGATCAGGAACACTGATCCCCACCAGAAATGCCTCAGCAGGAAGCCGCCGAAGACGGGTCCGAGCGCCGCACCCGCGAACATCGACGTCGCCCAGATCGAGATCGCGTTGCCGCGCTGCCGATCGTCGCGGAACATGTTGCTGATCAGCGCCAGCGTCGACGGCATCAGGGTCGCGCCCGCGATGCCCATCGCCACCCGGGCGCCGATCAGCATCGGCGCGGTGGTGGCGTACGCGGCCAGGACGGATGCGATCGTGAATCCCGCCGCCCCGATCATCAGCAGCCGGCGGCGGCCGATCCGGTCGCCCAAGGTGCCCATCGTGATCACCAGCCCAGCCACCATGAACCCGTAGCTGTCGGTGATCCACAGCTGCTGCGCACCGCTCGCGCCCAACTGGGAGCTCAACCGCGGCAACGCCAGGAACAACGCGTTCATGTCCAACGCCACCACCAGCGTCGGAAGCACCAGCACCGCAAGCCCGAACCACTGCTTCAGCCCCGCTCGTGTGTCATCCATTTCCGGTGCCTCTCGCTTGTTCGTCGTCACTGCGCGCGGTGGTAGGTCAGTTTCGTCACGGCCCGGTCGAAGGTCTGGCTGTCCACCAGCTCCAGGTCGAGCCGCCGCGAAAGACCCTCGAGAAGCGACGGGCCACGGCCCAGCACCGACGGATGGACGTAGAGCTGGAACTCGTCGACCAGCTCCGCAGCCGTCAGCTCGGTGATCATCCGGCCGCTGCCGAGCAGATAGAGATCCCCCGTCGCCCGTGCCCGGAAAGCGTCCAGAGCCGCGACATCTCGCAGTACCGTGGTGTCCCACTCCGCCGATGTCAGCGTCCTCGAGAACACGGCCTTCGGCATCGACTTCCACACCTTCGAGTACTCGATCAGCCACGGATCGTTGTCCGGGTCCTGGTCGGCGGTCGGCCAGTACGCCGCCATCCCCTCGTAGGTCCGGCGCCCGTACATGAACGCCCCGGCCTGGCTGTGCTCGGTGACGAAGTGCTCATGCAGCTCGTCCTTGACGGCGAACCAGTCGAGCTCTCCCGCAGGTCCGGCCGTCCGCCCGTCCAGCGACAGCTGCACCGAAACGACGATCCTGTTCTCGGACACGCGCTGCTCCTTACACAATGGCAATCGTCAGATGTGTGGTCGGCTTCGGGGCCCGCCCCTCGCGGCCCGGAGCCGGTTTAGGATCAAGCGTGCTGGCCGATCGACTGCAGCGAATCCATGGTTTGCGGTATATCCATGTCCGGTGACGATCTGTCCCGCTTCACCCCAGGGCCGTCGAACGTGCCGTACGTCGGTCGCAGCGCCGAGCTCGCCGCGCTTCGTTCGGCCGCCAAAGAGGTCGACGACGGCGGCTCGGCACGGGTCCTGGTGGTCGGCGAGGCTGGGATCGGCAAGACCCGGCTGATCACCGAGCTCACCGCGGCCCTCGCACCGGGGTGGCTGACCGTCACAGGCACCTGTCCCGAGCTCGGCGCCGAGCATTTCCCGTACGTCGCGTTCCTCCCGGTCATCCAGCAACTCGTCGAGGCCGACGGCGGCACAGCATCGCGGCAGGCACTACGGAGCCTGCTACCGGGTGGGACGGGGAACCCTGCCGACCGGCTCGCACAGCTCAACGAGGTGATCGCCCTCATCGAAGGCTCGGCGGCTCGCCGTCCGTTGCTGCTCGTGATCGAGGACCTGCACTGGGCGGACAGCGCAAGCCGTGAGCTTTTCGGCTACCTCGCCCGGAACCTGGGCCGGCTGCCGGTCCTGCTCATCGGCACCGTCCGCACCGGCGAACTGCCGGCCGGCCATCCGGTGCGTCAGCTCGTCGCCGAGCTCGGGCGGCGCACGGATATCGCGACGTTGCCGCTGGAGCCCTTGGAGCAGCGAGACGTCGCCGAGCTCCTGACGGCGCTCGACGGCAGGTACGATCCGGCACGCACTGCCTCGATCCATCGAAGGTCCGGCGGGAACCCGTTGTTCATCGAGGCCCTGGCTCGCGAACAGCGGTCAACCCCGGCAGCGACGACCGCACTGCGAACGCTGCTGCAGGCGCGGGTCGCGAGGTTGTCGGGTACGGCCAGACTGGTCCTCGCGGTCGCCTCGACAGCCGGGGCGTCAGTGAGCCACGACTTGCTCACCCTGCTCGTCGACCTTCCAGACGATGAGCTCGACCAGACTTTGCGTGAGCTGGTGGATCGGGGGCAACTGATGCCGACGGCATCGGGGTACGCGTTCCGGCACGCGCTGATCCGGGAGGCGGTGTACAACGGCCTGTTGCCGGGCCAGCGACGCCGATTGCACGCGCGCGCCGCCGCCGCGCTGACCCAGCGACCGGACCTTGCGGCTCGAGGCCTGCAGGCCGCCGAGCTAGCCGAGCACTGGTACTTGGCCGGCCGATCCGACGAGGCCTACCCCGCGGCAGTGGTCGCCGCTGACGAAGCGCGGGCGAGATTCGCCTACGGCGAGGAGCTCCGGCATATCGAACGCGCGCTGGCGGTCCGGCCGGCCCGGGATCGGGTTCGGCTCGAGCTGCTCGAGCGCGCCGTCACCGCGGCGCTGCCCGCGGGTCAGGGAGAGCAAGGTGTGGAGCACTGCACGGCCGCGCTCGAGCTCGTCGACAGGCTCGAGGAGCCGGAGCGGGCCGCGCTCCTGCTGCTGAACCGGGCGCAGTTCCGCGGTCGCCTGGACCTAACGGGGCGAGCGGACGTGGATCGTGCACAGGCACTGCTGCCGCCGGACCGGCCGTCGTACGCGCTGGGGATGCTGCATTACGTGCTTGCGATCGACCAGGCGACCGCGCAGCATGCGGACTCCTCCCGCGAGCACGCTCTCGCCGCGCTGCGCATCGGCGGCCTGCTCGACGACGACCGGCTGCGTTGCCGTGGCTATGCCGCCTTGGGATACGCCGAGTATGCCGGCGAGAACCTCGATGCCGCACAGGAGGCGCAGGCACACGCGCGGCGAATCGCGGCCGCGAGCGGCGATCACTTCGTCCTGGTCGCCAACTCGCTCTGGGAGTGTGCGGTGCTCGGAGCGACCGGACTGTTCGAGAAAGTGGTCGCCCATGTACCTGTCGCGATCCGCGAGGCAGAACTGCTCGGAATGGGCAAGTGGCGCGTACCTCTGCTGACGGTCAATCTCGCGCTCGCCCAGCTGAGCCTCGGCCGCTGGGACGACGCCATCCAGGCGATCGAGCGGGCGCTCGCCGCAGAACCCGAAACCTTGTACGAACTGGCATTGCGCTCGCAGCTCGCGACAGTGCACCTGTACCGGGCGGAGTTCGATCAGGCTGTCGCCTTGATGCCAACACCCGAAGAGCTGTCCGCCGGATCGTCAGTGCTGCGCAACTACCTGCTGGGCTATGTCACCGCCGCGTGGTGCGAGCTGGCTGTCGCCCGGAACGAACCTGAATCGGCCGGATCGGTGGTCGCCGGTTTCCTGCAGCACGCCCTTGGCCCGGATGCGCCACACCGTCCGGACGGGGATGGCCTGATGCGCATCGCAATGCTCCAGCGCGCACGAATCGCCACGGCACCCCGCAACAAAGAGATCGCCGCCGACGTCGCCGAGATCCGCGCAACACTCACCCTGCTGATGGACCGCTTCCAGCCACGTACGCCGTACCCGGCGGCATGCCGGACCACCATCGCAGCCGCACTCGGACCCGGCCGACTGACCGACTGGGACGAGGCTGCCGAACACTGGCGACGGCTGAAACACCTCCCCGGCGCGATCGAGTGCCTGATCGCCGCCGCCGAAGCCGCGCTCAGCACCAGCAACCGCGCCGGCGCCCGTCGCCGTCTCGAAGAAGCCCGCGAACTGGCCACTCCCCTGCGCGCCGCTATGTACCTCGACCGCATCGCCGCCGTCGCCCGGCGAGCCCGCCTGGAACCACCCGCCGCCAAGACCGACCTGATGGGCCTGACGCCCCGCGAGTACGAGGTACTCCGGCTCCTCGCCCGCGGCCTGCCCAACCGCCAGATCGCCGCGGAACTCTACATCTCCCCTGCCACCGTCGGCGTGCACGTCTCTCGCATCCTCGCCAAGCTGAACGCCACCACCCGCACCGAGGCCAGCGCACAGGCCCGGACCTTGGGCCTACTCACCTGAACCTCAGCCAAGCTCGAAGGCCCACCGCCGTGGTGTGTCGCCGGCGCGAAGCCGCACCGTTCGTTGCGGCTGTGGGCGCCCGCCCAGAGCAACGATCCGGTGGCGATCAGCCAGCGGGCGACCTCGAGGACGGGCAGGCGGCGGCGTGGCGCGTGCCGGCGCAGGATGTCCGCGGCCTCCTGAGACCCGACCATGAGCAGTCCTTGGGCGACGAGGACGACAAAGCTGTCGAGGAAGATCGTGCTGCCGATCAGTCGTCGCGCGCCGACGCGGCATCGTCATCGCGGCGCGGCTGTCCGGTGACGGTCGATTTCGGGCATATGGGTTTCTGCCCACTCGCGCAGCAGCGCCAGTGGCTCGTCGAGTGAGCGGCCGAGTTCGGTCAGCGAGTAGTGCACTGCGGGTGGCACCGAGTCCTCGACCCTCCTGGTGACCAGGCCGTCGGCCGCGAGACGCTGAAGGGTTTGCGACAGCATCTTGTGGCTTACGCCTGGCATGGCACGCCGGAGCTCCGAGAAACGCGCAGCCTCGGGATACCGCTCGGCGAGGAGCTTCACGGTCATCGACGTCCACTTGTCGCCGATGCGGTCCAGCAGATGCCGGGTCGGGCACTCGGCCGAGAACAAGTCTCCTCTGCGATCGGTCACCGCCGGCTCACCACCTTTCGCGAAAGTGCCTTCTTGTCACGCCCAGCCGAGTCGATCAGGCTGGTCGGTAACTGGAGGTTACCTGATGACAGGCGGTTACTCAGTGAGGTCCGTACGCCTGGCGGTCAGTGACGCCGAACTCAACGTGGTGGTCGCAGGCGAAGGCCCGGCCGTGGTGCTGCTCCACGGATGGCCGCACACCTCGTACCTCTGGCACCGCGTCATCCCACCGCTGGCCCGGCATCACCTCGTCCTGGCGCCGGACCTCCGGGGCCTGGGCGCGAGCGAACCCACGGCCGACGGCCGCGACGCCGGAACGCTCGCCGCCGACGTCGTCCAACTGCTCGACACGCTCGAGATCGCCGAAGCGGCAGTCGTCGCGATCGATGCCGCCGTTCCACCCGGGTTCCTGGCCGCGCTACGGTATCCGGATCGGGTTTCGCAACTGGTGCTGATGGAGGGGATCCTCCCGGGCGTAGCGGGCGCCGAGAACTTCGCGCCACCGTGGTGGTTCGGGTTCCATTCGGTACCAGGCTTGGCGGAAACGGTGCTGCTCGGCAACGAAGCGGAGTACCTCGACTGGTTCCTGACCGGTCCGAGCGTGCGACGCGACATCGGGGCCGACGCCCGCGACAACTTCGTCGCTGCCTACACCGGGCAGGACGCACTCAGAGCCGGCTTCGACTTGTACCGCGAGGCTGACGGCAACGCCGCGCAACTCCGCGAAACGCTGACGACGACGAGGCTGACCGTTCCGACCCTCGCCATCAGTGGCGGCGTCGTCGGCGACGCGATCCACTCACAACTCGTCGCGATCGCCGACGATCTCACGCTGACCTGCGTCCCCGACTGCGGTCACATCATCCCGCTCGAACAGCCGGCGGCGCTCGCTGCCGCCATCGCGTCCTTCCTGGCGCGGCAGTACACCGGCGGCTGACGGCTCAGCATCCGGACGATCCAATGTCTACTCATTCAGTAGACTTAATCTGGACGAATGAGCGACCAGCTGCGGTACTTCGGACCGGCCCCGGCGAACTGGGTCCGGACGACGGTGTTCGATCACGATGTCGTCGTCGTCGGTGCCGGGCAGGCGGGGCTGGGGATCGGGTTCGCCTTACGGCGCGCAGGGATCGGGCGGGCGACGGTCGTCGACGCCGCGGCTCCCGGCGAGGCCGGGGTGTGGACCACGACGGCGCGGATGCGGACGTTGCGGACGCCGAAGGCGTGGCCGGAGCCGGAGTACGGGTTCCCGGAACTCAGCTTCCGGGCTTGGTACGAGGGGCGGTACGACGAGGCGGCGTACGACGAACTCGACCGCATCCCGCGGACCGTGTGGGCCGGCTATGTCGCATGGTTCGAGCAGACCGTGAAGGTTGCCGTCCGCAACCACACCCGGTTGATCGGCGTCACCCCGGCCGCGGACCACCTGGTACTGCGGCTCGCGGTGACCCGGCCGGACGCCGGTGTGGACGAGGTCGTGGAGACCACCCGGAAGCTCGTGCTGGCCAACGGCGTCGAGGGCACCGGCGGCCCGTACCTGCCTCCACCGGTCGCCGATCTGCCCAGGCACCTCGCCGCCCACACAGGAGACCGGATCGACTTCCCGGCACTCGCGGGTCAAGTCGTCGCTGTGCTCGGAGCCGGCGCGTCCGCCCTCGACGCAGCCGGTACGGCGCTTGAAGCCGGCGCGAGTGAGGTACACCTCTTCACCAGGCGTCCCGAGCTGATCGTGCAAGGACCGAAGGCGGGTCCCGCACAGAATCTGGGCGGACGGGAACACTTCCACCGGCGCAGCGACGCCGACCGCTGGCGTGCCAAGGCGAGCGCGGCAGGGGCCGGGCGCAGTTGCACGCTGGAGTCCGTCCAGCATGCATCCGCGTTCAGCGGGTTCCGCGTGCATCTGTCCGCGCCCTGGCACCATGCCCGGGTCGAGGACGGCAAGGTGCGTGTCGATGCGGCCGACGGATCGCATCTGTTCGACTTCGTGATCGCCGGTACGGGCTATCAGTACAACCCGAGGACGCGCCCGGAGCTTGCCGAGATTGCAGACCACGTTGCGTTGTGGGCCGATCGCTACCAACCCCCGAGCGAGCTCTCCGACGAGTCGCTCGCACGCTTTCCGTACCTCGGCGGCGGCTACGA
>NZ_JBHWKR010000012.1:0-305930 GCF_042730855.1 Kribbella sp. NPDC059898
TGGCCGTGGCCGTTCCCGGCCACACCACTGATCAACCTTCCAGGCCTGATCCAGACCCTGTTCCCACCCTGGAAGTAACACCCCCCGCAGCCCCCCGCCCCCCCCCCCCCCCCGCCGCGGCCGCTCCCGGCCCCGGGGGTGGGTCCCCCTCCCCACCCTTGGCGGCCCCCCCCCCCACCGCCGCTTGTCGCACGATCGGCGGAAACGATTCCAACGTGAGCTATGTACACGCTCTCTTGGGGTTGCTACATTCCCGGCAGATTTGACATCGATGTCAACCTCAGGGAGTGGTCGCGATGGTTTCGAGACGTGCGTTCCTGGCGGGTAGCGGTGCGGTCACCGCGGGGCTGGTCCAGCCTTTCGCATTGTCCGCAAATGCTGCAGATTCATCGACGTCCGGCAGCCCCGCTCGGCTGCTGCCGGTGTTCAACCGCCCACGACACCTGGATTACGGCGACGTCAGCAAGCTCAGTGGGGAAGACCAGACCCTGCTGACAACGTTGCAAGGCGTCGTCAACCGTTCCGAGCCCGAGTTGTACTTCATCTACGACACCGGGACCGAGAGTGTGCCGGACGCCAAGTGGTTGTCCGACATGCGCTTGCCGAAGAAGCTCTACAAGAATCCGCTGGACCTGATCGCGAAGTACCGGGGCCGGGTCCGGGGCGCGATCGTGTACGACGACGCCGTACCGGACTCGCTGAACGTCGCGACGACGCTCGCCGGGCTGGAGAACTCCGTGGTCGCGAACGCGGACCAGGCGAAGGCGTACGGCCTGAAGATCGTGAAGGACCTGCGCGGGATGTTCGACGACGACCGGGTGAAGACGTACCGGTGGCAGCTCGACAACCTGTTCCCGCGGGTCACCAAGCAGCTGCTCGCCGGCCTCCCGCCGACCCGGGTGGTCGACGTCGAGGGCGTGCAGTGGCTGGAGATCGCCCGCGAGACGCAGCAGATCCGCGACTCGTCGAACCGCGGTACCTACAACCTCGACGTCTCGGCCAAGCTCGGGAAGGAGGCCGTGTACGTCAGGTTCGCGGACTCGTTCACCGACGACGGGTGGGGCGCGTCGGTGCGGCACGTCGTGATCACGGCGAACGGTACCGAGCTCGCCCGGTTCGAGCCGAACACACCGGAGGAGGCGCCGTACCTGTTCGACGGCTCGCACTCGTCGATCGGTGGTGAGGCCAACAGATTCGCCGACGGCGGGAACTACTGGATCTACAAGATCGCACCGCCGGCCGGTACGACGTCCCTCGTCGTCACGGTGGAGATGTGGAACCAGTACCTGGTCAGCGCCACCGACACGTCGCCGACCCGCGTCGAGCCGTTCCCGTACTTCCGCGACTACGTGGTGGCCACCAAGGCCCTGGTGAGCTGGCTGCCACCGGGCGGTGCGACGGGCGACCTGCTGATCGAGCACTACGCGAAGTGGCCGACGCTGGCGCCGTACATGGGCTGGTTCGCGAACGACGTCTCCGGTGAATGGGACGGCGTCGACCTGGCGTCGAAGGGCGGCTCGCCCGTGGTCGCGGCCGACTTCTACATGAACGGCACCGTGCACGCCGGGCTCGCGTCGCCGATCTCCGACAAGCCGCGGGCGACCCGTCGGATCGACAAGCCGCAGAACAAGGTCTACCTGACGCTGACGTTCGGCGAGGGCGACAACATCCAGTACTGCCAGCGCCGGTTGCGCGAGATCTGGGACGACCCGAAGCGCGGCCAGGTGCCGACCAACTGGACGATCGACCCGCTGCTCGTGGAGGCCGGGCCGAACATCTACAGCTACTTCCAGCGGACTTCGACCGCCAACGACCTGCTGGTCTGCGGCCCGTCCGGCGCGGGCTACACCTATCCGGCGTCGTGGACGCCCGACGAGCTCACGCAGTACCTGAAACTGACGGGCTCGTTCATGCGCCGTACCGGACTGGAGGAGGTGTACGCGTACAGCGGCCGGGCGAACAACACGTGGGTGCTGCTGTCCGAGGAAATCGCCAAGGGGTACGCCGACTACACGCCGACCAAGGGGATCATGCAGACCTGGGACGGCGACACGTTGACCGCCCGGCAGGGCGGCATCCCGATCACCGGCGGCTGGGGTGCACCCGGCAAGGCGGCCGAGTTCAAGGCCGCGCTGGACCAGCGGATCGCGAGCTGGGACGGTTCCAAGCCGCTGTTCATCTCCGGCCTGATCGGCGCCTGGTCGTGGTCCCCGTCCGACATGGTGGACCTCGGCGCGCTGCTCGGCGACCCGTACGAACTGGTCCTCGCGAACACGTTCTACGACCTGCTCAACCGGGTGCTCTAGGCAACTAGCTGTAGGTCTTACCAATGGTGGGCGACGTCCACCACGAGACGGGTGTTCGAGCCCGGTCCCGCGAGCGTGAACACGCGGAACGGGAGCCGGGCCCGGACACCCACCCCGAGCGTCGTCTGCCCCTCGAAGCTCCCGGCGAACGCCACCTGCCGGAGAGCGCTGTACCCGTTGACGTTCGGCAGCTTCGGCGGAGCGTACGACGGTGCGCGGACGACGACCTGCAACCGCGCACCACCCCGCAGCGGTACGACGAACCCGGAGCCCTCCTGGCGGACCGTGCCGACGTAGCGGACGTCGTACCCGGCGGCCCTTCCGTGCAGGTCGACGACGATCCGGTCGAAGCATGCGTGCCGACCGGCGCGGACGTCCGCGATCGGGGACTGCACCATCCGGCTGCTGGTCTCGGGCAAGGACCCCCAGCCGATGGGACAAGTGGTGGTGGACGATCCGGCAGCAGCTGCCGCCGGCACCGCGAGCAGGGCGAGTGCGGTGAGGATCGCCTTGGGGACAACGTGCTGAATCTTCATGATGGTCCCCCTTATCAGGACAAACTGTTAGACGCAGCGAACAGGTCCTTGGTTGACTGCGTAGATGACGCCTGACGAGCTGCTCGAGGTCTTCCACCGCCGGATCCGGCTCCCCGACGCGGATGCGATCCCGGGCTGGAAGCAGGAGCACGTCGGGGGCGTGCACCGCTCGTACGTCGAAGGACCGGACGGCGCCGGGTTCGTCGAGGCGCCGCGGGGGCTCGGGGACGACCCGGACGCCGTGATCGCCGGCGAGGTGGCGTTCTTCCGGGAGCGTGGGCTGGCGTTCGAGTGGAAGACGTACGCGTACGACGAGCCGGCCGACGTGGGGGAGCGGCTCGAGCGGCACGGGTTCGTGCGGGACGATCCGGAGACGCTGATCCTCGGCGAGGTGGACCAGGTGCTCGCGCGGCCGTCGGCGCTGCCGTCGAAGGTGCGGATGCGGGAGGCGGACGGGCCGGACGACTACGCGCGGATCGCCGTACTCACGGACTCGTTGTGGCACAACGGCACCGAGCGGATCGTGGACCACCTGGCCGGGGAGGCGCGGATGTTCCCGGACCGATTGTCGGTGTTCTTGGTGGAGGACGTGCTCACCGGCGGTCCGGTGGTGTCGGCCGCGTGGGTCCGGTTCCATCCGGGTACGGGGTTCGCCAGCCTCTGGGGTGGCGGGACGTTGCCGGAGTGGCGGCGGCAGGGTCTGTACTCCGCTCTCCTCGTGCACCGCGCCCGCCTGGCGAAGGACCGCGGGTACGAGTTCCTGCGTGTTGACGCGTCCGCGGACTCCCGCCCGATCCTGCAGAAACTCGGGCTGCACGCGGTCACCGTTACAACGCCGTACCACTGGCGACCCTGACGCGCGGAACGACCGGTCAACGCTGTACGTTGCCTGCATCATGGCCCTGAAAATCGCTTCCCGCTTCCGCCGGCTGCTGCAGCGCCCCGGCTCGATCGATCTCGGCCCGTACGAACGGCTCACCCAGCTGGTCGGCGAGGCGGAGGAATCGGTCCTCTCCCTGACCGACGAAGAGCTCACCGAGGCCGCCGCCGAACTGCGCACCACCGGTGGACTGCACGAGGACGAGCAGATCGAGTTCCTGGCGCTGGCCCGGGACGCGGGCCAGCGGGCGATCGGCGAGCGCGCCTTCGACGGCCAGGTGGTCGGCGCGCTGGCGATGCTGCAGGGCCGGATCGTCGAGATGGCGACCGGTGAGGGCAAGACGCTGGCCGGCGCGATCGCCGCCGCCGGGTATGCGCTCGGCGGCCGCAAGGTGCACGTGCTGGCGGTCAACGACTACCTGGCCAAGCGGGACGCCGAGTGGATGGGCCCGGTGTACGAGCTGCTCGGGGTGACCGTGTCGCACGTCGGGCAGGCGTCGACGCCGGAGGAGCGGCGGGCGGCGTACCAGGCCGAGGTCTGCTACGTCCCGGTGAACGAGATCGGGTTCGACGTACTGCGGGACCGGCTGGTGACCGACGTTGCCGACCGGGTCACCGCGGAGGCGGACGTGGCGCTGGTCGACGAGGCGGACTCGGTGCTGATCGACGAGGCGCGGGTGCCGATGGTGCTGGCGGGCGCGACCCGGAACGAGGCGCTGGACGACGACGTGGTGCAGTTGGTGCGGACGTTGCGCGCGGGGGTCGACTACGAGATCGACGGCGACGGGCGGACGGTCGCGCTGACCGACAAGGGCACCGACAAGGTCGAAGAAGCCCTCGGCGAAGCGGCGGCGGTGAACGAAGAAGCCTCGGACGAAGACGTCGACGACGAGGCCAAGGACGACGAGGCCAAGGACGACGAGGCCAAGGACGACGACGAGGCCGAGGTCGCGGTTGAGCCTGAGCGGCCGCGGTTCAACCTGTACGACGACGAGAACCTGGACCGGCTGACCCAGGTCAACGTCGCGCTGCACGCCGAGGTGCTGCTGCGCCGGGACGTCGACTACCTGGTCCGCGACGGCAAGGTCAGCCTGATCAACAACAGCCGCGGCCGGGTCGCGAAGCTGCAGCGCTGGCCCGACGGCCTGCAGGCCGCGGTCGAGGCGAAGGAGGCCGTCCCGGTCAGCGACTCCGGCGAGGTGCTCGACAGCATCACCGTCCAGTCCCTGATCAGGCGCTACAAGTCGCTGTGCGGCATGACCGGCACGGCGGTCGTGGTCGGCGAGTCGCTGCAGGAGTTCTACGAGGTCGACGTGGCCGTCGTACCGCCGAACACCCCGAACGTCCGCAAGGACGACCAGGACCGGCTGTACCTGACCGTCGAGCAGAAGAACGAGGCGCTGGTCGAGCACATCGCCGAGGTGCACGAGACCGGCCGGCCGATCCTGATCGGCACCCACAGCGTGGAGGAGTCGGAGCAGCTCAGCGACCGGCTCGAGGCCGCCGGGATCCCGCACGTGGTGCTGAACGCGAAGAACGACGCCGAGGAGGCGGGCATCATCGCGGAGGCCGGCGTACCGGGGACCGTGACAGTGTCGACGCAGATGGCCGGCCGCGGTACCGACATCCGGCTCGGAGGCAAGGACGAGACGCACGACAAGGAGAAGGCGCTCGAGCTCGGCGGGCTGTACGTCATCGGCACCGGCCTGCACGCGTCCCGGCGGCTCGACGACCAGCTGCGCGGCCGCGCCGGCCGGCAGGGCGACCCGGGGGGCACGCTGTTCTTCGCGTCGCTCGCCGACGAGCTCGTCACCCGGTACTCCGTGTCGTCGGGCCTGCGCCCGCACCCGGACGAGACCGGCCGGCTCACCGACCGCAAGTCGACCGGCATGCTCGAGCACGCCCAGCGGGTCGCGGACGGCGCGAACGCCGAGCTGCACCGGACCACCTGGCAGTACAACCGGCTGACCGGCCAGCAGCGCGCGATCCTGCTGGAGACCCGCGAGCAGGTGCTGACCGAGGACCTGGCCGCGACCGAGCTCTCCGAGCGGGCCAAGGAGCGGTACGACGAACTCGTCGACGAGGTCGGTGAGGACGTGGTGAAGGCCGCCGCGCGGCGGATCGCGCTGGGGCACCTGGACCGGCGCTGGACCGACCACCTGGCGTACCTGGCGGACCTGCGCGAGGGCATCCACCTGCGCTCGCTGGCCGGCGGCATC
The DNA here is from genome assembly GCF_042730855.1 of Kribbella sp. NPDC059898. Lineage (NCBI taxonomy): Bacteria > Bacillati > Actinomycetota > Actinomycetes > Propionibacteriales > Kribbellaceae > Kribbella > Kribbella sp. NPDC059898. The sequence goes on from NZ_JBHWKR010000012.1 coordinate 5,941, forward strand.
GTGCACCTGAAGCCGATCGACGAGTTCAACAAGTCCGCGATCGCGTCGTTCGACACGCTGATCTCCGACGCCTGGGACGACGCGGTCGAGACGTTCACGACGGCCGAGATCACCGCCGACGGCCTGGACGAGGACGCCAGCGGGATTCCGCGGCCGACCGCGACCTGGACGTACCTGGTGAACGACAACCCGTTCGGCACCGAGGCGGACCGGATCCTCGGCCGGCTCCGGAACGCGATCAAGCCGGAGTCCGCCGCCGAGCCGGAGGAGATCCTCGCCGAGGAGTTCGACGAGGACGACCTTCCCGACGAGCTCCGGGACGACGAGGAGCCGGATGATGAGCCCAGGAACGGAAAAGCCGACTGACCTGGTCGGCGCTTCCGGTTCTGACGTCAGACTTTGGTCTAGGGGCGGACAGCCGTCGGCTCGATGCGGCCGGGCGCGGACCTGGGCGAACCTCTTCCCATGCCCAGACATCGCGGCCCGTGGCTCCTCGTCATCGACATCGCCATCCCGCTTGCTCTGTACTACGGCCTCAAGGCACTTGGGGCGAGCGACCTGACGGCACTGCTCGTCGGCGTCGTCCCGGGACTGATCAGTTCAGCGGTGTCCCTGGTGCGAACTCGGCGTACCGACCTGCTCGGGATGGCCGTCGTGGTGAGCATGGTGGCCAGCACGGTCGTCGCCGTGGTGGGCGGCGACGCCCGGCTGCTGCTGGTCCGCAACGCCTGGATCAGCCTCCCGTTCGCAGGCATCACGCTCTGGTCGCTGCGGCACCCGCAGCCGATGACGTACGTCGTCACCCGCGCGATGTTCGCGCCCCGGGCCGCGCTGATGGACGAGCTGTGGGAGACCGACGCCCGGTTCCGGCACGCGTGGAAGTGGATCACCGTGTGGTGGGGGATCGCGACGATCATCGACGGCCTCGTCCGGATCGTGGTGTCGTACACCCTGCCGATCTCCGTCGTCCCCGCCACCGACCCGGTGATCACCGTCGCCACGATCGTCGCCCTCCAGATCCCCACCCTCGTCCTCCTCCGCCGCAGCGGCTCCTGGCACCGCGTCTTCGCCCCCCGCCGCTCTACAGTCAGGTGATGACCGACTACGTTGCGCAGGACCGGATGCGCCGGCTGATCGACAGCGGCGCGGCGAAGCCGATGATGGACGGCATGGAGGTCGGCCCGGCCTTCTACGACGAACGCTGGTGGTACGTCCCGGACGACGCGGCGGACGACGCCGACTTCGAGTCAGCGGATGCCGCGCTGTCCGAGCGGTTCGCCGGGCTCCGGCGGCGGGCGGAGGCGATCGAACGGGTCCAGGCGGAGCTGGACGGCCGGGCATGAGCGGCTTCGTGGCGAAGTGGACCGGCGCGGGGACGCGGGAGCCGACCCGCGACGAGGTCGACGCGGCTCGCCAGGTGGTGGACCTGTTCGCCACCGAGGCGCTGCTGGCCATGGACCGGTACGAGCGGTCGCTCCCCGCGGACATGCCGGACAAGGCCCGGCGTACGGCGGACCGGTTCGCGCATTGGTGGCACGCGCTCGAGTTGGACGACGTACGGCTGGACCGGTCGGGGACCGACGCGGAACAGCTCCTGGCGAAGGTGTCCGACCTGGCGATCGCCCCGGACAACGGCCGGGGAGTCAACCTCGGGGACGTGTCCGGCCTGGCGCGGCGCGAGGCCGCGAACAATGGCCGGCGGATCCCGGCCAAGGGCATCGCGGACTTCCGGAAGGAGTTCGAGCAGACGTACGGCGGACGCGCGAACGAGCCGTCGCACGACGACACCTGGCTGGCCGAATCGCTGACCCGGTTCGCCCGGGCGAGCCTGCTCCGCGACGTGGTCGAGTCGGGTGCCAAGGTCCGGGTCAGCGAACCGCTCCGCGAGGCCGCCGACGTCCTGGTCCGGCAGGGACAGCAGCTGATCGACGACCGGGCGAACCTGGACCGCAACAAGGAGCGGGCGAGCGACAAGAGTGCGCTTCGCCGGGCGGAGAGTCGGCTGACAACTCCCTATCTGCTCTTGTGCGCGGGGATCCAGGCCGCCACGATGCCGCTCCCGCCGGCGGTGGGCATCGCGTCCCAGCTCACGCTGGGCGGGATGTACCTCAACAATATCCGGCAGCTCCGCCGCGAGCACCGTGAAGCCGCCGCCGTCCCCGACCCGGCCGCCCAGGACCAGGTCGTGTTCGACCGTGACGACCTGGTCGGCACCCTGAACACCCCACCCCCGGCCACCCGCCGCGACCTCCGCGCCCTCCGCGACACCACCAACCGCCGCACCGGTCCGTCCCGCTAGCCGCCGTACCGGCCGGTGGCTCCGGAGGTTGTCGGTGGCGCTGGATAGGCTGCTGGGGTGAGTGATGGGTTGTTCGATCTTCCTGGTGCGCCGGCGCCTGCCCGTGGGGGCGGGAGTCTCGCGGACACGGACCACACGGCGGCTCCGCTGGCCGTGCGGATGCGGCCGCGGAGTCTCGACGAGCTGGTCGGGCAGCAGCATCTGCTGGCGCCGGGATCGCCGCTGCGGCGGCTGGTGGAGGGCGACCAGCCGATGTCGCTGCTGCTGTGGGGTCCGCCGGGGACCGGGAAGACCACGATCGCGGCCGTCGTCTCGCACCAGACCAACCGGAAGTTCGTCGAGCTGTCGGCGGTGACGGCCGGGGTGAAGGACGTCCGGCAGGTGATCGACGGCGCGCGGCGCGATCTCGCCCGGCCGGGCGGCGCGGTCGAGACCGTGCTGTTCATCGACGAGGTGCACCGGTTCACCAAGGCGCAGCAGGACGCGCTGCTGCCCGGCGTGGAGAACCGCTGGGTCACACTCGTCGCCGCGACCACCGAGAACCCGTTCTTCTCGGTCATCTCACCGCTGCTGTCCCGCAGCCTGCTGCTGACCCTCGAGTCCCTCACCGACGACGACATCTCGGTGCTGCTCGACCGCGCACTGGTCGACGAGCGCGGCCTGAACGACGAGTTCGAGCTCGCCGCCGACGCCCGCGACCACCTGCTCCGAATGGCCGGCGGAGACGCCCGCCGAGCCCTCACCTACCTCGAGGCCGCCGCCGGCGGAGCCCGCGCCAAACACGAACAAACCCTCAAACTCCAGGCCGCGACCCATCCCTCCCCAACCCCCGCCGCCGAGGCGGACGAGCACGCCGAGCCCGACGAGGTGGACGGCGGGCGCGACGACGCGGTTGGGGCTCGGGCGCTGATTGATCTCGTGACGTTGGAGACGGCTGTTGACCGGGCGGCGGTGCGGTATGACCGGGCGGGGGATCAGCACTACGACGTGGCGTCGGCGTTGATCAAGTCGATCCGTGGGTCGGACGTGGACGCCGCGATGCACTACCTGGCGCGGATGATCGAGGCGGGGGAGGACCCGCGGTTCATCGCCCGGCGGCTGGTGATCTCCGCGAGCGAGGACATCGGGATGGGCGACCCGACCGCGCTCGGGGTCGCGGTCGCGGCGGCCGAGGCGGTGCAGCTGATCGGGATGCCGGAGGGGCGGATCAACCTCGCGCAGGCGGTCGTCGCGCTCGCGCTGGCGCCGAAGTCCAACGCGGTGATCGTGGCCGTGGACGCGGCGATCGCGGACGTGAAGGCCGGCAAGGTCGGCCCGGTCCCGCCGCACCTGCGGGACGCGCACTACTCCGGCGCGAAGAAGCTCGGCCACGGCTCGTCGTACCAGTACTCGCACGACGACCCGCGCGGCGTACTCCCGCAGCAGTACGCCCCGGACGTGATCGACGGCACCGACTACTACAACCCCACCCGCCGCGGCGGCGAGGCGTCGTACGCCGATCGGGTGACCGCGATCCGGAAGATCCTCCGGGACCGAAAATGAGCCGTCCGGCGGATCACGTGGCCGCGTTCAACCGGGCCGTGACGAGCGGCGACTGGGAGACGTTCGCGCAACGGTTCGCCCCGGACGCCACGATGACGTTCGTCGGCGTACCGGTCGGACCGTTCGAAGGCCGGACGGCGATCGCGGCGGCGTACCGGGAGAATCCGCCGGACGACACCATGGAGCTGGTCGAGGACGGTGCCGAGCTGGCGCGTTTCCGCTGGTCAGGCGGCGGTTCCGGGACGATGGTGCTGCGCTGGGCGCCGGACGGAGCCGTTCAGGCACTCACGGTGAGCTTCGATTGAGGCGTTCACCTCGGTAGGCTGCTGGACGGCCTGGGGTGAAAGGTTCGGTTGTGAGGCAGTCCAGTCCGCGGCATGTCCGTCGGCGTCCGCCGGTGCTGAAGTTGAGCGCCGGCGCAGCAGGTGCCGTACTGCTCGCCGGTTTCCTGTGCTTCGGCCCGCTCGGCCCGCACGACTCGGCCCAGGCGCCGACCGCGCGGTCGACCCCGGGCGTCGAACGCACCGCCGGTACGTCGAGATCCACCGACCGGCCGTCCCTCCCGGTGGGCAGGCCGCTGCACCCGCTCAGCACCCCGTCGCCGACGCGCACCGGCCTCGCGCCCCCGTGGTCCACCTCGGCGCCCGGCCCCGCCCGCCCGGCCCCCGAGCCGTCGACCACCGACCCGAGGCCGGCGACCACCTCGACCCCGAAGCCGGGCACACCAGCCACACCCACCGCACAACCCACGACCGGCCCGACAGGCGCCCCGACGAAGACCCCGACAAAGGCGCCGACGACAGCCCGGCCGACCACCCCGCCGCCGAGCACCACGCCGACCCGACCGACCACACCGACCACACCGCCGACCACACCGACCACACCGACGCCGCCGCCGACGCCGCCGCCGACGACGCCGTCGACCACTCCGCCCGCCACCCCCGGCTCCACCCCTTCCACCACTCCGGGTACGACCCCCTCCAGCGCCGGAACGCGCGGTATTCAAGGGATCACCGAGTGGTTGGTCCGGTTTGGTGAGCGACTGTGATGTGCGGGATGGTGTCCTGGAGCGGAGTGCGCTAGGGCCGCGCGATAAGGTCGGGCGGTCCATAAGGTGGCATTAGGTCGCACGAGGTCGCTACGGAAGGTGGATCGTTTCCATGAGCGTCGGTGAAGTCGCGGGGCTGATAGCCGCCTGCGCGCTGCTCATCCTGGTGGGCCTGCTGGCCTATCCGATCCTGAAGCTCGGCAAGGTGTTCGACGAGACCCGGATCATGGTGAAGGGCGTCTCCGACTCCAGCGTCCCGCTGCTCGGCGAGGTGACCACCACGGTGGCCACCACCAACGCCCAGCTGGCGAAGGTGGACACGATCACCGACAACGCGACCACCGTGACCACCAACGCGGCCGCGTTGATGTCGCTGTTCTCGGCCACCGCCGGCGGCCCGCTGGTGAAGGCGGCCGCGTTCACGTACGGCGTCCGCAAGGCGCTCGGCGACCAGCAGCGCAAGGACGTGTCGAAGCGCGTCAAGGACGAGATGAAGGCCGAGCGGAAGGCGCGGAAGCGGTGAAGCGGATCTTCTGGCTGATCATCGGGATCGCCGTCGGCGTGTACGCCGTCACCAGACTGAAGAAGAAGGCGCAGATCCTCGCGCCCGAGAGTGTCCAGGAGTCCGCGGCCAAGCTGGCGGCCGCGGTCCGGCACTTCGGCGACCAGGTCCGCGAGGGCATGGCCGAGCGCGAGACCGAGCTGCGGGACGCGCTCGGCATCGAGAACACCAACGATCGTGAGGACTACCGGTAACACCCATGGAAACCAGTGAGATCAGGCGGCGGTTCCTGCAGTACTTCGAGGACCGGGGCCACACGGTGGTGCCGAGTGCGCCGCTGCCGTCGCCGGACCCGAACCTGCTCTTCAACGTCGCCGGCATGGCCCAGTTCGTGCCGTACTTCGTCGGCCAGCAGACCCCGCCGTACCCGCGCGCGACCAGTGTGCAGAAATGTGTCCGTACGCTCGACATCGACGAGGTCGGCAGGACCACCCGGCACGGCACGTTCTTCCAGATGAACGGCAACTTCTCCTTCGGCGACTACTTCAAGGAGAAGGCCATCGAGTACGCCTGGGAGCTGGTGACCAAGCCGCAGAACGAGGGCGGGTACGGCTTCGACGTGTCGGTCCTGTACGCCTCGGTGTACTACGAGGACGACGAGGCGATCGACATCTGGAAGCGGGTCGCCGGGCTGCCCGACGACCGGATCGTCCGGCTCGGGATGAAGGACAACTTCTGGTCGATGGGCATCCCGGGCCCGTGCGGCCCGTGTTCGGAGATCCTGATCGACCGCGGCCCGGAGTTCGGCGCCGACCGGGACTGGGAGGCGGGCGACCGTTACCTGGAGTTCTGGAACCTGGTCTTCATGCAGAACATCCGCGGCGAGGGTGGCGGCAAGGACGGCTACCCGATCCTCGGCGAGCTGCCGAAGAAGAACATCGACACCGGCCTCGGCCTGGAGCGGGTCGCGTACCTGCTGCAGGGCGTCGACAACATGTACGAGATCGACGAGATCTATCCGGTGATCGAGCGGGCCTCGGAGCTGACCGGCCGCAAGTACGGTTCGGAGCACGACGACGACGTGCGGTTCCGGGTGGTCGCGGACCACGTCCGGAGCGCGCTGATGCTGATCGGCGACGGCGTCACCCCGGGCAACGAGCAGGGCGGATACGTACTGCGCCGCCTGCTCCGCCGGGCGATCCGTTCGATGCGGCTGCTCGGCTACGAGGACCCGAGCCTGGTCGAGCTGCTCCCGGTGAGCCTCGAGCAGATGAAGAAGTCCTACCCGGAGCTGGTCACCGACTTCGGCCGGATCAGCCAGGTCGCGTACGCCGAGGAGGAGGCGTTCCGCCGTACCCTCACGGCCGGTACGACGATCTTCGACGTCGCGGTCCGCGACACCAAGGCGTCCGGCGCGCACCAGCTCGAGGGCGCGAAGGCGTTCCAGCTGCACGACACGTACGGCTTCCCGATCGACCTGACCGTCGAGATGGCCGCCGAGCAGGGCCTGAACGTCGACACCGAAGGCTTCAAGAGCCTGATGAAGGAGCAGCGCGAGCGGGCCAAGGCCGACGCGCGCGCCAAGAAGGCCGGCCACGCGGACACCTCGGGCTACCGGGAGCTCCGTGAGAAGGGCGTCACCGAGTTCACCGGGTACCAGGAGCTGGCGACGGACTCGCAGGTCCGCGGCCTGCTCCGCGACGGTGCGGTGGCGTCGTTCGCCGAGCAGGGCGAGACCGTCGAGGTCGTGCTGGAGAAGACCCCGTTCTACGCCGAGTCCGGCGGGCAGATCGCGGACGAGGGGCTGATCGTCGGCGACGGCCTGAAGCTCAACGTGCTGGACGTCCAGCGGCCGGTGAAGGGCCTGATCGTGCACCGCGTCGAGGTCCTCGAGGGCGTGCTGCGCCCCGGGACCGACGTCCACGCCGAGGTCGACCACGACTGGCGGATCTCCGCCTGCCAGGCGCACTCCGGTACGCACGTCGTGCACGCGGCGCTCCGCCAGGTGCTCGGCCCGAACGCTCTGCAGAGCGGTTCGTACAACAAGCCCGGCTATCTGCGGCTCGACTTCGCGTGGTCGTCGGCGCTCGACCCGGCCACCCGGTCGGAGATCGAGGAGGTCGCGAACCTCGCGGTCCGCAAGGACCTGCCGGTGTCCGCGCAGTACATGACGTTGCCGGAGGCCCGGGACTGGGGCGCGCTGGCGCTGTTCGGCGAGACGTACGACGAGCAGGTCCGGGTGGTCGAGATCGGCGGCCCGTGGTCCCGCGAGCTCTGCGGTGGTACGCACGTGAAGCACTCGTCGCAGGTCGGCGCGCTGACCGTCACCGGTGAGTCTTCGGTCGGTGCCGGCGTACGGCGGATCGAGGCGTTCGTCGGCATGGAGGCGCTGCGCTACCTGGGCAAGGAGCGGGCGCTGGTCCGGCTGCTCAGCGAGAACCTGAAGACCCGTCCGGAGGAGCTGCCGGCCAAGGTCGCGGACCTGTCGGAGCGGCTGCGGGCGGCCGAGAAGGAGCTCGAGCGGGTGCGCGCCGCGCAGGTGCTGCAGGCCGCGGCCGAGCTGGCGGGCAGCCCGAAGGACGTCTTCGGCGTCCAGTACGTCGGCCACCGCGCGCCGGACGGCGTGAACGGCGGGGACCTGCGCAAGCTGGCCCTCGACGTCCGCGGCCGGATGGCGAACGACAAGCCGGCCGTGGTCGCGATGCTGAGCGTGAACGACGGCAAGCCCGGTGTGGTGGTCGCGCTGAACGACACCGCCCGCGAGTGGCGGCTGAAGGCCGGCGACCTGGTCCGGGTCGCGGCCGAGAAGCTCGGCGGCCGGGGCGGCGGCAAGGACGACGTCGCCCAGGGTGGCGGCACCGACGCGGCCGGTGCGGACGACGCGCTGAGCGCCGTCGAGCACGCCATCGGGCACCAGGTCACGGGCTAGTTCCATGGAGTACCGCTGATGAGACGCGGAGTGCGGATCGCGCTGGACATCGGGGACGCCCGGATCGGCGTCGCCAGCAGCGATCCGCACGGCATCCTGGCCACGCCTGTGGAGACCGTACGGCGTGGACCGGGCGATCTGGGTAGGATCGCGGAACTCGCCGCCGAACTGGAGGCGTTCGAGATCGTGGTCGGGCTGCCGCGTTCCCTGTCCGGGGGCGAGGGGCCGGCCGCGGTGAAGATCCGGGAGACGGCGGAGCAGGTGCGGGACAAGGTGCGCGAGACGAACACGGGGACGACGGTGCGGCTGGTGGACGAGCGGTTCACCACGGTCACCGCCGAACGGATGTTGCGGGAACGGGGAAAGAAGGGCAGTAAGCGACGGGCCGTGGTCGACCAGGCCGCGGCGGTCGTTATTCTCCAGCACGCGCTCGACTTCGAGCGCGAGACCGGCAACCCACCCGGGAGGCCCCTGTGAACGGACCATCGGTGGACCAAGACGTGGAAGGCGAGGACCAGCAGGCCGACGATCTCGGCAGCGGCCTCGGGCTGCGGGCCGAGACCCGCGTCGAGCGGCGGGCGAGCCGCCGCCGGTCCCGCGGCCGCCGGGCGTTCGGCTGTTTCGCCGGCCTGGTGTCGCTGATCGTCGTCGGTGCGCTGGTCGCCGGTGCCGTGGTCGGCTTCGGCAAGGGCAAGGACGCGCTGGCGGGCATCTTCTCCGCGCCGGACTACCAGGGCCAGGGGGCCGGCACGGTGGTCGTCGAGATCACCGCCGGCCAGAGTGTCTCGTCGATCGCGGACACGCTGGAGAAGAAGGAGGTCGTGAAGAGCGCCCGTGCCTTCGAGCGGGTCGCCCGCGACGATCCCCGCTCGCTGCAGCTGCAAGCCGCGACGTACACGCTGCACAAGCACATGTCCGCGAAGGCCGCGCTCGACCTGATGCTGAACACGCAGCTGTCGGTGCTGGTGACCCGGATCAGCGTCCCGGCCGGGAAGACCATGGCCGAGGTCGCCATGATCCTGCAGGGCTCGAAGATGAAGCTGCCCGCGGGGGCGGCCGCGACCGCGCTGGGCAAGCCGGCCATGCTCGGTCTGCCGGCGTACGCGCACAGCCCGGAGGGCTTCCTGTTCCCGGGGACGTACGACGTGCCGAAGAACGCGACGGCGTACACGATGCTCAAGCTGATGACGGCCAACTATGCGAAGGCGGCCGCCTCGCTGAACCTGGAGAAGACCGCGGCCCGCAAGGGCCTGGACCCGTACCAGGCGGTGATCGTGGCGAGCATCATCGGCGCCGAGACCAACCGCCAGCAGGACTACCCGAAGGTCGCGCGGGTCATCTACAACCGGATCCGGGCCGGGATGAAGTTGCAGATGGACTCGACGATCCACTACGTGGTCGGCAGGAACGGCGGCGTCTTCACCACTCCGGAGCAGCGGAAGAACCCGTCGAAGTACAACACCTACTTGTACAAGGGCTTGCCGCCGACGCCGATCAACTCGCCGACCCGCGACGAGCTGAGTGCGGCGATCAACCCGGCCCAGGGCTCCTGGCTGTACTTCACGCTGGTCAACCTGGACACCGGCGAGACCGCGTTCGCCAGCACCGCCGCCGAGCACCAGGCGAACGTCAAGAAGCTGCAGACGTGGTGCCAGGCCCACAAGAACCGGTGCTGACGTGACCCGTTGCGCCGTGCTCGGTTCGCCGATCGCGCATTCGCTGTCGCCGGCCATGCACCGGGCCGCGTACGCCGCACTCGGGATGGACTGGACGTACGACGCGTTCGAGGTCGCGGAGGACGAGCTGGCGGGGTTCGTGGCGTCGATCGGTGCGGACGTGCGCGGGTTGTCGCTGACGATGCCGCTGAAGCGGGTCGCGATCGACCTCGCGGACACGGTCGACCCGGTCGCGCGGCTGATCGGTGCGGCGAACACGATGCTGTTCGAGCCGGACGGATCCCGGTCCGTCCACAACACCGACGTACCAGGGCTGGTGAACGCGTTCGCGGAGCAGGGCATCACCGCTGCCGACACCGCGGTGGTCCTGGGCGGCGGTGCGACTGCCGCGTCGACGCTGGCGGCGTTGCGCGGGATGCAGGTCAGCGAGGTCACCGTCGTGGTGCGGGACGTCGCGAAGGCCGAGCGGCTGCGGGACCTGGCGGCGGAGTTGGGACTCCGTACGTCGGTCGCGGACTTCTCGCAGGTGGAGCAGATCGGCGGCTTCGACCTGTGCGTGTCGACGCTGCCGGGCGGTGCGGTGGACCCGTGGGCGGAGCACTTCGCCGCGGTGGCGCCGGTGGTGTTCGACGTCGCGTACCACCCGTGGCCGACCCGGCTCGCGATCGCGGCGCACCGGATCGGTACAGAGCTGTTGAACGGACTTGATCTCCTCGTGCATCAGGCGACCCTCCAGGTGGAGATGATGACGGGTAGGTCACCGGCTCCGCTGGCGGCCATGAGGACTGCTGCCCGTGAGGAGCTGGGGGATCGTGAGCCTGCTTGACCGTCGTTCGGTCCTGATCGCCGGAGCCGCCGTCACCCTGGCCGGCTGCGGCAACGCCACGAAGGACGCCGGCGGTACGACGCCCTCGCAGACACCCAGCTCCACGGCCACCTCGGCCCCGCCCAGCACCACGCCGCCGACGACTGCCACCACTCCGCCGCCCAGCACGGTCGTCCCGACCACGACGCCGAGCAGCACCCCGAGCACGTCGGCCCCGACGCTCACCGCGGCGCCGAACTGGAACTCCTTCGCGCGCTCCCTCAAGGGCCGCCTGTACCTGCAGGCCTCGTCCGGGTACGCCGCCTCCCACCAGCTGTTCAACCCGCGCTGGGACAGCGTCCGCCCGACCGCCGTCGTAAAGGCGGCCGCGCCGTCCGACGTGCAGAAGGCGATCCTCTTCGCCCGCGCCAACAAGCTCGCCCTGGTGCCGAAGAGCGGCGGCCACTCGTACGTCGGCGCGTCCACGATCGCGAACGGCATGCAGGTCGACGTCGGCGGCCTGAAGAGCATGAGCTACTCGAACGGCGTGCTCACCGTCGGCGCCGGTGCCCGGCTGTACGACGTCCACGCGTTCCTCGACCGGTACGGGCGTTCGCTGCCGACCGGGACCTGCCCGACCGTCGGCGTCGCCGGGCTGACCCTCGGCGGCGGGATGGGGATCCACACCCGCACGTACGGGCTGACCTGCGACCGGGTCGTGTCGATGGGCGTGATCACCGCCGACGGGAAGGCCCACACGGTCAGCGCGTCGTCCGAGCCCGACCTGTTCTGGGCGTTGCGGGGGAGCGGCGGCGGCAACCTCGGCGTCGTCACGTCGTTTCAGTTCAGCACGATCCCGGCGACCAAGCTCGGATTCTTCCGGCTGACCTGGCCGGAGTCGCAGGCGGCGGCGGTGGTCCGCGGCTGGCAGAGGTTCGCGCAGACCGCGCCGACCACGTCCTGGGGCAACCTGCACATCGATGCCAAGAGCAACGGAACGCTGTCGGTCCACGTGCTCGGCGTCTCCACCACCGGCAACGCGAACGCGGCGGCCGCGCAGCTCGAGTCGTTCGTCGGCGCGAAGGCGTCCGCGCGGACCATCTCGGTGAAGTCGCACCTGGAGGCGGTGAAGTACCTCGGCGGCGGTACGACGAGTCCGCGGCAGGGCTTCCTCGCCGGGTCCGACGTACTCAAAGGCCCGATGGACGCGGCCGCGATCAGCGCGCTGCTCGGTGCGGTGAAGGCGGCGGCGCGGGCCGGGACGCCGGCGTCGGCGATCCTCGACCCGCTCGGCGGGCAGGCGGCCAAGCAGCCGGCCGGCGGTTCGTCGTGGGCGTGGCGGAGTGCGCTGTGCACGGTGCAGTGGTACTCGTCGTCGCAGAACAGTGCCGCTCGCACCTTCATCGCGAACGGTCACCGCGCGGTGCGGGCCTATTCCGCGGGCGGGTACGTCAACTACCTCGAGACAGGTCGCGCGGTCAGCACGTACTACGGCGCGAGCTGGGCGCGGCTGCGGTCGGCGAAGGCGAAGTACGATCCGGCGAACTTCTTCCACGGCCCGTTCGCCATCTAGTCTTCCGCCCGTGAAGCTTTGGCGGGTGGTGGCAGGTGTACTGGCGGTCGGGTTCGTCGCGGCCGGGGTGACGCCCGCGTGGGCGTGTGCATGCGGCGGGTACCTTCCGGACGCGCAGTCGCAGGCCCGGGCGTACGGCGAGACCGCGCTGGTCCAGCACACCGGCAGCACCGAGGAGATCACGCTGTCGATGGCGGTCCGCGGCGCGTCGAAGAAGGCGGCGTGGATCATGCCGGTGCCGTCCGCGGCGAAGGTTGAGCTGGGCGACAGCGACCTGTTCTGGCGGCTCGACCGGATGATCCAGCCGAAGCGCGTCGTGAAGAAGACCTACTGGCCGTTCCGCGACCTCGGCATCATGGGCCACTCCGGGAACGGCGTCGGTGCCGCCGCGCCCGCGTCCGGCGTGAACGTCCAGCAGCAGATGGTCCTCGGCCCGTTCGCCGTCACCCGGTTGACCGGCACCAGCGGTACGGCGGTCACGGACTGGCTCGGCACGAACGGGTACGTCGTACCGGCGACGCTGGCCGCGAACCTGACGCCGTACCTGACCGAGAAGTGGGAGATCGTCGCGGTCAAGCTCGCGCCGAAGAAGGACGGCGAGAGCATGTACGGCGCGACGCCGCCGCTCCGGCTGACGTTCGCGTCGGAGCGGATCGTGTACCCGATGCGGCTGAGCAAGGGCGCGACCACCGCCCAGACCGTGACCGTGTACGTCGCGACCGACCACCGCGTCGACGCGACCAAGACGCCGTACGACGGGGTGAAACCGCAGCTGCTGTTCGCGGGCCGGGTCGACGACGCGGCGCTGCCGAAGCCGGCGGACTATCTGACCGCGTACACGGCGTCGTACGGCGACCCGAGCCGGATCACCGACGACTTCACGTTCGCGCCCGCCGCGAACGACGACCCGTACCAGCGCGTCACGTACGTGACCGAGAACGACGGGCTGCTCAGCACGGTTCTGGTGCTCCTCGTCGGCGTCCTGCTGCTGGGCGGCGGCGCGGCGGTTCTCGCGCGGGTGCTGGTGAAACGCTCAGCGGCCAAAGGCTAGGCTGCACGATCGTGCCGGCTGAGAACGCGTTGCTCGCTGCCGGGATCGGTGCAGTCGTCTGCGGTCCGGCGGCGTACGTGCTCGGTCCCTGGCTGATGCGGCGCATCCCGGAGCCGGTGCTGGACGAGGGCGAGACCAAGACGCCGTACGTGTCGCTGGCGGGCCGGCGGGCGGCGTACTGGTGTGGCGGCCTGGCTGCGGTCGCGGGCGCGATCCTGGGCTGGGTGCTCGGCCTGGACGCGGTATTACCCGCCTGGTTGGTGCTGGCTGTTGCCGGTGCGGTGCTCGGGTACATCGATGCGCGGACGCGGTACCTGCCGTCGGTCATCATCTGGCCGACGTACCTGGTAGTCGGTTTGGGGCTACTGGGCGCGGCACTGGGCACGGGGGAGTGGGGCTCGCTGTGGCGGGCGCTGATCGCGGCAGCTATCGGGTTCGGGGTGTTCTACGTGCTGTGGTTCGCGTTCCCGCGCGGCGTCGGGTTCGGCGACGTACGGCTGTCCGGGCTGCTGGGGCTGGCGCTCGGATGGCTGGGCTGGGGCCAGTTCGTGTCCGGGCTGTACGGCGGGTTCTTCCTCGGTGCGGTGGTCGGGATCGCGCTGATCGTGGGGCGGGTGATGACCCGCAAGCAGATGGTCCCGTTCGGGCCGTTCATGCTCGTCGGCGCGCTCGGCGGCGTCCTGCTCGGCGTGCCGTTGGAGCGGCTGTACGCCGGATAGCTGAGTCCCGCACTCCACCAGATGGTTGATGTGCGGGCACGCCCGCTTTTCCTAGGGTCGAGGCATTCGATCTCGGGAGGGAAACTTCATGCCAGTCAGTCGTCGTGGCCTGTTGGCCGGAACGGCAGTCGCAGGTGCAGCACTCGCCATCCCCGGTACGGCGTCCGCCGCGCCCGTCGCCGCGAGCATCGGGCGCCGGATCGGCCCGGACGACGCGCGATACCAGGACCTCGTCACCCGCGGGCAGAACCGGCGCTTCGTCGGCAGACCCGACTACGTCCGGGTGATCCAGTCGCCGCCGGACGCCGTCGCGGCCGTGCAGGACGCGGTCCGCGCCGGTCAGCGGATAGCGGTCCGCGGGGGCGGGCACTGCTTCGAGGACTTCGTGGACAGCAGCGACGTCGAGGTCGTGCTGGACATGGCGGCGAACACCAAGATCAGCTGGGACCCGCAGTACCGGGCCTTCTCGATCGGGTCCGGGGCGATCCTCGAGAACGTGTACAAGGAACTGTTCTTCGGGTGGGGCGTGACCGTGCCGGGCGGCGGCTGCCTGGGCGTCGGCGTCGGCGGGCACTTCGCCGGCGGCGGGTACGGGCCGCTGTCGCGGAAGTACGGCTCGGTCGTCGACCATCTGTACGGCGTGGAGGTCGTGGTCGTCGACGCCCGCGGCCGGGCGCGCTCGGTGGTGGCGACCCGCGACAACGAGTACCGCGACCTGTGGTGGGCGCACACCGGTGGCGGCGGCGGGAACTTCGGCGTCGTGGTGCGGTACCTGATGCGGTCGGCCGGCGCGACCGGCCGGACCCCGGAGGAGTCGTTGCCCAAGGCACCGGCCGGGTTGCTCTCCAGCGTGCTGGTGTACGACTGGTCGAAGACCACCCAGGCCGACTTCCACCGCCTGGTCCGGAACTGGTTCGGCTTCTTCGAGCAGCACAACACGCCGGACTCGCCGTACGCCACGCTGTACGCGCCGTTCATCCTCACGCACTACCGGGCGTCGCAGTTCCTGCTCTCCACCCAGCTCGACTCCAGCGTGCCGAACGCCGCGAAGCTGCTCGCGGACTTCAACGCCGCGATCGGGGCCGGCGTGGCGGTGCAGCCGCAGGAGATCCCCGCAGCCGGGCCGTTCCTGCACCTCACGATGGATCGGTCGATCGGCGAGACCGCATCGCCGACCCGGAGCAAGTACAAGGCCGGGTACCTGAAGAAGGGCTACACCGACGCGCAGATCGACGCGATGTACCGCGGGCTCACCGACACGTCGTACAACGGCCCGGCCTCGTCGATCCTGCTTGTCCCGTACGGCGGCAAGGTGAACACCGTGCCGTCGAACGCCACGGCCTCCGCGCAGCGGGACGTGGTCGCGAAGATGGTGCTCGCCGCGGCGTGGGAGGAGCCGAAGCAGGACGAGACGCACATCGGCTGGGCCCGCAAGGTGTACGCCGACATCTACCGCGACACGGGCGGTGCCCCGGTGCCGAACGCGACCAACGCCGGGTCGTACATCAACTACCCGGACGCCGACCTGGCGGATCCGGCGTACAACAAGTCCGGCGTACCGTGGCACGACCTGTACTACCTCGGCAACTACCCGCGGCTGCAGCAGCTCAAGGCGAAGTGGGACCCGCGGAACGTGTTCCAGCACAAGCTGTCGATTCAGCCCCCTGGATAACGGGTGGTCCAGGCCGTGAACGGCCCGTAGTCGCCGTGCAGGCGTTGCTGCTGGGTGAACTCCAGCGCGAAGTCGTCGGCGAGTTGGAGGATCGCCGGTCGGCCCTCGACGGTGAAGACGAGCTCTGCGGGGAGGGCCGTCTCACCGTGCAGGGCGCCGAGGATGTTCCCGCAGATCGCCCCGGTGGAGTCGCTGTCGCCGGAGTGCGTGACGGCCAGGGCGAGTGCGTCCAGGAACTGGTCCGGCTCCGGGTACGCGAGGGCGGCGTACACGGCGATCGCGAGCGCCTCCTCGGCGATCCACCCGCCGCCGAGACGCTCGACGGTGACCGGCCCGGCCGGTGCGGTCGCGGCCAGGTGCCGGGCGAGCTTCAGCGCCGTACTGGTCTCCTCGTGGCCCTCGTGCTCCACCAGCAGGCCGGTCGCGTTGGTGATCGCGTCGTCGAGCGTGGCGCCGTCGCAGAGCTCGCGGACGATCGCGGCCAGCGTTCCCGAGGCGAGCTTGCCGGTCGGGTGACCGTGCGTGTACCCGGCAGCCTCCGCGGCCTTGTCGAACACCCACTCCTTCGGGAACACCGCCGGCAGCAGCCCGAACGGCGCGACCCGCATCACGCCGCCGCACCCCTTCGAGTCGTTGACGGCCTGGCCGCCGTACTGCGGGATCCGCGGACCGCCCTTGCGCGCCTCGGTCAGCGCGGTCAGGCAGGTATTGCCGGGCGCCCGGCGCGCGTACAGCCACTGCTCGCCCTGTAGCCAGCCGTTCCGCTCACCGCTCGGCCCGGGCAGCGTCTGGGTGTCGAGCCAGCGGTCGTACGCGCCATGGACGACGCCAACGGTGAAGCCGAGCCCGCGGTCGGTCCGCACGCCCGCGCGGATCAGCCCCTCGACCGTGAACAGCGTCATCTGTGTGTCGTCGGTGATCGTCCCCGGCGGCCAGCCCGGACCGCCGTCCACGTAGCTCCGCACCCCGTCCGGGTACTTCGCCACGATCGTCCGCCCGTCCTGGAACTCCACCGGCCCGCCGAGCGCGTCCCCGATCGCCCCACCCAGCAAGCACCCACGCACCCGCGCCCGCCACGCCTCTTCTCCCTGCCGCGTCATGCCAGGACCCTATCGATGGTGGTGCCAGCGCTACCCCCAAGACGGGATCTGAGGCCAGTTCGTGCGGAGCCTGTTCCTTCTAGTGTCGTTGTTACAAGCAACCGATGGTTCAGAAGGAGCAGACAATGACCCCCGCAATCCGTCGTACCGCCGGGCGCCTGGCCGTGGCGGCGCTCGCCACGACAGCTCTCACCGGCGCTGCGATCGCCGGTGGTCAGGCAGCCAGCGCCAGCACCTCGTGCAAGGCGTCACCGATCGTCAAGACCTTCAACGCCGTTCTCGCGGTGCGGACCGGCTCGACCGAGGACAGCAACGCCTGTCGCTGAGACCGCTGTCCGGCAGTCGGGTACGGCGTGAAAGAATCGGGGCATGCTGCGCTGGCTCACCGCCGGCGAGTCGCACGGACAAGCGCTCGTCGCCGTACTCGAAGGTCTTCCCGCAGGCGTTGAGGTCACCACGGACGACGTGGCCGACGCCCTGGCTCGTCGTCGGCTCGGTTACGGCCGCGGCGCCCGGATGAAGTTCGAGCGGGACGAGGTGACGTTCCTCGGCGGGTTCCGGCACGGGCTGACCCTCGGCAGCCCGGTCGCGATCCAGGTCGGCAACACCGAGTGGCCCAAGTGGGAGCAGGTGATGAGCGCCGATCCGGTGGACAGCGAGACGCTGGCCGGACTGGCGCGGAACGCCCCGCTGACCCGCCCGCGGCCCGGTCACGCCGACCTGGCCGGCATGCAGAAGTACGGGTTCGACGAGGCCCGCCCGGTGCTCGAGCGGGCCAGCGCCCGGGAGACCGCGGCCCGGGTCGCGCTCGGCGAGGTCGCCGCCCGGTTCCTCCGGCAGGCGTACGGCGTGACGATCGTCAGCCACGTCGTCGAGCTCGGCACGGTCAAGGCGCCGTACGGCGTGATCCCGGCGTACGGCGACGTCGCCCGGCTGGATGCGGACCCGGTGCGCTGCCTGGACCCGGACGCGAGCAAGCAGATGGTCGCCGAGATCGACGCCGCGCAGAAGGCCGGCGACACCCTCGGCGGCGTGGTCGAGGTGGTCGTCGACGGTCTGCCGCCGGGCCTCGGCAGCTACGTGCACTGGGACCGCCGGCTGGACTCCAAGCTGGCCGGTGCGCTGATGGGCATCCAGGCGATCAAGGGCGTCGAGCTCGGCGACGGCTTCGAGCTGGCCCGGACGCCGGGGTCGCAGGCGCACGACGAGATCGTCGCCGAGGACGGCGCGGTACGCCGTACCAGCGGCCGCTCGGGCGGTACCGAGGGCGGCATGAGCACCGGCGAGACGCTCCGGGTGCGGGCCGCGATGAAGCCGATCGCGACCGTGCCGCGGGCGCTCCGCACGATCGACACCGCGACCGGCGAGGCCGCGTCCGCGCACCACCAGCGCTCGGACGTCTGCGCCGTACCGGCGGCCGGGATCGTCGCCGAGGCGATGGTCGCGCTGGTGCTGGCGGAGGTGTCGCTGGAGAAGTTCGGCGGCGACTCGGTCGGGGAGACGGCGCGCAACCACGAGTCGTACCTGGCGAATCTGCCGAAGACCATCGCGCCGCGGGAGTGGGAGTGAGCCCCGTCGTCGTCCTGGTCGGCCCGCCCGGATCCGGGAAGTCGACGATCGCCGCGCTGCTGTCGAAGCGGCTCGGAGTTCCGCACCGCGACACCGACGCCGACATCGAGGCGACGGCCGGAAAGCCGATCTCGGACATCTTCGTCGACGAGGGCGAACCGCACTTCCGCTCGCTCGAACGGGCCGCGATCGTGGCCGCGCTCCAGGACGCGGGGGAGGTACTGTCCCTCGGCGGCGGCGCGATCCTGAACCCCGAAACCCGCGCCGACCTGGCCGGCCACACCGTGGTCTTCCTGGACGTCGGCCTGGCCGAGGCCACCAAGCGCGTCGGCCTCAGCGTCGCCCGCCCGCTCCTCCTCGGCAACGTCCGCACCCAACTCCGGAACCTGATGGAGGCCCGTCGCCCCCTGTACGCCGAGGTCGCGAAACTCACCGTCCTCACCGACAACAAAACCCCAGACGAAATCACCAACGAGATCCAGGAGCACCTCGGATGAGGATCCGGGTTGCGGCCGCCGCGCCGTACGACGTTGTGATCGGCAACAACCTGCTCGGGGAACTGCCGGGGCTGCTGGGTGAAGGTGTGCAGCGGGTCGCCGTCATCCACCCGCGGGCGCTGCGCGAGACCGGGGACGCGATCCGGGACGACCTGACCGGGTCCGGGTTCACCGCGCACGCGATCGAGATCCCGGACGCGGAAGAGGCCAAGACCGCGGAGGTGCTGGCGTACTGCTGGTCCGTCCTCGGGCAGGCCGGGTTCACGCGGTCGGACGCGATCGTCAGCGTCGGCGGCGGGACGACCACCGACCTGGCCGGGTTCGTCGCGGCGACCTGGCTGCGCGGCGTGAAGGTCGTACACATCCCGACCACCCTGCTCGGCATGGTCGACGCCGCGGTCGGCGGGAAGACAGGCATCAACACCGCCCAGGGCAAGAACCTGGTCGGCGCGTTCTGGGAGCCGGCCGGCGTACTGTGCGACCTGGCCGCGCTCGAGAGCCTGCCGAAGAACGACTACGTCAGCGGCCTCGCCGAGGTCGTGAAGTGCGGCTTCATCGCCGACCCGGTGATCCTCGACCTCGTCGAGAAGGACCCGGCCGCGGTCACCAGCCCGTCGTACGACGCGACCGCGGAGCTGATCGCCCGCTCGATCCAGGTGAAGGCCGACACCGTCGGCGCCGACCTGCGCGAGCGGACCACCACCGCGGGCGGCCCGATCGGCCGCGAGGCCCTCAACTACGGCCACACCCTCGGCCACGCGATCGAGCGCGTCGAACGGTACAAGTGGCGGCACGGCGCCGCGATCAGCATCGGCATGGTCTTCGTCGCCGAACTCGCCCGCGCCGCCGGCCGCCTCGACGACACCACCGCCGACCGCCACCGCGCCGTACTCGAGTCCCTCGGCCTCCCGATCAGCTACCGCCCCGACGCCTGGCCGCACCTCCAGGACGCGATGAAACTCGACAAGAAGACCCGCGCCGACCGCCTCCGCTTCGTCATCCTCGACGCCCTCGCCAAACCCACCATCCTCGAGGCCCCCGACCCCAGCCTCCTGCTCGCGGCGTACGGCGAGATCGGTTAGAACGCTTCCTGGGGTTGCTGTGCGGATGAAATGATTGGAGTGCTGTGGCCGGACTGAATGAGGTCACAGAGCATGATCTGCGCACGAAGTCCGAAGAGATCATGGACGCGCTCCAGCGCGGACACTCCTTCACCATGACGCGTGACGGTCACCGGATTGGCGCGCTGATCCCTTCGCCTCGGTCGCGACGCTTCGTCCCGCGCGCCGAGTTCGCAGCCATGTCCCGGACGAGCCTTGGTTACTCAGTCGAAGCTTTCCGCGAAGACCAGGACGCCACCTTCGCCCAGTTCCTGGATGATCCGCACGGTGCGTAAGTGGATCGATCCCTCCGAGCTTCCGTCGGAGATGGCCATCAGCGCCATCACGCTCGCCGAGCTCTCGGCCGGCCCTCACGAGGTCCGCGGCAATCACGAGCGGGACGACTACGACGAACACGCAGAGCGTGCCCGGCGGATGGACGTTGTGCAACGTGCCGAGAACGAGTTCGACCCGATCCCCTTCGACGCAGAGGATGCTCGTGTTTACGGCCGGGTTTGTGCCGCTGTCGTCAGCGTAGGGCGCAAGCCCCGGCGCCGTGTCGCAGACCTGATGATCGCCTCGATCGCCATCGCCGAGGACATCCCTCTCTTCACGACGAATCCGGACGATTTCAAGGGCCTCGACGATCTGCTCACCGTCGTGCCGGTGACAAGACCGAAGTCGCTCGGGTAGCCGGGCCTGAGCCTGTTGTCGCGGCGTACGGCGAGATCGGTTAGGGTGCTGGGGACGCCTCGGAAAGGGCTTTCCCGTATGAGTGAGAAGTGCAAGGTCGCGATCGTCGGCACGGGTGGGATCGCCGGTGCGCATGCCGGTGCCGTGGCCGCGCTGGCGGACCGGGCCGAGCTGGTCGCGGCCGTCGACGTCGATCTGGACCGGGCGAAGGAGTTCGCCGCGCAGTGGAACATCCCGGCGACGTACTCGACCCTCACGGAGCTGCTGGCCACCGGACAGGTCGACCTGGTTCACCTGTGTACGCCGCCCAGCACGCACGTGCCGCTCGCGACGGAGTGCCTCGCGGCGGATGTGGACGTGTACCTGGAGAAGCCGCCGACGCTGTCGCTGGACGAGTTCGACGCGCTGATCGCGGCCGAGGAGAAGTCCGCGGCGCAGATCGCCTGCGTGTTCCAGCACCGCTTCGGCTCCGGCGCGGTCCGGCTGCGTGAGCTGCTCGCGGACGGCGTACTCGGCCGACCGTTGGTTGCCCTGTGCAACACCGTTTGGTACCGCGACGACGAGTACTTCGCGGCGCCGTGGCGAGGCACGTTCGACGTCGAGGGCGGCGGGCCGACGATGGGGCACGGCATCCACCAGTACGACCTGCTGCTGTCGATCCTCGGCCCGTGGCAGAAGGTGACCGCGCTGGCGGCGCGGCAGGCCCGTCCGACCCAGACCGAGGATGTGTCGATGGCGCTGGTGACGTTCGAGAACGGAGCGGTCGCCTCGATCGTCAACTCGCTCGTCTCCGCCCGGCAGACCTCCCAACTCCGCTTCGACTGCGAGAACGCGACGCTCGAGCTGGAGCACCTGTACGGCTACCAGAACGCCGACTGGACGATCACTCCCGCCCCCGGCCACGACGAGGTCACCGCCGCCTGGTCCACCGACCTCCCCGACGTCGCCAGCGGCCACACCGCCCAGCTGACAGCGATCCTCGACGCCAAGTCCGCAGGCAACCCGCTCCCGGTCTCACTGACCGAGGCCCGCAACACCCTTGAACTGGCCGCCGCCATCTACGCCTCCGCCTTCACCGACACCCCGATCCACCGCGGCGCCCTAACCCCCGGCACCCCCTACGCCCACCGCATGGGCGGCCCCGGCGCACCCTGGTCCGCCTAGGCACGCACGGTGGTCCCTAGACAAGCACCGTGGTCCCTAGGCACGCACGGTGGTCCCTAGGCGCGCACGGTGGTCCCTAGGCACGCACGGTGGTCCCAAGGCACGCACGGTGGTCCCTAGGCACGCACCCTGGTCCCTAGACACGCACCGTGGTCCGCCGGGGCAACTGAATGCACAGCAGCGTCCGTCGGCACCGCAGATGGGTGGTGCACGGGTCTGCAGGGCGTCTGCCCGGTGGCTACAACCCGTGCCTCACCACGGGTGTCACTGGGTGTTCGTGTCAGTTCATCTCAGAAGGGCGGCGGGCCGTGTGCCGTCCCGGCTGGTGGGGGTGCTTGTTTGGCGATAGGTCCGCGAGCTGGTGGGACGGTGGTGTACCTATGGCCGGTGGGTGCGGTGAGCGTGACTGAGCCGTCGGAGTGGTTGGTGGTGGACCAGCCCCATGCTCTGGTGTCTTTGATGACGTGGTGATACTCGCAGTACGGTGCGAGTCCGGTCAGGCTGGTCGTCCCGGTGCGAGCGAACGGGGTGCCGTGGTCGCGGTCACACGCTCGCGACGCCCGGTTGCAGCCGGGCCAGACGCAGACGGGATGCCGGGCGAGCAGGGTTTCGGTGACGACCGCACCGGGGTCGTGGCGGGTGGTGGACGCCTCGAGCACAGTGCCGTTGGTGGGGTCGGTCAGCAAGCGTCTCCAAGTGCCGCCAGTGGCGATGCGGCGGGCGATCTCGGCGGGAATGGGCCCGTAGCCGGCAAGTTCGCAGGGGTCATCGTCCGCCCCGAGCAAGGTGGTGATCGGGACGGTGATCTCGATGTGGGGCCGTCTGCGGTGCTGGTCGGGCAGCCGGCGGCCGAGCCAGTCCAGGCCGTTGTGGAGCATGTGGTCGAACAGGCCGGCGACGACGTCGGCGCGCCGTTGCGGCGCGAGCCGTTCGTCCCGCGCGGAACGGGGAGGATCGGCCGGACCGGCGGGATCGGCCGGACCGGTGGGTCCGGCGGGATCGGTGGGTCCGGCGGGTCCGGTGGGTCCGGCGGGATCGGCGGGATCGGCGGGATCGGTGGGTCCGGCCGGATCGGTGGGTCCGGCCGGATCGGCGGGATCGGTGGGGCCGGCGGGATCGGTGGGTTCGGGAGGTTGTCGTCGTGGGGCTTCGATGGTGGGGTCGGTTCCAGTTCCTGCCTCAGTTCCAGCAGTGGCCGCAGCGGGTGAACCGGTGGCTCGGGTGGGCGTAGTAGAACCGCTGGTGCTGGGACGCTGAGCGGGTACGCCGCCACACAGACCTGACGCGCCGTCCGGCGCGCTGCCTGATCCGCTGTCCGGCGCGCTCGCCGCCGCACTGTTCGGGGTGGTATCTGTGGTATCTGTGGTGGCGGGGGTGTCTGCCGCAACTGTGACGTTGGCTGTGGTGGGGGCGCCGCGTTTGGCGAGGTCGGCCATCGCTTGGATGACGATCCACATCCTCTGGATCTTGTCGGCGGTGTGGACGACCCACAGGCCGGCCATGCCGTCCGGGAGCGGGACGATCTTGCAGGTGCGGTCCCGGACGGCGTCACGGTGGCGGTCGGTGTCTTCGCGGGTGGTGTGTTTGGCGACCTGGCGGCGCAGGGACTCGTTGAGGTTCCGGTGGGTCTGTCCCGCGGCTCGCTTCAGCACGTGGGCTTCCACTTCCTTGGCAGCGGCGTCAGGTAGCGCACGGGTGGCCTCGGAGATGGCCAGTGCCTTGGAGAACGAGACGGCGCCGCAGCGCAGCGCGCGGTGCGTGGCGGTCAGGGTGCCGGTCAGGTGCAGTGCGGTGTCGATGTGCCGGGCGGCGGTGGCCGTGGACAGGTGCTGAGCGGCGCCGATCTCGGCGGCCCAGGACCGTTCGGGGTCGATCGGGCGGCCCGAGGAGTCGACCTGGCCAGGGCGCGGAACCTCGGCGAGTTGGGCTTTGCGTTGCCGGACGAACGAGGCTGTCGCAGTGGTCCTGACCGAGGCGGCCCAGGCTTCCATCCGGGTCGCGGCTTTCATCAGTTCGATCAACGCGACCGGCGACTCGCACTGCGGACGCAGCCTCTCCAGTTCCGCGGCCAATTCGGCTCCCGGCGGCAGGAACACCCACGCCGGTGCCTTCAGCTCCAGCATGACCCGCTCGGCCTCGTCCTGCTCGACCCCGGCCCACTCCTCCCAATCGCGGGCGTCGACACGTGACAGTGCCGGCAGGTCGCCGTACAGAACGTCTTCCTCGTCCACATATCGCGGCACACACGAACCGTCCATGTCATGCAGACCGTCCAGGAAATCGGTGTCGTACGCGTCATCAGGCGGCAACAGGTCTGCAAGCAGATCCGCGGACAGCAGAGCTGCGGACACCAGAGCACCTTGCCCGCCCGCGGAAGGCTGCGGCGAGGCAGTCTTCCGCGGGGCGGCGCACGCGCCGATCAACTCTGTGGTCATGTGCCTATATTAGAACAAATGTTCGATCTAAGCAATTTCCGGCTGCTCGTCCGCGTTCGCCGCGAGGTCGAGCTGCGGTCAGCTGAGTTCCGGTGGTACGGGGTCGTGGTGGAGGATGTCGAGGCGGGACACTGCGCGGGTCAGTACGACGTAGAGCCGGTGGAGGCCGCGGGGTTCGGCGGCGATGATCTCGGCTGGTTCGATCGCGATCACGTGGTCGTACTCCAGGCCCTTCGCCAGCGTCGCCGGCACCGCTGCTACCCGGCCGTCGCCGTCCGCGGCTGACACCTCAATCCCGGCTGCCTTGAGCGCGTCGGTGAGGGCAGGAAGTTGGTGGTCGGCGGCGATCACGCCGATCGAGCCTTCAGGTACGAGGGCCCGTCGTACGGCGCCGACGCAGCCGGCGGCGAGGTCGTCGACCTGGGTGATCGTCAGCTCGCCGTCCGAGCGGAACGAGTGCGTCGGCGGCACGTCGACGGCAAGGGCCCCAAGTAGTCGGTTGGCCAGCT
Source organism: Kribbella sp. NPDC059898 (assembly GCF_042730855.1). Lineage (NCBI taxonomy): Bacteria > Bacillati > Actinomycetota > Actinomycetes > Propionibacteriales > Kribbellaceae > Kribbella > Kribbella sp. NPDC059898. Next base: position 30,824 of record NZ_JBHWKR010000012.1, read on the forward strand.
CGACCACGGTGGCCGGGACGCGGTACCCGGTGCTCAGGGCAACGATCTCGGCGGTCGGCTTGCCGAGGTGGGTGAGCTGTGAGCGCCAGTCGGCGGCGGCCCACGGGGTCGTACCTTGGGCGAGATCGCCGAGCACCGTGATCGAGTTGTGGTCGCTGCGCCGTGCGATCGCCCGGCATTGCATGGGGGAGAGGTCCTGCGCCTCGTCGACGATCACATGCCCGTACGTCGGTCCGCGTTCGAGCAGCGCACCGAGCTCGTCGAGCAGCACCGCGTCCGCCGCCGTCCACCGCGCCGTCTTCACCTTCCGTGGCCGCGGCCACGCGATCGCCTCTTGCTCCTGAGGCGTCAGCGCTGCCGCCGCGCGAGGATCGCTCAGCAGGGAAGCGAGCACCTCGTCGGCCTTGAGCAGCGGCCACACGGTCTCGACGTACGGCGTGACAGCGCGGGCCATCCGCCGCAGCCAGACGCTGTTGCAGTTCTGCCCGCGGGCCTCGGCCTGGCGTTGCAGCGCGGCGACGATCCGCGCGATCACCCGCTCCCGGCCGGTGAGGTACGTCGTCGTGTCGGCCCGCGTCTCCGCGACCATCTCCGCGAACTCGTGCTGGTTCACCCGCCACTTGTACGACTCGTCGGCCACCACGACGGCCTGCTCCGGCCGCCCGATCCGCCGGTACACGACGTCCCGCAGTACGGCGGCCATCCGGAGGTCGTGTTTGATCGCCGCCGCGGCCGGCTCGTCGGTCGCCCGGACCTCGCGGTCCAGCAGGCGCTCGATCGTGGTCTGCTCGACGTCGACCTCGCCGAGCGTCGGTAGCACCGCGGAGATGTAGTGCAGGAACGCCTGGTTCGGACCGAGGACCAGGACGCCGTTCCGTTGGAGCCGGGAGCGGTGCGCGTACAGCAGGTACGCCGCGCGGTGCAGGCCGACCGCTGTCTTGCCGGTGCCCGGTGCGCCCTGGATGCAGACCGACACGTCGAGGTCGGTCCGGACCAGCGTGTCCTGCTCGGGCTGGATGGTCGCCACGATGTCCCGCATCGGGCCGACCCGGGCGCGCTCGATCTCGCGCCGGACCAGGTCGCTCGCGCCGGGCCTCGCGCCGGGCCTCGCGCCGGACCTCGCGCCGGGCGGGGCGCCGCTCCGCAGGTGCTCGTCCTCGAAGCTGGTCAGCGTGTTCGCCGACCAGCCGAAGCGGCGCCGGGTGGCGATCCCGCGCGGCTCGACGGCGGACGCCTGGTAGAACGCGGCCGACACCGGCGCGCGCCAGTCGATCACCATCGGCGGGCGGCCGATCGCGTCCGAGATGTGCCTGCGGCCGAGGTAGTAGGTCTGCCTGGTGTGCTCGCCGGCGTCGGGTCCGTAGCAGATCACGCCGAAGAACGGCGGGTTGTCACCCTCCTCGCCCATGTCCCGGGCCAGCGTCTTCAGGTAGTACCCGAGCCGCTCGGCCGTGTACCGGTCGCCCCAGGTGTGCTCGCCGACGGCGACGTTCTCGCGGGCGCCCGCGACCATCCGACGCAGCGCCGCCCGGCAGTGGCCGGCGTACGCACGCTCCTCCTCGAGGTCTCGCATCGGGACTCCTCAAAACCTTAACTGAGTTAATCTTTTGCCTAGGTTAACATAGCGCCATGGCCGGACTTCGCGAGCGCAAGAAGCAGCAGACGCACGACGCCCTGTCGGAGGCGGCGATCGCGCTGTTCGTCAAGCACGGTTTCTACTCGGTGCCGGTGGCCGACATCGCGGCCGTCGTCGAGGTCTCGAAGCCCACGCTGTTCAAGTACTTCCCGAGCAAGGAAGACCTGGTCATGCACCGGATCGAGGACCACCGGCGGGAGGCGGCCCGGGTGGTCGAGGCGTCGGCGGAGCCGCCGGCCGCGGCGCTCCGGGCGTACTTCCTGACCGGCCTCGCCAACCGCGAGCCGACCACCGGGCTGAACGACCTTCCCCAGGTCGTTGCCTACTACAACCTCGTCTTCGGTACGCCGGCCCTCGCGACCCGGCTGCGCGAGTTCATGGACGACGACGAGCGCGCCCTCGCCGAGGCGCTGGGCGGTGACCTGGACGCCGAGCTGCTGGCCGCGCAGCTGCTCTCGACCCGTCGCATCCTCGCGTACCGGAACTGGTCGGCGATCTCGCGGGGCCAGTCCGCCGACGCCCGCTACCCGACCGCGGTCGCCGAGGCCGAGCAGGCGTTCGAGCGACTAGGGTATGCCCTAGGGTGATGGCGTGAGCAAGCGAGTGCTGGTACTGAACGGGCCGAACCTCGGGCGGCTGGGGTCGCGGGAGCCGGAGAAGTACGGGACGACGACGTTCGCCGAGCTGACCGACGTCTGCGCGAAGACCGGGGCGGAGCTGGGCTTCGAGGTCGACGTCCGGCAGACCGACGACGAGGCGGAGCTGGTCGGCTGGCTGCACGAGGCGGCCGACGACCGGACTCCCGTCGTACTGAACCCGGCCGCCTTCACGCACTACTCGTACGCGCTGCGGGACGCGATCGCGCAGCGGACCGCGCCGCTGATCGAGATCCACCTGACGAATCCGGCCACCCGCGAGGACTTCCGGCACACCAGCGTCGTCGCCGGGGTGGCGACCGGGACCATCGCGGGCTTCGGCCTGGACTCGTACCGGCTCGCACTCCGCGCACTGACCTCGCTGGATTCGTAACCAACGTGCCTCATCGGGCATCAGGCTGAGTGTGGGTATCACTCTGCGGCGCGATGGGGGACGAGGATGACGATTCCGGTCTGGGTGCGGACGCTTGACCCGTTGTCGCAGTTCGGGCTGGTGCATGCGCTGGAGCGCAGCCCGGAGCTCTCGTTGACCGACGAGCCTGGTCCGGACGTGGTCGCAGTGGTGGCCGTCGACGCCCTCGACGGCGTCGCGGTGCAGGTACTGCGGGGCGCGACGGAGCGCGGGTGCCGCCGGATCGTCGTGATCGGCAGCTCGATCGACGACGACGCGCTGATGACGGCGATGCAGCTGGGCGTGTCCGGCGTACTGCGTCGTACCGAAGCCACCGCGGACCGGATCGTGCACCTGGTGCAGGCGGCCGCCGCGGGTGACGGGGGCCTGCCGACGCACCTGTTGAGCCGCCTCCTCGGGCAAACTCCGCCCGTCAGCAGACTGCCGAACGCGGGCCTCTCCGACCGCGAGACGCAGGTACTGCGACTTGTTGCTGACGGCAAGGATACGCAGGAGATCGCCCGCGAGCTGTCCTACTCGGAGCGCACGGTCAAGAACGTCCTGCACGCCGTGACCAGCCGCCTGCAACTCCGGAACCGCTCGCACGCGGTTGCCTATGCCCTGCGCCAGGGCTTGATCTAATACCCGATCTTCATCCGACAAGCACTCGCGTCTTCTCGGTAGCGACAGGCGTACGGCGGATCTGCGCGCCGATGAGCGCTGCCAGCACGATGAGGCCGCCTAGTGCCTGCAGTGCAGTCAGGTGCTGGTTGAGAACCAGCCAGCCCAGCGTGGTCGCGACGACCGGGCTGAGCAGACCCAGGAACGTGACCTCGGTAGGAGCGAGTTCCCGGAGCCCCCGGAACCACAGGGCATACGCGACGGCCGAACCGAACAGTGCGAGGTACGCGTAGCCCGCAACGTTCCGCAGGGTGAAGTCAGGCAGCGATCCTTCGACCAGGAAGGTGATCGGCAGCAGTACGAGCCCACCGGCGACCAGCTGCCAGCCAGTAGTGGCCAGTAGGGGAGCCGGCGACGTCCAACGCTTGCTGAGTACGACGCCGAACGCCATCACAACCGCACCGCCGACGGCAGCCAGCACGCCCAGCACATCGAGCTGTGCGCTCGCCCGCAGCACCAGAAGGCCGACGCCGAAGATGCCGGCGATCGCAGTCAGCACGGTGTGGAGAGAAAGGCGTTGCCGTAGCAGTGCTGCGGACAACAGTGCGACAAGCAGCGGCTGGATGGCGCCGACCGTTGCAGCGACGCCACCAGGCAGCCGGTAGGCGCCGACGAAGAGCAGTGCGTTGAAGGCGCCGATGTTGAGCGTGCCGAGGACCAGCGAGCGCCACCACCAGCTGCCGCGCGGCAGGACGCGGGTGATCGCGACCAGCAACAGTCCGGCCGGCAATGCGCGCAACAACGCGGCCAGCAGCGGACGGTGCGGCGGGAGCAGCTCGGTGGTGACCAGGTACGTCGTACCCCAGAACATCGGCGCGATCGCCGTGAACAGCAGGATGAGGGTGCGTCGATTGCTTAGCACTAAGATAAAATATCTCAGCCCTAAGATAAACTCAAATCTCTCACCGCTAAGCTGAGTGGATGGCAGATCACGTCGACCTGGTGCTCGAGCAGTGGCGCGCGCGACGACCCGACCTGGACGCGTCGCCGATGGGGATCATCGGCCGGATGAGCCGGCTCGGTGCGCTGTTCGACGCCGAGCTCCGGCGGAACTTCGCCAAGCACGACCTCGACCGCGCGTCCTTCGACGTACTGGCGACACTGCGCCGCAGCAACCCCGAGCACAGCCTGACCCCGGCCGGACTGATGCACTCGTCGATGGTCACGTCCGGCGCGATCAGCCAGCGGCTCGACCGGCTGGAGGCCCGCGGCCTGGTCACCCGCGCGCCCAGCGAGACCGACCGTCGCGGCGTCCAGGTGACGCTGACGCCGGAAGGGCTCGAGCTGATCGACAAGGTGCTGCCGACCCACGTCGACACCGAGACGCAACTGCTCACCGGCCTGTCGAAGGCCGAGCGCGACCAGCTGGCGGGGCTGTTGCGGACGTTGCTGGAATCGCTCGGGGACAAGCGGGACTGATCATGACCGGCGCCGGCGCGGACTCGTTGCGGACGGCCCTCGTCCGGCACCTGACCGCGGCTGGCACGATCCACGACGCACGGATCGCGGAGGCGTTCCAGGCGGTACCGCGGCACCTGTTCGTCCCGCACGTCCCGTTGGAGGTCGCGTACGCCGACGACGTCGTACCGATGAAGCAGGACCGGACCGGGGTGCTGACCAGCTCGGTGTCGCAGCCGAGCATCATCGCGTTGATGCTGCGGCAGGCCGCGATCCGGCCGGGGGACCGGGTGCTGGAGATCGGGTCCGGAGGCTACAACGCCGCGCTGCTCCGGGAGCTGGCCGGTCCGGACGGTGCGGTGACCACGGTCGACATCGACGCGGACGTGACCCGGCGGGCGCGGGCGTTCCTCGATCAGGCCGGGTACGGCGATGTGGCCGTCGTCCAGGCCGACGGCGAGTTCGGGGATCCCGCGCGGGCGCCGTACGACCGGATCGTGGTGACTGTGACCGCGTGGGAGGTCGCGCCCGCGTGGGTGCGGCAGCTCCGGCCGGGCGGGCGCATCGTCGTACCGCTGCGGGTCCGCGGGCAGACGCGGTCGGTGGCGTTCGACCTGCTGGACGAGCACCTGGAGAGCAGGTCCACGACGATGTGCGGGTTCGTCAGCATGCAGGGGGCGGGGGCGCACTACGAGCGGTACGAGGACGGGCTGACGTACGACGAGGACCAGGAGGACGAGCCGCATCCGAAGGGCGACGTACTGGAGCTGCGACGGGAGCGGGAGTGGTCAGGGCTTCAGGTGCATCGTGAGGAGCCGTTGCTGGACCTGTACCTGTGGCTGGCGTGCAACTTGTCCGGGTACTGCGTGCTGGATGGCGAAGGGGTGGCGGCTGTCGCGACGGCGGACAGCCTGGCCTACTTGTCGAGGCGGCCCGGGCGGCGTAGGTCGCAGGTCGAGCTCGGTTGCAGTGCTCACGGGCCAGAGGCTCACGTGTTGATCGACCGCGTGCTTGAGCAGCTGCGCTTGTGGCAGGGGCAGCATCCGACGTTCCAGGTGCATGCCATAGGGGCCGCCTTACCGCCGGGATTCCACATCGCCCGACGGCACAGCTACATCACTGTGCAGTGGGAGGCGTAGGCCGCGGTGGGTTGCTGACGGTCTGCCAGAGCTCGTCGATGTCGGAGCGGTCCTCCGGCTCGGGCGTGTCCACCCAGCCGCTCGCCCAGACGTTCTCGTCGCGGTCGTCGAGGTTGAAGATCGACTCCGCGAACGCCGCCGAGCCGACGTACCGGCTGTCGTCCTCGTCGGGTTCGTCCGCCTTCCCCTGTGTGGCCGAGGTTTGCGGCGCGACGAGGGAGCGTGCGTACCGCTGGGCCTCGAGGAGGCCGAGCTCACGTTCCTCGCCGAGCAGCCGGACGGCACCGACCTCGTTGCCGGCGTTCATCAGCTCGCGCACTCTCGCGTCCACGTCCTGCTTGGTGGCGGGCAGGTGGTTCTGCGGCGGCCGGTGCGACGGCGGCTGGTAGGGCCCGGGGTTGTACTGCATCGGGTACTGGGCCGGCTGGAACTGGCCGGGCGCCTGGTACGGCGCGACCGGCTGCGCGGGCCGTTGACCCGGGGGAGCCCACTCGCCGGGGCGGGCCGGCTGGCGGCCGCTCTGTAGGAGCTGCTGGAGGACGGCCGCGGCCTGCTGGCTGCCCTGCGGACTCCCGGCCTGCACCGGGAGCCCGGGCTGGGCCGGGAACGTCGGCTGCCCGGCTCGCGGCGCGGGCGGCGGTCCGCCCTGGCCGGCGGCCTGGGTGAACTGCCCCTGGAACTGGATCGGCTGGTTGCCGCCTTGCTGTGCCTGCATCTTCTGCACCAGCGCCTGCACGCGGGCGGCCTGCTTGGCGTTGTTGTTGCCGCGGTTGGACTGCTGCCGTGCCTTGGTGATCAGGCTCAGCACGATCATCACCACGACGAAGATCACGAACTGCGTCATCGCCCGGCCTCCTGCCCATCACGCGGTCTGGACTGCCAGCCTAAGCCCACCCGAGGTCCGCCGAATCGGAGGAAACCGGGTGTGACCGCTACAATCCGGTGTAAGAGTGCGTCCGAGGCCCCACCGCCTGCTGCGCGGCACTCGGCACGGCACCTCGCCGCACGGGGGCAAAGGCCACGATGCTCCGCATCGAACCCTTCGCCCCCGCACGCCGATGCACCGCACCGAGCACCTGCTCGCTACGGCGCTGGGACCTCGGACGCACTCTGACCGCTGATCGAATTCGAAGGGCATACCCGCGTGGCAACGACGAACGACCTCAAGAACGGCATGGTGCTCGACCTGGACGGGCAGCTGTGGTCCGTCGTCTGGTTCCAGCATCACAAGCCGGGCAAGGGCGGCGCCATCGTCCGGACGAAGCTGAAGAACGTGCTGTCCGGCAAGGTGGTGGACAAGACCTTCAACGCCGACGTGAAGGTCGACGTGGCCACGGTCGACAAGCGTGACATGACGTACCTGTACAACGACGGGTCCGCGTACGTGTTCATGGACAAGTCGACGTACGACCAGATCCAGCTGCAGCCGGACGTGGTCGGCGACGCCGTGCACTTCCTGCTGGAGAACCAGGACGCGATCGTCGCCGTGCACGACGACCTCCCGCTGTACGTCGAGCTGCCGGCCTCGGTCGAGCTGCTCGTCGAGTACACCGAGCCCGGCCTGCAGGGCGACCGGTCCAGCGGCGGCACCAAGCCGGCCCGCCTGGAGACCGGCTACGACATCCAGGTGCCGCTCTTCCTCACCACTGGCGAGAAGGTCAAGGTGGACACCCGGACCGGGGACTATCTCGGCCGCGTCAACTCCTGACGACCGAAAGCTGACAACCGAACATGTCTGCCCGTAGCAAGGCCCGCAAGCGCGCGCTGGACGTGCTGTTCGAGTCCGAGGTCAGGGGGCTGCCGGTCGGCGGCACCCTGGCCGACCGGGTGGCGGACAACGACCCGCCGGTGAACGAGTTCACCGTGGCGCTGGTCGAGGGTGTGGCGAAGCACGCCGAGCAGATCGACGAACTGCTCGAGACGCATTCGGTGGGCTGGTCCCTGGACCGGATGCCGGCCGTCGACCGGAACATCCTCCGGATCGGTGCCTACGAGCTGCTGTACGACGACCAGGTCCCGGACGTGGTCGCGGTGAGCGAGGCGGTGGCGCTGGCGCGGGACCTGTCGACCGACGAGTCCCCGGCGTTCGTGAACGGGCTGCTGGCGAGACTGCTGCAGCTGAAGCCGACACTGGGTCTCTGAGACCCCGAGGGGGCGAGTCCCTCTTTCTTGCTGGTGCTACCTGGCCCGGTGACCGTCTCGGTACGGTCCCGGGCCGCTCTGTGCGGGTACTGCAGTGCGATGAGATGGTGCAGGTGGAGAAGGCGGGCGGCCGCGGGCCAGCTGCTACAAGCCCCGACCGTCAAGTGCCTTCACCTGGTGATCAGGCGCCGGCTGCCTCGGACGACTCCTCGACGTCACCCTTCGCCTCGGGGTTCAGGACACCCCAGGAGATGAAGCGCTCGGTCAACGTCGTCGGCGACTCGTCGTAGATCACCGCGAGCGTGCGCATGTCGTCCTGACGGATCGACAGCACCTTTCCGTTGTAGTCCCCACGCTGAGCCTGGATCGTGGCCGCGTACCGCGTCAGCGGACCGGCCTCGCTCGCGTCGAGGTGTTGCAGGGCCTCCAGGTCGAGGATCAACCGGGGCGGAGCGGCAGCCGCAGCGGCCGCGCTGGCGTTTCCAGGGAGCAGCTCACGGATCGGCACGCCGTAGAAATCGGCGAGTTCCGCGAGCTTCTGGACCGTGACGGCCCGATCGCCACGCTCGTACGAGCCGACGACGACCGCCTTCCAGCGACCCTTGGACTTCTCTTCCACACCATGCAGCGACAGTCCTTGCTGCTGGCGGATGGCGCGTAGCTTGCCACCCAGTGTCTTCGCGTATTCGCTAGGCACGCTGGTTCTTCCCTCCAACTAGTTTCGTTCGGTCCGGCCTGCCGGAACGGGCCGGGTCTTGAAACCCCCCTCGATTACACAGAGTAACAATATTCCGGAGCGTAGGCCAGCGTCAAGACGGCGTGTCACTTCGGTTACCATGTCAAGCGGTCCGAACGTCCTTTAAAGACCTGTCCAGAGAGGCAGGAAAGGAGGAACGGTAGCGATGAGCCCTGCCCAGAGCGCAGAGCACCCCGAGATCACGCAGCCGCCGAATCGCAGCAGCCGCGAGGTCCTCGACGCTTCCGACATTTCCCGGGCACTGACCCGGATCGCCCACGAGATCCTCGAGCGGAACCGCGGCGCCGACCCGGTCGTCCTGCTCGGCATCCCCACCCGCGGCGTACCGCTGGCAGAGCGCGTCTCCGCCCGGATCCAGGCGGTAGAAGGGCAGAGCGTGCCCACAGGGTCACTCGATGTGACCATGTACCGCGACGACATCGGCCTGAAACCTCCCCGCGGCCTCGAGCACACCGACATCCCGGCGGACGGGATCGACGGCAAGGTCGTGGTGCTGGTCGACGACGTGCTGTTCTCCGGCCGGACGATCCGGGCCGCGCTGGACGCGCTCGGCGACATCGGCCGCCCGCGCGCCGTACAGCTCGCCGTCCTGGTCGACCGCGGCCACCGGGAGCTGCCGATCCGCGCCGACTACGTGGGCAAGAACCTGCCGACGTCCCTTGTGGAACGCGTCACTGTGCACCTCACGGAGTTCGACGGAGAAGACGCCGTACTGATCGCCGACAAGGGGGCGAAGTGAAGCATCTGCTGAGTGCCGCGGACCTGAGCCGCGGCGAGGCGAACCTGATCCTCGACACCGCCGAGGAGATGCGGTCGCTGGCCGACCGCCCGATCAAGAAGCTGCCGGCGCTGCGCGGCCGGACCGTGGTGAACCTGTTCTTCGAGGACTCCACCCGGACCCGGATCTCGTTCGAGGCGGCCGCCAAGCGGCTGTCCGCGGACGTCATCAACTTCTCCGCCAAGGGCTCCAGCGTGAGCAAGGGCGAGAGCCTCAAGGACACCGCGCTGACGCTGCAGGCGATGGGCGCCGACGCGGTCGTCTGCCGGCACGGCTCGTCCGGGGCGCCGCACCTGCTGGCGAAGTCCGGCTGGATGACCGGCTCGGTCGTGAACGCCGGCGACGGCACCCACGAGCACCCGACGCAGGCGCTGCTGGACGCGTTCACGATGCGCCGCCACCTCGGCTCGCTGGAGGGCCGCCGGATCACGATCGTCGGCGACGTCCTGCACTCCCGGGTCGCCCGGTCGAACGTCCTGCTGCTGTCCACGCTCGGCGCCGAGGTCACCGTGGTCTCCCCGCCGACGCTGCTGCCGGTCGACATGAGCAACTGGCCGTGCGCCACGTCGTACGACTTCGACTCGGTGCTGCCGAAGAGCGACGCGGTGATGATGCTGCGGGTGCAGCGGGAGCGGATGAACGACGCGTTCTTCCCGAGCGCCCGCGAGTACAGCCGCCGGTACGGCCTGGACCGGTACCGGATGGCGCAACTGCCGGACGACGCGATCGTGCTGCACCCCGGCCCGATGAACCGTGGCATGGAGATCAGCGCCGAGGTCGCCGACTCCACCCGCTCGGTGATCGTCGAACAGGTCACGAACGGCGTGGCCATCCGGATGGCCGTCCTTTATCTGATGTTGTCGGGCAGTAACGAAGAGGAGCAGAAGGCATGACCGCATACCTGATCACCGGCGCGCGCGTACTGGGCGGTGAGGTGGCGGACCTGCTGATCGACAACGGCGAGATCGTTGCTGTCGGCACCGGACTGTCCAAGCCCGAGGGTGCCGAGACGATCGATGCCGCCGGGCTGGTCGCGCTGCCCGGACTCGTCGACCTGCACACGCACCTGCGCGAGCCGGGCCGGGAGGACGCCGAGACGGTGTTCACCGGCACCCGCGCCGCGGCGAAGGGCGGGTTCACCGCGGTGTTCGCGATGGCCAACACCGACCCGGTCGCCGACACCGCCGGTGTGGTCGAGCAGGTCTGGCGGCTCGGCCGGGACGCCGGGTACGCCGACGTGTACCCGATCGGCGCGGTCACCGTCGGCCGGAAGGGCACGCAGCTCGCGGAGCTCGGCGCGATGGCGGACTCGGCCGCGCGGGTGCGGGTGTTCTCCGACGACGGCGACTGTGTCTGGGACGCCGCGCTGATGCGCCGCGCGCTCGAGTACGTGAAGGCGTTCGACGGTGTGATCGCCCAGCACGCGCAGGAGCCGCGGCTGACCCAGGGCGCGCAGATGAACGAGGGCGCGCTGTCCGGCGTCCTCGGCCTGACCGGCTGGCCGAGTGTCGCCGAGGAGGCGATCATCGCCCGCGACATCCTGCTGAACGCGCACGTCGGCTCGAAGCTGCACGTCTGTCACCTGTCCACCAAGGGCTCGGTGGAGATCGTCCGCGCCGCCAAGCGCCGCGGGCTCGAGGTGACCGCCGAGGTGACGCCGCACCACCTGCTGCTCACCGAGGACCTGGCTGCCTCGTACAACCCGGTGTACAAGGTGAACCCGCCGCTGCGCACCAAGGAGGACGTCGAGGCGGTCCGCGAGGGCCTGGCCGACGGCACCATCGACATCGTCGCCACCGACCACGCGCCGCACCCGGTCGAGGACAAGGACTGCGAGTGGAGCGCGGCCGCGTTCGGTATGACGGGACTCGAGACGGCGCTCAGCGTCGTACAGCACGCGATGGTCGACACCGAGCTGCTTACCTGGGCCGAGGTCGCGGACCGGATGAGCTACCGGCCGGCCGCGATCGGGCAGATCGCGGACCACGGCCGGCCGCTCGAGGTCGGTGCGCCCGCGAACGTGGTGCTGTACGACCCGCGCGTCGAGCGGACCGTCGTACCCGGGGAATCGGTGTCGCTGTCGCGGAACACGCCGTTCGAGGGGATGACGCTGCCGGGCAAGGTGGTCGCGACGTTCCTGCGGGGTGTGCCGACCGTCCTGGACGGTGAGCTCACCCGATGAAGGCCGCACTGGGCATTCTCGGCACGCTGCTGGTGCTGGCGGCGGGGTACTTCGGGATGTACCGGGGCTGGCGGAACCGCCAGGCCCGGCAGGCCGGTCTGGCACCGTTGCCCTCGGCACCTGACAGCGACACGCGCGGCGTCGAGGGCGTGTACGTGGCCACGACGAGCGCCGGCGACTGGATGGACCGGATCGCCGTGCACGAACTCGGGGTCCGCAGCATCGCGGACCTGGCCGTCAGCGCGGACGGCCTGATCTTCCACCGGCAGGGCGCGGCGGACGTGTTCATCCCGGTCGGCCACCTCACCGGCGTCCGGACCGACCGCGGGATCGCCGGCAAGGTGACCGCGGAGAAGTCCGGCCTGGTGGTGGTCACCTGGACCCACGACGGCCGCTCGCTGGACACGGGGTTCCGGCCCCGCCGCAAGGCCGACACCGCCGCCCTGACCGAATCCATCTCGACTCTGATCGGAGCACAATGAGTCAGCTCGCCCAGAAGCCGGCGCTGCTGGTCCTCGAGGACGGCCGGTCCTTCGCCGGCACGTCCTACGGGGCGACCGGGGAAACGTTCGGCGAGGCGGTGTTCACCACCGGGATGACCGGGTACCAGGAGACACTGACCGACCCGTCGTACCACCGGCAGATCGTCACCCAGACGGCGCCGCACATCGGCAACACCGGCATCAACGACGAGGACGACGAGTCGCAGAAGATCTGGGTCGCCGGGTACGTCGTCCGCGACCCCGCCCGGGTGCCGTCGAACTGGCGCGCCACCCGGTCCCTCGACGACCAGCTGAAGGCGCAGGACATCGTCGGGATCTCCGGGATCGACACCCGCGCGCTGACCCGGCACCTGCGCGAACGCGGCGCGATGCGGGCCGGCATCTCCACCGAGATCCTGGACGCCGGCGAACTGCTGAAGAAGGTCCTCGAGCAGCCGCCGATGGTCGGAGCCGACCTCGCGTCCGAGGTGACGACGTTCGAGCCGTACGTCGTGCCCGCCGATGGTGAGCGCCGGTTCACCGTGGTCGCGCTCGACCTCGGGATCAAGGCGATGACGCCGAAGCGGATGGCCGAACGCGGCATCGAGGTGCACGTGCTCCCGGCGACCGCGACGCTCGAGGAGGTGCTGGCGGTGAACCCGGACGGCATCTTCATGAGCAACGGACCGGGCGACCCGGAGACCACCGAGCACCCGACGACGCTGCTCAAGGAGCTGCTGGAGCGCGGCAAGCCGTACTTCGGGATCTGCTTCGGCAACCAGGTGTTCGGGCGGGCGCTCGGGCTGGGCACGTTCAAGCTGAAGTACGGGCACCGCGGTATCAACCAGCCGGTGCTGGACCGCGCGACCGGGAAGGTCGAGATCACCGCGCAGAACCACGGGTTCGCCGTCGACGCGCCGTTGGACGGCACGGTCGAGACACCGTACGGAACCGCTGAGGTGTCGCACATCTCGCTCAACGACAACGTGGTCGAGGGGCTCAAGCTGACCGGTCACGACGGCCGGGTGCTTGCGTTCTCGGTCCAGTACCACCCTGAAGCGGCAGCAGGTCCGCACGATTCGGCGTACCTGTTCGACCGCTTCGTCGAGCTGATGGAGGGGCGGGCCTGATGCCACGTCGTACAGACATCGATTCGGTGCTCGTCATCGGGTCCGGGCCGATCGTGATCGGCCAGGCCTGCGAGTTCGACTACTCCGGGACCCAGGCGTGCCGGGTACTGCGCGAAGAGGGTTTCCGCGTGGTGCTCGTGAACTCCAACCCGGCCACGATCATGACCGACCCGGAGTTCGCGGACGCGACGTACGTCGAGCCGATCACGCCGGAGTTCGTCGAGAAGGTGATCGAGAAGGAGCGCCCGAACGCGCTGCTCGCCACCCTCGGCGGGCAGACCGCGCTGAACGCGGCGATCGCGCTGCACGACAACGGCGTCCTGGAGAAGTACGGCGTCGAGCTGATCGGTGCGTCGGTGGACGCGATCCAGCGCGGCGAGAACCGGGAGTCGTTCAAGCACATCGTCGAGAAGCTCGGCGCCTCCGTGGCGCGCTCGGTGATCTGTCACACGCTGGACGACGTGATGGGCGCCGCCGAGCAGCTCGGGTACCCGCTGGTCGTCCGGCCGTCGTTCACGATGGGCGGCGTCGGCAGCGGGATGGCGTACGACGAGGCCGACCTGCGCCGGATCGCCGGCGCCGGGCTGCACGCGTCGCCGACCACCGAGGTGCTGATCGAGGAGTCGATCCTCGGCTGGAAGGAGTACGAGCTGGAGGTGATGCGCGACAAGGCCGACAACGTCGTGATCATCTGCTCGATCGAGAACGTCGACCCGATGGGCGTGCACACCGGCGACTCGGTCACGGTGGCGCCCGCGATGACGCTGACCGACCGCGAGTACCAGGTTATGCGGGACCTGGCCATCGGCATCATCCGCGAGGTCGGCGTCGACACCGGCGGCTGCAACATCCAGTTCGCGGTGAACCCGGCCGACGGCCGGCTGATCGTGATCGAGATGAACCCGCGGGTGTCGCGGTCCTCGGCGCTGGCGTCGAAGGCGACCGGGTTCCCGATCGCGAAGATCGCCGCGAAGGTTGCCATCGGCTACACCCTGGACGAGATCCCGAACGACATCACCAAGCAGACCCCGGCCAGCTTCGAGCCGACGCTGGACTACGTGGTGGTGAAGGTGCCGCGGTTCGCGTTCGAGAAGTTCCCGGCCGCGGACGCGACGCTGACCACGCACATGAAGAGCGTCGGCGAGGCGATGGCGATCGGCCGCAACTACACCGAGGCGCTGCAGAAGGCCCTGCGTTCGCTGGAGAAGCCGGAGGCCCGGTTCTCCTGGGCCGGCCAGCCGGCCGAACTCAGCCCGTTGCTGGAGGCAATCAAGACGCCGCACGACGGCCGGCTGCGGACGATCATGGACGCGATCCGGGCCGGGGCGACCCCGGAGCAGATCTTCGACACCACGAAGATCGACCCGTGGTTCGTGGACCAGCTGTACCTGATCCACGAGACCGCGCTGCAGGTCGCGGCCGCGCCGCGGCTGACGCCCGAGGTGATCAAGCTCGCGAAGCGGCACGGGTTCTCGGACCTGCAGCTGGCCGAGATCCGCGGGCTGACCGAGGACGTCGTCCGCGGGGTCCGCCAGGCGCTCGGGATCCGGCCGGTGTACAAGACGGTCGACACGTGTGCGGCCGAGTTCAAGGCGGAGACGCCGTACCACTACTCGTCGTACGACGAGGAGACAGAAGTGGCACCGCGCGAGACCCCCGCCGTACTGATCCTCGGCTCCGGGCCGAACCGGATCGGGCAGGGGATCGAGTTCGACTACTCGTGTGTGCACGCATCGATGGCGCTGCGCGACGCCGGGTACTGCACGATCATGGTGAACTGCAACCCGGAGACGGTGTCGACCGACTACGACACGTCCGACCGGTTGTACTTCGAGCCGCTCACCTGCGAGGACGTGCTCGAGATCGTGTACGCCGAGATGCAGGCCGGACCGGTCGCGGGCGTAATCGTCCAGCTCGGCGGGCAGACGCCGCTCGGACTGGCGCAGCGGCTCGCGGACGCCGGCGTACCGATCGTCGGGACGTCGCCCCAGGCGATCCATCTCGCGGAAGAGCGCGGTGCTTTCGGGAAGGTGCTGGCGGACGCGAACCTGCCGGCGCCGAAGCACGGTACGGCGATGTCGGCCGAGGCGGCGCACGAGGTCGCGGAGGAGATCGGGTTCCCGGTGCTCGTCCGGCCGTCGTACGTGCTCGGCGGTCGCGGGATGGAGATCGTGTACAGCTCCGCCGAGCTCAGCGCGGCGCTGGACCGGCTGAGCGCCGGCTCCGGGTCGTGGGAGCACCCGGTGCTGGTCGACCGGTTCCTGGACGACGCGGTGGAGATCGACGTCGACGGGCTGTACGACGGGAACGAGCTGTTCCTCGGCGGCGTGATGGAGCACATCGAGGAGGCCGGCGTGCACTCGGGCGACTCGTCGTGCGCGCTGCCGCCGATCACGCTCGGGAACGCCGACATCGAGAACATCCGGCGGTCCACGGAGGCGATCGCGCGGGGGGTCGGCGTACGG
This sequence comes from Kribbella sp. NPDC059898, assembly GCF_042730855.1. Lineage (NCBI taxonomy): Bacteria > Bacillati > Actinomycetota > Actinomycetes > Propionibacteriales > Kribbellaceae > Kribbella > Kribbella sp. NPDC059898. The sequence goes on from NZ_JBHWKR010000012.1 coordinate 46,661, forward strand.
GGGCTGCTGAACGTGCAGTACGCGCTGGCCGGTGACGTGCTGTACGTGCTGGAGGCGAACCCGCGGGCGTCGCGGACGGTACCGTTCGTGTCGAAGGCGACCGCTACGCCGCTCGCGAAGGCGGCTGCCCGGGTGATGCTGGGCGCGTCGATCGCTTCGTTGCGCTCGGAGGGTTTGTTGCCGGCGGTTGGTGACGGGGGCACGCTGCCGGCGTCGACGCCGATCGCGGTGAAGGAGGCCGTGATGCCGTTCAACCGGTTCCGGACGATCGACGGGGCGTCGGTGGACACGGTGCTGGGGCCGGAGATGAAGTCCACCGGCGAGGTGATGGGCATCGACGACACGTTCGGTACGGCGTTCGCGAAGTCGCAGGCGGGGGCGTCGCAGCCGCTGCCGACGGCCGGGAAGGTGTTCGTCTCGGTCGCGAACCGGGACAAGCGGCACATGATCTTCCCGGTCAAGCGGCTGGCGGATCTCGGCTTCCAGATCTACGCGACCGAGGGCACGGCCGATGTACTGCGGCGCAACGGGGTCGAGGCGGTCACGGTGCGGAAGAGCAGCCAGGGTCCGGGGCCGAACGGGGAGCCGACGATCGTCCAGATGGTGCAGGACGGCGAGCTCAACCTGATCGTCAACACCCCGATCGGCATCACCCAGGGCGGTTCGCCACGGCTGGACGGGTACGAGATCCGCAGCGCGGCGGTCGCCCGCAACATCCCCTGCATCACCACGGTCCAGGGCCTGGCCGCCGCCGTCCAAGGGATCGAAGCCCAACGCGCCGGCGACATCGCCGTCCGCTCCCTCCAAGACTGGATCCCGAGGATCCACGGTGTCTGACCGTTCGTTGTACGAGCGGGTGGTACGGCCTGTCCTTTACCGGTTGGGGCGTGGAGATGCGGAGGTCGCGCACGAGCAGACGCTCGCCGGCCTCCGCCTCCTCGGCCGCGTCCCCGGTGCCCCGCGCGCCGGCGCTCGCCTGCTCGGCTCGACCGCACCCCGCACGGTGTTCGGGGTGCGGTTCCCGTCGCCGGTGGGGCTTGCCGCTGGGATGGACAAGAACGGGGTGGCGTTGCGGGCGTGGCCGGCGCTCGGGTTCGGGTTCGTGGAGGTGGGGACGGTGACCGCGCATCCACAGCCGGGGAACGAGAAGCCGCGGTTGTTCCGGCTGGTCGAGCAGGAAGCGATCATCAACCGGATGGGGTTCAACAACCTCGGCAGCGCCGCCCTGGCCGACCGGCTGGCGGCGTACGGCGAGCTCGGCTACCCGCTCGGCATCTCGATCGGCAAGTCCAAGGTCACCCCGCTGGACCAGGCGGTCGAGGACTACGTGACGTCCCTCCGTCGCCTCTACCGGTACGGCGACTACTTCGCGGTGAACGTCAGCTCCCCGAACACCCCCGGCCTCCGCGAACTCCAGGACGCCGGCCACCTCAGGGAACTCCTCACCGCTCTCCACGCCGAAGCACAAGCCCTGACCGTCGCGGGCCTGGCCCCGAAGCCGATCCTGGTGAAGATCGCCCCCGACCTGACCGCCACGGCGATCGACGAACTCCTCCAGGTCTGCACCTCCACCGGCGTCGCCGGCATCATCGCCACCAACACCACGATCGGCCGCCCCGGCGTCGAATCCCACCCGCTGGCCAAGCAGACCGGAGGCCTCTCGGGCAGACCCTTGGCGGAGATCTCCGCAAAGGTGATCGCTCACATCCACCACGAGACCGGGGGAGCACTACCTGTCATCGGTGTGGGAGGGATCGTCGACCCGGCAGATGCGCTGAGGTTGTTCGATGCCGGCGCCAGCCTCGTTCAAATCTACACAGGACTGATTTACCGCGGCCCAGGACTGATCCGCCAGATCAACAGGAGCTTGCCATGAGCAACAACAAACCCTTCGGCGCGCGCCTGCGCGCGGCGATGGACACCCGCGGCCCGCTATGTGTCGGCGTCGACCCGCACGCCCACCTGCTGGACGCCTGGGGCCTCCCGGACACCGCCGAGGGCCTGGCGTCGTTCACGTACGGCGTCGTCGACGCGCTCGCCGACCGGGTCGCGGTGTTCAAGCCGCAGTCCGCGTTCTTCGAGCGGTTCGGTTCGGCCGGGGTCGCCGTACTCGAGCAGGCCACGATCCGGCTCCGTGACGCCGGCGCGCTGGTGATCATCGACGCGAAGCGCGGCGACATCGGTACGACGATGGCCGGCTACGCGTCGGCGTACCTGTCCGAGAAAGGCCCGCTGGCGTGTGACGCGCTGACGGTCAGCCCGTACCTCGGGTTCGGCTCGCTGCAGCCCGCGATCGACGAGGCGCGGGAGGCGGGCGCCGGCCTGTTCGTGCTCGCGCTCACGTCGAACCCGGAAGGCCCGCAGTTCCAGTCCGCCCGGACGGCGGACGGCTCTACCGTCGCAGGCGCCGTACTGGACGGCCTGCGGGAGCTGAACGCGGACGCGGACGGCCTCGGCTCGTTCGGCGCGGTCGTTGGCGCGACCATCAGTTCGACCGAGGAGAACCTGGACATCGGCGGCCCGCTGCTCGCCCCCGGTCTCGGCGCCCAGGGCGGCACCGCCGAGGGCCTGACGAAGGTCTTCGGTACGGCGGTCCGCAACGTCGTCCCGTCCAGCTCCCGCGAGATCCTCGGCGCCGGCCCGGACGCCAAGGCCCTGCAGGACGCGGCCGAGCGCGCCAACGACGCGTACCGGGCGGTCCTCGGCTACTGAGTACCCTCGTCGCATGGGTTCGGGGCTGGAGATGTGCAGGCGGTTCTACCGGGACGTCGTGGGGCCGCAGGTCGAGGTGCCGCACAGTGCGGCGCTGCTGGGGCGTGGTTCGGAGGTGCTCGGGTTCGACGACGAGATGTCGACGGACCACAACTGCGAAGCCCGCGTGCTGCTGTTCGCCGACGGTGATCTCGAGGTGCAGGTCCCGCCGGAGTTCGAGGGACGGGCCGCGTTCGTCGAGGTGCACACGATCCGCGACTACTTCCGCAAGCAGCTGTCCTTCGACGTCGACGCCGAGCTGAGGCCGATGGACTGGTTGACCTTTCCGGAGTCGATCCTTCGCCAGCACACCGCGGGCGATGTCTTCCACGACGACCTCGGCCTGCAGGCGGTCCGTGACCGGCTGGCGTACTACCCGGACGAACTCTGGCGTTACCTGATGCTCGTCGCCTGGTGGCGCGTGCACCCGGAGATGAACCTGGTCGGTCGCGTCGGGTACGTCGGCGACGAGCTTGGTTCGTCGCTGATCGGGGCACGGCTCGTGCACGACCTGATGCAGCTGTGCTTCCTGCTGGAGCGCACCTACGCGCCGTACTCCAAATGGTTCGGTACGGCGTTCCGTCAGCTGTCGTGCGGTCCGGCGCTGGAGCCGCTGCTGCGCGCGGTGCTGCGCGCCGGTACGTGGCAGGAGCGCGAGGAGGCGCTGCTGGCGGTGTACGCCGCTGTCGGTGAGCTGCACAACCGGCTCGGGATCACCGAACCGGTGACGCTCGGCGTGGAGCAGATGTGCGGGCGGCCGTTCAAGGTCCTGTGGGGCGACTTCATCGGCGAGCTCACCGCCCAGATCCAGGACCCGGACGTCCTGCGGATCTTCGAGCGCTGGCGCGTCGGCGGGATCGAGCAGGTCCGCGACGCCTTCTGGCGCCCCGCTGACCGCCGTCAGCTGGTGGAGCTGCTGTAGAGCCGTCCGAGCAGCTCCACGGCGGCCCGCGTCGCCGGATGCGGGTCCGCACGCTGCCAGATCAGGTGTACGTCGACCGGCGGCGCGTCCCGCACCGGCCGGTACGTGACGCCGTCGCGCCGGTACTGCGTCGTCGTGGCCTGGGGCGTCATCCCGACGCACCGCCCCGACGCCACCGCGGCCAGCCAGTCGTCGACGTCCTGGGTGTACTCGATCGCCGGCCGCGCGTCCTCCGGCCACAGATCGGCCGTGGTGCTTCCGGTACGCCGGTCGATGACGAGCGTCCTGTCCCGGAGCTGGTCGAGCGTGACGGCCCGTTTCCGGGTGAGCGGGTCGTCGGCGGGCAGAGCGCAGTACCGCTGCTCCTGGGTGAGCAGGACGTGCGCGAAGCGCCGGAGGTCGAGGTGGCTGCGGACGACCGCGAGGTCGCACAAGCCCTCGGCGAGGCCGCCGGTCGGGGTGTTGGTGCGGATCAGCTGCAGCTCGATGCCCGGATGCTCGGCCGCCCAGCGGCGCTGGAACTCGCGCGTGTGGCTGCCGAACGCCGACCATGCATGCCCGACGCGGAGCCGGCTGTGCCCGCTGGTCGCGTCGGCGACAAGCTCGTCGAGCTCCGCCAGCACGTGTCGCGCGCGGGCGAGGACGCGAACGCCGACGCTGGTCGGGGTCAGCGACCGGCTGGTGCGATGCAGCAGGCGGACCCCGAGTTCGCGTTCCAGCGCCAGCAGATTGCGCGACACCGCGGCCTGCGAGATCCCGAGCTCGATCGCGGCGTCGGTGAAGGTGCCGGAGTCCACGATCTCCACCAGGCACCGCAGCTGCCGGATATCCATGACTCCAGCGTATAGATCCGCCGGACGCCGCATTGTGCGCCGGGCCTCCGGAAGCGGATCCTCGGGAGCGTGAGGCGAGATCGGTGGGTCGGTGTGGCGATGATGCTCGGCAGCGGGCTGTCGACGCAGGTCGGTGCGTCGGTGGCGGCGCTGGCGTTCCCGGTGATCGGGCCGGCGGGTGTGGTGGCGATCCGGCAGTGGGTCGCCGCGCTGCTGCTGCTCGCCGTCGGCCGGCCGCGATTCCGCACGATCACCGCCCGCCAGTGGCGCACAGTGATCGCGCTCGCCGCCGTCTTCGCGGTCATGAACCTGTCCCTCTACACAGCCATCGACCGCGTAGGCCTGGGCATGGCCGTCACACTCGAGTTCCTTGGCCCGCTCTCCGTTGCATTGCTCGGCTCTCGGCGCCTTCTCGACCTGGTCTGCGCGCTCGTCGCCGCCCCCGCAGTCATCCTCCTCACCCGCCCGCAAGCGACAACGGACTACCTGGGCGTCGGGTTGGGCCTGCTAGCGGCGCTCTGCTGGGCGTTCTACATCCTCCTGAACCGCAAGGTCGGAAGAGAGTTGCCGGGCGCAACAGGTGCCGCCGCGGCGGCGGGCCTGTCCGGTTTGGCCTACGTACCTGTCGGCATCGTCGTACTGATGCATCACCCCGCGACGCTCGCGGCCGCGACGTACGCGCTGGCCGCCGGGGTGCTCTCGTCCGCAGTCCCTTACTTCGTGGACGTACTGACGCTGCGGCGGGTCTCGGCGCAGTTCTTCGGGGTGTTCATGAGCGTCAACCCGGTACTCGCGGCGCTCGTCGGGCTCGTCGTACTGCATCAGCGGTTGGCGGTGCTCGACTGGTTCGCGATCCTCGTGATCGTGTCCGCGAACGCGGTGGCGATCACCTTCGGCGCTGACGCAGTACGTCACAAACGGGTTCCAGTCGCGGCGTGCGATGTTGTTCACGGCGCGCCGGAGCGTGCGGTGACCCCGGCGTTCGGAAAGGTGTCGGCGGACGGGGAGCCACGGTCTTCCCGCGTGACACAGTGAAGGAACACGATGCGGAAGCTGGCAGCCCTCGCGGCGGTTGTGACGATGAGTGTTGGCGCCCTGACGGCCTGCTCGGGTGGCAACTACTGCGACGATCTGAAGAGCTACGTCGACACCGGCAAGAACCTCGACACCAAGAAGCCCGCGGACCTGGACAAGATCCTGGCGGAGTCCAAGAAGGTCGAGAAGTCGGCGCCGAAGGACCTGAAGGACGACTGGAAGGTCGTCGTCGACTACATCGGCAAGGTCAAGGATGCCAACGGTGACACCACCAAGCTGGCGGAGCTGGCCAAGACCGAGGGCATGACCAAGATCCAGGCGGCGCAGGAAGCGATCACCAAGCAGGCGAAGGACTCCTGCAAGATCGACATGAACAGCACCGGCAACTGATCCACCGCGGGTGCATTCGGTGGGACGGCTCTGCCCGTTCCGTCCCACCGGCCCGGCCGGGTAGTAGCGTGACTTTCCGTGAAGACTCTCGCCGTTCTCGCGACCGTCGCCGTTGGTGCCGGTCTGCTGACCGCCTGTAGCGATGACCAGGCGTACTGCGTCGATCTGGCCAAGTACGCCGCCAAGGCGGTCGACGTCGACCCGCAGAAGCCGGTCGACTACGTGAAGATCCTGGACCAGGCCAAGAAGCTCCAGGGCTCCGCGCCGAAGGACGTCAAGGACGACTGGGGCGTGGTCGTGGCGTTCGCCGAGAAGGCCAAGAGGGCCGGTTCGGACAAGGCCGAGCTGGCCAAGCTGGGCAAGCAGACCGGCGCCGTGATGACGGCGTACAAGAACATCTCGGGGCAGGCGAAGGACAGTTGCAAGGTCGACCTGCCCAAGCTGAACTGACGACTCGACCCGACGTCGGCCGATCGCCGGGCTGAACCCGTGTTAGGTTCCCTTGCGAAGCCATACAACGGGACAAGGTGAAACGGTGCCACTTCCTACTTTGACTCCGGAGCAGCGTGCGGCAGCTCTGGACAAGGCCGCGGCGGCGCGGCGTGAACGAGCCGAGATCAAGAACCGGATCCGGCACTCGGGAGCGTCTCCGACGGAGGTGCTGCACGAGGGGCAGACGAACGACGTGATCGGCAAGATGCGGGTCAGCCAGCTGCTGCAGTGCATCCCCGGCGTCGGCAAGGTCCGGGCGCAGCAGATCATGGAGCGCGCGGGCATCTCCGAGACCCGGCGGGTCCGCGGCCTCGGCTCGAACCAGATCGCGGCACTCGAGCGCGAATTCGCCGAGTGATCCGGGTGAGCCAGACCAAAACCCTGACTGGCTCGTTGGACACTGGTGTGACGATGACCACGTACCCGAACGACCCTGCTCCGGCCGGCAGCGGTGACCGGCCGCCGGCGCGACTGACCGTGCTGGCCGGACCGACCGCGGTCGGCAAGGGCACGGTCGCCGCCGACATCCGCGAGCGGTTCCCGGACATCTGGATCTCGGTGTCGGCCACGACCCGCAAGCCGCGGCCGAACGAGGTGCACGGCGTGCACTACCTGTTCGTGTCGGACGCCGAGTTCGACCGGATGATCGCCGACGGTGAGCTGCTCGAGTGGGCGGTCGTGCACAAGGCGGCCCGGTACGGTACGCCGCGGCAGCCGGTGCTCGACAAGCTCGCCAGCGGCCGGCCCGCGCTGCTGGAGATCGACCTGCAGGGCGCCCGGCAGGTCCGCGACACGATGCCGGAGGCGCAGTTCGTCTTCCTGGCACCGCCGAGCTGGGACGAGCTGGTGCGCCGGCTGGTCGGTCGCGGCACCGAGACGCCGGAGGAGCGCGAACGCCGACTCGAGACCGCGGTGCTGGAGCTCGCGGCCGAGAAGGAGTTCGACGTGACGATCGTGAACGCCTCGGTTCGGGAGGCCGCCGATCAGTTGGTAAAGTTGATTCGATCACCCTCCATCTCTGGAAAGAGCTGAACTTGTCTGGCAACCAGCCCGTCGCCATCGGCATCACGTCCCCGCCGATCGACGACCTGCTCACCCACACCGACTCCAAGTACAAGCTCGTGCTGTACTCGGCCAAGCGGGCGCGGCAGATCAACGCCTACTACTCCCAGCTCGGCGAGGGCCTGCTGGAGTACGTCGGACCGCTGGTCGAGACGCACGTCCAGGAGAAGCCGCTGTCGATCGCGATGCGCGAGATCAACGACGGCGTGCTGACCTGCACCGACATCGACCCCGAGGCCGAGGCGGAAGCCGCCGCGGCCGCGGAGAAGTCCGAGTAGCAGCCCCCTAGGATCGACCGGGAACGGAGTCCGCGACGATGTCCGCAACCGGTGACCAGACCCCCGGTACGCCGAGCGCGCCGGGGGCCGATGGCGTGCCCAGGCACAAGCCGAACGTCGTCCTCGGCGTCGGCGGCGGGATCGCGGCGTACAAGGTCTGCGACCTGCTGCGCCGGCTGACCGAGTCCGGGCACAGCGTCCGGGTGGTGCCGACGGCGGCCGCGCTGGAGTTCGTCGGCGCAGCGACCTGGGCGGCACTGTCCGGGAAGCCGGTGACCGCGGACCCGTTCGACGACGTCCAGGAAGTGCCGCACGTCCGGATCGGCAAGGCCGCCGAGCTGGTCGTGGTGGCGCCCGCCACGGCGAACCTGATCGCCAAGGCGGCGCACGGGCTGGCCGACGACCTGCTCACGAACACGCTGCTGACCGCGCGCTGCCCGATCCTGTTCGCGGCCGCGATGCACACCGAGATGTGGGAACACCCGGCGACCCAGGCGAACGTCGCGACGCTGCGGTCGCGCGGGATCACCGTGCTCGACCCGGCGGTCGGGCGGCTGACCGGCGCGGACACCGGCCGCGGGCGGCTGCCGGAGCCGTCGGAGATCTTCGCGATCAGCCAGCTGATGCTCGCCGACGAGGCGGCGCGCGCCGCCGGCCAGTCGGTGGCCGATCTGACCGGGAAGCACGTACTGATCAGCGCCGGCGGGACCCGGGAGCACCTCGACCCGGTGCGGTACCTCGGCAACTCGTCGTCCGGGAAGCAGGGGTACGCGCTGGCCCGGATCGCGGCCGCCCGCGGCGCGAAGGTGACGCTGGTCGCGGCCAACTCCGAGCTGCCCGACCCGGCCGGCGTGCAGGTGGTGCCGGTGGTGTCGGCCCAGGACCTGTACGACGAGATCACCGGCCGGGCCGCCGACGCCGACGCGATCGTGATGGCCGCGGCAGTCGCGGACTTCCGCCCCGCCGACGTCGTCGAGCACAAGATCAAGAAGACCGCCGACGGCGCCGTCCCCGCGGTCAGCCTGGTGCAGAATCCGGACATCCTGCACACGATCTCGCACGACCGCGCCCGCCCCGACCAGGTCATCGTCGGCTTCGCCGCGGAGACCGGCGACACCGACCACACGGTCCTCGAGCTCGGCCGCGCCAAACTCGAACGCAAGGGCTGCGACCTCCTGGTCGTCAACGACGTCTCCGGCGGCAAGGTCTTCGGCAGCGACCTCAACGAAGCAGTGATCCTCGACCGCACCGGCACCGCCCTCCCCGTCCCCTCCGGCTCAAAAGACGCCCTCTCCGGCGTCATCTGGAACCTGGTCGCCACCCACTGGTCCTAACCCACTCCGCCCGTACCCCCGCCCGTACCCCCGCCCGTACCCCCGCCCGTACCCACCGCCCGTACCCACCGCCCGTACCCACCGCCCGTACCCACCGCCGCGCCGTACACCGCCGCCTTCCCAGGGGCCATTTGGGAGGTGAACGTTCCGGCGTGCCTGTTCACAAGCCGCATGCGGATGGTTAACGGACGCTTTCGGTGGTGAACCTCTGAAACGGTTGTCCACAGCCGGGTGGATCGGCGGCGCGGGCCGTTGGTGATGAGTGCACATTCTGGTGATGTGAACTCGAAGCTCGCGGTAATGGCCGCGCTCCAGGGCGGCATCTTCAGTCGCCGCCAAGCTGTAATCAGTGGCTACACACCAACGCAGATCCGTCAGCGCCTCCAGGACGGCAGGTGGGTCCGCATCCGGCACGGTCAGTACGCCGAGTACCAGGACCTGTCCGCACTGGAACCGTGGACTCGTGCCCGGCAGGAACATGTGCAAAAGGTGCACGCGGTGGTGAATTCGAGGCGGAGCAGTGCGGTCGCGGTCAGCCACCAGTCTGCGGTCGCCGTCCACGGGCTGCCGCTGTGGGGGCTCGACTTGACGCGGGTCCACATCACCCGGCGCGACGACACCACCAGCGGGAGGATCGCGGGTGTGCATCACCACGCCGGTGAACTGACGAACGCCGACCTGACTCTGGTCGGAGGTCTGCTCACGACCACCGTCGCTCGCGCGGTCTTCGAGACGGCTTGTACAACGTCCTTTCAAGCCGCGGTCGTCGGCTTCGACGCCGCTTTGCGCAGCGGGTCGGTGGCTGAGGACGACGTACGTCGGCTGCTCGAGGCAACGGAATACTGGCCGGGCGGCCCGACTGCCCGCGCGGCGCTGCAGTTCAGCGATCGGCGGTCCGGATCGGTCGGTGAATCGCGGCTGCGGGTGCTGTTCGCCGACCACGGGCTGCCGGCGCCCGCGCTGCAGGTCGAGTTCGGGGATTCCCGCGGATTTGTCGCTCGGGTCGACTTCTTCTTCGTGGAGTTCGACACCGTGGTCGAGTTCGACGGGAGGCTGAAGTACGCCGACGCGTCCGGCGAGGTGCTGGTGCAGGAGAAGATCCGTGAGGACCGGTTGCGCGCGAAGGGCCTGCAGGTTGTACGTGCCGACTGGTCGGACCTCGACCACCCGGATCGCCTGCTGACAGACCTCCACAGAGCATTCGCCCGCGCCCGCCGCGCGGCCTGACCGGCCGTGTGCGGTCCGCTGATGGGAGGCGAACCACTGAATCTGCTTGTTCACTCGGCGCATGACGCAGGTGAACGGGCATGCCGGAGGGTTCACCCCTCAATTGAACGGGCACGCCGGAGGGTTCACCTCTCAAAGTGCCGGCGCAGCGGTAGGCGGGATGTGTAAGGGCGGGCGGGTGGCTGGCGGGCGAGTGGTGTGCGTGGTGGTGGGTTAGTGGCCGGCGGTAACGGGCGGTGCGGCGGTGTGTGATGGGAAGGGGTTGGGGTGGTGGGGACTGGGAGGGAGTTGGGGTGGTGGGGAAGCGGTCAAGGGTTGTCCGCTTTCCGCTCTAAGGTCAGGGGTATGGAGATCACCTGGGGCGCTGTGGTTGCGCGGCGGATGCGGCGGCATGGGCTGACGGAGGCGTTTGGTACGGCGGTGGAGGCGGTGCGGGGGATGTGTGGGGCGCATGCGCAGATCGCGGCGGCGGGGGAGGTTTCCGTGGCGGTGCGGGTGGAGGGGGCGGATCGGGGGAGCGTGCAACGGGACGACGGGCTGGTGAAGACGTTCGGGCCGCGGGGGACCGTGCATCTGTTGCCGCTCGAGGATCTGCCGATGTGGACCGGGGCGTTGTCCGCGCTTCCGGGGAACGGGCAGCAGCCGGAGCCGATCCGGATGAGTCCGGACGAGATCGACCAGGTGGTGGTCGCGATCGGCGAGGCGCTCGCGGACGCCGACCTGACCGTCGACGAGCTGACCGAGGAGGTCGTACGGCGGACCGGTGAATGGGCTCGTACGCCGACCATCCCCGCCTTCCAGGGCGCCTGGCGGTGGCGGCAGGCCGTTCACGTCGCCGCGCACGCGGGTGTTCTCTGTCACGGGCCGGTGCGCGGCCGGCTCACGACGTACTCGAATCCGCACCGGCTGCGCCCGTTCGACCCGATGCCTCAGGACAAGGCACTCACCGAGCTCCTGCATCGGTACCTCTACTCGTACGGTCCCGCGACGCCGCAGCAGTTCGCCCGGTGGCTCAGCGTGCCGCCGACCACGGTCAAGCCGTACTTCGACGACCTGCCGCGCGCGACGCTGGCAGACCATACGGTTTGGTATGCACCGGGCGACGGCGACTTCCCGGACGAGCGGGCCGAGGGTGTACGGCTGCTGCCGTACTTCGACGCGTACGGCGTCGGCAGCTACCCGCGGGAGCTGCTCTTCCCGGGTAAGGCGTTCGAGCGTGCGACCGCCCGCGGCCAAGCCGGGAACTACCCGCTCCTGCTCGTCGACGGCATCGTCGCGGGCGTCTGGCACCAGAAGAAGGCCGGCCGGACACTGCACGTCACGGTCGAGGCGCTCACTCCGCTGAACCGGCGCCGCCGGACGCTGCTCGACGCCGAGGTGGACCGGCTGGGTGCGATCCTCGGTGGTACGCCCTCGCTCACACTCGGCGACGTGACGGTCGGCGCGCACGCCTGAAACCTGGCCAGTCGTCCAGAATATGGTCGCTGGTCTTGCATACCGGACGAATTCGGAGCGTCGCCGGGATCCCGGGGGAAACTGCTGGCATACTTCCCAGATGCATCGCCAACCGCCGGTGCATTGGGGGGATCGCGCGGCCGGATCCATCAGCCGGGCGGCACACGAGGAATTCGAGGGAGAACTGTGGCGAGGCGCCTTTTCACGTCGGAGTCCGTGACCGAGGGTCACCCGGACAAGATCGCTGACCAGATCAGCGACTCCATCCTCGACGCGTTGCTGGCCGAGGACCCGAAGAGCCGGGTCGCGGTCGAGACCCTGATCACCACGGGTCTGGTCGTCGTCGCGGGTGAGGTCACCACGACGGCGTACGTCGACATCCCGGGGATCGTGCGGTCGCGCATCCTCGAGATCGGCTACGACTCGTCCCTGAAGGGCTTCGACGGCGCGTCCTGTGGGGTGCAGGTCGCGATCGGGAGCCAGTCCGCGGACATCGCCCAGGGCGTCGACACGGCGTACGAGACGCGCTCGGCCGCGTCGCAGGACGCGCTGGACCTGCAGGGCGCCGGCGACCAGGGGCTGATGTTCGGCTACGCGTCGAACGAGACGCCGGAGCTGATGCCGCTGCCGATCACGATCGCGCACCGGCTGTCCGAGCAGCTCGCCGAGGTCCGCAAGAACGGCACGCTCGCCTACCTGCGCCCGGACGGCAAGACCCAGGTCACCATCGAGTACGACGGTGACAAGGCGGTCCGGATCGACACCGTGGTCGTGTCCAGCCAGCACGCGGCGGACATCAACCTGGACACGATGCTGACGCCGGACATCAAGAAGCACGTCGTGGACCCGGTGCTCGAGCAGTTCGACATCGACGCGACCGGCTACAAGCTGCTGGTGAACCCGACCGGCCGGTTCGAGATCGGCGGCCCGATGGGCGACGCGGGGCTGACCGGGCGGAAGATCATCATCGACACGTACGGCGGGATGGCCCGGCACGGCGGCGGCGCGTTCTCCGGCAAGGACCCGTCGAAGGTGGACCGGTCGGCGGCGTACGCGATGCGCTGGGTGGCGAAGAACATCGTCGCGGCTGGCCTCGCGGACCGGGTCGAGTGCCAGGTCGCCTACGCGATCGGCAAGGCCGCGCCGGTCGGCTTCTACGTGGACACGTTCGGCACCGAGAAGGTCGAGGTCGCGAAGATCACCGAGGCGGTCCGCGAGGTCTTCGACCTGCGCCCGGCGGCGATCATCCGGGACCTGGACCTGCTCCGCCCGATCTACGCCCAGACCGCCCGGAACGGCCACTTCGGCCGCACCGGCGAGGACTTCACCTGGGAGCGCACCGACCGGGTCGAGGCCCTCAAGGCCGCGATCAACAAGTAGCTACCTAGCGACCCGGCTGCCCCCTCGTGGGCGGTCGGGTCGTTCGTTTGTCCACAGGTGCGGCGGCGGCCTCCGACGGAGTGTCGCCCCGGCCGACTAGAGTTTCCCGGTGACATCGAACGGAGATTCCCCCGAGCAGCTGATGCTGCTGCGGGACACCGTTCGCCGGTCGCGGACCAAGGAGCCCGCGCCGATCACCGAATCGTTGCCGGTGGCCCGGATCGCGGTCGACGTCTCGCTCCCGCACCTGGACCGGCCGTTCGACTATCTCGTCCCGGACGACCTGACCGCGACAGCGCAGCCTGGTGCGCGGGTGAAGGTGCGGTTTGCCGGCAAGGATCTGGACGGGTTCGTGCTGGAGCGGCTGGCCGAGTCCGATCACGACGGCAAGCTGGCGCGGCTCCGCAAGGTGGTGTCCGGCGAGCAGGTGCTGACGCCGGAGATCGCGGACCTGTGCCGGGCGGTCGCCGACCGGTACGCCGGGGTGTTCGCGGACGTCACGCGGCTGGCGGTCCCGCCGCGGCACGCGAAGGTGGAGAACGAGCCGCTGCGGTGCGATCAGCCGCTGGTGCCGCCGGCGTCGACGTCCCGCTCCGAGTGGTCGTCGTACCCGACTGGTTTCCTCGATGCGATCGCGCGGGGCGAGGCGCCGCGCGCGGTGTGGACCGCCGTACCGGGGGCTGATTGGCCGCTCGCGTTCGCGCAGGCGGCGGCCGTGTGTGCCGCGTCCGGTCGCGGCGCCTTGCTGCTGGCGCCGGACGCGCGGGACCTGGAGCGGCTGGAGGCGGCCTGCACAGCGGTGCTGGGGGAGACCGGGTTCGTCACGCTGTCGGCGGATCTCGGGCCGACGGCTCGGTATCGCGCGTTCCTGTCCGCGTTGCACGGGCGGGCGCGGGTGGTGATCGGGACGCGCGCGGCGGCGTTCGCGCCGGTGGCGGAGCTCGGGCTGGTGGCGATGTGGGACGACGGCGACGAGTCGTACGCCGAGCCGCGCGCGCCGTACCCGCATGCCCGGGAAGTCCTTCTGCTCCGGGCTTTCCGCCAGCAGTGCGCGGCCCTGCTCGGTGGGTACGCGCGGTCCGCGGAGGCGGCGGCGCTGATCGAGTCCGGGTTCGCGCACGAGCTGATCGCGGACCGGAAGGTGATCCGCGCGGCGGCGCCGTCGGTGCACATCGCGGGGGAGTCGGACCACGACCTGGCCCGGGACCCGTCGGCGCGGGCGGCGCGGTTGCCGCACCGGGCGTTCGAGATCGCGCGCGAAGGGCTGCGGTCCGGGCCGGTGCTGGTCCAGGTGCCGCGGGCCGGGTACCTGCCGAGCCTGGTGTGCCAGACCTGCCGGGCGCCGTCGCGGTGCGCGACCTGCGGCGGCACGTTGCGCCGGACCGGGGGATCGGGGCCGGCGAGCTGCAGCGTGTGCGGGCGCCCGGCCGCGGACCACCGGTGCCCGGAGTGCGGCGACACCCGGATGCGCGCCGCGATCATCGGGGCCCGCCGTACGGCGGAGGAGCTGGGCCGCGCGTTCCCCGGAGTCGTCGTGCGTACGTCGGGTGGTGACAACGTGCTGGACGTCGTGCCGGACGCGCCCGCGCTGATCGTGAGCACGCCGGGCGCCGAGCCGGTCGCCCAGGGCGGGTACGCCGCGGCGCTGCTGCTCGACACCTGGCTGCTGCTGTCCCGCCCCGACCTGCGGGCCGCCGAGGAGGCCGTACGCCGCTGGTTCAACGCGGCCGCCCTGGTCCGCGCGGGCGCGCCGGTGATCCTCGTCGGCGACCCGTCCGCCCTTCCACTGCAGGCGATCGTCCGCTGGAGCCCGGAGGGATACGCCCTCCGCGAGATCGAGGAACGCCGTACCGCGCGCCTCGCGCCCGCCGCCAAACTCGCCGAGCTCACCGGCCCGCCCGAGTCCGTGAGCGACCTGATCACCCGCCTCCGTGACCTGATCCCGCCGTCCGCCGGCCTCGAGGTCCTGGGCCCGGTCGACGTCGACGACGAGACCGCGCGCGCCGTGGTCCGCACCCCTCGCGCCCACGGCGCCACGCTGGTCCGCTCCCTCAAGGAAGCCCAGTCGGCCCGCACCACCAAGAAGAACCCTGGCACGGTCCGCCTCCAGGTCGACCCACCGAACTTCGGCTGACCTACCGGCGGAAGGCCTTCCTGGTCGCCGCCGCGGTGGTCGTGAAGTACTCCGCTGGCTCGAGGAACCACCACTCGTCGAACGGCACGCCGTTGGTGAGGTCGCGCCGGTAGCCGAAGCACACCAGGTAGAGCGGCCTGATGTACATGACTCCTTCGAGCCGGTCGAGCTCCTCGTCGGTCAGCTCGACGTGCTTACGGTACGCCGCGACAACCGCCTCGACGCGCTCCTCGTTGGTGCTCCGCGTGGGCGCCCAGTTCCCGGTACCCCACAGGAGGTACGCGAGATCAGAGAGCCGAGCGCCGCGCCCGGACGCCTTCCAGTTGATTGCCACCGGCCCGTTCTTGCCGACGACTGCGTGATCGGGTGCATGCAGCAGGTTGCCGTGCACCAGCCCCTCGGGCAGACCCTCGGCGTCGTCCGCGGAACGCACCTGGTCGAGAAGCCGCTGGAAACGCTCGCGGTCGGCCGCCCCGACCTTTGTGTCCACCGCGTCCAGGAACGCCAACCCTGCCAGGAGATCCTGCCGCGGCTTCCCCATCCGGCGGGGGTCCTCACCACTAGCCCCGCCTGGCCTGCTGACGGTCTCGTCGTACGGCAGCGCATGCAGTCGTCCGAGGAGGTCGGCCATGATCTCGAACCCCTTTTCGGGCGGAAGCGGGGTGTTTTCGAGGTATTCGGTGACGAGGACCGCGCTGCCGTCGAAGTCGGAGACCGCGTCGTCGACCGCGAGCCGTTCCGCGGGATAGTCGTGCTGGGCGAGAAATCGCAGTACGGCGGCATCGCCCTCGACGTCGGAGCGCGGCCGGGCCGGCGGGAACGCCCGCGCGATCCACGAGGGACCGTCGTTCCGGTCGATGCGGAAGACGTACGTCTTGTGCACGCTGAGCTTGGTCGCCGCGACCGCGTCGATCCCGTAGCGATCACGGAGATGGGCGAGCAGCCGATCGCCGTCCGGCTCGTGGTAGATGCGGTCGTTCAGGCCCTCGAGGTCGGTCAGCGCCTCGGTGTACCGCTGGCCGGTCTCCTCGGCGTGCCGCCGTACGACCTTCTTGAAATTGCCGTCCTTCGTCATGACAAGCCTCCTCGTCGACACCCTCGTCCCCCAGTGACGTGGTGTGCAGAGTTGGCCTGCTGGCAGCAACGACCGAGAGGGCTGATTCCCCTTCGCCCGATGGAACCCCGACTGGGGCGGATGTCCCACGGCTCGGCGACCGGTCGGCGCCGTCAGCCAATCTGGCCGATCGCCGCGGGTCCTGTCAAGCAGTTGCCGGGATGTGGTGAGGGCGTGAATTTCGACAGGACGTAGACGTCCACGGCTTGTTCCGCCCAGGCTCAGGCACGGTGTGCAGAGGGCGTCGTGGACGTATAGGTCCTGTCGGTCTTTACGCCGGCCGGTCACGGTTGCGTGGGCAGACCGCGACTCTGCCCTCGATCACGAAGTGTGGCTGCTGTCTTAGGCAGTCGATGCCAGCGAGGTCGAGGCCGTGAGCAGTTGGCTGCCGAGGGAGGTGCGGTGGTACAGGACGGTCCGCCCGTCGCGCCGGGAGGCGACCACGCCTGCGTTCCGGAGGATGCCGAGGTGCACGCTGAGGGTCGGCGCGGAGACGCCCAGCTGGTTGGCCAGATGGGTGGTCGACATCGGCAGGTCGAGGTGGCTGACGATGGCGGCGCGGGTCCGGCCGACCAGGTCCGCGAGCGGGGAATCGGTGGTGTCCTGGCGGTCCTCCCACAGGCGGCCGAGCCCGCGCGGCGGGTACGTGATCGTCGGGACGTGGGGTGCTCCGGTGACGGCCAGGCCGGCCGGCCAGGTGAAGACGCACGGGACGAGCAGGACGCCCTGGCCGGTCATCGGTTCGCCGTCGCAGCAGTACGGGCGGTCGATCTCGATGCGGTCGCTGCGGTAGTGGATCGACGGGTGCAGGTTGCGGAACAGGCGCTCCAGACCGCCGCTCGCCAGTTCGTCGAGGCGGAACGCGAGGTCTTCCTGCAGCAGGGCGCGCATCCGGCGCCAGTCGGGCTCGATCGCGCGCCGCCAGTACGAATCGAGAGCTGACGTGATCCGCTCCAGGCCGGCGGCCGGGTGCGCGATCAGGTCGGGCAGCAACGGGTGCGGCGTGTCGTGGTGGAGCCGGCCGAGCTCGTCCACCACCAGGTCGACGGGCGTGGCGGCAACCGCGGCCAGGCCCGACTCGAAGCTCGTCGACCGCCGTGGCGGCGCCGGTGTGAGGAAGTCCGGAACGTAGCCGACCGGCGGGATAAGGGCCTTCAGCAACGTCAGGTCGTCGCCCTCGATGGTGGGCCGGACCTTCTGCAGCCACGGGCCGTGCACGCTGCGCGCGGTGTTGTTGCTCAGCGCCCGGACACTCGTCATGGTCTCCCACAGCGGCGCCAGCGCGAACCGGATCCGCCCGACGTCCGCGGCGTTCAGCCTGATCGTGATCACCGGCCCAGATTAGTCCTGAGACTAATCGTCGACAAGGCCCGGGCGACCCCGGACAGTTGGTCCCATGAGCGCAACCGCCGTCGGCAACCCCCGGTCCACCGCCCTTCCGCGGGCGTTCTGGGCGTTGTGGGTGTGCCAGCTGGTCAACCGGCTCGGCAGCTTCGTCCAACCCTTCCTCGTCCTCTACCTCACCCACGATCGTCACCTCTCAGCTGGTACGGCGGGAGCGGTCGCGGCCGCCGTCGGCGCCGGCACCGTGACCGCTCAGCTCGCCGGCGGATTCCTCGCCGACCGGGTCGGCCGCCGCCTGACGATGCTGATCTGCTTCTTCGGTACGGCGGCCGCGCTGGTCCTGCTCGGCTCGGCCCGCGAGATGGCACTGATCTGGGTGAGCGCGTTCCTCGTCGGCCTGCTCGGCGACCTGTTCCGGCCCGCCGTCCAGGCGACTGTGGCGGACCTGCTCGACCCGACCGAACGGGTCCGCGCGTACGGCCTGCTGTTCTGGGCGATCAACCTCGGCTTCTCGGTCTCGACCGTCAGCGCGGGCGTCCTCGCGTCGGTCGGGTACGGCCTGCTGTTCTGGCTGAACGCCGGTACGTCGGTGATCGCTGGCGCCGTGATCTGGGCGCTCGTCCCGGAGAGCCGCCCGGTCCTCGACGAGAGCACGCCGCGCCGCCCGGTGCTCGGCGTCGCGCTCCGGGACCGGGTGTTCGTGGCGATGATCCTGATCCAGATCGGCTACGCGACGATCTACATGCAGGGGTACTCGACGCTGCCGCTCGCGATGTCGGACGACGGCCTGAGCTCGAAGACGTACGGTCTGGTGATCGCGCTGAACGGCGTGGTGATCGTGCTCGTGCAGCCGTTCCTCGCCCGCTGGATGGTGAAGCTCGACCGCCCGAAGCTGCTCGCGACCTCGATGCTGGTGGTCGGTCTCGGCTTCGGGGTCGGCGCCGTCGTGCACAGCTGGTGGGGGTACGCGCCGTCGGTCGTGGTATGGACGCTGGGTGAGATCGGGTTCGCGGCGGTGATCGGTGCGGTCTTCGCCGACCTCGCGCCGATCGATCTGCGCGGCCGGTACATGGGCCTGTCCGGGATGGCGTTCGGCGTCGGCACGGTGGTCGGCCCGCTCGCCGGTACGAACGCGCTCGAGCACCTCGGCCCGGCCGTCACCTGGCTCGGCTGCGCCGTACTCGGCGTCGCGATCTTCGTCGGCCAGTACTCACTGGCACCCGCCCTGCACGCCCGCGCCCAAGCGAACGCCGTCTCGTAAGGTGGCGGGCATGAGTGAGCGGACGGTCGACGTGGTGGTGTTCGACATCGGCGGGGTGCTGCTGGACTGGAGTCCGACGTACCTGTACGCCGACCTGATCCCGGACGAGGAGGCGCGTACGCACTTCCTGACCAAGGTCGCGACCCCGGCCTGGAACCACCAGCAGGATGAGGGCCGGCCATGGGCCGAGGCGGTCGCGGAGCTGACGAGCCTGCACCCGGAGCACGCCGAGTGGATCGAGGCGTACGACACCGGCTGGCTGCGGATGGTGAAGGGCGTGTTCGAGGACACCGCCGCCGTACTCGCGGAACTCCAGCGCGCCGGCGTACCGACGTACGCGCTGACCAACTTCTCCGCGGAGAAGTGGCAGGTGGCGAAGGAGGCGTTCCCGGTCCTCACGCACTTCGACGGCGAGGTGGTGTCCGGCGTCGAGCAGACCGTGAAGCCGGACGAGAAGATGTACCGGATCCTGATCGAGCGGTTCGGGCTGGACCCGGCGCGGACGTTCTACACCGACGACATGGCGTACAACGTCGACGGCGCCCGGGCGGTCGGCCTGGACGCCGAGGTCTTCACCGGCGCCGCGAACCTCCGCACTCAGCTCCGTGACCGCGGCATCGCACTACAGTGATCGGGTGACCTCCGAAGACCGCTCGCCCGCGATCGGCGACGTGGACCGCAACGCGGCTGTCGAACGCGTGCAGGCGGCGTACACCGGCGGCTACCTCACGCACGGCGAGATGGAGCAGCAGCTCGACGAAGTACTGTCGGCGCGGACCCGTTTCGACCTGGAGATGGCCGTCGCCGCCCTCCCGGCCTTGCCGGCGGGGAGTACGTCGACGATCAACGCGGCGTCCGGGCGGATCGTCCGCCGCGGCGGCTGGCGGCTGCCGCGGTATCTGAAGGTCGTGTCGATGTACGGGCGGGTCCGGCTCGACCTGTCGCAGGCGCAGTTCGAGGACGGCGCGGTCGACATCGACCTGAACGTGATGCACGGCGGCGTCAAGCTCACGCTGCCCCGGAACGCGGTCGTCGACTTCGACGGCGTACACACCGAGTGGAAGGATGCCCGGTACAAACCCGCGCGGAGCTCCACCGGCGACGGCCCGCGGGTCCGCCTCACCGGCGTGATCGGCTTCGGCCGGCTGAAGATCCGGCACGCCCGGCGTTAGACGGCGGCCGAGATGGTTTCGGTGTACGTCGGGGTGGTCGCGAGGTACGCCGCCTCGACGTAGATCGTGTTGTCCTGGCAGGTCATCGGGGTGAGCGCGACGCCGGGTGTTCCGGCGTACATGGTCTGCGGTTCGGTCAGGCCGGGGCGCCAGCGGTCGATCGTGTACAGGTCCTCGCCGGTGCTGCCGACCGTGCGCGTCTCCCAGAGGATCCAGTTGCCGCAGGCAAGGATCGTGTCGGTGACGACGGTACCGAGCCGGCGGGCGGGGGAGTCGCCGGACTCCCGGACGTACGCCTTGCTCTGGTACTGGTCGGGGTCGTTGGCGCCGACCTCCGACCAGACCGTCGCGCCCTGGACGGTGGCGCCGCTCCACTGGATGCAGTTCGTTGCCGCGGGCACCGGCTTGGAGGTGCCGCCGGTCAGTGGCGCGGTGCGGATGCGCTTGCAGCGTCGCGCGGTCTCCGGGGCGATGATCTCGCTGAACGTCACGGCGTCGGCGGAGACCACCGGATCGGCGAGGTACCCGGGGGCCGGGACGCAGGTGACGGTGCGGGACTTCAGGGTCGCGAGGTCGGCGACGATCAGGCAGGAGCGGTTCTTCGCGTCGGTGGAGCTGTACGCGAACGTCCCGTCGTACGCGCCGATCTCCGGCTCGGACACCGGCGGGATCGCCGGCGCCGTCGCCTTGCCGGTGGTGAGGTCGTAACGCAGCACCTTGATCTGCGGGTCCGGGCCGTCGGAGCGGATGTCCTCGACCAGCGCCCAGCGGTCGTCGATCACGACAGGGGACTGGGCCACGAACCCGGCGGCGGGGACGTGCCGGACGACGACCTTCTTTGTGGTGCGGTCGGTGATGGTCGTCGTACCGGCCTCGTCGCTGCCGCGGGTGACGACGTACCGGCGTTGCTGGGTGACCAGGTGCTGGCCGTCGACCGGTTGCCGTAGGACGTTCGTCCAGGTGGGGATCGCCGTACCCACGTCTGTTGGTTTCGACGGGGTTGGTGTGGGGGTCGGCGTCGGGGTGGTTTCCGGTTTGCTGGTGGAGCAGCCCGCGAGGAGGAGGACGAGGGTGCCTACGGCAACGGTACGACGACGCATCTACAGCCCGATGTTCTGGAAGGAGTTGGCCAGGGTGGCGTTGAACAGGGCGCTGGCGGGGACGTTCTTCGGGCCGTCGGTGACGTTGCCGCGGCTGTTGAAGCGGCGCTCGTTGAACACCTCGAAGATCGCGATCGTGCCGTTCTTCTTGTCGTAGCCGCGGCCGACCTGGTAGTGCCCGCTGTGGTTGAAGGCGAGGTACGGGAAGTACCGCTTGAGGAGCTGCACGTGCTCGATCACCGGGGCCTTGTAGACGCCGAGGTGCTTCTCGTGCACCTGGAGGAAGGTCTGCGCGTTCCAGGTGGAGACGCTCTGCACGATGTAGCTGCCGGCCGCCTTCGGCCAGCCGGTCTTCAGGTTCGTCTGCTGCACCATCGCCGAGATCGCCGTACCGCCGGTGGTCGAGCCGAGATCCTTCGCCCAGGACGCCTGGGTGTCCTTCTGATTGTCGTCCGCCCAGTCGATCGACTGGAACGTCGCCGGACCGCACCAGTACCCCTTCTCCTGGGACGTCTGATACCCCTTCATGATGTACGCCGAGTCCGGCGCCACCACCGGCGCCGCCGGAGTGGATGGAGTTGACGGTGTGCTGGTAGGGGTGTCGGTCGGCGTCCCCACGGTGCTCGGCAGGGTCGTCGGTGTGTCTGTGGGTGTGCTGGTTGGCGTGGGGCCCGAGGTTGGTGCCGGGTTGGGGTGTGGGGTGTTTGCCTCGGCGAGTTCGCGGAGTTCGCGGGCCTTGTCGCGGCCGTTCCAGGCGGCCTGCATCTCGTCGAGCTCCGCGGTGACGCGTTGGCTCTTCGGGAGCGCGGCCCGCTGCGCGACGAACGCGGCCGGCGTCAGGTCACCCGTGGGGATGTCCTGCTCGGCACTCGCCTCGTCCGCGGCGCGCAGGCTCGGCTGCTCCATCAACGCGTGCCGCTGAGCACCCGTCGGCACCTGCTCCACGAACCCGAGCCCGAGACAGTAGCTCTCGGTCTCCAGCTTGAAGCACCTGAGCATCGACGACGCCTGCGCGGACACGTCCGCCGACCGCAGTTGCACGTCACCGGGCGAGGTCTCCGTCACCTCCTTCACCACCTCACTCCACGACCGAGCCGCAGGCGGTTCGTCAGAGCTCGCCGTCGGCGTCCCGCTGGGTGTGGAGGGGACCACGGTCGGCTCAGAGGTGGGGTCGGCGGTCGGCTGGGCGGCGGGTGCTGTGTCAGGTGGAGTACGGAACTGCGGGTCGTCTGGCTGGTAGGCCTGGGCGGTGAGGGGTGCCTGGGCGAGCAGTGCACCCAGGAGGACCAGAGTTGCCCCCCGTGCTGCTGTGAGCATTGGGTCTCCCGAGCGGCGTGTGACGGCAGTGACTGTAGGTACGCCTGGGACCACAGTACGTGCTTGTGGCAACAAACGGGAGGGGCCTCCCGCCGGGAATCTCCGGCGCGGGCCAACTAAACTGTTCCGGTCCCGGTTCATGAAGCGTGTGGAGTGTCTGTGTCGGTCCAACCCATCCGCCTGTTCGGCGACCCCGTCCTGATCACCAAGGCCGAGCCGGTCGTCGACTTCGACGCCGAGCTGCGCCGCCTGGTGGCGGACCTCACCGACACCATGCAGGACGCCCCCGGCTCCGGCCTGGCGGCGCCGCAGATCGGCGTCGGCCTCCGGGTGTTCACGTACCACGTCGAGGGCGAGCTGGGTCACCTGATCAACCCGGAGCTCTCGCTGTCCCTCGAGGAACAGTTCGGCCCCGAGGGCTGCCTCTCGATCCCCGGCCTGACGTTCGACTGCCGCCGCGCCCAGTCGGTGATCGCGAAGGGCTTCAGCATGTACGGCGAACCCGTGGTGATCGAGGGCTCCGACCTGCTGGCCCGCTGCATCCAGCACGAGACCGACCACCTCGACGGCGTCCTGTTCGTCGACCGTCTCGACCGCGAGACCCGCAAGACCGCGATGAAGGCCATCCGCGAAGCCGAATGGTCCGGCCTCTCCGGCCCCCCACAGATCAAGGTCTCGCCCCACCCCACGAACGGATTCGGTCTGTGAGAGTCGTCTTCGCCGGTACGCCGGAACCTGCTGTCACCGCGCTCGAGGCGATTGTTGCCAGTCGCCACGAACTGGTCGGGGTCGTCACCCGGCCGGACGCGCCGGCCGGGCGGGGGCGGAGGCTGGTCGCGTCGCCGGTCGCGCAGTACGCCGAGGAGCTCGGCGGGGTGGAGATCCTGAAGCCGGTGAAGCCGAGCGACCCGGACTTCCTGGCGCGGCTGCGGGAGATCGCGCCGGACTGCTGCCCGGTGGTCGCATACGGCGGGCTGCTGCCGCAGGCGGCGCTCGACATCCCGGCGCACGGCTGGATCAACCTGCACTTCTCGGTGCTGCCCGCCTGGCGTGGCGCGGCGCCGGTGCAGCACTCGATCATCTCCGGCGACGACGTGACCGGGGCGAGCACGTTCCGGATCGTGAAGGCGCTCGACGCCGGTCCGGTGTACGGCGTACTGACCGAGCCGATCGGGCCCGACGACACGTCCGGTGACCTGCTGCACCGGCTCGCCGTGTCCGGGTCGAAGCTGCTGGTCGACACGCTCGACGGGATCGAGGCCGGCGTACTGGAGGCGCGCGAGCAGCCCGCCGACGGGGTGACGCTGGCGCCGAAGCTCACCGTCGAGGACGCCGAGCTGGACCTGAACGCGCCGGCGCAGCGGGTGGATCGGCTGGTACGCGGGTGCAACCCGGCGCCGGGTGCGTGGACGACGTTCCGCGGCGAGCGGCTGAAGGTGCTCGCCGTACGGCTCACGTCCGAGGAGCTGAAGCCGGGGGAGCTGCAGGCGACCAAGTCCACCGTGAAGGTCGGGACCGGGAGCAAGGCGGTCGAGCTGGTGACGGTGCAGCCGCAGGGCAAGAAGCCGATGGCGGCGCCCGACTGGGCGCGTGGAGTGCGGTTGACCGATGAGGACCTCCTGGGGTGAGTGATCGTTCGCCGCGGAACCGCGGGCCACAGCGGGGACCGGATCGGGTACGCCGGGTCGCCTACCAGGTGATCCGGCAGGTGACCGCCGAGGGCGGATACGCGAACCTCGCCCTCAACAAGGCACTCCGCGAGGCGCGCCTGTCCGGGCGAGACGCCGCGTTCTGCACGGAGCTGGTGCACGGGACGCTGAGGTGGCAGGGCACGTACGACGCCTTCCTCGCGCGGAGCGCGTCACGCCCGCTGGACGAGCTGGACCCGGAGCTGCTGGACATGCTGCGGCTCGGCAGCCACCAGTTGCTGAACATGCGGGTCGACTCGTACGCCGCGGTGTCGGAGATGGTCACGCTCACCCGTGCGGTGCTCGGCCAGAAGCGCACGGGCCTGGTGAACGCCGTACTCCGCAAGATCAGCCAGCGGACGCTGGAGCAGTGGATCGGTACGGTCGCCCCGAGCTGGGAGGACGACCCGTTGGGTCACCTCGCCATCGCGGAAGCCCACCCCCGCTGGGTGATCGAGGCCTTCGACCGTGCGCTCACGGACGGGCCGGGCGCCGCCCCGCAGGGGGACGCCATGATCGAGCTGGAGCGGTTGCTCGTCGCGGACAACGAGCCGCCTCTGGTCACGCTGGTGGCTCGGCCCGGGCTGTCGGACGTGGAAGAGCTGGTGGCTGCCGGGGCGGAAGCCGCGCGGTGGTCGCCGTACGGCGCTGTGCTCGGTGGTGGCGGCGACCCGGGTCGGATCGAGGCGGTCGCGACCGGGCGGGCAGGCGTGCAGGACGAAGGCTCGCAGCTGGTGGCGATCGCGTTGGCGTCGGCGAAGGTCGACGGGGACGACGTGAACTGGCTGGACCTGTGCGCGGGCCCGGGTGGGAAGTCCGCGCTGCTCGCCTCGCT
The DNA here is from genome assembly GCF_042730855.1 of Kribbella sp. NPDC059898. Lineage (NCBI taxonomy): Bacteria > Bacillati > Actinomycetota > Actinomycetes > Propionibacteriales > Kribbellaceae > Kribbella > Kribbella sp. NPDC059898. Next base: position 71,785 of record NZ_JBHWKR010000012.1, read on the forward strand.
GGTGAAGGACGGCCGGCTGACGGCGGTCGAGCCGCTCAAGCACCGGGCCGAGCTGGTCCGGCAGAACCTCCGCGCGATCTCCGGCGACCACACGGTGCTCGTCGGCGACGGCACCAAGCCGACCTGGTCGGCGGGTTCGTTCGACCGGGTGCTCGCCGACGTGCCGTGCAGCGGCCTCGGTGCGCTCCGGCGGCGCCCGGAAGCACGCTGGCGCCGTACGCCGGAGGACGTCGAGGAGCTCCGGCCGCTGCAGGAGGCGCTCCTGGGCTCGGCGATCGACTCGGTTCGGGCGGGGGGAGTGGTCGCGTACGTGACCTGTTCGCCGCACCCGGACGAGACCCGCGCCGTCGTCGAGGCGGTACTCGGCGGGCGGAGCGACGCGACGCTCGAGGACGCGCGTCCGCTGTTCCCCGGCGTACCCGACCTCGGCGACGGTCCTGACGTACAGCTCTGGCCGCACCTGCACGGGACCGACGCGATGTACCTGGCGCTGATCCGCCGTTCATAGTCCGGACCTGGTGTCAGGCGCTACTGGGCGAACGGTCATGATGGTGTTGTGACAACGACGGCCACTCGCCCCGCGGGCTCGACCCGGCAGCATCATCTGGTCGGGCTGACGTCCGCGTTCGGGATCGGGATGCTGGTCGCGGTGCAGTCCCGGATCAACGGGGAGCTCGGCGGCAAGCTGGGGGACGGGATCCCGGCGGCGCTGATCTCGTTCGGGACCGGGCTGCTCGTGTTGCTCGTCGTCACGGCGTTCGTTCCTGGGGTACGGCGAGGGCTCGGCACTGTGTGGCGCTCGATCCGCCGGCCGATGCGCGGGTACGGCGGTCTGCGCTGGTGGCAGTGCACCGGTGGTGTCGCGGGCGCGTTCCTGGTGGCGACGCAGTCGATCACGGTGTCGGTGATCGGCGTCGCGGTGTTCCTGGTGGCTGGTGTCGCCGGGCAGGCGATCAGCAGTCTTGTGGTCGACCGTCTCGGGTTCGGTCCGGCGGGTCCGCAGCCGTTGACCACGTTGCGGGTCGTCGGGGCGGCGGTCGCGCTGGTCGCGGTCGCGCTCGCGGTGTCGGAGCAGTTGAGTCACCCGGACGGGTTGCTGCTCGCGATCCTGCCCGCGCTCGCCGGCGTCGGGACCGCCGTACAGCAGGCCATCAACGGGCGGGTCGCTCGTACTGCGTCGTCGGATGCGTACGGCGCGGTCGCTGCCGGGGTGGTGAACTTCTTCGTCGGGTTCGTCGCGTTGCTGGTGGTCTTTGTCGTCGACCTGGCGTTCCGCGGGGCGCCGAAGGCGTTGCCGAGCGAGCCGTGGCTGTACTTCGGCGGCATGTGCGGCGTGATCTTCATCAGCGCGGCCGCCGCTGTGGTCCGCGTAGTCGGCGTCTTCGTCCTCGGCCTCGGCACAATCGCCGGCCAACTCATCGCCAGCCTCTTCATCGACCTCTTCGTCCCGGTCTCCGACAAGCCAGTCACCACCCCAGTAGTCGCCGGCACCCTCCTGGCCCTCGTAGCCGTAGCAGTAGCCGCCGTCCCCAACCTCCGCCGCACCTAGCCCGAGACAGGTGGAGGTCCGCGCCCCGGGTGGGTGGGGGGCCGCGTGGTCAGGTGGTTGCCGCGGCGACGGCTGGTTTGCGGCGGAGGTTGTTGAGCAGGCCTTGGGAGACGGCGACGCCGGCGAGGACGATGAGGCCGCCGACCGGTTGGTACCAGGTGATGTGTTCGTGCAGGACGATGACGCCGACCACGATCGAGAAGACCGGCATCAGGTACGTCACCATCGACGAGCGGCTGGCGCCGATCAGGCGGATGTTGCGCATGTTGAGGACGAAGGCGAGTCCACTGCCGAGCGCCCCCAGCGCGACCACGCTCAGCACGACCTTCAGCGACAGCGACCACGGCGCGGGCGGTGCCTGGCCGGTGACCAGCGGCGCGACCACCGCGAGCTGGACCGTTGCGCAGAGCAACAACGCCGTCGACAACGCCGTACCGGACAGCGACGTACCGGCCAGGAACCGTTTCTGGTAAGGGATCGCGAGCCCGTAGAAGAACGCGGCCAGCATGCACAGCCCCTGCCCGACGAGGTCCGCCCCACTCTGCACCCGCCAGGCCCCGAGCACCACGAGCATCCCGAGGAACCCGATCAGCAGCCCGACCCCACGCTGCGCCGAGAACTTCTCGGTCCGGAAGATCAGCACCGCGATCGGCAGCACGATCAGCGGCGTGATGCCGTTCCAGATGCCGGCCAGCAGCGACGGGATCCGCTCCTCGCCGTACCCGAACAGCGTCCACGGGATCGCCGACCCGATCGCCCCGACCACGAACGAGTGCGCCCACAACCGCAGGTCCCGCGGCAGCGGCTCGCGCTTCACGACCAGGATCACGAGCAGTACGACGGAACCGGCCAGCACCCGGCCGAGCGCCAGGTAGAGCGGCGGCAGTTCGCGCACGCCGACCGAGATGAACAGGAAACTGCAGCCCCAGATGGCGGCCAGCGCCAGCATGTTCGGGACCCACGCCCGAGCGGGCGCGTTGTCAGGAGTCGTCAGCGTGCTCACTCCTGACATCCTGCACTACCGAACCGACAGTTCGCGTATCTATATCCGTATTCGGGCAGCCGCTGGCGGCGGATGTCAGGAGCGAGAGAGGATGACGCCCATGAGTGCCTTCGACGTGATCGCCGTCCGGAAACAGTTCCCCGCGCTCGACGAGGGCGCCGCGCACTTCGACGGGCCGGGCGGTTCGCAGACCCCGCAGCCGGTCGCCGACGCGGTCGCGAAGACCCTCACCTCGGCGCTCGCGAACCGCGGCCGGCTGACCGCCGCCGAGCGTCGCGCGGACGGGATCGTGGCCGGCGCCCGCGAGGCGATGGCCGACCTGCTCGGGACCACCGCGCAGGGGATCGTCTTCGGCCGCAGCATGACCCAGCTGACGTACGACTTCTCCCGGACGCTCGCCAAGACCTCGAAAGCGGGCGACGAGGTGATCGTCACCCGCCTCGACCACGACGCGAACGTCCGTCCGTGGGTGCAGGCCGCCGAGGCCGCGGGCGCCACGGTCAAGTGGCTCGGGTTCGACCCGGAGACCTCCGAGCTCGACGACATCGCCCCGCTGCTCACCGACCGTACCCGCCTGGTCGCGGTCACCGCCGCCTCCAACCTGCTCGGCACCCGCCCGGACACGCAGCGGATCGCCGACCAGGTGCACGCGGCCGGTGCGCTCATCTACGTCGACGGCGTGCACCTGACCGCGCACGCGCCGATCGACGCGCGGTACGCCGACTTCTATGCCTGCTCGCCGTACAAGTTCTTCGGCCCGCATCTCGGCGTACTGACTGCGAGGCCCGAGCTGTTGGAGACGCTCATGCCGGACAAGCTGCTGCCGGCGACGGACGTCGTACCGGAGCGGTTCGAGTTCGGGACGCTGCCGTACGAGTTGCTCGCCGGTACGACGGCCGCGGTCGACTTCATCGCCGGACTGGGTGGCTCCGGCGGCACCCGCCGCGAGCGGCTCGTCGACTCGCTCCGCCTGGTCGAGGCGTACGAGGACGAGCTCCGCGACGACCTGGAGGCCCGGCTCGCGGCGATCCCCGGCGTCACGCTGTACGGCCACGCCGCGCACCGCACGCCGACCCTGCTCTTCACGCTCGACGGCCACACCCCGGCGGAGGTCGCCGAGCACCTCGCGGCCGCTGGGGTGAACGCCCCAGCCGGTTCGTTCTACGCCTACGAGCCGGCAAAGCTGCTCGGTCTCGGCCCGGAAGGTGCGGTCCGCGCCGGCCTCGCGCCGTACAACGACCAGTCGGACGTCGATCGCCTGATCATCGCCTTGACCACGTTGACAAGCACTAACTAAAGTCTCTGGGGAAATTAATCCGCCCGAGGGAGTCAGGTGAACGAGCCGAGCGCTGTTTTCGTCCAGACGGATCCCTCGGACGGTTTGGTGGCGCTCTCGCGCGCGGATGCCGACGTCCGGTGGAACGACGGTGCCGTCGAGGTCACGGCCGAGCGGATCTCCCGGGTGGCGCTGCGCTGGTCGGAGAAGTTGCCCGCTGACGCGCTGATCCTCGGTGACGCCTGGGAGCGGTCGTACGGCGACCTGCAGTGGCGGCACCAGCAGCCCGAGCGGCTGCTGCCGTGGTACTTCCTCGTCCACTCGAGCTCCGGCACGTACGGCCTGGGTGTCGACGTACAGCCGAACGCCTTCTGCGCCTGGACGGTCGACGGCGACGGGTTCACGTTGTGGCTCGATCTGCGCAACGGCGGCGGGCCTGTTCACCTGGGCGGTCGTACGCTGACAGCAGCGGTCGTGCGACGATTCGAGGACGCCGGTACACCCTGGCAGACCCTGAACGCAGCGGTCGCCTCCATGAGCACCCGGCTACCGGCGCGACCTGAGCCCGCGCCGGTGGCCGGGCCTGTCGTCGGCGCCAACAACTGGTATTACGCGTACGGCGAGAACTTCGACGAGAAGGCGGTCCTCAAGGACGCGTCGACGATCGTCGAGCTCGCCGACGGCCACCCGGTCAAACCGTTCAGCGTCGTCGACGACGGCTGGTACCCGGGCGGCGTCTGCTCCGGCGGGCCCTGGGACCGCGGTACGCCGGGCGTCTTCGACGACATGGCCGGTACGGCGGCCGCGATCAAGGCGATCGGTGCCCGCCCGGGCCTGTGGTTCCGGCCGCTCTTCGTCCGCGAGCCGAGCGCGCTCGCGTCGAAGGGCCCGCACGACAAGCCGGGTCGCGCGCTGGACCCGACGTACCCGGAGGTCGTGGACGGGATCAAGGCGGACCTGCGCCGGTTCAAGGACTGGGGCTTCGAGCTGGTCAAGCACGACTTCAGCACGTACGACGTGTTCGGCGACTTCGGGCCCGCGATGGGCGCCCGGATGACCGACGACGGCTGGCAGTTCCACGACCCGGCCCGGACCACCGCGGAGATCGTCCTCGACTTCTACCGCGAGGTCCGTACCGCCGCGGGGGACATGACCGTGATCGGCTGCAACACCGTCGGCCATCTCGCCGCCGGGCTGGTCGACGTCCAGCGGATCGGCGACGACACCTCCGGCCGGGACTGGGAGCGGACCCGGACGATGGGCGTGAACACGCTCGCGTTCCGGCTGCCGCAGCACAACCGGTTCTTCACCGTCGACGCCGACTGCGTCCCGTGTACGCCGCAGACGCCGTGGGAGCTGAACGCGCGCTACCTCGACCTGATCGCCCGCTCCGGTACGGCGCTGTTCCTGTCGATCGACCCGGCGGCCCGGACCGCGGAGATCGACCGCGTGCTGCGGGACGGCATCCGGCTCGCGCTCGACGGTGGTACGCCGGGTGGGATCGAGCCGGCGGACTGGCTGACGAACACCACGCCTCGCGCGTGGCGGACCGGCGACGCGACAGTCGAGTACGACTGGCTGCAGCCGTGGGGTGCGGAGCCGAATGGCTAGACGGGGGACGAACCTGGATCGCGTCGGGGGGTTCAACGACGCCGTCGTACTGGACGCGATCCGCCGCAGCGAACAACTCAGCCGGGTCGAGCTGGCCGAAGCCACCGGCCTGTCCGGGCAGGCGATCTCGAACATCGCCCGCCGGCTGCTCGACGCCGGCCTGGTCCGCGAGGCCGGCGTACTGCGCGGCGCCGGGCTCGGCAAGCCGCGCACGCTCCTCGAACTCGAACCAGCCGGCCGGTACGCCGTCGGCGTCCACCTCGACCCGTCCGTCGTCACCGTCGTACTGCTGGACCTGACCGGTGAGGTGGTCGCGCGGCGGCCGGTCGACCAGTACGCCGACGACCCGGACCTGCTGATCGACGGGATCGCGAAGACGATCGAGGAAGTGATCGCGTCCTCGGGCGCACCCCGCGATCGGGTCAGCGGCGTGGGAATCGCCGCGCCGGGGCCGATCGACGTCGACCGCGGCGTGGTGGTGGATCCGCCGAACCTGTCGACCTGGCACCTCGTCCCGCTGTGCGACCAGTTGCAGGAGCGGACCGGTCTGCCGGTCGTCCTGGACAAGGACGTGACCGCCGCCGCGGCCGCGGAGAAGTGGGCCGGGCAGGGCGGCAGCTTCGTGTTCTTCTACCTCGGGACCGGCGTCGGCGCCGGGCTGGTGATCGGCGACGAGGTGGTGCGCGGGTCGTCCAGCAACGTCGGCGAGATCGGCCATGTGATCGTCGACCCCGACGGACCGGTCTGCTACTGCGGGCGGCGCGGCTGCGTCGGCGAGGCCAGCCAGCCGCGGTACCTCGTGCAGCAGGCGGTGCGCGCCGGAGTACTTGCCGACGGCATCGACCTGGACGACCGCCCGGCGGTCGACGAGGCGTTCGCCCGGCTGTGCACACTGGCCGCGGACGGAGCTGCGGGGGCTCAGCAGATCGTCGTACAGTTGGCCGTCCGGATCGCCAAGGTGGTCGAGGACGTCGCGAACCTGCTCGACCTGGACCGCGTGGTGTTCGGCGGTCCGCACTGGGAACACCTCGCTCCGGTCCTGAACGACGCCGTCCGCACGGCGCTGGACGGCCGGTTCCTGCTCCAGGCGGTGCACCCGTTCGAGGTCACCGGAACCGCGCTCGGCACCGATGTCGGCGCGATCGGCGCCGCGAGCCTGGTCCTCGACCGGACCTTCTCGCCCAACCCCGCTCTAGGGGGTGTCTGATGGTTCCGACACCCCGTGAAAGGTAGATGTGTTGATGATCGACCCCGAGGTCCTGGCCCGCGCCACGGCCGCTGTTCGCGACGCCGCCGGTGACGAGGTGATCGCGGAGATGTTCCGGCGGTCGATGGCGGAGAACCTGCCCGCGGTCGCCGAGCGGTTGCCGGACGGGACCACGTTCGTGCTGACCGGCGACATCCCGGCGATGTGGCTGCGCGACTCCGCCGCCCAACTGCGCCCGTACCTGCTGCTGTGCAAGGACGATCCGGGCCTGCAGGACGTCCTGATCGGCGTCCTGCACCGGCAGCTGGAGTACGTCGTCCTCGACCCGTACGCGAACGCCTTCAATCAGGCGGCGAACGGCGCGGGCCACGTCACCGACGAGACCGAGATGTCGGCGTGGGTGTGGGAGCGCAAGTACGAGATCGACTCGCTGTGCTTCCCGCTCGACCTGGCGTACCGGCTGTGGCGGATCACCGGCCGCGCGGACGTGATCGACCACCGGTTCCGGGCCGCGGCGGAGGCGATCGTCGACCTGTGGACCGTGGAGCAGGACCACGAGGCGCGGTCGCCGTACCACTTCCAGCGGCATGACGAGCGGCCCGAGGACACGCTGGTCCGGGAGGGCCGTGGGCGGCTGACGCGGCCGACCGGGATGTCGTGGAGCGCGTTCCGGCCGAGCGACGACGCGACCGAGCTGGGCTTCAACGTGCCCGGCAACATGTTCGCGTCGGTGGTGCTCGGGTACCTGCAGGAGATCGCCACCGAGGTACTGCGGGACGAGCCGCTGGCCGACCGCGCGAAGGCGCTGAAGGCCGAGATCGACGAGGGCATCACGCAGTACGGGACCGTCGACCACCCGGTGCACGGCAGGGTGTACGCGTACGAGGTGGACGGGCTGGGCGAGTCGTTGCTGATGGACGACGCCAACATGCCGAGCCTGCTGTCGATCCCGCTGACCGGGTACGCCGCCGCGGACGACCCGACGTACCTCGCGACCCGGTCGCTGCTGCTCGGCCCGGACAACCCGTACTACTACAGCGGTACGGCGGCCGCCGGCATCGGCAGCCCGCACACGCCGCCGCGGTACATCTGGCACATCGCCCTCGCCGTCCAGGGCATCTCGAGTACGTCGGCCGACGAGCGGCAGCGGCTGCTCGAACTGCTCCGCGACACCACCGGCGGAACCGGGCAGATGCACGAGGGCTTCGACGTCGACGACCCGCGGAAGTTCACCCGCGAGTGGTTCTCCTGGGCGAACGCGATGTTCTGCGAGCTCGCGCTGGTGCACGCCGGGATCAGGTGACGTCCCGGCGCCGCATGGTCCAGGCCGCCAGGCCTGCGAAGACCGTGCAGTAGGCGATCAGGGTCAGCAGGGCCCGTCCGCCGCCGACCGCGTCCCGTACTCCGGGTGGCGCGTCGGCGGCGGCCATGCCGGTGACGCTGAACACGAGCGAGCCGGCGTTCGTCCCCGGCAACAGGTTGGCCAGCCATTTGAGGCCCGGCAGCAGGCTGCTGACCACGCCGGCCAGCAGCGTCTCGATCCCGAGGATCCAGACGACGCCGAGACCGATGGGCAGCGCAACGTTGCGGAAGGCAACGGCCAGGACGGCGCCGGCCAGGCACCACATCATCAGCACCAGCCAGCCGCCGGCCAGGCCTTTGACCAGGCCGACGACGCCTGGAAAGTTCATCGCACCGTTCTCGGCGGCCGCGATGCCGACGCTGCACAGGGCGCAGGCGGCGAAGATCCCCAGCACCCAGAGCGCGATCATGGTGCCGAGGGCAAGGAACTGCGCGGCCAGGATCGTCAGCCGCCGCGGGCGCTGGGTGAGGACCGTCTTCAGCGTTCCCCAGGTGTACTCGCCGCCGATCACGATCGCGCCGAGCACCAGCGCGAGCGCTCCGGCGAAGATCGGGTAGCCGCCGATCGTGTTGTCGATGACGCGGGCCGGCAGCATCCCGCGGAGCACCTCGGCTCGCGGTACTCCCGTCGTACTCGGAGTGTTGTCGCCGGTCGCGTACGCGAGGTACGGCAGCAGGTAGCCGAAGATGAGGCTCAGCACCAGTCCGGCGCCGAACAGCACCCAGACGGCGGATCGCTTGCGGAGCTTGAGGAGTTCCGCGCGGTAGCTACCCGACATCGGCCTTCTCCTCGCTCGTCAGTTCGAAGAAGATGTCTTCGAGGGCGCGTTCGGTGGTGTGCAGTTCGGAGACCTCGACGCCGGCCTCGACGAGGGTCCGGTTCACCTCGGCGGCGCGCCGCGGATCGACCTGCAGCCGCAGCGTGTCGTCGTACCGATGGACCGTTCCGAAGCCCGCCAGCAGCGTCTTCGCCCGGTCCTCAGGGGTGGCGCGGACGACGAGTTCCTGTTCGCCGCGGAGTTCGTCGACGTTGTGCTCGGCAACCATCCGGCCGGCGTTGATGATGCCGACCCGGTCGCAGATCTGCTGCACCTCGCCGAGCAGGTGGCTGGACAGCAGCACGGTCCGCCCGCCGGAGCCGAGCTCGCGGATCAGCCGCCGCATGTCGCGCATCCCGGCCGGGTCGAGCCCGTTCGTGGGTTCGTCCAGAATCACCAGCTCCGGGTCCTTCAGCAGCGCGGCCGCGACCCCCAGGCGCTGCTTCATCCCCAGGGAGTACGTCGAGAACCGGTCCGCGGCGCGCTCGGTGAGGTCGACCAGTTCGAGCACCTCGTCGATCCGCTGCCGCGGTACGTCGGCGTACTCGGCCAGCAGCCGCAGGTTGTCGAGGCCGGACAGGTACGGGTAGAACGCGGGCGACTCGATCATCGACCCGGTCCGTCCCAGTACGTCGGCCTCACCCGGGCGCCCGCCCAGCACGCGGACGCTGCCGCTCGTCGGCGCGATCAGCCCGGTGAGGATCCGCAACGTGGTCGTCTTGCCCGCACCGTTCGGCCCGAGGAACCCGTACACCTCACCCGGCAACACCGTCAGATCGACACCGTCAACCGCAAGGGTGTCGCCGTACCTCTTCGTCAGCCCACTGACCTCAACCAACGCATCCATACTTCAAGGGTGTCCGTCGGGGCCTGCCCAGCGCGTCCTCTCGGGGGAGTGACGCGGCCTACCACCCGAGGAGTACTCAGGTACTCGGATTCGACGCCAGCGGTTGCACACTGCCCGCCTTGAGTGCGTCCGCCACATGCCCGACCCCCGCCCGAATCACCTGACCGTAACCATCCTCGGGCAGTTCGGGGAGACGCTCACGTGCTGCTTCGAGGTGCTCATTCGCCAGCTCAGGTTGTGCCAGCCGCCGGTAGTCATCCGCCAGGTTCAGGTGCAGCGACGGCAGCCAACCATCATCCTGTACGCACTCGAGCGCCCGAAGGTCCCACTCGAGCTCAGCGTTCACGTCGTGCTGCAGATCAGCTAGATAGTGGGCGATCGCGCAGCGTTCCTGGCTGTTGGTGGAGTTGTCCCACAGGTCGGTGAGTTGGTGGCGGGCGGTTTCCCGGTCGCCGGTGCGGCCGAGTTCGACGGCTGCGATGATCTGTTCCATGCAGGCGATCCTGCGGGTTCGACCAGCTGGAAGGTCAACCCAGCCAGCCCGGGCGGACCAGGCCGGTCTGGTAGGCGACGACGACGAGTTGGGCGCGGTCGCGGACGCCGAGCTTGATCATGGCGCGACTGACGTGGGTCTTCGCGGTCGCCGGACTTAGCACGAGCCGCTCGGCGATCTCGTCGTTCGACAGGCCCTCGCCGACCAGCGCGACGATCTCCTTCTCGCGTTCCGTGAGTACGTCGAGTTCCCTGCTGGCGTGCGGCTGCCGGCTGCGGGACGCGAACTCGGCCACCAGCCGCCGCGTCACGCCGGGAGACAGCAGCGCGTCCCCGCGCGCGACCACCCGGACGGCCTGCAGCAGCTCGACCGGCTCGGTGTCCTTCACCAGGAACCCGCTCGCCCCGACCCGCAACGCCTCGAACACGTACTCGTCGAGGTCGAACGTCGTCAGGATCACCACATGTACGCCGGCCAGCTCCGGGTCCGCCCCGATCCGCCGGGTCGCCTCCAGCCCGTCGGTCCCCGGCATCCGGATGTCCATCAGCACGACGTCCGGCTGCTCCCGCCGCGCGACCACGACCGCCTCCGCCCCGTCCGCGACCTCGCCGACCACCGTGATGTCGTCCTCGGCGTTCAGCAACGACCGGAACCCGGCCCGCACCAACGCCTGGTCATCCGCCAGCAGCACCCGAATCATGGATCGGAGCCTATGCCAGCCCCGCGTCATGGGCGAGGAGTGCGACCTGGGTGCGGTTGCCGAGCTCGAGCTTGGTGAGGATGTGCGAGATGTGCGCCTTCACGGTCGCGAGGCTCATGAACAGCTCGGTGGCGATCTGCGCGTTCGCCTTGCCCTGCGCGACCGCGAGCATCACGTCGTACTCCCGTGGCGACAGCCGCTCCAGCTTCTGCTGCGCGATCGTGTGCGCGTCGGCCTGCGTCGCGGCGCGGTCCATCAGCCGGCGGGTGATCGCGGGGGAGAGGATCGGGTCCCCGGCCGCGACCCGGCGTACCGCCTCGACGATCTGGGCCGGCGGCGTGTCCTTCAGCAGGAACCCGCTGGCGCCGGCGCGGAGCGCGTGCAGCACGTTCTCATCGGTGTCGAACGTGGTGAGTACGACGACGTCCGGCGGATTCGACCGGGCCCGGAGCCGCCGGGTCGCGACGATCCCGTCCACCCGCGGCATCCGCAGGTCCATCAGCACGATATCCGGGAAGTGCGCGTCGACCGCGGCCGGCACCTCGTCGCCGTCCGCGGCCTGGCCGACGACCGAGATCCCGTTCGCGCCGTCGAGCATCATCTCCAGGCTGGCCCTGACCAACGCGTCGTCGTCCACCACCAGTACCCGGATCATGAAGGCCACGGTAGCGAGGCCTCGAGGCGGAACGCGCCACCGGGCTCCCTGCCGTGGTCGAGCGTGCCGCCCGCGAGCTGCACGCGTTCGGTCAGCCCGACCAGACCGGTCCCGCTGCCCGGCACCAACGGCGTACCGTTCGACGCCGGGTTGGTCAGCTCGATCCGCAGCCCGTCGCCCGGGTGGCCGGTGACCAGCACCGTCACCGGATACCCGGCGGCGTGCTTGCGGGCGTTCGTCAGCCCTTCCTGGACGATCCGGTACGCCGTCCGCCCGGTTGCCGGCGGCAACGACGTGGAGTCCGCGACCCGGTCGTCGTACGCGATCGTGCTGCCCGCCTCGCGCGACTCGTCGACCAGCGCCCGGAGATCGCCGAACGTCGGCTGCGGGCGCCCCTCGTACACGTCCTCGTCCCGCAGCACGTTGATCACCTCACGCAGCTCGTCCAGCGCCTGGTGGACGCCCGTACGGATGACGCCGGCCGCCTTCGCCAGCTTCTCCGGTGACGAGTCGGGACGGTACTCGAGGGCACCGGCGTACGTCGCCAGCAGCGACAGCCGGTGCGCCAGTACGTCGTGCATCTCGCTGGCCATCTTCGTCCGCTCCAGGGACCGCGCCTCCGCGACGCGGCGACCCTGTTCGGCCTCGGCCCTGAGGGCGCGGTCGCGCAACGACGCGAGCAACTGCTGGCGTGCCTGGGTGCCTTGGCCCCAGCCGAGCAGCCCGGCGTGGACGACGAGGACGAGGATCGCGTACCAGAAGTACGGGAGCCCGTGGATCGGTTGCCAGAGGCCCTGAATCAGATGGCTCGCGGTGCCGATCGCGGCGACCATGATCGACGTACGGAGCGGTTGGCGGAGGGCGACGTTCAACGTGCCGACGGTCGACGGCGGCGTCGCGGCGGGGGAGAAGGCCGCGAGGACGGCGACCGCGATCGCGCCCGGCACCGGCCGGCGGAACACCAACGGCATCAGCCCGACCGAGGCGATCCCGATCACGATGTCCAACGGCAGGAACCTGCGATGCCCCGCGTCCGGCAACCGCCCGACGATCGTCAGCCCCACCAGCACCGCGATCGCCGCGACCGCCACCACTTCCACCCACCTCGGCGGCTTCCGCGGCACGCACAACTCGTCCATGCCCCGAGCGTAGGCGCCCCCACCCCTCCCCACCACCAACCAAAGTAGAACCCCCACAGCCCCTCGACCGATGCCGAAACCGCCACCACCCAGCCACGGTGTACCCCATCACCCACCACCCCAAGGAGCCCAAATGCCAACCCCCACCAACCCCACCCCCCACCCCACACCAACCCCCACCCACCCCACACCGAGCGCCGCCCAGCCCGCCGCCGGTCAACTGTCGGCTGGAACGGCTCCTGCTTCCACCTCACCAGTTTTGGGTGTGCGAGGTAGAAGATTCGGAGTAGTTGGTATCGCGGCAGTTGCCGCCCTAGCCGACTGGATCCTGCTCGCCCCAGTAGCCGGCCTCACCCTCACCGCCCGCCAAGGCGGCATCCAACACATCGGCGCCGCCGCGGTGGTCGTCTCAACGATCGTCGTCAGCCTCCTCGGCTGGGCCCTGCTCGCGATCCTCGAACGCCGCACCCGACGCGCCCGCACCACCTGGACCGTCATCGCGACGATCGTCTGCGTCACGTCCCTCGGCAGCCCGCTCACCAACGGCATCGGCCTCGGCGCGAAGCTCGGCCTCGCCTCACTCCACCTGGTCGTCGGCGCGATCGTGATCCTCGGCCTCCGCCGTACCGCCGTCAAACCCTGCTAACTGCGCCGCCCGATAGAACCCCCGGATATGCGCGGCCACCAACTCGGCCGCGCGCTCCGGTTCACCGCCGCGCACCGCCGCCAGGATCGCCCGGTGCTCGGCCCGCAATCCGACCACCGTCGCCTCCCAGTCCGGCAGGTTCGGCACCGCGGCCAGCACGTACCCGTGGATCGCCGACCGCAACGACGCCATCACCGCCGCGATCAGCACGTTCCCCGCCAACCCGGACAACGCGACATGGAACTCCGCGTCGAGCAGATGGAACTCCTCCGGCGTCAGCCCACCGTCGTCCATCCGGTCGAGCAGTTCCTCGGCCACCTTCAGCTCACCCACCGCGAGTTCCCGCCCGGCCGCCTCCCGCGCCGCCCACGACTCCAGCAGCAGCCGCGTCTCCACGACGTCGCCCATCGGCAGATGATTGGTTGCCAGGTGCAACCGCAGTACGGCGGTCAGCGGCGACACCGGCTCCGCGACGATCACCGTGCCCGCCTCCGGCCCGGACCCGGTCGCGGTCCGCACCACGCCCATCGCCTCCAGCACCCGGACCGCCTCGCGCACCGACGGCCGGCTGATCCCGAGCTGCTCCGCGAGCGCCCGCTCCCCGGGCAGCCGCCCCCCGACCCGCAACCGCCCCGCGGCCAGGTCGGCCTCCACCCGGCGCAGAACCAGCTCGTAGTTCTTCATGTGGACGACTCTATCTGTGTGGTCGGACCACAGGGTAGGGTGTGGTCCGACCACAGATTCAGCCGGGAGTTGTGATGACCGATCGCCAGTTGCCCAAATGGTCCGAGTTGAAGCCGCTGCTGCGGCCGAAGCCGATCACGGTGAACTCGACCGACCGGCGCCTGGAGAAGGCGCTGACGATCGCGGACCTCCGCGCGATCGCGAAGCGCCGTACGCCGCGCTCTGTCTTCGACTACACCGACGGCGCCGCCGAGGCGGAGATCAGCCTGCGCCGGGCGCGCCGGCTGTTCGCGGAGATGGAGCTGCAGCCGTCGATCCTGCGGGACGTGTCCGACATCGACCTCGGTACGTCGATCCTCGGCAAGCGGTCGGAGCTGCCGTTCGCGTTCGCGCCGACCGGGTTCACCCGGATGATGAACCACGAGGGCGAGAGCGCGGTCGTCAAGGTCGCGCAGGACGTCGGCATCCCGTACGCGCTGTCCACGATGGGTACGACGTCGATCGAGGACGTGGCGGCCGCCGCGCCGGACGCCCGCAAGTGGTTCCAGCTGTACGTGTGGAAGGACCGCGACGCGGGTGAGGACCTGGTGAAGCGGTCGGCCGCCGCCGGGTTCGAGGCGCTGATGCTGACGGTCGACGTACCGGTCGCCGGCGCCCGGTTGCGCGACGTCCGGAACGGGTTCACGATCCCGCCGTCGCTGACCGCGAAGACGGTGCTGGACGCGTCGATGCACCCGGCCTGGTGGGCGAACCTGCTCACCACCCGACCACTCACCTTCGCGTCCCTGTCCTCCTGGGACGGTACGGTCGCCGAGCTGCTGGACAAGCTGTTCGACCCGACGATGACGATCGACGACCTCAACTGGCTGCGCTCGATCTGGGACGGTCCGCTGATCGTGAAGGGCATCCAGACCGTCGAGGACGCCCGCCGGGTCGTCGACGCGGGCGCGGACGCCGTCGTACTGTCCAACCACGGCGGTCGGCAGCTGGACCGCGCGCCGACACCGCTGCGGATCCTCCCGGACGTCCGGAAGGCGATCGGCAGCGACGCGGAGATCTACCTGGACACCGGCATCATGTCCGGCGCGGACGTGGTCGCGGCGATCGCGCTCGGCGCGGACGCGTGCCTGGTCGGCCGCGCGTACCTGTACGGCCTGATGGCCGGCGGTCAGCGCGGCGTCGCCCGTGCCGCGGAGATCCTGACCAAGGAGGCACGCCGCACGATGGCGCTACTGGGCGTCTCAAGCGTCGCCGACCTCAACCCCTCCCACGTCAAGCTCCCCTGAGGTCAGCAACGGCAACGTCAGCGCGAACACCGCGCCGCGCCCGAGCGCGGTGTGGACCGCGAGGTCGCCGCCGTGTGCACGAGCGATGGACCGTGCGATCGCGAGCCCGGAGCCCGCACCCGCCGAGTGTTTGCAGGCCCGGTCGGCGCGGTAACCGTTCGAACACCCGCTCGCGATCCGGGCCAGCACCTCGTCGACCCGCCGCCGCTGCAGACCGTTGCTCACGGCAAGCGCCAACAGATGGTCGTACGCCGTCCGCGCCCCGTGCACCGCGCCGGCGTCGAGCAACGCCCCCACCTCGGTCAACGGCACCGGCAGGTCCCGGTACCGCCGCCCACCGATCGTCACCGCCCCGGCGGTCGGCGCCGCCAGCCCGATGATCATCTTCATCGTCGTGGACTTCCCCGCCCCTTCGGCCCAAGAAACCCCGTCACCTGCCCCGGTTCAACGGAGAACGAAGCACCACTTCAGAGCCCGTACCGCTTGGTCCCCCCGCACCTCGATCGTCGCCATACCCGCAGCCTGACGCCCCGACCTAGGCACCCCCGGGAAAGGTTTGGGAGAACTCTGTGAATCCACCGCGGCGGGCGCCCTGGACTCACAGGAAACCTATAGCGGCAGGTTCGCGATGATGCGGAGGCCGCCGGCGGGGGTGCGGTTGGCGGTCAGGGTGCCGCCGAGGGCGGTGGCGCGTTCGCGCATGCCGGAGATGCCGTTGCCTTCCTTCGGCTGGGTGGTGAGGGACTCGCCGTTGTCGTCGACCTGCACCACGAGCGCCTGCTCGCCGTACTGGATCCGGACCGTCGCGGACGTTGCCCGGGCGTGCCGTACGACGTTCGTCAGCGACTCCTGGATGATCCGGAACGCGGCGCGGTCGAGGCCGCTCGGCAGCGGGCGGGGGTCGCCGTGGATGATCTTGTGCACCTCGAGCCCGGCGCGCGCCGTACGGCTGACGAGGTGGTCGAGATGGTCGAGGCCCGCGACCGGTTGACGCGGGGCGGACTCGCCGGACTGGCGCAGTACGCCGACGATCAAGCGGAGTTCGACCAGGGCCTCTTTGCTGGCGTCCTTGATCGCGGCCAGCGCCGGGACGGCCTGCTCGGGCTGACGGTCGGCCAAGTGCAGGGCTGTCGACGCCTGCACGTTGATCAGCGAGATGTGGTGTGCCACGACGTCGTGGAGTTCCTGCGCGATCCGGAGCCGCTCCTCACCGGCCCGGCGCAACTCCTCCTCCTTACGGGTCCGCGCCGCCGCCGTCACGCGGTCGCGGTGCGCGCGGAAGAGTTCGGCGAGGAACCCGAGGACGCAGAAGCAGGCGCCGACGAGCAGCACCTGGTAGATGCCGTCCTGGTTGAGCCCGAGGATGATCCGGCCGCCGACGTGGCCGACGTACAACGAGATCAGCCCGGCCCAGCCGGCCACTCGGTGGCCCAGGCGGATCGTGGTGAAGACCGCGATCACGAACGGGATCACGACCGGTCCCCACGGGTACTCGCGGAGCATGTAGACGAGCGTCGCGCCGACGATCACCCACAGCACCGGCACCGGCCGGGTGTTCCGCCAGAACAGGGACAGTGCGGCGATCAGCAGCAGTACGACCATGAACGCGTCCGGCTGGTGCCGGTCGGTCTGGCCGCGGGCGGCGCCGAACGTCCCGATCACCAGGAACACGGACAGCCCGATCGGCACCGTGTAGCGGCGGATCCGTGCCCCGAGGTCCGGGACGTCGAGAGGTTCGGTCACACCAATGAACCGTAGACGGCCGCCGGGGCGGGTGTCATCGTCGCCACGGAGTACTTCGGCCTGCGCCCGCCGAAGTACTTCAGTATTTGACCTTGTAGATCGACTCCTCGTACCTCTGGCCGTAGTACTCGTCGAGGTTCGTCAGGTCGTCGTCAGGGCGCTCGAAGGTCTTCGACAGCACCGCCCGGCGCGGGATCGCCTCCGGGTTCCAGGTCTCGGGCTTCCACAGCTGCGAGCGCAGGAACGACTTCGAGCAGTGGTGGAAGATCTGCTCGATCTCGACCAGCAGCGCGAGCTGCGGGCGGTTGCCCTTGACCACCATGTCGTCGAAGAACGGCGCCTCCTTGACGATCCGCGCGCGGCCGTTGATCCGGAGCGTGTCGGTGCGGCCGGGGACGAAGTAGATCAGCCCGACGTGCGGGTTGCTGAGCAGGTTCGTGAAGCCGTCGATGCGGCGGTTGCCGGCCCGGTCCGGGATCGCGATCGTGTTCCGGTCCAGCACCTTGGTGAAGCCGGCCGGGTCGCCCTTGGGGGAGACGTCGCAGGTGCCGTCGGCGTCGGACGTCGCGATCAGGCAGAACGGGGAGTTGCCGAGCCACAGCAGGTCCAGGTCGTGCAGCTCCGTGCGCTCCTTGGCGACCGCAGCGCCGATCGGGGCCGGGACGACCTCGCGCAGCTCGTCGTGGGTGGTGATCTCGACCAGTCCGGGAATCTCCATCAGGCGGCGCTCTCCTCTACCAGCGACGGCGTGGCGTCCTCGGTGACGGCCCTCGTCCGCGCAGCCCATCGTACGGCGGGACCAGTTGCGCAACTGGTCCCCAGGAACAGTGCGCCGACCGCGATCCAGCCGATCGGACCCCACCCGAGGATCACCGTGGTGAGCAGCGCCGGGCCGAGCATCCGGGCGATCGCGGGGCCGGTGCCGAAGAACCCCTGGTACTGCCCCTGCTTGTCCGCCGGGGCGAGCCCGAAGCTGATCTCCCAGGCTCCGGAGGCGAGCTTCATCTCGCCGACGGTGAGCAGTGCGGCGGCCGCCACGAGTACGGCGGCGGTCGTCGCCGGGCCGAGGTCGGCCGCGGTGGTCGCGAACACGGCGCAGGCGGCGAGCATCGCGATCCCGGCGTACCGGACCGAACGGGCGGCTGTGCTCAGATCCCTTACCGCCTTGGCGATCCGCACCTGGAAGAACGCGACGCCGAGCGTGTTCACGATCATCAGCGACGCGACGGCCCAGCTCGGAGCGTGCGTCCGGGTGACGATCCAGAGCGGGCCGACCAGGCTGATCAGCGGCATGAACAGCAGCATCACCGCGTTGAGCAGCGCGAGTACGGCGTACGGACGGTCCTGCAGCACCGCGAGCCTGGGCTCACCCTTGGTACGGATCGAGGTGGGGATCGACGGCACCCGACGGATCAGCGCGGCCGCGACCAGGAAGCTCAGCGCGTCGATCCCGAGGACGATCAGGTACGCCGCTGTCGTGTCGAAGCGCAGCGCTACGCCGCCGAGGAGCGCGCCGACCGCGAGCCCGGCGTTCACCGTGGACTGGAGGAACGCGCGGATCCTGGTCCGTTCTTCCGGCTGTACGAGACCGGCGAGCAAGGCCTGCCGTGCCGCGGTGAGGCCGGTCTGGCTGCAGGCGTAGACGATCGCCGCGACGAGGAATCCGGCGAAGCTCCTGACGACCAGGAAGGAGGCGACGGCGGCCGCGGTGCTGAGGGCGAGCAGGACGGCAGTACCGCGGGCTCCGCGCCGGTCGGCGAGGCTGCCGAGCGGTACGCCGGCCAGGAATCCGGCCAGCCAGGCGATCGTCAGGCCGAGCCCGACCTCCGCGGTGGAGAGCCCGACCACGCGGGTGAAGTACAACGCCGAGGTGACGACGAACGCGCCGTCGCCGACCGAGTTCGCCAGTTGCGCCATCGCGAGGTCCCGCGACGCTCCGGCCGGGGGAAGAAGTCTGCTGCTCATGACCCTGAGCCTAGGCTCGGTGCGGCCCAATCTTCCGGTCCATTGCCGGGTCCAGTTGATGGGCCACTTTTGGTCTGTGGATAACTCGGATCCGGGGTGCGATTCGCGGCATCTTTTCTGGCATGAGCTTCGAACAGCTGCCCTCCACCTGGCCCGAACAACCACTCACCGACCCCGCGCTCACCGCCAACGTCGTAGACCTGATGGTCAGCTTCGGCGACCGCGCCCGCGGCACCCTCACCGTCCTCCTCTGCGGCTCCGACGCCCGCTTCCGATCGACCGTGATCGTCGAGCTCCCGTCACCCGGCCCGACCCCGGCCGACCTCTGCGAAACCGCCCTCGGCCCCATCATCGAAGCCGTCCGCACAGCCCCCGGCACCGCCATCGTCCTCGCCCTCGGACGCTCCGGCTCCGGCAGTCCGACCGACGCCGACGACCAGTGGGCCACCGCCGCCACGGACACCTGCACAACCGCCGGCATCCGCCTCCTCGGCTTCTACGTAGCCACCAGAGACGGCGTCTACGAACCACCCATCCCAGCCCTCACCTGACGCCTCTGGGCCGGAACTGGATGCTGATCCGCGGCCCGACATGCCCGGCCGCCTTGGGAATCGCGTGCTCCCACGTGCGCTGACAGGAACCACCCATGACGATCAGGTCACCATGACCGAGCGGATACCGCACGGTCGACCCGACCGCCTGCCCACTCCCCGGCCGAGGCCGCAACGCCAGCACCCGCGGCTCCCCAACCGAAAGGATCGCCACCATCGTGTCCTCGCGATCACCCCGCCCGATCCGATCCCCGTGCCAGGCGACGCTGTCCTTCCCATCCCTGTAGAAACAAAGCCCCGCCGTACGGAACGGTTCCCCCAGCTCGTCCGCGTAGTACGCACTCAACGCGTCCCGAGCCTCATCCAGGACGCCCAACGGAAGCGCCGCATCCTCCCCGTAAAAACACAACAACCGCGGCACATCAACCACCCGGTCATACATTTGCCGCCGCTCAGCCTGCCAAGGCACCTCACTCGCCAACCGCCCATAAACCTCATCGGCCCCCGCAAGCCACCCCGGCAACACATCAACCCAAGCGCCACGCCCCAACTCGGTCCGCCGCACCCCACCCAACGACCCAAGCGCCGGCTCCTCAACCCCACCGAACAAGGACCCCTGAAGATCAGCTCCCATACCCCCACCATACCGGAGACTCGAACATATGTTCCCTTGACCTTCCGTAACGATGTCTGCCCATGAGGATCCGCTGTGTGTAGCCGCCGTCGACCGCGAGTTGTTGTCCGGAGTGTCGTTGACGCGGACCCGAGGCTGGCGGCGGTTGGTCCAGAGAAGGCTCGGCGTAATGTCCCAGGGTCGACCTGTGAAGAGTCAAACCTGAATGGATGGAGCTGACAGACGTGTGTGAAGCGGATGCTGACCTTCCGGTGGTGTCGCTCTCGGATGGCGTAGTCACCCTCCGGGCGTGGTCGAGGGATGACGCCGGGTTCATGGTGGAAGCATTCGCCGATCCAGCGATCCGGCGCTACAACGGGGCTCACGATCGACTCGGACGGCCCGCTCCGCCGCTCTCGATCGTGGACGCCGAAGCGATCATCAACGAGTTCGCGTCGAGGTGGCGGGCGTTCGGCGCGGCTGAGCCACCCTCTGGTGTTGCGTTCGCGATCACGGACGCAGCTTCTGGCGGCCTGCTCGGTTGCTGCGGCGTCGATGACTGGTCGAAGGAAGATGTAGCGCAGTTCGGCTACTGGATTGGGCCGAGCGTGCGAGGGCGTGGGTACGCGACTCGCGCGGTGGTTCTGCTCGCCCGGTGGTTGTTCGAGCTCGGTGCAGCTCGCGCCTTCCTGACAGTCGAGGCAGACAACGCAGCGTCGGCCGCCGTGGCCCGCCGAGCGGGGTTCGTGCACGAAGGAACGATGCGCGCACACAGCGTCTGGCAGGGCAAGCGCATCGATGTGATGTGGTTCGCGGCCCTGCCGCTCGAATGGCCGATGCGCGAGCCGGACGAACCAACGTGATGCGCACACGATCGGAGCAGGACCGATCGATATGAGCAGGCCGAACGATCTGCAATGCCCTGCTCGAGCAATCGCGTCGAGGTCGAGTTTCAGGTTCGCCCAGCGGATCTCGGCCGCGTCATCACAGCGCTTTCGGAAGACACTCAACTCCGCCCGGTCGACGGCAGCACCCCACGGCACGCCGGTTCAGGGCGACCTTCAGTTCGGTGCATGAGGCGGCTTGTGAGCTGATCGACCTCGGCGAAGGCGTACAAGTCCTCGAACCCGCGTCCGTACGCGCCGAGCTGGTACGAATCGGGCACCGACTGATCGCCACACACACCCCGAAATGGTGACGGGCCGCGCCGCTGCGGGGATCGCCGTAAAGGCTTCAGAGCGCGTGCTATGCCTGCGGATCTCGTGTGTGGGCTGTGGCCTCGGCGGCGGGGGGTGTGGTCGGGAGGTTGTGGAGGAACGTGCGTACGGCGTTGAAGGCCTGCTGTGGTGCTTGGCGGAATACTCCGTGGCCGACGTCCGCCAGTACTTCTACTTGGGTGACGGTGTTGGTGAGTATTGCCGGCAGACGCCTGGCCGCTGCTGCGGGTGATACGGGATCGTCTTCGCCCGCCAGGACCAGAGTCGGGCAGGTCACCGCGGTTGCGAGAGTTTCAGAGATTTCGGCAGGCCCGCATCCGCCCGCCCGGAAATGTGCCTGAACGTCGTCGTTGATCAGCGCTCGTGCCCTGCGCGAGGTCATGTCGCCGTCAGAGGCGCCGGCGTACAACGGCAATCCGTGATCTGCCCACGCCTGAGCTGCTGAAGGGCTGGTGTCGCCGCCGAGGTATCTAGAGGCAGCGTCGCGGGCTGCCTGCCCTCCGCGGCGCTCGAAGACTTCGAGGCTTTCTTCGAGCGAGGTGGGCACGCCGAGCGTGCTCTCCAGGACTAGGCCGGCGACCAGGTCCGGATGCCGGGCGGCGCACTCGATCGCGACTCTGCCGCCGCTCGAGGAACCCACCAGCACCGGGGCACGGATATCGAGGGCAGTGCAGAACGCCGCGACGTCGTCGGCCCAGCGCGTCCACGTCCACGTCGCCGGCTTGCTGTGGTCGGAGCGGCCCGAACCGCGCTGATCGAGGTAGATCACCTGAGCGACGTCGGCGAGGATCGAGAACTCCGGCTTGAACAGGCTGTGATCCGCACCTGGTCCGCCGTGCAGCAGGAGGAGCGTCGGTCGCGGGAGCATCGCGTCTCCCTGAGCAGTCAGGCCACAGCCTTCGACATCGAAGTAGAGCGACACGTCGTCGACAACCACACGCATCCCAGCATTGTCCCCGACAACGCTGACCCCTGAGCGGTGATGTTCTGGAGCGATGTGGAGTCAGGTGCCGCCGCCCGCGGCGGGTCAGGTCGGTGAGGCGTTCGGTCACGAGTTGGGCGAGCTGCGGGCGCGTCCGGGTGGGTTCGAGGCGGATGTGTTCACCGACGGGCGCTGGCTCTTGAAGCTATGGCGTCAGGAGCCTGACAGTGATGCCGCACTGGCTCTTACGGCCGAGTTGGCGGCGCGGGGTTTGCCCGTTCCGGCTGCTCAGCGGGCGCTCGACGGTTCGTACTCGGCCGAGCATCTCGGCCGACACTATGCCTTGTTTCCGTACGTCGAGGGGCGCCCCGCGTCGGGGACGACCTCGAGGCCATCGCGCGCGCGATGCGCACCGTGCACGACAGCGCAGATCTCGCACTGCCTCGGGCTGAGCTGCACGAGTGGTGCATCGAGGCGCTGCGTGATCGCCACGACCACCCCTGGCTGGCTGGTCGTCGCGACGAGGTTCTAGCGGCGGTCGACCGGCTCGAAGCGGCCATCGAACGGGCGCGCGCTGTCGACGTTCCGTACGTCGTGTGCCACCACGACCTGTTTCCTCACAACGTCCTCATCGATCGCGACGGTCGAGTCGCGGCGTTGCTCGACTGGGGGCACGCGGCGCTGGCTCCCCGTGAGCACGACCTGTTCGCGGCCCTGTGCGAGCCCGGCACCGTGCGCTTCCTGCAGGCCTACGGCGCGGAGGGGCTCGACCTCACGCATCTCGAGTACGCACGGCTCGCCCGGTCTCTGCGCGACCTGGCGGTTCGCATCTGCGAGGAGGTCGACCTGGAGGGCGTCAACACATGGGGGTTCGCCGGGTTGCGGCGGGTGGACGCCGACCTGATGCTCGCCCGGCCGTTCTGTGCGGGCTGAGTGCTGGTTCCGCGTCCGGTGTCGAATTCGGGGTGGAGCGTTCGTCGCATGGGCGAGAGGGTGTCCGCGGGGGCGCCCGGGCGAGTGAAGGAGATGGTGGCGATGGCGCATCCGCAGGCGAAGGTTCATCGTATGTTCGAGTTCGTCGAGCCGATCGGGACCGTCACGTTCTCGGACGTGCCGAACGAGGAGTTCCTGGCTGTGGGCATGCGGAACTACTGGGACGGGTACTTCGCGGGGCGGGCCGCGCCGCTGGGGCTGGCGCCGGCTGAGGTGGTGCACTCGGTGTTCTACAACTTCGCCGACGGCGAGGTGGCGCGGCACATTCCGTGGGTCTGGGGGAAGATCACCCCCGAGGACGCGCTCGCCGTACGCGAACAGGGGAGCGCGAAGGCGCTACGGCAGCTGATCGGAGACGAACTCGCCGGCTCACCCGGTCTGGTGCGGGCCGCCGAGCTGGCGACTCGGGCGGCATACAGCGCGCCGACCGAGGGCCGTGTGCTGTACGCCGGTCTGCGGGCGCTCGACGTACCGGAGGAGCCGGTCGCGAAGCTCTGGCATGCGGCGACGCTGCTGCGGGAGCACCGGGGCGACGGCCACAACATCGCGCTGGTCGCGCACGGGATCGGCGGGACCGAGGCGCATGTACTGGCCGCGCTCGGCGCCGGGATGCGGGCGGAGGAGTTCGGCCGGGTCCATCACCTGCCGAAGGCGCAGCTCGCCGGAGTCGTCGACGGTCTCCGCGACCGCGGGCTGGTGAACCCCGCCGGCAGCTCCACCGAGGCCGGGCGTGATCTCAAAGGCCGGATCGAGGCGCTCACAGACGAACTCGCGGCGCCCGCGTACGACGTACTCACGCCGGCCGAGCTCGACGAACTGATCGCGCTCCTCGAGCCGATCGCCGCGGCGCTGGAGGCCGCCGACTACTGAGCGGGACCCAGCCGGAGGTACAGGTCGCGGAGCAGGCAGATCTCGGCGCCGTGGTGGATGAGTTCGACGTTCTCATAGAGGATCTTCTTCGCCATCGGTGCGTGGGCGAAGGCGGGCGGCTTACCTTGCGGAGCGGCGAGTCCGGCGATGCCGAGGCGACGTACGCCGTCCAGCCAGCTTGCGTACTCGTCGTCGAGCTGCCGCAGCGCTTCGCTGGCCGTGCCTGCGTAACAGTAGGTGTCGATGTCGTTCGTCGACGCCAACCCTCCGATGAGGTGCGCCAGCCGCCAGGCGATCGTCGTGACCGGTTCCTGCTCGTGCGGCGGTTCGGCGTAGTCCATCGTGAACTCACCGCCCCCGAAGGAGATCGGCGCAGAACTCTCGCCCCGACGACTCAGCGTCCAGCAGCCGGCAACCGGCTGCCAGAAGTACTCGTCGTCACTCAGCCCCGCCAACCGAGGCCGAAGCCGCTCCCGCCAATGCGCATCAACCTGATCGACAACCTCAGCGTTCCAGTCCACATCCACCCGCACGACCGTAGCTGCCGAACGGTCCGCCGGCCGCGGGTGGACCTGTGGGTTCGGGAGACTGGTGGTTCATGGGCTGGAGGTTGGTATGGGGCGGTTGGTGGTTCGGGATGTGGCGGTGCTGGTGGTGCCGGAGGTGGGGGAGTGCCGGGTTGAGGAGGGGCGGGACGTTTGGGTGGAGGACGACCTGATTGTCGCGATCGTGCCGACGGGTGGTGAGGTGGTCGGCGCGGAGGTGGTGGATGGTGGTGGGCTGTTGGCGGTGGCGGGGCTGATCAACTCGCATACGCACAGCCCGATGGTGATGATGCGGGGCGCCGCGGAGGATCTGGCGATCGAGGACTGGTTCAACCGGCGGGTTTGGCCGATGGAGGTGAATCTGACGCCGGAGCGGGTGCGGGTGGGAGCCCGGTTGGCGTGTGCGGAGATGTTGCTGGGCGGCGTGACGACGTTCGTGGATCACTACTTCCACGCGGATCAGATCGCCGCGGCCGCGGTCGAAGCGGGCATCCGCGCGGACCTCGCGCCGACGTACTTCTCGTCCACCAAGCAGGACATGGACGCGGCGTTGGACGTCACCCGGGAGCTGCGGGAGTTGCACCCGCGGATCACCGCGAGCCTCGGACCGCACGCGACGTACACGGTCAACGACGACGATCTTCGGCGTACGGCGGAGGTCGCGCGAGCCGAGGGCCTCCGCATCCACCTGCACGCGGCGGAGACCGATGAGCAGACGCAGGCGTCGATCGACAAGCACGGGGTGACGCCGATCCAGGTCCTGGAACGTACGGACGTACTCGACGCCGGGGCGCTGATCGCCCACGGTTGCGGGATCCGCGAGCCAGACCTGGCGATCCTGGAGCGGTACGCCGACCGTACGGCGGTGGCGTCCTGCCCGAAGGTCTACCTGAAGCTCGCGATGGGCGAGGTCACGCCGATCAAAGGACTGCTCGCGGCGGGCGTGCCGGTAGGGGTCGGTACCGACGGCGCCGCCGTGCACAACACGCTCGACGTCTGGGAGGCGATCCGGATGGTCGCGCTCACCCAGAAGCAACGCGAGCACGACGCCGAATGGATGACTCTCTCCGACACCCTCCGGCTCGCGACCCGGGGAAGTGCCGCCGCGGCCGGTCTCGAAGGCAAGGCCGGCGTACTCGAACCCGGCTACCAGGCCGACATCACGCTCGTCGACCTCAGGGCGCCGCACAACCAGCCACTCCACGACCCGCGCGCCGCCCTCGTGTACTCCGTCCGCGCCGCCGATGTCGTCACGGTCCTCGTCGCCGGCCAGGTCGTCGTACGCGCTCGTGAACTCACCACGATGGACCTCCAGGAAGTCCTCGCGGACGCGAAGGCCCTCGCGCACACCCTCGTCGACCTGTCCGCGGGCGGCGCGATCCAGCACTACAACCCCTAAAGTCCTCGGCATGCTGTCCTCCTGGAAGCGCGCGCCGTTCACCGGCGGCGGCCTGACGTTCGACTGTTTCGAGAAGGGCGACGGCCCGGGCGTCGTCCTGATCCCCGAGATCCCCGGTCTCACGCCCGAGGTCGCCGGGTTCGGCGAACACCTCGTCACCAACGGTTTCACGGTCGTGATCCCGTCCCCGTTCGGTACGCCGGGACGCCCGGAGACGGCGACGTACACCCTCGGAGTGATCGCGCGGCTGTGCGTGTCGAAGGAGTTCCGGTGCTTCGCGGCGAACGCCGAGCGGCCGATCACGAAGTACCTGCGGGCCGTCGCGACGGACCTGGCCGGACGGACGCCGGGCCGCGGGGTCGGGGTGATCGGGATGTGTTTCACCGGCGGGTTCGCGCTGGCCACCGCGGTGGAGGACGTGGTGACGGCGCCGGTGCTGAGCCAGCCGTCGACGCCGTTCGCTGTCAGCCCGAAACTGCGTCGCGACCCCGGCCTGTCGGAGCAAGAACTCGACAGGATCAAGGAACGGACACGCACCGACGGGCTGTGCGTGCTCGGGCTCCGGTTCAGCCGGGACCGGATGGCGCCGGCCGAGCGGTTCGCGACGCTGCGTGAGCAACTGGGCGACGCGCTCGAGGTGATCGAGCTCGACTCGGGGCCCGGGAACGCCGACGGATACACCCGGAGCGCACACTCGGTGCTCACCCGCGACCTGCGCGAGAACCCGCCGAACTCGGCGTACCGCGCCCGCGACCGGGCGGTGGAGTTCCTCCGCGAGCAGCTGACAGCGACAGCGTGACGACCGTCCGTTCGGAAATGCAAAGATCGCGTTGTGTAACCCCGTCGCGGTGATTCGATGCCCCTTCACCGGGAAGAATGTCGGTAATCGGGGGTCGTTCGTTGCTGTCCGCAAGGACGGGGGCGCGGTGCGTGACGCCGCTGTTCTCCCTCTGGTTTTGAGTGCCGGAACCATGGCACGATCGGCCACCGAGGTATCACAGGGGACTGGGACGAGTGAGGCTGTATGAACGGGCGGACAGCGGAGGACAGTCGGATCCCGGCGAACGGGACCGTGCCGGCGAACGGATCCGGTAACGGTCACGCTCCGCAACCAAGTACTCACCTCGAGCCGCCCGGCGAGTGGCAGTCCGGGCAGCGTGTCGGCGAGGTCCACCTCAGCCAGCCGGAGGACGCCGTACAGCGGTCCGAGTGGCTGTCGGAGGTCCGCGACCGGCCCCGGGACCCGAACGGTACGACGCTGCGCCAGTTCAACACGCCCGTCCGGGTCGACGAGATCGCGGTCGCGGCGATGACGCTCGCCGAGGACCTGCAGGCCGCGACCCAGACGATGCCGGAGTCCGTCGAGCTGCGACGGTTCCGGCGCGACCTGGACCACGCGGTGACCACGTTCCGGGATCTGGCGAGCCGGCTGGAGGCGACCGCGGGCAAGCTCGTCCGGCTGGCCGCGAACGAAGGCCAGGCGTGCGGCGTCGGCTGGGGCGTCTGCCCCGAGCACGGGCTGACGCTGATGAACCTCGGCGACACGATCACCTGCCACGTCCTCGGCTGCCACCGCGAGAACGTCGGCGACGTCGAGCGCTGCAGTCACCCGGTCGCGTACCGGGTCGTCGACGCGGCCGGCCCGGCACTCCTCACCTGCGCCGGCCACGCGGTCGCCTGCCGCCTGTACTTCGACAACCCGGTCATCACCGCCACCGCCGACAGCATGGAGCTCTTCTAGACCTGCGGCGGTGTCGGGCGGATCGAGGTCACCGGCGCCTGTCCCTTGAACATCCGGCCGCCGTCGGCGGTCAGCCGCAGGTAGTAGTCCGCGGAGCACGCCGTACCGTCCTCGTCCAGTGCGCGGATCCCGGAGCCGGTCGGCACGAAGGCCGACGTCTCGGCGGTCTTCGCGATCTGGTTGCCCTCGTTGAACTCGTCGAACATCGAGATGTACAGGCCTTGGACGCCGACCCGCGTCAGGTTGTAGAACTGCCGCCACATCAGGTCCCCGTGCAGCCGGTGCCCGGACTGCAGGTCCCCGGGGATCACGCACGGCTGGTAGTCGATCCCGTGGGCGTCGCAGTCCGCCTGGTCCTGCGGGTTCACGTTGTTGTAGAAGTGGTCCGCGCCGGCCAGGTCGCTGATCCGCCCGACCATCCACGGCGACAGCATGTTGAACGCGTGGTAGACGTCGAGGTACCCGGGCCGCGAGTCCTCGTTCCCCGGCAGCCAATGGGTCGGTACGCCGCCGATCACGTAGCAGCCCTGCCCTTTGAACCAGTTCACGACGTCGAGGCACACGTCCGGCGGCCAGGTGTGGTTCGGGTCGTCGAACCCGAAACCCCAGATGCACACCACCGGCTTCCCGTTCTGCCGCGCGTACGCCGGTGACGCCGTGTAGGCGCTCATCTTCGACGTCCAGTCGGCCTTCATCTCCGACTGCATCGACGTCCAGCCGCTGGCGTCGTACATGATGTAGAACTTCCGGCCGTACTGTTCCGCCGCCTGCCGGACCTTCACTGCCATCGCGTCCCGCGTCGGGCCTTCGCCGCCCGTCGGGTTGAACCGCTGCAGGGCGGCCGTGTCGCAGCCGTTCTCCTGCATCCACTGGAAGTGCGTGTTCACGGTCTGCTGGTCGTACGACGAGAACAGCCGGGCGCCCTGCCCGTTCCCGAGGTTCGGGTAGGCGGTCTGGTACGTCGACGCGAAGTCGCGCACGTCCGGCCAGCTGACGAGCGCGGTGTTCGTCGGCGACGGCGGCTGGCCCCAGTCGTGGCTCCAATGCCACCACCCGTTGATCGGCGCCCCGTCCCCGGCGCAGGTGAACCAGCCCTGGTAGCCGACCGTGATCTTCCCGACGACATCGCCCGGCGAACTGGCGGCTGATGCAGTGCTGGAGGGGGCGAGGACGGCGGCAGTGGTGCCGGCGAGGAACGTACGGCGAGTGAGTTTCATGTGTGCTCCTGGAGGGGGCGGGCAGGAGAGTGAGTGCCGCGAGCGTACGAATCTCAACAAAATCCTGCAAGAAGTCCACGGTTCCGGAACTCTTGACGATCGGTCTGGCTGAACTTAGTTTGTTGGATCAACAGACAAAGTCCGAGAGGGTGTGCGCGATGGTGATCCGGGGTGTTGCCGCCGACCACGTGGCGCTCCGGCGGAACAACCTCTCGGTGGTACTGCGGCACGTGCACGAGCTCGGCCCGCGCTCGCGCGCCCGGATCGCCGAGGAGACCGGGCTGAACAAGGCGACCGTCAGCAGCCTGGTCGCCGAGCTCGTCGAACGCGGCCTGCTCCGCGAGGGCTCCGCCGACTCCAGCCGCGCGCTCGGCCGCCCGGGCCAGCTGGTCGAGCTCGACGGTACGGGCGTCTGCGGGATCGGCGCCGAGATCAACGTCGAGTACCTCGCCGTCGTCGCGCTCGACCTGAAGGGCAACGTCGTCCACGAGAAGCGCGTCCCGGTGGACGTCGCGCACCTCGGTCCGGGTACGACGCTCGACCGGTTCGCCGACCTCGTCCGGGAAGCCGTCGACGCGGTGGACGCCCGCGACGGGCGACTGGCCGGCGTCACGCTCGCCGTACCGGGGCTGGTCGAAGGTGAGACCGGTGAGCTGAAGCTCGCCCCGAACCTCGGCTGGAACGACCTTTCCGTGGCGAAGGAGATGCGCGCCCGCCTCGGCGAACCGACGTACCCGCTGCAGGTCGACAACGAGGCGAACCTCGCCACGCTGGCGGCGTACGCTGAACTGCGCGAGCACGATCTCGTCCTGCTGACCGGTGCTGTGGGCGTCGGTGGCGGCGTGGTGTCCGGCGGGCACCTGCTCCGCGGCGCGCACGGGTACAGCGGGGAGGTCGGCCACATGCCGGTCGCCCCGGCCGGGCAGCCCTGCGGCTGCGGGCGGACCGGCTGCTGGGAGACCGTCGTCGGCCTGACCGCACTGTTGCGCCAGGCAACGGACGCCGACGACCCGGTCCGGGATCCGGAGCTGGACGTCGAGCGCCGGCTGGCCGCGATCGTGGAGCGCGCCGAAGCGGGCGACGTACGGACCCTCGACGCGTTGAACGACGTCGGCACCTGGCTGGGGATCGGCGGCGCGATCCTGGTGAACATCCTCAACCCGGCCGTGCTGGTGCTCGGCGGGTACTTCGCTGTCCTCGGCCCGTGGCTGGAAGCGCCGCTGGCGAAGGCGCTCCGCGAGCGTGTGCTCGCACCGGACGGCGGCGGCTGCCGGGTCGTCCGGTCGGACCTGGGCTTCGGGGCCGCGGTGCGCGGTGGCGCGCAGATCTGTCTCGACCAAGTATTCGCCGACCCGACACAGCTAGGAGAGTCATGACGAACCTGGGCATCGGCCTGATCGGCTACGCGTTCATGGGCGCGGCCCATTCGCAGGCCTGGCGGAGCGCGCCGCGCTTCTTCGACCTGCCGCTGGAACCCGAGATGAACGTCCTCTGCGGCCGCAACGCCGACGCCGTCCAGGCGGCCGCGGCCAAGCTCGGCTGGAAGGCGACCGAGACCGACTGGCGCAAGGCGATCGAGCGCGACGACGTCCAGCTGGTCGACGTCTGTACGCCGGGCGACAGCCACGCCGAGATCGCGATCGCCGCGCTCGAGGCCGGCAAGCACGTGCTGTGTGAGAAGCCGCTCGCGAACACCGTCGAGGAGGCCGAGGCGATGACGGCCGCGGCCGAAGCGGCCAAGGCCAAGGGGATCCGGTCGATGGTCGGGTTCACCTACCGAAGGGTCCCGGCCATCGCGCTGGCGAGGCAGTTCGTTGCCGAGGGCAAGCTCGGGACGATCCGGCACGTCCGCGCGCAGTACCTGCAGGACTGGATCGCGGACCCCGAGGCGCCGCTGTCCTGGCGGCTGGACAAGACCAAGGCCGGCTCCGGCGCGCTCGGCGACATCGGCGCGCACATCGTCGACATGACGCAGTACATCACCGGCGACACGATCGGCGAGGTCTCCGCGCGGCTCGAGACGTTCGTGAGAGAGCGTCCGGTCGCGGCCGAGCACTCGGGCCTGGCCGGTACGGCGGGTACCGAACGCGGCCCGGTCACGGTCGACGACGCCGCGGTGTTCCTGGCGACGTTCCGCGGCGGCGCGCTCGGCGTCTTCGAGGCGACGCGGTTCGCGACCGGGCGGAAGAACGCGATCCGGATCGAGATCAACGGCAGCCTCGGCAGTCTCGCGTTCGACTTCGAGGACATGAACCTGCTGCACTACTACGACGCAGCGGACGACGCGAGGACGGCGGGCTTCCGCCGGATCCTCGCCACCGAACCCGACCACCCGTACGTCGCCGCGTGGTGGCCGCCGGGCCACCTGCTCGGCTACGAGCACGGGTTCACCCATCAGGCAGTCGACCTGGTCACCGCGATCGCCGAAGGCACCGACCCGGCGCCGTCGTTCGCGGACGGGCTGCAGGTCCAGCGCGTGCTGGCCGCGGTCGAGGCCAGTTCGAACTCACGTCAATGGCAGGAGATTGCGCAATGAACGACTACACGCCGTCCAAGGACGACAAGTTCTCCTTCGGGCTGTGGACCGTCGGCTGGCAGGGCGTCGACGTCTTCGGTACGGCGGTCCGCCCGGCGATGGACCCGGTCCACACGGTCGAGAAGCTGGCGGAGCTCGGCGCCGCCGCGGTGACGTTCCACGACCAGGACGTCGTACCGGACGACAGCACCCGGGATCAGGTGCTCGAGCGGTTCAAGAAGGCGCTCGCCGAGACGGGCCTGGGCGTCGAGATGATGACGACCGATCTGTTCAGCCACCCGGTCTTCAAGGACGGCGGCCTGACCGCGAACGATCGCCAGGTACGGCGGTACGCGCTGGCCAAGGTGCTGCGGAACGTCGACCTGGCGGCCGAGCTCGGCGCCACGACCTACGTTCTGTGGGGCGGTCGTGAGGGCGCCGAGTCGGGTGGGTCGAAGGACGTCCGCGCGGCGCTGGACCGTTACAAGGAGTCGATGGACCTGCTCTGCGCGTATGTCCGGGAGCAGGGGTACGACATCCGGTTCGCGCTGGAGCCGAAGCCGAACGAGCCACGCGGCGACATCCTGCTGCCGTCGATCGGCCATGCGATTGCCTTTATCAACGATCTCGCCGACCCGGAGCTGGTCGGGATCAACCCCGAGGTCGGGCACGAGGAGATGGCCGGGCTGAACTACGCGCACGGGATCGC
Organism: Kribbella sp. NPDC059898; assembly: GCF_042730855.1. Classification (NCBI taxonomy): domain Bacteria; kingdom Bacillati; phylum Actinomycetota; class Actinomycetes; order Propionibacteriales; family Kribbellaceae; genus Kribbella; species Kribbella sp. NPDC059898. The sequence continues at coordinate 104,061 of NZ_JBHWKR010000012.1, forward strand.
GCAGGCGTTGTGGCACGGGAAGCTGTACCACATCGACCTCAACGGGCAGCACGGTCCGCGGTTCGACCAGGACCTGCGGTTCGGGGCCGGGAACCTGCGCGGGGCGTTCTGGACGGTCGACGCGCTCCAGGGGTCCGGGAGCTACCCGGCGTACGAGGGTCACATCCACTTCGACTACAAGCCGCCGCGGACCGAGGACGAGGAAGGCGTCTGGGAGACGGCCCGCGCGTGCATGCGGAACTACCTCATCCTGCGCGAGAAGGCGCTCGCGTTCCGGGCGGACCCGGAGGTCGCCGAGGCGCTGGCCGCGGCGCGGGTCGCGGAGCTGTCCGAGCCGACGCTGGGCGAGGGCGAGTCGCTGGACGAGCTCCGCAACGCGACGTACGACCGGGAGGCGCTGGCCGAGCGCGGTCTGGGCTTCGAGAAGCTGGACCAGCTCGCGATGGAGCACCTGCTCGGCGTCCGGTAACTACAGCTTGCCGAAGAAGGCGCGGAGGTCCTCGATGACGAGTTCGGGGACCTCCAGCGCCGCGAAGTGGCCGCCGCGGTCGAACTCGGTGTAGTGCACGACGTCGAACTCGCGCTCGACGAGTTTGCGGACCGTGCTGTCGTTCGGGAACACCGCGAGCCCGGTGGGCACCGGGCAGAACGAGACCTGCGCGCCCCACGCCGACTGCGCTTCGCGGTAGAGGCGCGCCTGGGAGCCGGCGGTCCGCGTCAACCAGGTCAGCGTCACGGTGTCGAGGATGTGGTCGTTGCCGATGGCACCTTCCCGATGGCCGTAGTCGTCGTACCACTCGAGGTTCCAGGCGAGTTGCCCGACGGGGGAGTCGAGCAACGAATAGGCGAGCGTCTGCGGGCGGGTGCCCTGGATCGCGGCGTACCCGGACCGCTCGTTCTGCCAGCGGTCCAGGCCGCCGAGCCGTTGCTGCTCGGCCTCGGTCAGCTCCTCGCCCTGCGGAAACACGAAGTACCCGTCGAGGTGCAGGCCGATCACCCGCTCCGGCACGAGCCGCGCCAGGGCGGGGCCGATGCGGGCGCCCCAGTCGTACCCGTGGACGCCGTACCGCTCGAAGCCGAGCTGTTCCATCAACGTGATCCAGGCGCGCGCCATCCGGTCGACGCCCCAGCCGCTGGTGGTCGTCACGCCGCTGAACCCGAAGCCGGGCATCGTCGGCACGACCACGGTGAAGTCCTGGGAGAGCGCGTCGATCACCTCCAGATAGTCGGAGGCGGCTCCCGGCCAGCCGTGCAGCAGCAACAAGGGCGTACCGGTGCCGGCCCGCGTGTAGTGCACCCGTTGACCGTCGATCTCGGTCACGTGCTGTGGATACGTATTCATCCGCTTCTCGAACCGCCGCCAGTCGTACGACGTGCGCCAGTACTCGGTCGCCTCCCGCAGCCGTCCGAGCTCCACGCCGTACGACGACCCCGCGTCCGGCAACTGATCCGGCCAGCGCGCCGCGTCCAGCCGGCGCTGCAACTCGTCCAACTCCGCCTGCGGTACCTCTGCTCGAAACTCCATACTTCGACGCTAGAAGCAGTACCGGACACGGACTGACCGCTACGCTCGACGTCATGAAGTACGTTGCACGGATCGTCGAGGTGCCGGAGCACGGCATCAAGCTGGAGCCCGTCGACGGGACCACGGTCCCGGAGCAGCCGACCGAGGTGAACCTCCTCGGGATGGCGATCGCGCTCGCCCTGGGCGCGGCCGGCTACCGGCATCATGCGGAGCAGCGGGACCCCGAGCTGCAGACGCTGGACGCGCTGATCGGCGGCGACGCGATCATGCCGTGGAAGCCGGGCACCGCCGGGTTCATGGTGTGCGAGCTGAACGACGGGCGGCCGCGCTGTGAGGTCCGGTCAAGCGCAGAGTGAGCTGGCCGGACGCACCGCCGTTGCCGCGACCGCGGATCCTGCGGCAGCGGTGGCTCGATCTGACCTTTGTGCATTGGGCTTTCGAGCCTGCGGCAGTTGCGCACTTCTTCCCGCCGGGGACGCGCCCGGACACCTTCGAGGGACGCACGTACGTCGGGCTGGTCCCGTTCCGGATGGTCGGCACCGGACTGCTGCGCGGTCCGGGCGTTCCGTACTTCGGGTCGTTCCTGGAGACGAACATCCGGCTGTACTCCGTCGACGAGACCGGTCGGCGTGGTGTCGTGTTCCTGAGCCTGGACGCCGACCGGCTCGCGGTGGTGGCGACGGCGCGGACCGTCTTCGGGCTGCCGTACCGCTGGGCGCGGATGTCGCACGTACGTGACGGCAACCACCACGACTACAGCTCGACCGTCCGCGGCGCCGACGCAGAGGTGAGCGTCGGCGTGGACATGGGCGAACGGATCCCGGTCGGCCCGCTCGAGGACTTCCTCACCGCTCGGTGGGGTCTCCATGTGCACCGGGCCGGCCGCACCTGGTACCTGCCGAACGAGCATCCGCCGTGGATCCTGCATGACGCGACGTTGACCGACCTCGACGCCGACAGCCTGTTGCGGTCGGTGGGGCTGGAGCCGCCCGATCGCTCGCCGGATCAGGTTGCGTTCAGCGCGGGCGTTCCTGCGGAGTTCGCCGTACCATCAGCTCCCCGATCAGCTCCTCGGTCTGATCGACGATGAACCCGACGCCGAGCTGACGGGCCCAGCGGTTCACCTCGGTCGCTAGCGCGGCCGATCCGTCGAGGTCGCCCTCGTCGCGGAGCAGGATCGCCATGTGGGCCTGCTGGGCGAGGGCCGGGCGCAGGTGGCCGTTCTTCTGCAGGAGTTCGGTTGACTGCTCCCACTGTTCGCGGGCGAGCTTCAGGTCGCCGCTCGCATGCGAGTGGTGGCCGAGGTGTCGCAGGGCCTGGGCCTTGGTCAACTCGTCACCCAGTTCCAGCGCCAGGTTGTAGTGCTCGATGGCCTCTACGGGCTGCTCGTACACGTTGTCGGCGATCGCGCCGGCCCAGAAGCTCGCGGCGGCGCGACGGGTGTCGTCGGGGGCGTCCTTGACCGACGTGAGCATGCGGTCGCGGAGGTCGCCGTCACCTGAACGGAAGAGCGCGTCCGCGTAGTCCTTGCGGAGCTTGAGCAGGTCGAGATCCCACGAGTCCTCGGGTACGGCGGCCAGTGCGGCCGTGGCGTGGTCGGACTGCTGCCCGAAGTCGTGGTCGACGGCGACCGCGGCGCGAGCGAGCGCGAGGGCCTGCCGCTCGGCGGGATCGTCGGAGGTGGTGGCGGCGAGGAGGTCGGTCGCGGCGGCCCAGTGGCCGGCCAGCGTCAGTTTGGTGGCGGCGGTGACGACGGCTTCGACGGGGTTCATGGTCCGAAGGTATTTCGACATCGAAACATTTGACAACTAACCTTCAGCTGCTGAAAAGTTCTTCGGGTGAAGGACTTTGTGGATACGCACGTCGAGCTCTGGGCGGGGGAGCTGGCCGGCCTCGACCGGGACGTCGAAGGGATCACGGTCCGCCTGCAAGTGGTGACGCGGTACCTCGAGCGGCGGCGGGAGGCGGTGCTGGCGGAGTACGGACTGCAGCTGTGGGAGTTCAAGACGCTGCACATGCTGCGTCGCGGCGGTACGCCGTACCGCGCGACGCCCGGGGAACTCGCGCGGCAGCTGAGGATGTCGCCGGCGGCGCTGACGAACCGGCTCGATGCGCTCGAGCGGCGCGGGTACGTCGAACGCACGCATGATCGCGACGATCGGCGCAAGGTGATGGCGACGCTGACACCCGCCGGGCGCGAGCTGTGGGAGCGGGGGATCGACGACATGCTGCGGGTCGAGAACGAGCTGATCCACCAGCTGGCGCCGACCCGGCGCACGCAGCTGAACGAGCTCCTTCGGCTGCTGGTGATCGCGAGCGCGGAAGATTCCTAGCCGGACGATGTCAAGTTCCGGTGGTCGTGTCCGACGTACCTGTGTAGGCGTCAAGAAAGGACAGACCGATGGAACCCCTCAACCTGATGGTGTCGCTCAGCCACTTCGCGAAGGACGGCCGCGAACACCCCCACGGCCTCAGCCAGCCCGCCGGCCGCCGGGCCGATCGCCCGACACCGGTCCATGGGCGGCGCGTCTGGCGCTTCCGGATCCTTGGCTGGCGGACGATCAGCTCGTAAGCACCGCGCTGCGCTCCCGCCCAACCTCGGCGAACCCGAACCGGCCGTACCAGGGCACCAGCTCGTCCGACGTACCAAGCGCCGCGTGGGTGTTCATGGTTGGGGTGGGCGGTAGAGGGCGTAGTGCATGGGGCCGTTGTGGGGGAGTTCCAGTTCGGCGATGACTGTGAAGCCGAACGACTCGTAGAAGCCGACGTTTGCCGGGTCCTGGGTTTCGACGAAGGTGGGGGAGTGGGCCGCGTCGGCGGCGGCCAGGCCGGGTTCGATGACGGCGTGGCCGAGGCCCTGGCGTTGGTGGTCGGGGTGGACGGCGGCGAGCGCCAGCAGCCACGACGGGGTGCGCGGGTGGAAGAGCGCGATCGCCTGCCCGTACTCAGCGGTGAGATCTGCTTTGGAGCCCGCGAGTGCCTTGAACTCGGCGGCGTGTGGGGCGAAGGCCTCGGCCGGCAGGTCCGGCGGCAGCCAGATCGCGACGGCGCGGACGTCGTCGGTCACCCAGACGCGGCCGTGCGGGATCCCGATCGCCTCGACGAACAGCCGGTGGTACCGCGTGAGCCGGTCGACGTACCCGTCCGGGTCGAAGCACGCGCGGCTCATCGGATAGTCCAGCAAGCCCTGCGTCAACGTGTCGACCGCCGCCTCGACGTCCGCGTTCGTTGCCTCGCGCACCTTTGTACCCGTCATGTCCGCAGCGCCGCCACGATCAGGTCGGCGACCGCGCGCATCCCGGCGGCGTTCGGGTGGTACGGGACGAAACCGCCGAGGTTCGGCGGCAGCAGCGTGAACCCGGTGGTCCACGGCTCCGCGGAGCCGATCGCGTGATCGCGGCTCGCGGCGGAGGCGGCGATCAGGTCCGCGCCGGTCGCGGCGGCCGCCTTCGCGAACGCGCCCGCGAGTCCGTCGGCCATCATCGCGATACTCGGCAGTTGCTCCTCGTTGAGCGGTACGTCGAGCCGCGGACGGGTCGCCGGACCGACCAGGCTGAGGTAGTCGACGAGCAGGATCCGCGCCTCCGGCGACCGTTCGCGGGCGCGCTCGACGACGGTGGTCAGCGAGTCGGTGACGGCCTGGTACGACGCGTCGTCCTTGAGGTAGCTGACCCGCGCGCGGATCCGGTTCGCGACCCGGCGGCCGAGGATCGTGGCGGGCTTGGCGATCGTGTTCAGGAAGCTGCCGCGCAGGAACGTACCGACGTACTCGAGGTCGTTCCCGCCGCAGGTGACCGTGATCAGCGCGGTGTCCGGGGTGAGCGCGTCGAGCTGCGGCGGTGCGTCGTTCTGGCGGGTGTCGAGCAGGTGCGCGGTGGTGGCGCCGGAGTACGAGACGTCGACCAGGTCGAGGCCCAGCTCGGAGGCGACCAGGTGCGCGTAGTTGTTGCCCGAACGACCCGCGGGCGGATCTACGATCGGGCTGATCCCCGGCCCGGCCGCGAACGAGCTGCCCAGCGCGACGTACCGACTGCCGGATGCGATCACCGGATCACAATAGAACGAAGGGGACAGCATGTTCACTCGGGGAGTACTGGCCGCCGTGGCCACCGGTGGGCTGGCGATCGGGCTGATCCCCGCCGCCGCCGAGGCGACGCCGAGCTCGGACGTGACCGCGACGATCATCTCCAAGTCGACGATCGGCCGGACGGACTACGTACTGCGGGAGATCACGATCCAGCCGGGCGGTACGACCGGGTGGCACTTCCACGACGGGACGCTGTACGCGTTCGTGAAGGCCGGGACGCTGACGCACTCGGGGTCGAACTGCACGACGGACGGGGTGTACCGGACCGGCGCGGCGTTCACCGAGCCGAGCGGATCGGATCACGTGCACGTCGGACGCAACCTCGGGACGAAGCCGCTCGTACTGGATGTGCTGTATGTGCTGCCGGCCGGCAGCCCGTTGTCGGAGGACGCGCCGAACCCGGGGTGCCCGTTCCAGTAGCCTGCCGCCGTGACTGACGACGTGTTCGGTACGGCGGGTATTCGCGAGAAGGTACTGGCGGGGTGGGCGGCGGCGCCGGTGCGCTTCCGGGAGGATGCGAACGCCGAGGAGGAGCTGGCCCTCGGCGGGTACGCCGATCGCGTGGTGATCGAACTTGCCCAGAACGCGGCTGACGCGGCGCTGCGGGAGGGTGTGCGCGGCCGGGTGCTGTACGAGCTCCGCAACAACACGCTCGTAGTAGCCAACACAGGCGCACCCCTCGACACCGAAGGCGTCCAGTCCCTGGCAACCCTCCGAGCCTCCGCCAAACACCACGCCACCCCGCCGGATGCCCCGGTTGGGGAGGATTTTCGTCCCGAATCGGGCGGAAATGCTCCCCAACCGCCCAGGGCGGTGGGCACGGAGGGCGCGGGGGGCGGGGTGGTGGGGCGGTTTGGGGTGGGGTTTTCGGCGGTGCTGGCGGTGACGGATGAGCCCGTCGTTCTGTCGCGGACCGGTGGTGTGCGGTTCTCGAAGGCGGATACCGCCGCGGCGGTGGGGGAGCTGGCCTCGCTGGAGACGGAGGTACGGCGGCGGGACGGGCAGGTTCCCGTACTGCGGCTTCCGTTCGACGCCGAGGGTGAACCGCCGGCCGGGTACGACACCGCCGTACTGCTGCCGCTCCGCGACGAGGCCGCGGTCGCGCTCGTCCGCCGCCTCCTCGCCGAGGCCGACGACGCGCTCCTGCTCGCCCTCCCCGGTCTGGAACGCATCGAGATCGAGACCGAGGACACCCACCGGACCCTCGAGAACGCCGAGTCCCGCTGGCACATCCACCGCACCACCGGCATCTTCACCCCCGCCGAACGCCAGTCCCTCCTCGCCGACCGCCCCACCGAGGAACGCACCCGCCCCGCCTGGTCGATCGTCTGGGCCCTCCCGAACACCACCGCAACAGCACCCGGGGTGGTCCACGCACCGACCCCGACCGACGAACCGCTCTCCCTGCCGGCGTTGCTCTTGGCAACCTTCCCGCTCGACTCGACTCGCCGGCACGTAGCGAAAGGCCCGCTGACGGATCGCCTCGTACAGGAAGCGGCAACGGCGTACGGCGAGCTCCTGCGCCGCCGGTTCGACGAAGGTGACGACGTACTGCGCCTGGTCCCGACCGGTCTCGCCGCAGGCGCGGTCGACCGGATGCTCCGTGACGCGATCCGCGCCGTGCTGCCCTGCGTGCCGCTTCTCCGAGCCGTCGACGGATCAGTCGTCCGGCCGGACGGTGCCGTCGTCGTGGAGGGTGCCGACGAGTTGTTCGCCGAGGTCCTCGCCCCGCTCGTACCAGGTCTGATCCACGTCCGTCGCGAGTACCGCCAAGCCCTGGATGCCCTGCAGGTACGACGCCTCGAGCTCTCCGAGGTCGTCGACCAGCTCGGGGGAGCGGAACCGCCGTCCTGGTGGCGCAATCTCTACACGTCCCTCGAGAACATGGTCACCGACCCGCTCGTCCGCGAGTCCCTCGGCACCCTCCCCGTCCCGCTCGCCGACGGCCGCCTGGTCCGGGGCGCCCGCGGCCTGCTCCTCCCCGGCCCCGAACTCCCGCTCACCACCCTCGAAGCCTTCAGCCGGTACGGCGTCCGCGTCGTCCACCCCGACGCCGTGTCCCCAACCCTCGAACGCCTCGGCGCCCTCCCCGCCACCGCCCGCTCCCTCCTCGAAGACCCCGCCGTCCGCACCGCCGTCGAACACTCCACCGACGACTGGCAAACCCCCGACCCCGCACCCCACGCACTGCCTACGGATGCTCCCGAGGACGCGCGCGGCGCGGTGGGGGCTGGTGTGGCCGCAGGTGGCGAAGGGACGCTTCCGGTGGCGCAGGCGGTGCTTGCGTTGGTTGGTGGGGATGTGGGGCAGGCTGAGGGGTTGTGGTGGTTGTCGGATCTGGTGTTGCCGGATGCGGCCGGTGAACTCGTGCCCGCGAACGCCCTGGTGATCGAGGGGTCAGCAGCGCAGCAGATTCTCGACCCGGCGGAGGTTTCGCCGGTGGCGGCGGAGTTGGTGGAGCGGTACGGGCAGGACGCGTTGGAGGCCGTGGGAGTGCTCAGCACCCTCGGCGTCGCCGCAGCCTCCGACGTCGCGCTCGACCGGCTCCCGGAAGTACTCCAGGACCTCGACGGCATCGAGGACTGGGCGTACGACGTGGCCCCGGACGGATCGCCGTACGGCGCGACCGTCGGCGAGTTGGAGGCGATCCGCGACCTCGACTGGATCACCGACGCCAACTGGCCGAAAGCCCTGCAACTACTGGGCTCCGACCCCGACCTCCGCCGCGCACTCGTCACGCAGGTCCGGGTCGTCGGCCCGGACGACCAGCAGCGAGGCGTACCGTCGTACGCCGCCTGGTGGATCCGTGAACACGTCCTCCTCGACGACGGCGAACCGCTCGCCGGCCACGCCGACCCCGACGCCGAACCAGTCCTCGCGACCTTCCTCGACGAAGCCCCCGACTGGACGGCCGAACTCGACCCCGAGGTGCGGACCGCGATCGGCCTGGTCCGGGCCGCCGACGACCTGGACGCCGACGGTCTGGCGCTCGTCCTGGACCGGCTCGCCGACCCGGACCGCGATCTCGACGAGGCCGCCCTGCTCCGGCTCTGGAACCGCCTCGGCACGCTCGCGCTGTTCCCCGGCGACGCACCGTCCCAGGTACGGGTCCTCGACGCCGACGGCAGCACCCGAGTGACGGACGCCGAGCATGCGGTCGTCGTCGACGGCCCGATGTGGGTGCAACGCCACGACCTCGGCGGCTTCGTGATCGGCTCCGGCGCGGCCGCGGACGGGCTCGGCGACCTGTTCGACGTACCGCTCGCCCAGGAGGTTGCCGAGGGCAAGATCGACGGCGAGGGTACGGCGGCCGACGTACCGGACCTGGTCCGTGAACTGGTCCCCGAGGTGCCGGCCGGCTGGTGGGAGCACGAGGAGCTGACCGTGGACGGCGTCGAGGTCTCGTGGTGGGTGGACGCCGACGGCGCGCCGCACGCGGCGACCTTCGACGGCCTCGCGAAGGCGCTCGCCTGGGCGGCCGGGCGCTGGGACCGGCGGCATGTGATCCGCGCGGTTCTCAACGAACCGGACCGTTCGGCCGAACTTCTGGTGGACGCCGTCTTCGACTGACCGGAACCGGCCGGTAGCCCGCCGGGTGTACGCCGTGTAACCGGAGTTGGAAGCGTTTCCGCCTCCGGGCGTCACCCAGAGCGAGCAACGTTGTCACAGCTTGGTATATCGACTGATCAGCGGATATGACGGCGCGATTTCAACGTAGGAACGAACTCTTGTCAACGTTGTCAACGCTACCTATAGTCCGTGGCACCTCTCGGTCGGTGATCCGCGAGTCCACGCAACGTAAACGGAGGTGACATTCATCATGAATTCGGTGCCAGTTGGTGGTGGGCCGCGCCCGCAATTCGAAGACGTCGAAGATGTCGTCCGGTACCAGTTGTCCCGCCGCAGCATGGTCGGAGGAGGAGCCGCGGCCGCCATGACCGCGTTCCTGGCCGCCTGCTCCGGTGGCGGCGGCTCGTACTCCGACAAACCGGCGAACGCCAACAACAAGCCCAGCGCCGGAAAGTCCATCCAGATCGGCAAGGCGAACATCCCGGTCCCGCGGGACCAGACGGTGATCGTCGGCCAGGTCGAGTACACGGTCTTCGACAGCTTCAACGGGATGATCCCGAACGGATCGCCTTCGGGCGCCGGCGTCGAGCTGAGCACCGAACCGCTGTTCTTCCTCAGCTTCGCCACCGGCAAGCTGACGCCGTGGCTGGCGACGGAGTACAAGTACAACGACGCCTTCACCGAGCTGACCCTGAAGTTCGACCCGAAGGCGCACTGGAACGACGGCCAGCCGCTCGGCGCGAACGACTTCAAGTTCACCGTGATGCTGCTGAAGGACCGCCCCGACCTGTTCGGCGGTGGCGGCGACCTGAAGGAGTTCGTCAAGTCGATCGCCGTGCCCGACCCGCAGACCGCGGTGGTCACGTTCCTGAAGCCGGCGCCGCGCTTCCACTACAACTTCATCGCCGCGATCTCCGGTGCGCCGAACAACATCATGCCGGAGCACATCTGGAAGTCGCAGGACCCGACGAAGTACAAGGACAACCCGCCGGTCCGCAGCGGCCCGTACAAGCTGAAGACCGCGATCCGGAACCAGAAGATGTTCGTCTGGGAGAAGGACCCGAACTACTGGAACAAGGACAAGCTCGACGTCAAGCCGCAGTACGTCGTGTTCCAGAGCACGTCGAAGCAGCTCGACCAGGCGTCGCTGGCGTTCGAGCGGGCCGAGTTCGACGTCGGCTCGGTCGACGAGCCGCACGCCAAGCTGCTGCGCAACAACGGCTACCCGAACCTGGTGACGACGCAGTTCCACGACCCGAACCCACGGGTGTTGTGGCTGAACTGCGACCCGGGCCGCGGCGTGATGGCGGAGTCGAAGATGCGCTGGGCGATCAACTACTGCATCGACCGGGAGAAGATCGGCAACTCGATCTGGCCGGTGAAGGTGCCGCCCGCACAGTACCCGTGGGCGGACTACCCGACCAACGACAAGTGGAAGAACGACGACCTCGCGAACAAGTACAAGTTCGAGTTCAGCCCGGACAAGGCGACTCAGATGCTGGACGAGATCGCCCCGAAGAACGCGAACGGCAAGCGGGCGTACAAGGGCAAGGAGATCAACCTCGAGATCATCACGGTCTCGCCGGTCGACGGCCCCGAGTACGCGATCGCCAACCTGCTGAAGACGCAGCTCGAGAAGGTCGGCGTACCGGCCACCCTGCGCAGCCTGGCCGGCAGCGTCCACGACGACAAGTTCCAGCGCGGCCAGTACGACATCGACTCGAACTGGGCCGGCTTCGCGATCGACCCGGAGCAGCTGTACACCGACTGGACCAGCGACAAGTACCAGCCGATCGGCAAGAACTCGGCCGGTAAGAACAAGATGCGGTTCCGCAACCCCGACTTCGACAAGATCATCGACCAGCTGGGCCAGCTGAACCCGGACTCGGCGGAGGCCAAGCCGCTGCTCGACAAGGCGCTGGAGATCTACTTCCAGCAGCTGCCGTTGCTCGCCTCGATCCAGACCGGCTACCCGTCGTACTTCAACACGGCGTTCTGGAAGGACTGGCCGACCGACGACGACCTGTACGAGGTGCCGCTGAACTGGTGGCCGCACTTCATCTTCGTGCTCGGCAAGATCTCTGCCACGGGGCAGAAGGGACCGGCGTGACGGCGGAGGCGCCGCCGGTTGTAGCTGTCGACAAGAGCCGGGACTCCGCACCCCTGACAGGGGTGCGGGCCTGGCTGTCACGGCATCCGCTGGCGGCGTACGCCATCCGGAGGTTCGGGCTGTACCTGGTCGAGTTGTGGGGCGCGCTGACGATCGCGTTCTTCTTCTTCCGGATGATGCCCGGCGACCCGGTCCAGACGCTGATCCAGACGCTGCAGCAGAACTACGTCTACAACGCGCAGGCCAGTGCCGAGCTGATCACCCGGTACCGGCACGAGTTCGGCCTCGACGGGAACCTGCTCACCCAGTACTTCAAGTACATGGAGAAGCTGGTCCTGCACGGCGATCTCGGGCCGTCGCTGATCAACTACCCGACGCCCGCGCAGACGGTCATCCTGCGGTCGTTGCCCTGGACCATCGGGCTGCTCGGCATCTCCGCGGTCCTGTCCTGGATCCTCGGCATGATCATCGGCGCGATCGCCGGCTGGCGGCGCGGCAAGCTCGGCTCCGCGATCGCCACCAACCTGTCGATCGCGCTCTCGCACGTGCCGTACTTCTTCGTCGCGCTGATCCTGGTCTACATCTTCGCGTACTCGATGGGACTGTTGCCTGCGAGATCGGCGTACGACTCCAACATCAATCCCGGGATCAGCTTCGCGTTCATCGGCAGTGTGCTCAAGTACGGGTTGCTGCCGGGGTTGTCGATCGTGATCATCGGGACGTTCAGCTGGATCCTGTCCACCCGGATGCTGATGATCCCGATTCTCGGCGAGGACTACCTGGTGTACGCCGAGGCGAAGGGGCTGAAGGGCCGCCGGATCCTGACCCGGTACGCGCTGCGGAACTGCTACCTGCCGCAGATCACCGCGTTCGGGATCTCGCTCGGCTTCATCTTCAACGGGAACGTGCTGGTCGAGCAGCTGTTCAACTATCCCGGTCTCGGCACCACGCTGGTGACCGCGATCCAGCAGCTCGACTTCAACACGATCCTCGGGGTCACGGACATCGCGATCTTCTCGGTGCTGACCGCCGTCCTGCTCCTCGACCTCCTGCTCCCGCTGCTTGACCCGCGGGTCAAGTACTGGAAGTGATGACGATGAGACTCCTGACCGCGGTACTGCGGACGATCCGCAACAGCCGGCGCCTCGCGACCGGCCTGATCATCCTGGCCGTGCTCGTCCTGATCGCCTTGTTCAGCCCGTTGATCGTGAAGGCGATCGGCGGCGGACAGGACCCGGTCGAGCTGGCGGCCTACGACAAGTGGCTCGTCCCGGGGCCGAAGCACCTGTTCGGCACCGACCAGTTCGGGCGGGACGTGTTCGCGATGGTGGTGAAGGCGCTCGCGGTATCCCTGCAGATCGGCGCGATCGCCGGCGTGATCTCGACCGTCGCGGGCGTGATCGTGGCGTTCGTCGCCGGGTACAAGGGCGGCTGGATCGACAACGTGCTCTCGACGTTCACCGGGATCCTGTTGGTCATCCCGACGTTCCCGTTGCTGATCGCGCTGTCGGCGTACGCGAAGAACGTCAGCCTGTTCCAGGTCGGCGTGATGATCTCGATCTTCTCCTGGCCGTTCGCGGCGAAGACGATCCGGTCCCAGGTGCTCTCGCTGAGAACGCGGCCGTACGTCGACCTGGCGCGGGTCAGCAAGGCCCGCGACGTCGAGATCATCGTCACCGAGCTGCTGCCGAACCTGCTGCCGTTCATCGGCGTCGGGTTCGCGTCGTCGGCGCTCGGCGCGATCTTCGGCCTGGTCGGCCTGGAGATCATCGGCCTCGGACCGGGCGGCGTGATCGACCTGGGCCAGATCATCTTCAACGCGATCGGCACCGGCGCGCTGACGCTCGGCGCGTGGCCGATGTTCGTGGTCCCGATCGCGCTGCTGACGCTGCTGTTCGCGGCGCTGAACATGGTGAACATCGGCCTCGAAGAGGTCTACAACCCGCGATTGAGGGGAGTGGCCGGTGAATAACGTGCTTGAGGTGAAGGGCCTCGAGGTCGCGTACTCGACCAGCCGCGGCGATGTGAAGGCCGTCCGCGGCATCGACCTCGACGTCCACCGCGGCGAGATCCTCGGGATCGCGGGGGAGTCGGGCAGCGGGAAGAGCACGCTCGCGGTCGCGCTGCTGCGGCTGCTGAAGGCGCCGGGCAAGGTGACCGGCGGCTCGGTGATGTTCCACCCCGCCGGCCGTTCGCCGGTGGACCTGCTGAAGGTGCACGGCGAGCAGTTGCGGGTACTGCGCTGGAGCGCGCTCTCGTACCTCCCACAGGGATCGATGAGCTCGCTGAACCCGGTGATGCGCGTCCAGGACCAGTTCAAGGACGTGATCCTGGAACATGCCCCGAGCCGCAAGGAGTCGCTCGGCACGATGATCCCGCGGCTGCTCGAACAGGTCGGCCTGGAGGCCCGCGTCGGCCGGATGTTCCCGCACGAGCTGTCCGGCGGGATGAAGCAGCGGGTGCTGATGGCGATCGCGGTCGCGCTCGAGCCGGACCTGGTGATCGCGGACGAGCCGACCACCGCGCTGGACGTGACGATCCAGCGGGTGATCCTGCAGTCGCTGGCCGATCTGCGCACCGACTTCGGCGTCACGCTGATGGTGATCTCGCACGACATGGGCGTGCACGCGCAGCTGGTGGACCGGGTCGCGGTGATGTACGAAGGGCAGCTCGTCGAGGTGGGCGACGTACGGCAGGTGTTCAAGGACCCGCAGGACCCGTACACCCGGCAGCTGATCGACTCGATTCCGAAGTTGGGCAGGAGGGCATCGTGAAGTCCGAACTCGAACTTCGGGGCGTCGAGCAACGCTTCCACGCCCGGGACGTGCCGGGCGGGTACCTGACCGCGGTCGACGATGTCAGCTTCACGCTGGCCGCGTCGCCGCCGCAGATCGTCAGCCTGGTCGGCCAGAGCGGCAGCGGGAAGAGCACGATCGCGCGGAACGTGCTCGGCCTGCAGAAGCCCACCGCCGGACAGGTGCTGTACGGCGGCAAGGACATCTTCAAGCTGAGCCGGGCCGAGTACGACGAGTACCGGCGCGACGTGCAGCCGGTGTTCCAGGACCCGTACGCGATCTTCAACCCGTTCTACCGGGTGGACCGCGCGCTCTGGAAGGCGGTCAAGAAGTTCAAGCTGGCCGGCACGCGCTCGAAGGGCCTGGAGCTGATCGAGGAGTCGCTGCGCGCGGTCCGGCTGGAGCCGGAGAACGTCCTCGGCCGGTACCCGCACCAGCTGTCCGGCGGTCAGCGGCAGCGCATCATGCTGGCCCGCGTGCACATGCTGAAGCCGTCGTTCATCATCGCCGACGAGCCGGTGTCGATGCTGGACGCCCAGGTCCGCAGGCACTTCCTGGACATCCTGCTGGACTTCCAGCGCGAGCACGGGATGACGACGCTGTTCATCACCCACGACCTGTCCACGGTGTACTACCTCGGCGGCGAGGTGATGGTCATCACCAAGGGCCAGATCGTCGAACGCGGCCCGGTGTCGACGGTGATGCACGAGCCGTCGCACGCCTACACGAAGCTGCTGCTCGACTCGATCCCGCAGCCGGACCCGGACCAGCGCTGGACCACCCGGATCGCCGTCGACGAACTCGACCGCCTCGACGAGCAAACCCCCGGCGATGCAACCGCCCCGGAGGTCCCGATCATCTGACGTTTGACTGGTTAACCCTCCGCGTTGCCCCTTCCTCCACCGCATCCAGCGGGTGAAGGGGCAACGGGCGAGGTTAACCTCTCAAACGGTCCTGATCGCCGGGTCGCTGACGCCCGGGATCCCGGTTTCGATGTGGCCGGCGAAGCGGCGGAGGTACGTCGGGTCGTCGGCGGTGGTGACCGAGACGTCGTACCAACGGGTTGTGGTGGGGACCGCGTACTGCGTGGTGCCCTTGCGGAGGTCCTGGGTCTTGGGGGCGCCGCCGTACCCGTTGGTGATCGTGACGCGGCGGGCCGCGTCGGAGGTGAAGGTGAGGTCGACGTTGCCGGTGCGGATGTTCTCGCGGGCGGTGATCTCCAGGCCGGTGGCCGGCTTGCCCTTGAAGGTGCGGAGGAAGCCGTTCGGGCCGTGGACGGTGAGGTCGGTGACACCGGCCGAGTAGATCGGGTTCCAGCTGTCGGCGACGGTCTTGCCGGCCTCGGTGGTGTACGTCCACGGGCCGTCGGTGCGGTTCGCGGACGTGATCAGGAACTGGGCGCCGGCCTGCGCCCCGGAGCTGAAGGTCAGCCTGTACTTGCTGTCGGCAACGGCTCCGTCGACGACCGGTGCGTAGGGCAACGGACGGGTGAGCCGCCGGCCGCGTTCCTGCGCCGGGAGCTGGCCGACCGCGGGCGGCGTCGGGACGTAGTCCGGGTGCCGCTTGTTGTCCGGCGGCTGGTACGCGCTGGTGTCCGGGAGCTTCGCCGGCCGCGTGGCCGACGTACCGAAGTCGAACGCGGACGTCAGGTCGCCGCAGACCGCCCGCCGCCACGGCGAGATGTTCGGCTCGTGGACGCCGAACCGGGTCTCCATGAAGCGGATGATCGACGTGTGGTCGAAGACCTCCGAGCAGGTGTAGCCGCCGGTGCTCCACGGCGACACCACGAGCATCGGGACCCGCTGGCCGAGGCCGTACTGCCCGTGCGCGGCCTTCGCGCCGGTGTACAGGTCGGCGTCGGGGTCGACCGTCGACAGGCCCTGGTTGGCGTCCATCGGCGGGTACGGCGGTACGACGTGGTCGAAGAAGCCGTCGTTCTCGTCGTACGTGATGAACAGCGCGGTCTTGCTCCACACCTCGGGGTTCGCGGTGAGCGCGTCGAGGACCTGGGAGATGTACCAGGCGCCGTAGTTCGCCGGCCAGTTCGGGTGCTCGGTGAACGCCTCGGGCGCGGCGATCCAGGAGATCTTCGGCAGCTTGTTCGCCTTGACGTCGGCGGCGAGCTGCCCGAACAGGCTCTCGCCGGCCTTCGCGTTCGTGCCGGTGCGAGCCTTGTCGTACAAGGGGTTCCCGGGCTGCGCGTTGCGGTAGTTGTTGAAGTACAGCAACGAGTTGTCGCCGTAGTTCCCGCGGTACGCGTCGTCGATCCAGCCCCAGCCGTGGTCGCCGTCCAGGCCGTCACCGACGTCCTGGTAGATCTTCCACGACACTCCGGCCTTCTCCAGCCGCTCGGGGTACGTCGTCCAGCCGTAGCCGGCCTCGTCGTTCCCGAGCACCGGGCCGCCGCCCGTCCCGTCGTTGCCCGTGTACCCGGTCCACATGTAGTACCGGTTCGGGTCGGTCGAACCCATGAACGAGCAGTGGTACGCGTCGCAGACCGTGAACTTGTCCGCGAGCGCGTAGTGGAACGGGATGTCCTCGCGGGTCAGGTACGCCATCGTGGTCGTCGTCTTCGCCGGGATCCACTGGTCGTACCGGCCGCCGTTGAACGCGGCGTGCGCGTCCGGCCAGCTGTGCGCGAGGTCCTGGATGAACTGCAGCCCGAGGTTGTCCGCCTGCGGCCGGAACGGCAGGATCTCCTTCCCGAGGAGGTTCTTCTGGTAGTACGTCGGCTTGCCGCTGGGCAGCGTCACCGGCCGCGGATCGCCGTACCCGCGGACGCCGTTCAGCGTGCCGAAGTAGTGGTCGAACGACCGGTTCTCCTGCATCAGGACGACGATGTGCTCGACGTCCTGGACGGTGCCGAACCGGCGGTGCGCGGGGATCGCGGCGGCCTGCTCGATGCTGTTCGCCATCGCGGCGAACGCGGCCGACGCACCGGCCAGCTGCAGGAACCTCCGGCGGTTGATGTCTGGCATCTGGGGTCTCCTTGTCGGGGCGGGTGGAGCCTCCCGGCACCCTAATCTGGACGCTTCGGCCCACGGAAGGTGCAAGCGTCATGGATCAGGTGTGGTACGTCGCCTACGGCTCCAACCTCGCCTTGGCACGATTCACCTGCTACTTGTCCGGCGGCCAACCACAAGGTGGCGCCCGGGTGTACCCCGGCTGCCGCAATCCCACCGCCCCCACCCGCTCCACCGGCGTACTGATCCCCGGCAGCCTCGCCTTCAGCGGCACGTCGAAGGTGTGGGGCGGCGGCTCCGCCTTCTACGACCCCACCGTGGACAGCCAACTGGCCGGCCGAGCCTACCTGCTCACCCCCGACCAGCTCGCCGACGTCGCCGCCCAGGAGACGTGGCGCGACCCCGGCGGCACGTACGCCCTCGAGCTCGCCGCGATCCTCTCGTCCGTCACCCATCGGCATTCGCTCGGCGACGGTCGCTACGAGACGGTGGTGCGCTTGGGCGAGCTGGACGGCATACCCATGTTCACCTTCACCAGTGCCTCGATCGGCGCTCCAGCCGCCCCAACCGCGGCGTACCTGCGCTGGATTACCACCGGTCTCGCAGAGGCCCACGGCTGGGGCCCCGACCGGATCGCCGATTATCTAGGCGGCGAGGTCGGCTAGGTAGGCGAGGTGGTGGGAGGTTGCGAACGAGACGACCTTGGTTCGCGACAGGCCCTGCTGGAGGCCGTCGGCTGCCTCGGCGAACCTGTGGTCGCCCCAGGAGTAGCCCGCTCCGAAGAAGCTGTTGGACTCGACCAGATACCTGGAGACGAGCCGTACCGTCCGCGTCGTCGACGACTCGTCGCTCGCCGCGACCATTCGCTCCCGCAGGTACAGCCAGTGATCGCCGCAGGTGTACTTCACGTTGACGTGCTTCGTGGGGAAGCCCCGCGGATCCCAGACCGGGTGTGCGATCCCGTAGTCGCCGAGACGCAGCCCCTCGACTCCGCCGGCGACGAGCGACCGCCAGACGTCCTCCTCGAAGCGTTGCTGTTCCCACCGGTGCAGCCGGCTGAGCATCCGGGGTACGGATCCACTCAGGATCGTCCTGGACCGGAACTCCCCGAGGCGGTCGATCAGACCGGCGATCTCGTCCACCCGGAACGCGTCGGCCCCTGCGATGTAGGACAGGTCGACGATCAGATCGACGTCGGCCGGATCCGTACCGATCCGCTCGATCGCGGCGAGGACGCCGCCGGGAGTCGCCGACGCCATCGGCACCCGTACGGCACAACCGTGTCCGAGGTGCCGGGACAACCGCCCGAGGCCGGTCAGGTCCCGGTCGTCGGCGTCGGTGTGAACGACGGGTACGAACGGGACCTCGTCGGGGTCGAACAGGTCGTCCGGCTGGCACAGACGGTCCGCCAGCCGGTCCAGTACGGCGCCGGGCCGGTCGAATCCCGGCGTACCGGCCATGTTGGCGGTGTCGAGCATCAGCAGGCGCCCGAGCCCGAGCATCCGGCGCGCGACCCGCACGACCTCCTCGAGCATGGTGTCGACCGACGCGCTCGGGTCGTACCCAAGCGACAGCACCGGTTGTACGCCGTGGTCGAGGTCGAGAGCGGCCAGCGCGTCGAACTCGCCGCGCCGCGAACGCAGCACCACCAGCGTCTGGAAGTCGCCAGCTGCCGTCACGCCGCCCTCCCGTCACAGACCGTCACTTTCGAGAGTAGGAGCAGATCCGCGAACCCGCACGCGACACGAGAGAGAAGACTGTATACAGTATGTGGCGTTGCTTCTCGAGTGGATGGAGGGATGTCGATGTACTCGGTCACCGATCCGGCGCGTGGGTTGCTGGTGGAGGAAGTGGAGAACTGGACCGACGGGGAGGTAGCGGCCGCGGTCGGGCGGGTGGCGGGGGCGTATGCGGGGTGGCGGGGGCGGAGTGTCGGGGAGCGGGCGGGGATCGTGGCTCGGGCTGCGGAACTGTTTGCGGAGCGGGCCGAGGAGCTCGCGGGGATCATGACGTTGGAGATGGGGAAGCGGGTCAACGAGGGGCGGGGCGAGGTCGGGGTCGTCGTCGACATCTTTCGGTACTACGCGGAGCACGGGGAGGCGTTGCTCGCCGACGAAACGATCGGCATCAAGGGTGGTACGGCGGTGATCAGCAAGGGGCCGATCGGGGCGTTGCTGGGGATCATGCCGTGGAACTTCCCGTGCTACCAGGTCGCCCGGTTCGTCGCGCCGAATCTCGTGCTGGGAAACACGATCCTGCTCAAGCACGCGTCGATCTGCCCGCGGTCGGCCCGTGCGATCGAGGAGATCCTGCGCGCGGCCGGCGTACCGGAGGACGTGTACGTGAACACGTTCGCGTCCAGCCGGCAGATCCCCGCGATCCTGGCCGATCCGCGGATCGCCGGTGTCTCGCTGACCGGCAGCGAGCAGGCAGGGATCGCGGTCGCCGCCGAGGCCGGGCGGAACCTCAAGAAGACCGTGCTCGAGCTCGGTGGCTCCGATCCGCTGATCATCCTCGACACCGACGACCTCGACGAGACCGTGAACGCCACCGCGACCGCGCGGATGCGGAACTGCGGCCAGTCCTGCAACGCGCCGAAGCGGATGATCGTCCTCGCGGACCTCTACGACGAGTACGTCGACCGGCTGACCAAACGCGTCACCGAGTACTACGTCCCGGGCGATCCGTCCGACCCGGCGACCACCCTCCCGCCGCTCGCGTCCGCAGCAGCCGCGGACGAGGTCGCCGCCCAGGTCGCGAAGGCCGTCGCGCAGGGCGCCACGTTGCGCACCGGCGGCCGCCGCATCACGCCCGGCGCGTACCTCGAGGCCACCGTTCTCACCGACGTCACGCCCGCGATGGACGCGTACTACGAGGAGATCTTCGGCCCGGTCGTCACGGTCTTCGCGGCCGCCGACGAGGACGACGCCGTACGGCTCGCGAACGACACGCCGTTCGGCCTCGGCGCCTCGGTCTGGGGTACCGACCCGGCCCGGAACCGCCGCGTCGCGGACCGGATCGACGCCGGCATGGTGTACCTGAACCGGGCCGGTGGATCGCAGGCCGATCTCCCGTTCGGCGGCATCAAACGCTCCGGCCTCGGCCGCGAACTCGGGCCGGCCGGCATCGAGGAGTTCATGAACAAGAAGTCGATCCGGCTCGGCTGACAGGAACCGGTCAGTCGGGGTGCGGGTGGACCTCGGGGCGGTGACAATTGGTCTATCTGTTCGTGACCGAGAGCGATGCCGATGAGCTACCAGCAGTACCCGCCGCCGCAGGGCCTGCCGTACCCGGGACCGGCCCCGAAAGTCCCCGACCGCCGCCCCCGTGACCCACTGGCCGTTGCCCTGGGCAACGCTTCGCTGCTGGGTCTCGGGTACTTCCTGATCCGCCGCTGGTTCTTCGGCGTCCTCGGCCTCGCCGGTACGGCGGTCCTGGTCGTCCTGCTCTGCACGCAACGGAAGGCCGGCTACGAGTTCGCGCTGATCGGGTGGGGGCTGCTCCAGATCGTGCACGGCTGGTTCCTCGCGCAGCGCCACCCGGTCCGTACGGCGAACCTCACCCAGCGACTGGTCGCGCTCGGCGTCACGTTGCTCGTGTTCGCGGGCGTCGCGTTCGAGCGGTACGACGTACACCGGATCGACAACGACGCCGTCGCCGCACGTGAGGCCGGCGACTGTTCCGGCGTTCGTGCGGCGCAGGAGAAGTACGGCGTCGGGCACCGGATCGGCGACGCGCCGCGGACGGTCCGCGTCGAGACCGACACCGACGCCTGCGCCAAGATCGACGCGGCCGCGGCCGTCCTGCGGAGCGCCCGGCCGCAGGCCGACACCGAGCGCCTCCAGGTGGGGTTCGAGATGCTCGCCGCGGTCGTCGCGAAGCCGGACCAGCAGGCGACCACGCGGACCGCGCTGAACGAGTTCCTTCGCGGGCTGCCGCTGAAGGACGCCTGTCAGACCGTCACGATCACGGAGTGGCTGCGCGGCCGGGCCAAGGCCGGCAACCTGCTCGACGAGGCGAAGCAGATCGTCCCGAAGCTCGAGCCGAACGCACTGCTCGGCTGCGGCGACGCCAAGCTCGCCAAGTCCGACTGGGCGGGCGCGCGCGGTACCTACGTGCTGCTGGTGCAGCGCTACCCGCACGCGAAGCAGTCGGACCGCGCCCGCGCCGGCATCAAGAAGGCCGACTACGAGATCCTGCAGGCGAAGATCCAGGCCGAGCTCGCTCGCGTCCGTGGCCTGGTCAGCTCCGGTGGGTACTGCGCGACGCCGGCCAAGTACAGCCCCGCGCCGAAGCTCCGGTCAGGCCTGAACCGCGCGGTGTTCTCGGGCGCGTCGCGCTACACCGCGAAGCTGCCCTCGCAGTGGAAGGGCACCACGGCCGACAACTCCGCGATGGTCGTCTGTGCGAGCGACGAGACCCAGGGGACGGCGGTGCGCACGTGCCCGTACACGCCGTTGATCGGCAGCTTCAGGGGCACGCACTACGTGACCTTCCACAAGATCGCCGTTCCGGTGCAGGTGTACGAGCTGCGCACCGGCCGGCTGATCGAGAAGACGACCGTACAGATCAGTGGCTCGGTGTGTCCGTCGACGATCTCCTACACGACGTACAACGGCGTCGGTGCGCCGGACCCGGACCAGTACGTCGCGGAAACCGCCGCCACCGTTCAGGCAGCGTTCCGGCCGCTCGTCGTGCGATAGTTGGGCTGGCAGAAGGGGCCTGCGATGACGGAGCCTGCTGGTTACTCGATCAAGACCTACCGCTACCTCCGGATGGCCATGGTCGCGATGATCGTGATGCTCGCCGCCGCGGTGCTGATCGAATGGTCGAAGACGTCGCCGCACTGCTTGCAGACCTCGATCAGCGCGTACTACTACACGCCGGTCCGGGCGATCTTCGTCGGCGGGCTGATCACGATCGGCGTCTGCATGGTGGTGCTCAAGGGCAACACCGAGACCGAGGACATCCTGCTGAACGTGGCCGGGATCCTGGCGCCCGGTGTCGCGCTGGTGCCGACGCCGGGGCAGGGGAGCTGCCACTCGGTGCCGGTGGTGCTCGGCGACGCGTCCGCCAACGTCGCGAACAACATGCTCGCGCTGTTCGTGGTCGGCGTACCGTGCCTGCTGCTGACGGCGTACTTCATCGTCCGCGACAGGCTCCGCGAGCCCGGCGCGTGGACGCCGGCGTACGTGCTCGGGCTCGGTGTCGCGGTGCTGGCCTTCGGCGGCGGGCTCGGCTGGTTCCTCGTCGACCGGTCCGGGTTCATCGGGCATGCGCACTACGCGGCCGCGATCGTGATGTTCCTGTGCATCATCGCGGTCGTGGTGGTGAACGCCCAGCAGCTTCGCCGCAAGCACGGCGTACCGCGGTCACGGGCCGACCGGTACTCCGTGATCGCGGTCGCGATGGTCGTCGTACCGCTGCTGATGGTCGGCTGGGCGAAGCTGTTCGGCTGGGCGCACGCGGTGCTCGGGATCGAGGCCGCGCTGATCGTGCTGTTCGCCGCGTTCTGGATCATCCAGACGGCCGAGCTGTGGAGCGAGGGGCTCCGTCAGGAGTTCCCGCGGTCGCCACAGGCCACGCCGTCGCCGTTGTGATCGAGCTGCTCGGTGTAGCCGGGGTCACCGCGGTGTAGCGGTGCTTTGCCGGCGGCGCGGACCTCGGCGCAGTTCTTGTAGGTGACCTGCGCCGTCGTCGGAGTCGGTGGTGGGACCAACGTCGGCGTGATGGTCGGAGTCGGCGTGGGTGTGGGCGCCGGCGTCGGCGTCGGTCGTTCCGTGGTCCGGTCCACGGTCGGCGTCGGCGTACTCGCGAGCAGCCGGACGGGTTGCTCGGTAGGTCGCGGCGTTGGTGCCGGCGTCGGCGGTCGCGTGACCGGGGTGGTCTTCACCGACGGGCCGGCGCGGTACAACGGCGCCGTACCCGTCTGGTCGGTGCTCCCGAACGGGCTCAGCAGCACGGCGACCATCAACGCGACCGGTACGACGACGATCGCGAGCGCGGTCGTCCGGCGGGGTCCGCCGTACCGTCCGATCGGTCCGCGGACCGGGCGGCCGTGTTCGTCGACCCAGAACGCCCAGCGTGCGGGCGGTGCCGGCCAGGTCGCCGGCGGCTGCCAGCGGCGTGGCGGTTGCCAGTCCGGTCGCGGCGGCGCGGGCCAGTCCGGCGGTGTGTTGAACTGCCTCACTTCAATCCTCCCCGCGAGAGCCTAGCGATCGCGGCCGTGGTCGAACAGATTCATACGTTTGCTCCTGGAGAGCTAAGTCTCGTTGACAGACTTAGCGAGGTGGTGTGAGGCTCGGTCCATGACGGAGACTCAGCAGGGGGTACGGAGCCGGACCTTCGAATGGACGGATCCGGCGGCGACGGCGGCCCGGCTCGGCCGGTCGTCCGGCCTGGAGATGCTGCGCGCGATGCGTGACGGCGACCTGCCGGCGCCGCCGATCCTGCACCTGGTCGGCGGGACCGGGATCGAGGTGGAGGAGGGCAAGGTGACCGTGCTGATGCCGGCCGCGGAGTTCCACTACAACCCGCTCGGCACCGTGCACGGCGGCGTCATCGCGACCCTGCTCGACACCGCCGCCGGCTGCACCGTCCACTCGACGCTGCCGGCCGGCGTCGGCTACACGTCACTCGACCTGATGACACGCTTCATCAAGCCGGTCACGGTCGAGTCCGGCCTGCTGCGGTGCGAGGGCGGGATCATCAGCCGCGGACGCCGTACGGCGGTCGCCGAAGCGCACCTGTACGACGAACGCGGCAAACTCCTCGCCCACGCAACCTCGAACTGCCTGCTCTTCGAGCTGCCTCAGGCCTGATCCGCCAGCAGCTTCTCGCTCGCGACCAGGCGTACGCAGGTGGCGAGGCCGGTGATCGCGGCCTCCACCTCGGGGAGCTCCGGGTACGTCGGGGCGATCCGGATGACCTGGTCCGTCGGGTCGTCGCCGTACGGGTGGGTCGCACCGGCCGGGGTGATCGCGATGCCGGCCGCCTTGGCCTTCGCGACGACCTCACGCGCGCAGCCCTCGGGCACCTGCAGGCTGACGAAGTACCCGCCGGCGGGCGCGGTCCAGGACGCGAGCCCGGTGCCGCCGAGCTCCGCGGTGAGGATCTTGTCGACGACGTCGAACTTCGGCCGGATCAGCGCGGCCAGCGTCCGCATGTGCTCGTGCAGCCCGTCGGCGTCGCGGAGGAACTGCACGTGCCGGAGCTGGTTGATCTTGTCCGGGCCGATGCTCCGCTTGACCGTGTGGCTGAGCCACCACGTGATGTTGTCCGGGGACGAGCCGAAGAACGCGACACCGGCCCCGGCGAAGGTGATCTTCGAGCTCGACCCGAACACGAACGCCCGGTCCGGGTGCCCGTTCTCGGCACACAGCGCGAGGACGTCGGCGAGTTGCGCGGGGGAGTCGGTGAGGTGGTGTACGGCGTACGCGTTGTCCCAGAAGATCCGGAAGTCCGGCGCCGCGGTCTCCATCGCGGCGAGCCGGCGGACCGTCTCGTCGGAGTACACCGTGCCGTCCGGGTTGCTGTACTTCGGCACGCACCAGATGCCCTTGATCGCGGCGTCCTCGGCGACCAGCCGCTCGACCACGTCCATGTCCGGACCCTCGGCGGTCATCGGCACCGGGATCATCGTGATGCCGTAGCGCTCGCAGATCCCGAAGTGCCGGTCGTAGCCCGGCACCGGGCAGAGGAACGACAGCCCCTCGACGTCGGCCCACCGGGTCTCCGCGCCCGGCACCTTCCCGAGCAGCGCGAACACGATCGCGTCGTGCATCAGCTCGAGGCTCGAGTTCCCCGCCGCGAGCAGCTGCTCGACCGGGACCTGCAGGTCCGCGGCGAAGATCGCCCGCACCTCGGGCAGCCCGTTCAGCCCGCCGTAGTTCCGCAGGTCGGTCCCGTCCGCCGCCACCGGATCCCCGCTCAGCCCGAGCACGCCGTTCGCCGCGTCCAACTGCTTCGGCGACGGCTTCCCGCGCGTCAGATCCAGCTTCAGCCCCTTCGCCACCAACGCCTCGTAGTCCTGGCGCGCACGCTCGACCTGGGCAGTCAGCTCATCGACACTCACGGGGAGTCCTTTCACAAGTACTAGGTGTTGGACTCAGCTTAGTGACTGCCTCAGCCGCGTTTGCACTTGGGGAACCTGGGGTCCCACGGCGGGCAGGTCGGGACGTTCGGGGGTGGCTTGATGGTTGCCGGAGGCCCCGTCGGGATCACCGGGGGAGGAGTGACCGGTGGTGGGGTCGGCGTGGCCTTGCTGCCGTTGGAGATGAACAGGGTGATCACAGCGCCGGCCGGGGCGCCGTCCTCCTGGCGGGGGTTGGTCCAGGCGACGGTGCCGTTGGGGGCGTCGGAGTCGACGCGCGCGCCGTGGTCCATCTGGACCTTGAAGCCCATCGACAGCAGCTTGGCGGCGGCGTCGGCGGGGGTCATGCCCTTCAGGTACGGCAGATCCTTGACGTTGCCGCGGATGATCTTGTCGTCGGCCTTGACGAACTTCGTCGACGGCAGGCCCTGCAGCGCGAGCTGCATGGCGGTCTCCCAGATCGGACCCGCGGTGCCGGAACCGGATGCGTCGCTCAGCCGCTTCCCGTTCAAGGTCTGGCCGATCATGTTCTCGATCTTCGGGTCGGCGTCCGCGACCACGGACGCCGCCGCGAGCCGGGTCGAGTACCCGGCGAACCAGACTGCGAAGTTGTTCTGGATGGTACCGGTCTTGCCGGCCAGGTCGCTGTTGCCGAACTTCAGCTTCGCGCCGGTGCCGCCCGAGGCCATCACCTGCTGCAGCACGTAGTTCACGCCGTCCGCGACGCCCGGCGACAGCACCCGGTGGCAGTTCGGCCCCGGGGTCGGGATCTGCTTGCCGGTCTTGAGCGAGGTGATCGACGTGACCACCTGCGGGCTGCAGTACATGCCGCGGGCCGCGAACGTCGCGTACGCGTTGGACAGCATCAGCGGCGTCACCAGACCGGCCGAACCCAGCGTGTACGAGACCACCTGCTTGAGCGGTTTCAGCTCCTGGGCGTCGTACATGCCGAGCTGGTTCGCGATGGTGGCGATCGGGCAGAGGCCGATCTGCTGGGAAAGCTGCAGGAAGTACGTGTTGGTCGAGGCGCGGGCCGCGTCCACCATCGACGGGTCAAGGACGGTCTTGGTCGAGTTCTTCGGGGTGTAGGAGTCGGCTGAGGTCGGGCCGTTGCAGGTCTCGAAGTTCTTGCCGCTCAGGTCGATCGTCTGCGGTGACCGGATCCGGTACGTCGTCGGCACCCCGCGCGCGATCGCGGCGGCGATCGTGAACGCCTTCATCGTCGACCCGTTCTGGAATCCGCCGAAGCCGCCGGGGTAAGACTTCTCGACGTTGTAGTTGTACGCCGTCTGTCCCTTCTTCGAGCCGTACGGGCGGCTCTGCGCCATCGCCTTCACCAGGCCGGTGCCCGGTTCGACCATGGTGACCGCGCCGATCACGTCGTCGGTGGGCTTGGAGTGCTCCGCGATCGAGGTCTCGGCGGCCTTCTGCGCCTTCTCGTCCAGGGAGGTCTTGATCACCAGGCCGGACGTCTCGATGTAGTTCTCGCGCTCCTCCTTGGTCTTGCCGAACGCGTTGTTCTCCTTCAGCTTCGACACGACGTACTCGCAGAAGAACGGGTACTTCGAGTTCGCGCAGCCGCTCGGCACGACCCGGACCTTGGCCGGGTCGAGGACCGGGGTCTTGATCGCGTCCTGGGCCTGCTTGGCGGTGATGATGTTCAGTTCCTGCATCCGCCGCAGGACGACGTCGCGGCGGGCCTTGGCGCGCTTCGGGTTGTCGATCGGGTCGTAGCCGTTCGGGTTCTTCACGACCCCGGCGAGCATCGCGGCCTGCGGCAGGGTGAGCTTGGCGGCGTGGACGCCGAAGTAGTGCATGGCCGCGGCTTCGACGCCGTACGAGCGGTTGCCGAAGAAGGCCAGGTTCAGGTACCCGTTGAGGATCTGCCCCTTGGTCATCTGCTTCTCGACTGCGATGGCGTAGCGGAGCTCGGCGATCTTCCGCTCGTACGTGTCGGCGGTCGCGGTCTTGACCTCGTCCGGCGTCCGCGCCTTGTTGATCAGGGTCTGCTTCACGTACTGCTGGGTAATGCTCGAGCCGCCCTGCTGGACGCCGCCGGCCGACTGGTTCCGCAGCAGCGCCCGGAGCGTGCCCTTGAAGTCCAGTGCGCCGTGCTCGTAGAACCTGTCGTCCTCGATCGCGACGATCGCCTTCAGCATGATCGGGCTGATCTGCTTGAGCGTGACCGGGTTCCGGTTCTGCTGGTACAGGGTCGCAATGACCCGGCCCTCGGCGTCCTGGATGATCGAGTTCTGCGTCAGCGGTGCCGTCTCCAGGTCCTGTGGCAGGTACTGGACCGAGTCGTGTGCCTTCGCCGTGGTGACGCCGACCAGACCGGCGAACGGGAGGGCCAGTCCGGCGGTCAATGCTCCGGCCACCGCACTGGCCACCAGGAACACGAACACCGACCACACGACATTGGGCCGCTTGGCCCGCCGCTCGCCTCTGTGCATGGTTGGGCAGAGTACGTGAGGAGAGTGCTTTCCGGGAGACTCCTCGTTACGGAATTTACACATTAGCCCAACGATCTCACCTTCGGTGACCATCGCCTCACTGCGTGCCGACGTTTCGGGTGCTCAGCTGCCGCTCCAGACGACCACGTCGAAGGTCGCCCGGTAGCCCATACCGTACTGGTTGACCGGCAGCGCCCTGACCCGGAGCCGGGCGACGTTCCCCGCGCTGGTCTGCACGCAGAGCACGGCCGACTTCGACAGCGGTTGCTGGTCGTGGATGTCGCCCGCCTGGATCGTCGCGGCGCAGTCCTTGTACCCCGGCAGGCTGGGCGAGGCTCTTGCCCAGCGGGTGAGCAGGGTGCGGTTCATCGCCGACAGCTGCTGGTCGAGCAGCATGTACATGTCACCGTCGGACCCGGCGTCGCTCGCAGGCCCCGGCGGCGCGACGTCCAGGTCCTTCGCGTAGGTGTCGAGCAGCAACGAGCCCTGCCACAGCACCGTGCCCGCTGTAGAGGCCGGTAGCGGCGTCTCGACGGGCTGCGAGGCGGTTGGTGGGGTCGGCTGTGCTGTGGGCCTTGCGGACGTCTGAACAGTGGTTTGGACGGTCGTACGCACGGTGACGGGGACCGTGACGGGCACCGTGACCTGTGCAGGGCCTGGCGGTGACGTGACGGTCGGGCCTGCGATCTTGTCGTCGCCGGACGAGCCGAGGACCGGGACCAGCGCGGTGATCAGCGCGACGACGATGCTCGCACCGGCGGTGATCCAGGCGGCTTGCTGATGCCGCCCGAACCAGTTCTTTCCGTCGTTCGAGGACTCTGCGTCCGGTTCATCGTCAGCCACTCTGCAGTCGCCCCACTGCTCGTTCACGGAGGAGCTTCCGAGGCTAGCAGTCAGTGACGGTCCAACCGCCGTGAGTGCCGTGTCGCGTCAGGGCCGGATCAGCACCTTGAGCGCCGTACGGGCGTCCATCGCGGCGTACCCGTCCGGGATGCCGTCGAAGCCGACCGTACGGTCGAAGACCTTGCCCGGCTCGACCGTGCCGTCGAGGACACCCGGGAGCAGCCGCTCGATGTACGCCCGTGCCGGGGCGGGGCCGCCGGTCAACGTGACGTTCGGCCCGAACAGCGTGCCGAACCCGACCGGCGCCTCATCGTACTGCGGGACCCCGACCCGGCTGATCACCCCGCCCGCGCGGACGACGCCGAGGGCCTGCTCGTACGCCGGCATGTGCCCGACCGCCTCGAGGACGACGTGCGTCCCGTCGCCGCCGGTCAGCTCGCGGACCTTCTCGATCCCCGCCGTACCGCGTTCCGCCACCACGTCGGTCGCGCCGAACTCGACGCCGAGGTCGGTACGGTCCTTGTGCCGGCCCATCAGCACGATCCGCTCGGCGCCGAACTGCCGCGCCGCCAGTACGGCGAGCAGGCCGACCGCGCCGTCGCCGATCACGGTGACACTGGTCCGCGCGGACACGCCGCCCTTGAGCGCCGCGTGGTACCCGGTGCCGTACACGTCGGACAGCGTCAGCAGGGACGGCAGCAGCGCCTCGTCCGCGCCGCCCGGGACCTTCACGAGCGTCCCGTCCGCCAGCGGTACCCGTACCGCCTCCGCCTGGCCGCCGTCGACGCCGTTCGCGTTCCAGAACCCGCCGTGCCGGCAGGACGTCTGCAGGTCTTCCTGGCAGAAGTCACAGGTCCCGTCGGACCACGCGAACGGCGCGATCACGAAGTCGCCCTTCCGCAGCGTGCTGACGTCGCGCCCGACGTCCTCGACGACGCCGATGAACTCGTGTCCCATCGTCTTCCCGCCAGGCGTGTCCGGCAGGTTGTGGTACGGGTGCAGGTCGCTCCCGCACACGCAGGACCGCACCACCCGCACCACGGCATCAGTTGGTTGCTGGATCACCGGATCCGGTACGTCGATCACCCGCACGTCTCCGGCGCCGTACATGTAAGTCGCTCGCATGGCTCCAGTGAACGCGGTCCTTCACGGTCCTGGCAGTGCCTGTCGTTCCAGGTAACGCCAGTGCCTCCCTTGGCGCGGTGGTGGTCCGTAGTCTGGAGAGCATGGACCACCGGGCGGAGATCAAGGAGTTCCTCAGCTCCCGGCGTGCACGGCTCAGCCCCGAGCAGGCCGGCCTACCGGCGTACGGCGGCAACCGCCGCGTGAAGGGCCTGCGCCGCGAGGAGGTAGCGCTGCTCGCCGGCGTCTCCGTGGACTACTACGTCCGGCTGGAACGCGGAAACCTCGCGGGCGCCTCCGAGAGCGTGCTGGAGGCCCTGGTCCGCGCGTTGCAGCTGGACGACGCGGAGCGGGACCACCTGTTCGCCCTGGCCCGCGAGTCCGACGCCGCGCCGGTACGCCGACGTACCCCGACCAAAGGTGTCCGCCCCGCGCTGCAACAGGTGCTCGAGGCAATCACCGACGCCCCCGCGTGGATCCGCAACGCCCAGTTCGACATCCTCGCGGCGAACCAGCTGTCCCGCGCCCTCTACGCCTCCCTCTTCGCCGACCCCCACCCGAACACGGCCCGCTTCACGTTCCTCGACCCGGCCGCCCAGGAGTTCTTCGTCGACTGGGAACGAGCCGCCGACGACATCGCCGCCGTACTCCGCCTCCAAGCCGGCCACAACCCCCACGACAAGGCCCTCAGCGACCTGATCGGCGAACTCTCCACCCGCAGCGAAACCTTCCGCACCCGCTGGGCGGACCACAACGTCCGCTTCCACCGCTCCGGCCGCAAGAAACTCCACCACCCGGTCGTCGGCAACCTCGAAATCGACTTCGAAGCCATGGAATTCCCCTCCGACCCCGGCCTCACCATGGTCGTCTACACAGCCCCCGCCAACACCCCCACCGCCGACGCCCTCAAACTCCTCGCCAGCTGGGCAGCCACCAACTCACCTACTGGTTCGGGTGAGCACCTCCGGTAGATCGCCGAGGATGGTGAGGCGTTTGGTGGCTCGGGTGATGGCTACGTAGAGGTCTGAGAGACCTTGGTCGGAGTCGGTGAGGATGGTGGTGGGGTCGGCGATCAGGACCGCGTCGAACTCGAGGCCCTTGGACTGGGGGACGTCGAGGAGGGCGGTGGGGCCGTCGAGGACGGCGGGGTCGTGGGTGTGGGCCACGTCGGGGAGGGCGGCGGCGAACTCGTCGTAGCGGGAGGTCGGGACGATGACGGCCAGGCGGCCGTCGGTGATGGTGTCGCGTTCGGATGTGACGGTGGCGCGGACGGCGTCCAGGAGGGCGTCGGCGGGGATCGGGTCGAGGTACGGGTGGGTGCCGGTGTCGCGGACGGACGTGGGTGGTTGGAGGGTGGGGTCGATGGCGGCGAGGACGTCGGCCGCGACGGTCATGATCTCGGACGGGGTGCGGTAGTTGACGGTGAGTTCGGCGGTGCGCCAGCGGCGTGGGGCGTAGTGGTCGAGGAGTTCGGCCCAGGAGCGGACGCCCGCGGGCGAGCCGGTCTGGGCGATGTCGCCGACCAGGGTCATCGAGCGGCGCGGTGCGCGGCGCATCAGCATCCGCCAGTCCATCGCGGAGAGTTCCTGGGCCTCGTCGACGATCACGTGGCCGAACACCGACGTACGGTCGAATCCACGGTCGCCGTCGGGTGCCGGGTTCGCGAGTTGCTGGGTGCGTTGGGCGATCAGGTCGCGGAACTGCTCGATCTCCCAGGGCATGACCTCGATCCGCTCGGCGGTCAGCTCGATGTCGACGACGCCGCTCGCGTACTCCCGGTTCGCGTCCTCGGCAGCGGCCGCCTCGGTCGCCTGACGTTTGCGTCCGGCAACGATCTCCGCGGTGTCGCCGAGCAGCTCCGCGGCCTCGTCGAGCAGGGCGGCGTCCGCGGGCGTCCACTCCGCCGAGAGCGGCCGCAGTACGGCGGAACGCTCGGCCCCGGTGAGGTACGGCGCGGCGGTCGCGAGGCGGTCGTCCGACGAGAACAGGACCGAGACGAGCAGCTCCGGCGTCAGCTCGGGCCACAGCTGGTCCAGCAGTTCGAGGACGTGGTCGTCGTCGAACAGCTCCTGCTGGATGTCCTCGACGTCCGCGTCCCCGACGTACTGCTTGCCGATCCGCTGGACCACCTGGTTGGTGAGCGTCGTGAGGATCCGGCGGACGAACAGCGGCCGCGCCCGGTTGTGCAGCGGCTGCGCGGCGAGCGCGCCCTGCTGCGCCTTCCGGATCGCGTCC
The DNA here is from genome assembly GCF_042730855.1 of Kribbella sp. NPDC059898. Taxonomy (NCBI): domain Bacteria; kingdom Bacillati; phylum Actinomycetota; class Actinomycetes; order Propionibacteriales; family Kribbellaceae; genus Kribbella; species Kribbella sp. NPDC059898. The sequence continues at coordinate 135,856 of NZ_JBHWKR010000012.1, forward strand.
GGGCGCAGCACCAGCTCCTCGGAGTTCAGCTTCAGCCGGACCGGCTGGGCCGGCACGATCCGGAAGCCGGCGATCGCCCGCGCGATCACGTCGGCCATCGCGAGCTCCCCCTTGATCCGTGCGGCCTCGGCGGACTCCGGCGCGGTCGCGGTCACGCCCGGGAACAGCTCGCTCACGGTCGCGAGTACGACGTCGTTCTCGCCGAGCGAGGGGAGTACCTCGTCGATGTACCGCAGGAACGTGGTGTTCGGTCCGACGACGAGTACGCCGGTCCGCCCGAGCTGCTCGCGATGCGTGTAGAGCAGGTAGGCCGCGCGGTGCAACGCGACCACGGTCTTGCCGGTACCAGGACCGCCCTGGACGACCAGCACCCCGGGCAGACCGGAGCGGATGATCTCGTCCTGCTCGGACTGGATCGTCGCGACGATCTCGTTCATCCGGCCGGTCCGGCTCGCGCCGAGCGACGAGAGCAGCGCAGCCTCGCCGATCAGCGTGCTGCGTTCGTTGTCGCCGAGCGCGTCGACGTCCAGCAGGTCGTCGTCGACACCGACGACCGTACGGCCGTGCAGGCGGATGTGCCGCCGGCGCTTGACGCCGAGCGGCTCCGCCGACGTGGCCCGGTAGAACACCTGCGCGACCGGTGTCCGCCAGTCGATCAGCAGCGGATTGTAGTCGTCGTCGAACAGCCCGATCCGGCCGATGTGGAACCGTTCGCCGGCCGTCTCGTCGATCCGGCCGAAGCACAGCCCGCGTTCGACCGACGACAATTGTGCGAACCGTCCGGAATACAGTCGCGTGAAGGATTCCCGTTCCGAGGCGGCCTGATCGGTGCCCACGGTCTCCTCAACCTGGACCCGGCCGAGTTCGCCGCGGGCCTTTTCCCGCAGTACGTCGAGCCGCTCGTACATCGCGGTCACTTCCCCTTGCTCCACAGCGATCTCGTCTGCCAGCACCCCTGCCCCCGATCCGTTGTATTGCATTGTCCGAAAAGCTTTGATATTCTGTTCTTGGAAGCCCCGAGAGGGCTTCTTTTCATTTCCCGGCACAAATACCCCACGATACTTCACAGCGGACTGCCAGCCAAGCCCAAGCTGGTGCTCAGCGAGCGATCCGACACTGAGGTGTGTTCGCAATCCCTGTGCAGGAGCCGCTCGGGCAGCGGGCTCGCACGGACGGCGCCGTCCGGCTCGGGGCGCTGGCCGTTCTCTGGCTGAGCCTGCTGCTCGTCACGTACTGGTGGGTCGCCGGCGGCGGTGTCCAGGAGCTCCGCGGCTGGGCGACCGGGCTGACCTCGCTGGGGCGGCTGACCGGTCTCGGTGCCGCCGTACTTCTGCTGGCGCAGGTCGTGCTGATGGCCCGGGTACCGCTGCTGGAGGCCGCGTTCGGGCAGGACCGGCTGGCGCGGATCCATCGGATCACCGGGTTCACGTCGTTCAACCTGATGCTGGCGCACCTGGTCGCGATCACGTGGGGCTACGCGGAGGGGTCGCTGGGGAAGACTCCTGCGGAGCTGTGGGACCTCACGATCAACTACCCGGGCATGCTGCTCGCGGTCGGCGGGACCGTCGCGCTGTGCCTGAGCGTGCTGACCAGCATCCGCGCGGCCCGTCGACGCCTGCGGTACGAGTCCTGGCATCTCCTGCACCTGTACGCGTACCTCGGTGTCGGTCTCGCGATTCCGCACCAGCTCTGGACCGGGCAGGAGTTCCTCGGGTCTACCGGCCGCACCGTGTTCTGGTGGACCGCCTGGGCCGTCGCCGCGGCGACGGTGCTCGGCTACCGGATCGGCGTACCGGTCTGGCGGAACGTACGCCACCGGCTCCGGGTGACGGCCGTCGTACGGGAGACCGACGGGGTCATCTCGGTGTACGTCGGCGGGCACCACCTCGACCGGCTCCGTGCCGAGGCCGGGCAGTTCTTCTCGTGGCGTTTCCTCGACCGCCCCGGCTGGACCCGCGCGAACCCGTACTCGCTGTCGGCCGCCCCTGACGGACGCGGCCTGCGGATCACCGTGCAGGACGCCGGCGACGGCAGCGCGGCCCTCAGCTCGGTCAGGCCCGGTACGCGCGTCCTCGTCGAGGGACCGTACGGCCGGATGAGCCCGCGCGCTCGTACCCGTCGGAAGGTCGCGCTGATCGGCGCGGGCGTCGGCGTCACGCCGCTGCGGGCACTCGCGGAGGGGCTCGACTACGCGCCGGGCGACGCGGTACTCGTCCAGCGGTACACGGACCAGCCCTTGTTCCACGAGGAGTTCCAGACGCTGTGGCACGAGCGCGGGCTGTCCTTGCTGACACTGCCAGGCGCGCGCCGGCGGCCGGATTCGTGGTTCGGCGCCGGGGTCCCGGAGTACGACGACCTGACCGCGCTGCTGCACTGGATCCCGGACATCGCCGAGCGGGACGTGTACGTGTGCGGGCCCGGGCCGTGGACGGACCTCGTCCGGGCCACCCTCACGGCCGCCGGTCTGCCGGCCGAGCGGCTCCATCTCGAAACCTTCAAGTGGTGACCGCCGTGAAACGCATCGTGCTCTGGCTCCTCGGTACCGTCTCGGCGGTGGTCCTGATGTTCGGCTACCACACCTCCACCTCCGGCCCCGAGCCATCCGTGGGCCCGACCATCGGTGGCGGCGCCAACGAAACACCGGCAACGACGGCACCTGGCGCATCCACCGTCACCGGCAGCGTCGCGCAGACCCAGTGGGGACCCGTCCAGGTTCGGCTCACCGAGCAGGCCGGCAAGATCACCGCGGTCAACGTCGTCCAGTACCCGAACGGCAACCACCGCGACGCCGAGATCAACCAGTACGCACTCCCGATCCTGATCAACGAGACCGTCCAGGCCCAGAGCGCCCAGATCGACATGGTCAGCGGCGCGACCGTCACCAGCGACGGCTACATCCGTTCCCTGCAAAGCGCTTTGGACCAAGGAAGATGAAGCGGTACGTCGAGCACGTGATGGGCATGCCGATCAGCCTCGCCCTGCGCGGCCGGCACACCGACGACGATCGCGCCGTACGGGCATGGTCCGAGGTGCTCGACGTACTCCAGACTGCCGACCGGGTTTTCAGCACCTACCGGGCCGACTCGTACGTGTCCCGGCTGAATCGCGGCGCGCTGGCGCTCGCGGACTGCCCGCCCGAGGTCGCGGCGGTGCTCGCACTTGGCGAGCAGGCCCGGATCGAGTCCGGCGGCGCGTTCGACGTACGGCGGGACTCGCGGCTCGACCCGAGCGGCGTGGTGAAGGGCTGGGCGGTGGAACGCGCCGCGCGGAAGCTCGCGCAGTTGCCGGCCACGGACTACTGCCTCGGGGCTGGCGGTGACCTGACGTGCCGGGTCTCCGGGCCGGACTCGGAGGCGTGGCGGGTCGGGATCGAGGACCCGCTCGCCCCGGACAAGCTCGCGGCGGTGGTGCCGATCCGGAACGGCGCGATCGCCACGTCCGGCCTGCACCGCCGCGGCGGCCACATCACCGACGCCCGGACCGGCGTGACGCCGATCGTGCTGGCCTCGGTCACCGTCGTGCACCGGTCACTCACGCAGGCCGACATCGACGCGACCGCCGCGTTCGCGCTCGGCGCGGACGGGCTCGACTGGTTGCAGTCCCGGCCCGGACGCGCCGGGCTGGTGATCCTCGCAGACGGGACACGTGAGGTCTTCGGTAACAGCACCCGATGATCGCCCCCGCCGCGTTCGCCGTAGTGGCGCTCGCGTCGTGGGCGACCAGACCCCGGAACAGAAAGCTGCTAGCGGGAGAACCCTGCCGTCAGGCCGCTGAGCAGTTGCCGGCGGCTCACGGCGTACAGGATCACGATCGGTAGCGTGGTGAGGACGACGGAGGCGAGCACTGCCGGGACGTTCACGCTGTATTGGCCCTGGAACGTCCACAGTGCCAGTGGGAGTGTGCGCTTGTCGGGGCTTTGGGTGAGGATCAGCGGCAGCAGGAACCCGTTCCAGACGCCGAGGCCGTTGTAGATGCTGACGGTCACCAGTGCGGGCCGGGTGAGCGGCAGTGCGAGCGTGCGCATCATGCCCCACTCGGTCGCGCCGTCGACGCGCATCGACTCGAAGAGCTCCTTCGGTACGTCGCGGATGAAGTTCGCGAGCACCAGCACCGACAGCGGGATCGCGAACGCGATCGACGGCAGGATCAGCGCCAGCAGGCTGTCGTACAGGTGCATCCGGATGATCAGCAGGTACACCGGGATGATTGTTGCCTGCAACGGGATCGCCAGGCCCATCAGGAACAGGCCGTTGACGCCGGCAAGGAACCTGCTGCCGGCGCCGCGGATGATCGCGTACGCCGCCATGAACGAAATCCCGACCGCCGGGATGATCGTGCCCACGGTGACGATCACGCTGTTCAGGAAGTACCGCGGGAAGTCGGACTGGATGACCAGTTGGTAGTTGTTCGCGGTCGGCGCGGACGGCAGCGCGAACGGGTTCTGGCTGAAGTACGCGCTCTGGTCCTTGAAGCTGGTGACGACGATCCAGTACAGCGGGATCAGCACGATCGCCAGCCAGATCCAGCCGGCCAGGCCGCCGAACCAGTTCAGTTGCGTGAGCTTGCGAGCCTGCATCGGTCACGCACCTTCCTGCTGGCTGGCCGTCGTACTGCCGCCGAGGCGCCGCAGGATCAGTGCGAGCGCGAGGCCGAGCAGGACGATCATCGCGGCGATCACGCTCGCCGGACCCATCTGGTTGGACATGAAACCGCGCTTGTACATGTCGAGCGCGAGCACCCGGGTGGCGTCACCGGGACCGCCAGCGGTGAGGACGAAGATCAGGTCGAAGAACGTCAGCGACCCGACCACCATCAGCGTCGACGACGTGATGATCGTGTACTTCAGTTGCGGCACGGTGATGCTGAAGAACTGCCGGACCCGGCCGGCGCCGTCGATCGACGCCGCCTCGTACATCGTGGTCGGGATCTGCCGGACGCCGCCTTGGTAGATCAGCGAGTGGAACGGGATGAACTGCCAGGACACGATGAAGATCACCACGCCGATCGCGAGGTTGCTCCTGCCGAGCCAGTCCTGGGTGAGGAACCCGATCTTCAGGCCGGCGCCGAGCCCGAAGTTCGGGTCGAGCAGCGCCTTGTAGGTGATCGCGATCGCGGCCGAGCTGAGCAGCAGCGGGATGAAGTACAACACCGCGAGGAACGCGCGGTACCGCTGCCGGCCGGCCAGGAACGTGCCGAGCAGCAGGCTCATCGGCGTCTGCACGGCCCACGAGAGGATCATGATCTCGAAGGTCACCAGGATGCTGTGCGGCAGCTGCGAGTCGGTCAGCACGGTCTTCCAGTTGGAGAACCCGGCGGCGTGGATCGCGCCGAGCCCGTCCCACTGGGTGAAGCTCAGGACGAGTACGCCGACCAGCGGGACGACGCCGAACACGATGAACAACAGGAGTGCGGGCAGCACCATCCAGGCGACCGGACCGCTCCGCCCGACGCCTGAGGAGCCGGCGCGGGACGCAGCTGTGCGGCCGGTCGACGGTGCGACGGGCGGAGCGGTAGTTGTCACTGGCCAATCACCGCGTTCATGTTCGTCGCGAACTGCTGCGGGGAGATGGACAGCTGGAACAGCTTGGCGATGTTGTCGAGGAGGGTCTCGGCCTGGGTCGGGCTGAGCGCTTGGTCCCAGGACTGGGCGAAGTTCTTCGCGCCCGACGCGGTGTCGTAGATGAAGTTCAGCCAGGCGTTGTCGTTCTTGTCGGTGATCGAGGACAGCTTGTCCTTCGCGCTCTTCACGACCGGGATGTTGCCCGACTTCACCCAGGCGTCGATGGTGGCGTCGTCGAGGGTGTTGTTCGCGATGAACTTCTTCGCGGTCGCCTTGTCCGCGTCGCTGGCCTTGGACGAGATCGACATGTACTGACCGGGGTTGCCGACCGTGTCGCTCGGGTCGCCCTTGCCGCCGTCGACCGGCGGGAAGTTCATGTAGCCGAGGTGCCCGCCGGTCACGAAGTCGCCGCCGGAGGCCTTCATGCCGCCGTAGGTCCAGGCGCCGTGCAGCATCATCGCGGCCTTGCCGGTGTAGAGCAGGGCCTGGTCGGCGTTGGAGTCGGCGGTGATCGACGAGAAGCCCTTGATGAAGCCGTTCGCCTTGATCAGCTTCTGCATCTCCTCGAGCGCCTTGAGCGCGGACGGGTCGGACCAGCCGTCCTTCTTGCCGTCGAAGATGTTCTGGAAGACCTCACTGCCGCCGATCCGGTCGAACAGGAACTCCAGCCACATCATGTTGGTCCAGCGCGACTGGCCACCCAGCGAGAACGGGGCGATGCCCTTGTCGTTGAACTTCGGCACCAGGTCCAGGATGTCGCCCCAGGACTGCGGGGGCTGGGCGCCGATCTTCTCGAACGCGCGCTTGTCGTAGAACAGCACGATCGGCGTGACGGTCTCGCCCGGCACCGCGTAGATCTTGCCGTTGACGGTCGCCGCCGTGAAGGCGGACGGGAAGATCGAGTCCTTCAGCGCGGACTGCTCGGTGTTCAGCCAGTCGGTGAGGTCCTCGACCTGACCGGCTTCGACGTACGCCTTGAGGCCACCGCCGCCCCAGCCCCAGATCAGGGTCGGGCCCTGGCCGGCGCCGATCGCGGTCTTGATCTTGGCCTTGAACGCGTCGTTCTGGAACTCGGTCGTCTTGAGCTTGGTGTTCGGGTTGGCGTCGTTGAACCGCTTGACCTGCGCCTCGCGGATGGCCTGCTGCGGCTGGCCGGTGAGGAACCAGTACGTCGCACCGCTGCCGGCTCCGCCGCCGCCACCCGCACCGGTGGTGGAACCGGGGGTGCTGCTCGGGCCGGAGCTGCCGCAGGCCGCGAGGCCGGCGGCGAGCGCCCCACCGCCGACCAGGCCGAGGAAGGTACGTCGGGATGTCGTGTTGGGATCCACAGTGGTCTCCGTACTCCGTGCTGCCCCCACAGGTTGCGGAAGCACCTGCCGATATGACTTGTTTTCGAAACATAGATTTCGGGGAATGGGCTGTCAAGACTTGAACTAAGGACTTTTCCGGGTCACAGTGAGGTCACGCAATCGCCTGGTCATACAGGAGTTTCACAGCACCGAGCGACTGCGGCGGGGATGTTGGGCGATCCTCGAAAAGTTTTCGATAATTGCTCACCGAAACGAATGTTCATCAAGGGAGATTTTCTTGTCCATCTCGACCGAGCGGCCCTGGTCCGACCCGTCGCTGCCCGCCGCCGAGCGGGCCGGACTGCTGCTGGCCGCGATGACACTGGAGGAGAAGGTCGCGCAGCTCGGCAGCCGCTGGGCCGGCAACGACATGGCCGACCAGGAGCTCCCCGAGGACGAGACGATCAACGTCGCGCCGATGGAGGACGTGTTCTCGACCGGCGGTTCGCTGTCGCTGGAGGACGCGAGCCGGAACGGTCTCGGGCACCTCACCCGGGTCTGGGGCAGCTACCCGCAGTCGGTCGAGCAGGGTGTCGCGGAGGTGATCCGCCAGCACGAGGTCGTGCTCAAAGGGTCCCGGCTCGGCGTACCGGCGCTGGTGCACGAGGAGTGCCTGACCGGGTTCACGACGTACGGCGCGACCGTCTACCCGGCGTCGATCGCGTGGGGCGCGACGTTCGACCCGGAGCTGGTCGAGCGGATGGCGGCCGCGATCGGGCGGGACATGGCCGCGGTCGGCGTGCACCAGGGGTTGTCGCCGGTGCTCGACGTGGTGCGTGACTACCGGTGGGGCCGGGTCGAGGAGACGATGGGCGAAGACCCTTATCTGGTAGGGATTCTGGGGTCGGCGTACGTCCGTGGCCTGCAGAGCGCGGGCGTGCTCGCGACGCTGAAGCACCTCGCCGGGTACTCCGCCTCGCGCGCCGGCCGGAACCACGGGCCGGTGTCGATGGGACGGCGCGAACTGCTGGACATCATCCTGCCGACGTTCGAGACCGCGATCGCGACGGCCGGCGCCGGGTCGGTGATGAGCTCGTACGCCGACCTCGACGGACTGCCCGCGGGCGCGGACCCGTGGCTGTTCACCGACGTACTGCGGGAGGACTGGGGGTTCGAGGGAACGGTCGTCTCGGACTACTGGGCGGTCCCGTTCCTGGCGTCGATGCACCACGTCGCGGCGGACGACGCCGACGCGGGCGCGCTCGCGCTGACCGCCGGCACGGACGTCGAACTGCCGGACACGATCGGGTACGCCGGGCTCGTCGCGAAGGTCCGCTCCGGCGAAATCTCCGAGGACCTGATCGACCGAGCAGCAACACGTGTCCTGCGGCAAAAGGCCGAACTAGGTCTCCTCGACGCCGACTGGACTCCCCAATCCTCGGTGAGCGACAAGCCGATCGACCTGGACTCGGAACAGAACAGGGCCATCGGTGCCGAGCTGGCCGAGAAGTCGATCGTTCTCCTCGACGCAGGCACCGCGCTCCCACTCACCAACCGTGCGAAGGTGGCTGTGGTCGGCCCGTGCGCCGACGACCCGCGGACGCTGATGGGTTGCTACGCGTTCCCGAACCATGTGCTGCCGCGGTATCCCGAGCGTGGACTGGGCATCACGATCCCGTCGCCACTTGATGCCCTGCGCAACGAGTTGGGAGGGGTGGAGTATGCGCGGGGATGTGGTGTGACGGGGGACGATCGCTCCGGGTTCGAGCAGGCTGTGGCGGTGGCCCAGGACTGTGACGTGGTGGTTGCGTTCGTTGGTGATCTGTCCGGGTTGTTTGGGCATGGGACCTCCGGAGAAGGGTGTGACGCGGAGGATCTGCGGCTGCCTGGTGTGCAGGGGGAGCTGGTTGACGCGTTGCTCGATACCGGGAAGCCGGTTGTCCTGGTCGTGGTGTCGGGTCGGCCCTACGCGCTGGGTGCGTACGCGGACCGGCTGGCCGGGTTGGTGCAGGCGTTCATCCCGGGCCAGGAAGGTGCCGCGGCGATCGCGGGCGTGCTGAGCGGGCGGATCGTGCCGAGCGGCAAGCTGCCGGTACAGATCCCGCGGCACGTCGGTGGGCAGCCCGGTACGTACCTGCAGCCCGCGCTCGGCAGTGTCGAGAGCGCCGGGATCAGCGGGCTGGAGACGCGGCCGCTGTACCCGTTCGGGTACGGCGCGTCGTACACGAGCTTCTCCGTCGGCGACCTGCGGCTGAGCGCGTCCGAGATCGGCAGCGACGGCGAGTTCACCGCGACCGTGCGGGTCGGGAACACCGGTGATCGCGCCGGTGCCGAGGTCGTGCAGTTGTACCTGCGGGACCTGGTCGCCCAGGTCGCGCGGCCGTTGAAGCTGCTGACCGGGTTCGCCCGGGTGTCGCTGGAGCCGGGGCAGGCGGCCGAGGTCACGTTCCGCGTGCACGCCGATCGCACGGCGTACACGGCTCCGGATCTGCGGCGGATCGTCGAGCCGGGAGAGTTCGACGTGATGGTGGGCACGTCTGCCCTGGACCTGCCGTGTCGTGCGATGCTGCGAATGACTGGGGATGTGAGGGTGGTGGGGCACGACCGGGTCCTGACGACGCCGGTGACGATCAGCGCGGACCCAGGAGGAGGGTGACGACATGTCGCGGTTGAAGGGACGCGTCACCCTGGCCACCGTGGCGGGGTCGGCCGGTGTCTCGATCGCCACGGTCTCCAAGGTGCTGAACGGGCGCAGCGACGTCTCCCCGGCCACCCGGGCCCGCGTCCAGGACGTGCTTGAGAAGCACGGGTACGTCGGACGCCGCCCGGAGCCGGTGCAGCGCGACACGGTCGAGCTGTTCTACCAGGGCGTCGTCAACGCGTACTCGGTCGAGGTGATCCAGGGTGTGGTCGAGGCCGGCCAGGCGGCCGGCGTCGACGTCGTGCTGAACTCGCGGCCGAAGCATCCGCCGTCGACAGGCGCCGCCCCGGGCCGGGCCGCGACCTGGATCCGGCAACTGATCGCGAACGACCGCCGGGCCGCCATCGGCCTCACCAGCGAGCTGTCCGAGGCCGACCTGGCGGCGCTGTCCCGGGCCCGGGTGCCGATGGTGGTGATCGACCCGGCGAACACCCCGGAGCCGGACGTGACGAGTGTCGGCTCGACGAACTTCGCCGGCGGGATGGCCGCGGCCCAGCACCTGCTGTCGCTCGGGCACCGGCGGATCGCGTACATCGGCGGCCCGCCGACGTCGCGCTGCAACCAGGCCCGGATGAGCGGCTACCGGAACGCGATGGAGTCGGTCGGCGCCGGCATCCCGCCGGAGTACATCTGGCTCAGCGACTTCCTGTACGACGACGGCGTGGCCGGCGGGTCCGCGATGCTCGACCTGCCGGACCGGCCGACCGCCATCTTCGCCGGCAGCGACGAGGTGGCGCTCGGCGTGCTCGAGGCGGCCCGGGCGCGCGGCCTGCGGGTGCCGGAGGAGCTCAGCCTGGTCGGCTTCGACGACACCGAGGTCGCCCGGCTCGCGTCGCCGCCGCTCACCACGGTCCGCCAGCCGCTGCGCGAGATGGGCGCGGTCGCACTCCGGACCGCGTTGCAGCTGGCCGCGGGGGAGCCGGTCGCGTCGCACCACGTCGAACTCGCGACCTCGCTGATCGTCCGCGGCTCAGCCACCCACCACGGCCTGTCGTCGATCGCGGCCTCCTGACTACTCCTTCCGGTCGGACACCGTCCGCACCACGAGGACGGCGGCGACCAGGACGGCCAGGCACAGCGCCGCGAGCAGCGTCGTCGGTACGGCGTTCGCGGTCGCGGACCTGTCGTCGGACAGCACCTTCATCAGCGCACTGACCGGCGAGATCCGGCGCACCGTCATCAGCAGGATCAGCGTCGCCGCGGTCAGCATCGCGATCCCGATCCGGCGGATCAGCAGCCGCGAGCACACGACGCCGATCGCGATCCCGATCATCGCGGACGCGAGCATCGCGAGCGCCCCGACGAGTACGTCGCCGGCGGTCGCGTGATGATCGCCGGTGACCAGCGGGCAGATCAGCCCGAACAGCACCAGCGGCACGCACCACGTGACCACCACCGCGATCGTGACCGCGAGGACACGCAGCGAGCTGCCGACCGTGACCAGCGTGATCTGACGTTGCGTCGCGTCCTCGTGGTTGACGATCGCGACCGTCAGCCAGGTCGAGCAGACGAGCATCACCAGCACGCCGAACGCGTACGACGACTGCAGCGGGCCGTTGTCGGACGCCGTACCGACGGCGAGCGCGCCGAAGAAGATCAGCATCGGCGGGAGGTAACGCTGGGAGAGCAGGACGTTGTGCATCAGGTACCGGTACAGGGCCGCCATCTGGGCCGTCATCGCAGCCGCCGTACGGTCGTGACCGACCAGCCGTGGTTCAACGCGGTCAGCAGCGCGGCGTCGTGCCGGCCGGTCGGCAGCGTCAGCGTGATGTGACCGTTCTGCCGCTGTACGTCGAGGACGTCGGGGTGCTGTGCCCAGTCGATCTCCGCGCCCGGAACCAACGAGACCTCCGTCAGGCTGAGCTGCTGTTCCGTTGTCGTGAGCCGGCCGTGCTTGAGCTCGCAGACGCGGGTCGCGGTGGTACGGACGGTCTCGGCGGAGTGCTCGGTGAATGCGACGGCGGCGCCCTGCTCGGCGGTCTCGGTCAACAGTTCGCGCAAGGTCGTGTGCGCGGTGGCGTCGAGACCGGACCACGGCTCGTCGAGCACCAGGAGCTGCGGCGGTTCGAGCAGTGCCTGGGCGAGCGCTACCTTCTGCGCGTTACCCTTCGACAGCTTGCGCATCGGGGTGTCCGCGCCGCCCGACAGCGCGAGCCGCTCCAGCAGTTCGTGCGAGCGCTCGCGGGCAGCCTGCGCGCTGAGCCCGCGGATCCGCCCGACGTGCATCAGGTACGTCGCGGCCGACAGCCGATCGTGTGACCCGAACACGTCCGGGACGTAGCCGACCACGCGGGCGTCCCGCTCGACCGAGCCGGCCGACGGGTGCGAGAGGCCGACCATCAACCGCAGTACGGTCGACTTGCCGGAGCCGTTCGCGCCGATCAGCGCGACCAGTTCACCCGCGTTCAGGTGCAGGTCGACGCCGGTCAGGATCTCCCGCCGTCCGTACCGTTTGGAGACCTCCCGCAACCGCACCACGTCCATGCAGCGAGCTTAGAGGGCGGGTCAGGGCAAGCGAGACGAGCAGTGAAGCCGCGGCGCACACAGTCATCGCCGGTGCGGGTGTGGTCAGGTCGGCGAGGGCGCCGGCGAGGATCGCGACCACGCCGAACGTCGTCATCCGCAGCGCCGACTCCAGCCCGAGGACCTGCCCGCGCAGCTCCGGCGGGGTGAGGTCCACGAGCAACTCCTGCTGGGCCAGCGAAGCGGAGTACCCGCTGCTGCCGATCGCGACCAGTACGCAGAGCACCGCGAGCGGCAGGTCGAACGCGAACGCGAGGAACGGTACGGCGAGCACCAGCCGCAGCACCCGTGCCGCGATCCGGCGGCCGTTCCGGGTCAGGAAGCGCCCGACGACGAGGTCGCCCGTCATCATCCCGGCCGCCCCGGCGGCGAGCAGCCAGCCCGCGCGCGAACCGGCGTACGGAACGAACAACGCCTCGCACCCGACGACCAGGCCGTTCGGGATCGCCAGCGCGACGAACAACGGGCGGGTACGCCGGTCCGCGAGCAGCGTGCGGTTGCCGCGCCAGATCTCCGCGAGACCGGTCCGCGCGACCCGCCGCGGCGGGCGGTCCCGGAGCCCGAACCGGTTGGCCGGTACGGCGACCGCCGAGAACCCGACGGCGATCCACAGGACGGTCGACGGGCTGAGCGTCTGCAGCAGGAGGCCGGCGATCCCGAACCCCGCGATCTGCATCGCGCCGACCGACAGGTTGATCGCCGACCGGCCGAGCACGAACTGCCGCTCATCGACCACCTCGCTCAGCAGACCCCAGCGCGCGCCGGAGCCGATCGACAACCCGTACGCCAGCGCGAGCGCGAGCACCAGCCTGGCACCGGGCGGCAGGTTGAAGGCGGCCTGCGCCGCGACCTCGACAGTCGCGAGCAGGCTCAGCAAGGTGAGCACCTGCCGCGGCCGTGCGGTGTCCGCCGCCGACATCAGCGTCGAGAGACCGAGTACCTGCGCGAGCGACGGGCCGAACATGATCATCGCGGACAGCAGCGCCGACCCGGTCGCGGTGTCGACCATCAGCGCGAGCGTCAGGCTGGTCATCGTCGCGGACGCGTTGCTCAGCGCGCTCCCGATCCACAGGTTCCGGAACTCGGCGTTGGCGAAGATCGCCCGGTAGGTGCCCATGGTGTGCAGGATCGACGCCCTGCTCGTTGCCGCCTACAGTTTCGGGTGGAGGCGAAACGTTGTCCGAATTCCTGGTCGATGCCGACACGCTTGTGAACGCGCGGTTCGGTACGTCGCAACTTACCGAGACGGTGGCCGCGCTGAAGCTGCTGCGCGCGCCGGTCGAGCCGTGGTTCCGGCCGTGGAAGGACGCGCACGTGGCGGCGTTCCGGGCGGTGCTCGACGCGCACCCGTTGTGGGCGGCGTTGCTCGACAGCGCGTTCGGGGTGAGCTGGGCCGCGGACTTCCTGACCGTGCCGCCGCTCGAGCCGGACCTCACGTTGGAGGCGGAGCTCGCGTACCTGACGTCACTCGACGACGACCACATCCGCGCGGACCTCAGCGTCGTACGGACGCCGTTGCCGGCCGTGATCCAGGAGACGTCCGGGTTGTCCGAGGCGGCGGCGGAGCTGCTGCGCTGGGTGTGGACGGAGACGGTCGAGCCCGACTGGCCGCGGCGGTTGCGGGTGCTGCAGGCCGACGTCGTGTCCCGTACGGCGCGGCTCAGCGAGCAGGGGTGGTCCGGCGTACTGCGCGGACTTGGCCCGGACGTGCGGTGGCTCGGCGACGGGCGGATCCAGGTGAACCGCTGGGACTACCCGCCGACCGACGTCCGCGGGCGGGACCTGATGTTCATCGCGGCGCACACGCAGCGCGTCAACGTGAGCTGGCGGCTACCGGACCGCTTCGCGTTGACGTACCCGGTGACCGGCATCTTCGCGCCGACCGAGACGCCGGACGAGCCGTTGGTGCAGCTGCTCGGCCGCAACCGTGCGCTGATCCTGGCCGAGGCGGCCGCGCCGGTCAGTACGACGTTGCTCGCGGCAACGACCGGGCTGTCGCTCGCGACCATCTCCGACCACCTGCGGGTGCTGACCGATGCCGGTCTGCTGGAGCGCCGGCGCTCTGGACGGTCGGTGCTGTACTGGCAGTCCGACACCGGCCGCCGCGTCGTACGACGGCCGGCATCGAACCCTCCCGAGCCCCGTTGAGCTCGTGCAGCCGGGCAGCTAACGGACCTGAAGCTCCGTGGAGAGCGGCAGGTCCGAAACCGACGAGCCGGCTCGGATCGTGAAAGCACCTGGCTCGGTCATCCAACCGTTGTCCCAGTGCTCGAGGGTGTGCTCGTGCAGGTTGACGGTGATCTCCCGGGCTTGTCCGGCGTCCAGCCGTACGACGGCGAACCCGGCGAGCCAGCGCACCGGGCGGTCGACCGCGCTGTCCGGGCGCTCGACGTACACCTGGATGACATGCTTGCCGGCGCGGTCGCCCGTGTTGCGGACCGTCAGCGCGACCGACGACGGGTCGTTGGCGCGCAGGGCGGACAGCTCCCAGGTGGTGTACCCGAGCCCGTGGCCGAACTCGTACGCCGGCTCGGTCCCCGCCTTGAGCCAGGCGCGGTACCCGATGTGGATGCCCTCGTCGTACCGCACGACGCCGTTGTCCGGCGTGACGTTGATGACCGGTACGTCGGCCTCCGTGCGCGGCCAGGTGGTGGGGAGGCGGCCGCCCGGCTCGGTCCGGCCGAGCAGCACGTCGGCGAGCGCGTCGCCGTACTCCTGACCGCCGAAGTACGTCACCAGCACCGCGGCGACGTCGTCCCGCCAGGGGAGGAGGACGGGGGAGCCCGCGTTGACGACCACGACCGTACGCGGGTTCGCGGCCGCGACGGCGCGGACCAGATCGTCCTGCCGGCCGGGCAGCGCGAGGCCGGTGCGGTCGTACCCCTCGGACTCGACCTTCGAGTTGGTGCCGACGACAACGAGTGCGACGTCGGCGTCCTGGGCGGCGGCGACGGCCTCGTCGATCAGCGCCTGCGGGTCGTCGTTGGCCGGCTCGACGCCGACCGTGACGCTCAGGGCGTTGCTCAGGCCGCCCTCCACCTTGGGCAGATCCAGCTCGATCCGTACGTCGACCGGCGTACCGGCGGTGACGTCGAGCGGGGTCGAGATCGACGGCGGGGAGAGCAGCGCGGCGCCCAGGTCGGTGCCGACCGGTACGGCGGTGTCCTCGCGGAGGAGCTTGCCGTCGGCAAAGATCCGGCCGTGGCCGACCGACGCGAAGCCGAGGTTGACCGGGCCGGACTCGGCCGGCGTCCAAGTGGTGCGGAACTCGAAGACCGCGGTGTCGCCGATCGGCGCGTTGCCGCCGAGGTACACGAGCCCGCTGGAGAACCGGTCCTCGGCGAACAACTCCGCACCGTCCGCCGCCAGGAACCGCACCCGGGCACCCTGCCCACCGGTCTGCGGGTTCGTCATCGTACCGAGCGGCAACTCCGCGACACCTTCCTGCACAACCGCACCGATCGAGTAGCTGACGTCCGCGCCAGGAAGCGCCGCCCGAATCCCATCAAGCGGCGAGACAACCTTGTCCGGGATCACAGTCGCACTCCCACCACCCTGCGTCCGAGCATCCCGAGCGTTATGCCCGATCACAGCAACCCTCGCAAGCTGGTCCACCCGCCAAGGCAACTCACCCTGCCCAGCGCCCGCCGGTGCGCCCGGCCCCTCGCCCGGCTCTCCCTGAGTGGCACCTGTTTGCTCGTCGGTGCGCTTGTTGGAGAGCAGGACGGTGCCTTCGGTTGCCGCGATTCGGGCGAAGGCTGGTCCGTCCACCTGCGGCGGGTCGGCCGGCTTGGCAGTGCCTTCCAGCGCGCCTACGCGGGCAGCCAGCGCGAGGATGCGGCGTACCTTCCGGTCGATCGCGTCTTCCTTGACCTCGCCGGAGCGGACCGCCGCGACCAGGGCGTCGCCCCAGGCGCCGATCGGGCCGGGCATTGCCAGGTCCTGCGAGTGCTTGGCGCTCTCGACGCTGCGCACGGCGGTCCAGTCGCTCACGACCACGCCGTCGAAACCCCAGTCGGTGTTCAGCGGGGTCTCGAGCAGGTCGTTCTCGGACGCGGTCGCGCCGTTGATCGAGTTGTAGGCGCTCATCACCAGCCACGCCTTCGACTCGGTGACGGCCTTCTCGAACGCGAGCAGGTACACCTCGCGGAGCGTGCGCTCGTCGACCTCGACGTTCGCGGTGAAGCGGTCGGTCTCGAAGTCGTTCGCGACGTAGTGCTTCGGCGTGGCGCCGACGCCGAGCTCCTGAACGCCGGCGACGTACGCGGCGGCGAGGTCCGCGGTCAGCACCGGATCCTCGCTGAACGCCTCGAAGTGCCGGCCGCCCAGGGGCGATCGGTGGAGATTGATGGTCGGGCCGAGTACGACGTCGACGTTCTTGCGGCGGGCCTCGAGCGCCGACACGACGCCGTACCGGTGGGCGATCCCGACGTCCCACGACGAGGAGAGCGCGGTGGCGGACGGGAGGTTCAGCGACGGGTCGCGCTCGTCCCAGACCGGGCCGCGGACGCCGCTCGGGCCGTCGGACAGCACCATCGAGCGGAGGCCGATCGACGGCAGCGCATGGGTGGACCAGAAGTCCTGGCCGGTGAGGATCCGGACCTTCTCCTCCAGGGAGAGCCGGCCGAGCAGGTCGTCGAAGTTCATGGCGAGAATGCTACGACCGAAAACCGAGTGATGCTAGGTTTTGGGTATGGCTAGTTCCCGGGGTCCGTACGCCAAGGGGGTCGCGAAGCGCGCCGAGATCCTGCGCGCGGCGCTCGAGGTGATCGCGCGGCACGGCTACCGGAAGACGTCGACGCGCGAGCTGGCGGCCGCCGCCGGGCTGAGCGAGGCGGGGATGCTGCACTACTTCGGCTCGAAGGAGAAGCTCTTCGAGGAGGTACTGCGGGCCCGCGACGAGGTCGATGCCGCGCGGTTCGCCGACGAGGACCCGATCGACGGGCTGCAGGCGGTGATCCGGCACAACGGGACCGTGTCCGGTCTGGTGCAGCTCTACTCCACGTTCTCCGCCGAGGCGGGCGACCCCGAGCACACGTCCCACGAGTTCTTCGTCGACCGCTACGCCACCATCCGCGCCCGCCTCGCCGCCACCATCCGCACCCGCCAGTCCGAAGGCACCCTCACGCCGGATGCCGACCCCGACACCATCGCCACCCTCCTGATAGCCGTCTCCGACGGCCTCCAGGTCCAGTCCCAGTACGCGCTCACCACACCCCCCGCAGACGCGTTCAACCACCTCCTCACCCTCCTGTCCGTCCGCCCGCGCAATAGTTGACCCATGACAAAGTCCGCCGAACCCCCCAACCCAACCGCGGACCAAGCCACCCCACCCACCCCCGCGCCCGCGGCGCCCACCACCCCCGCGCCTGCGGCGCCCACCACCCCCGCGCCTGCGTCGGCCACCCCACCGCCCAGCACGGCGGCGGACGCAGTGTCAGCTGCCGGTCGTCGTGCGCCGGTCGCGGCGCCGGGTGGTGGTGCGGCGGCTCCGGCCGACGCCACGGGCTCCGGGCTGACAGCTTCTGCCGCCGTCTCCGGGGATGGAGCGTCCGCCGCCGTCTCCGGGGCGGCGTCCGCCTCGTCGGCCGTCTCCGCGGGTGGAGCGCCCGCCGGCTCGATGCCAGCCACCTCCACACCCGACGGTGTCGGGCGGCGGGTGATCTCTCGGGAGGTCTGGTTGGTGCTGGCGCTTTCGTTGGGGGCGTCGGGGGTGGCGGCTGTTATCTCGTTTGCGGGGGTGCTGACGTCGGGCAAGCCGCTTGGTGGGCAGACGGCGGTGATTGTGGGGTCGCGGGCGCCGGGGCGGCCGTGGTTGGACCTTGCGTGGCAGGTGTTTGCGGTGGTGACCGCCCTGGTGCCGGTCGTGCTGGTGGGGCATCTGCTGGTGCGGGGCAAGGAGTCGCTCAGCACGATCGGGTTCGACCTGCGCGACCGCCGGCGGGACCTGGGCCGAGGTACGGCGATCGCGGCAGTGATCGGGGGAGCGGGACTCCTCTTCTACATCGGTGCACACGCGGCCGGCGTGAACCTGACCGTCGACCCGTCGCAGCTCCCGGACTACTGGTGGCGGATCCCGATCCTGTTCGCCGTCTCCGCGCAGAACGCCGTACTCGAGGAAGTCATCGTGCTCGGGTACCTCAACCACCGTCTCGACCAGCTCGGCTGGTCCGTCCGCCGGGCGACCGCGACCAGCGCGCTGCTGCGCGGCTCGTACCACCTCTACCAGGGCCTCGGCGGCTTCGCCGGCAACGTGATCATGGGCGTGATCTTCACCTACCTGTACCGCCGCTGGGGCCGCGTGATGCCGCTGGTCGTCGCTCACACCCTGATCGACACCACCGCGCTGATCGGCGCGACGTACCTCCTCGGCAAGGTCTCCTGGCTGCCGAGCTGAACCTCTGAAGACTGACGCGTAACCGATCCACCCCCCGACGGGTTGTTGGAGACGTGACAAGCAACGGGGAAATCACGAGTCCGCCTGAAATCGATGCCGGGCTGGCCGCCGCCGCGCTCGCGGTGTTCGCGCATCGGCACGAGGTCGTCCATCTGCTGTACGCCGCCACCGACGAGCCGGATGCGCTCACCCGGATCGGCGGCCTGCTGAAGGTCGACGAGGCGACCATCGCACGGGTGCTGGACCAGCCGCTGCGCTGGATGCTTCCGCAGTTCCGGTCCGAGCTGGAGACGATCGCGGCCACGCCCGACGCCGTTCCGGCCGGCGGTGCCGCGGCAGCCGCTCCGGACGGTACGCCGGCCGCCCTCGAGAAGGCGGCCGCCGCGAAGTAACTCGGCGTACGACGCACCGCTCCATCGCCTAGGTTGGAGCGGTGTACACGCATGGGCGGGACGTCCTGGAGATCGCCGACGAGCTGACGACGGCGTACGTCGAGGTGTTCACGGCGCCGCCGTTCGAGCACCGGGACCCGGAGGAGACCCGGCTCGCGTTCCGGAAACGCCTCGAGGGTGATGCCGGGCGGGACGGGTTCCAGGCGTGGATCGAACGCTCGGACGACGGGCAGATCGCCGGGTTCCTGACCGGGTGGACGACGCCGGCGCCGTTCCGGACGGACCGGTCGTACGGCAGCGTGCTCGACCGGATCGGGGCGGAGCAGGTGGAGGAGCTGCTGATCGGCGCGTTCGAGGTCGACGAGCTCGGCGTCCGCGCGCGCGCCCGCGGCACCGGACTGGCCCGCCGCCTGCTGGAGGCGGCGACCCAGGCCAACACCCGCGCCTGGCTGCTCGCCTGGAACCAGAACCACGACGCGATCGCCTTCTACCGCCACCTCGGCTGGCACGAGCCCGAGGTCCGCGGCCCCGAACACGACATCCTGGTCTTCGTCACCGGCTCTCTCCGGAAAGAAACCGTCACCAGCTGACGAATTCTTTCCGGAACGTCAGAGGCCGAAGAGCGCCTGGGCGTTGCGGTGGGTGATCGCGGCGTGCTCGTCCGCGGTAAGCTCCGCCGCCTCCAGGGCGCCCAGCGCGACGGACGGGTCGATCAGGGTTGCGTCGGTGCCGAACATCATCCGGTCGTGGCCGATCCGGTCGAGGATCCAGCGGATCCGGTTCGCCTCCGGAGCGGACCAGCACGGCTCGAACCAGATCCGGTCGGACCGCTCGGCCGCCTCGGGGACGCGCGGCCAGCCGTTCGCGCCCATGTGCCCGGCGAGCACCCGCGCGCCGGGCACCCGCGCCGCGACGTCGGCGAGGTCCAGCACGGTGTCGCCCCAGGTGTGGACGAGCGTCGGCAGGCCGTACTCCGTGGTCAGCTCGATCGCGGCCCGCATCGGCGGCGTGCTGATCGGGGTCCGGCTGTACTCGCTGTGGATCTTCGCGCCGACCCACCGCGTCCGCCCGTCGCCGGCGAGCAGTTCGTCGAGGTCCTTGCGGGCCTCGTCGAGCCGTCGCGGGTCGACGACGATTATGCCGCGCAACCGCGGGTCGGCCGGGAGTTGCGCGGCGAGCGAGCGGTTGCCGAGCGGGGCGTCGTACACGATCGCCTCGATCGCCGAGACCAGCTGCAGGTCGATGCCGAACCGGTCCAGGCCGTCGAGGTTCACGTCGATGCTCGCGACGTCCATCGAGAAGAACCACGGGCCCCAGTGCGCGTGGACGTCGATCAGCATGCGGGCTCCAGGAGGGTCTCGAGGCTGCGGCTGCCGGCCTGCGCGATCTCGTCCGGGCTCAGTTTCGACGAGAGCAACCGGCGGACGACGGACCGCGTCTCGTGGAACGGCGTACGGGCGCCGAACACGAGCCGCTCCGCGCCGACCTCGGCGGCGACGATCTCCAGCGAGTCCGGCCCGGTCAGCATCCGCGTCGACGTGTGGAACCCAGGCTCCGAACGGGCCAGCAGCACGAAGTCGCCGAGGTAGTAGAAGTGCGTGTCGAGGAACACCACCCGGGCGCCGATCCCGCGCAGCGCCGGTCCGACCTTCCGGACGTCGCCCTCGACGAAGATCGTCAGCCCCGCGCCGGCGAGCAGCCGGACCACGTGTTCGAACGCCGGGTACCCGGGTTCGACGCTCTGTGCGGTCGGCGCCAGCCGGACCGCCCGCGGCGGCGTGCCGCTCGCGAGCAGCCGCTCCAGCTCCTTCTCGGCGCCGAGCGGATCGCGCAGGTCGAGCACCGGACACGCGGTCCACCCGTTGCCCGCGGCAACGTGCGCGGCCTCGGCGTTCCCGGACGGTACGTCGAAGTGCACCGCCCGCAGCGCCGCCACGAGGCCGCCGGAGATCCCGCTGTCCGCGAGGACTTTCGCGATCGTCTCGGGCTGCCCCCAGCGCCCGGTCGTCACGTCGTGCCCGACCAGGATGTCGCAGTCGAGCAGCCGGGGCGTTTCACTCATTTGGGCTCCAGTGCGTTGTGGACCTTGCGGACGGCGGCGGCGATGTCGTCGACGTCGGCGTCGGTGTAGTTCTCGTTCCAGGGCAGGACCAGCAGGGTCCGGCCGATCAGCTCCTCGGCGTTCGGACACAGGCCGACCGGGTACTCGACATCCTGCAACGGGAACCCGGAACTGCCGTACGTGACTCGCTCGCGGACCGCGGGGGCGGCGTACAGCGGGCTGGTCAGGTAGCCGCCGTTCGCCGGCACGCCCTCGGCGGTGAGCGCGGCGGCCCATTCGCGCATGTCGCCTGCCGCCGCGGAGATGATCAGTGGGTACTGCCAGTAGACGTGGTCGCCGCCGTCGGGCGGTGCGGTGACGCCGGCCAGGTCCCCGATCGCGGCGGTCAGCCGGGCGGCCGCCGTACGGCGATCCTGGACGACCGCACGGAGCTTGGTCAGTTGGGCGCGGGTCACCGAGGCGACCAGCTCGGTCATCCGGTAGTTGAGCGCCAGGAACAGGTACGTGCGCTCGTCGGTGTCGCGCGGCCAGCCCTTGTCCGCGAACAGCCGCATCCGGCGCGCGTGCTGCGCGTTGTCGGTGACGGTCAAACCGCCGTCGCCCGCGCTGATGTGCTTGGTCTGCTGGAGGCTGAAGCACCCGATGTGCCCGATCCGGCCGACGTACGTGTCGCCGACCGGCGCCAGATACGCCTGCGCGCAGTCCTCGATCAGCAGGATCCCGTGCCGGTCGCACAGCGCGCGCAGCTCCCGGACCGCGGCCGGCTTGCCGAACAGGTGTACGACGATCACCGCCTTCGTCCGCGGCGTGATCGCGGCCTCGACGGTCTCCGGTGTGAGGTTCCCGGTGATCGGGTCGACGTCCGCGAACACCGGTACGGCGTTCTGCATCATGATCGGGAACACCGTGCCCATGTCGCTGATGGGCGTGGTGATGATCTCGTCGCCCGGGTCCGGGTTTACCGCCGCGACGGCCAGGTGCAGCGCCGCCGTACCCGAACTGCAGGCGACCGCATACCCGGCGCCGAGCAGCGAGGCGAACTCCATCTCCAGCGCCGGCACCTCGACGCCCCAGGTGGCCGACAGCATGCCGCTGCGCAGCACCCGCTCGACCGCCTTCACTTCGTCGTCGCCGAACCGCCGGCCACTGGCGTCCATCGTCGACGGCAACGGCCCGGTGCGCACCGGCGTACCGCCGTCCTTGGCGAGCTTCTCCATGAAAGCGATTCCTCCGTTGGTTGCTCAGGGCAATGGCGGTTGGACGAGGCCGCGGTCGGACAGGCCCCACGCACGGTGCCCGGCGCCGCGGACCGGGGTCAGTTGCGGCACGGTGTACCACCCGTCGCCGAGCATGTTCACCAGCACCTCGCCGTACTCCCGGGACAGTTCGCACCGAATTACGGTCATGGCTGAAATTAGCCGGACGTGCGTGAGTGCGTCAACCGTTCGGGAACCAATCAGCTCTGAACGGTCTACAGGTGGACGCGGTACACGACCAGCGGACGGCCGCTGCCGGTGCCGAGCTGGGTGCCGGTGGCGTCCGCGAGGCCGGCCCGCTCGAGGCGGTTCAGCACCCGCCGGGCGGTCCGCGGCTGGATACCGAGGTGATCGGCGACCGAGCGGGTGGTGAGCCCGTCGTCCGGCGTGGCGCGGACGAGCTCCTGGAGCCGTTCGAGGGTCGCCTTGGACAGACCGGCGCGCTGGGCGAGCAGCTGGAGTTTCGAGCGCTGCTGCGCGCGGGGCGCGGCGCCGCCGACCAGGACCAGGTCGATGTCGTTGCGCAGCGACACGACGGCCGCCGTACGTCCGGCCGTCTTCGCGCGGCCGAGCGCGCGGCGGGCGAGGACCTCGGTCTCGGTGCCGGAGCCGCCGATGCCGAACCCGATCCGGACCGGGCCGAACTGCTCCTTCAGCCGGGTCAGCATGCTCAGCTCGGTGAACGCCGCGGTCGCCTGCTCGAGCGGTCCGCGGGTCGCGATCACCAGCCAGCGTTTGTCGTCGTACCGGAGCACGCTGCCGCCGAGCGAGCCGGCCTCGCGGCGCAGCGCGCCCTCCGCGTCCGGAGAGATCTCGACGAGGCCGAGCGCGATCTGCGCATCGTCACTGCGCAATGCGTCATGAACGAGCAGCAGACTGTTCACCGCGGCGCGCACCGAGTGCACCGACGGCGCGAGCCGCACCGTGGTCTGCTCGGTCCGGAGCTTCTCGTACGCCGACCGCAGACAGGTGATCGCCACGCCGGCCTTGGCCTGCCGGTGGAACGCGACGATGTCGTCGAGGCTCAGCCCGGGCCGGTACGGCAGCACCTTCACGCCGCGCATCGGCAGCCCGACCTCGTCGAACGTCTCCCGGACGTCGGCCTCGTCGAGTACGTCGATACTCAGCGACGTCACGTCGTGACCCTCGCTGAGCAGTTGCACCAGCGTCCGCATCAGCGTCGCGCCGGTGTACTCGACGTGCGCGGCCGGCCGGTCGAGCAGGTCCTGCGCGGCGGCGATCTGGTACGGGACCACACCGGTGAACAGCCAGGCGTCGACACTGCCGGGCGCTTCGGCCATCACCTTCGGCGTGTCGGTCTCCCGCCGGTACCGCAGCGGAACGACCTCGACACCCCGCAGCCCCTTGACGATCCGGCTGCTGGAGGTGACCAGGTCCGACGGTCCCACCACTCCGATCGTCGTCACCATGCGCAGGTCCCCTCCTCCATGCGGGTCAGTCTCGCCACAAGACCCCACCGCTGCAAGAACCCGCGCCGTCGTGGGCTACGTTCCAGTTATGGACCGGGTTCTGGACTGGATCGACGAGGGTACGGCGCTGTGCCGCGGAGCACTGGCCGACCTGGAGGCGCCGTCACTGCTGCCGGGGTGGTCGCGACGCCACGTGGCCGCGCACCTGGCCCTGAACGCGGAGGCCCTCGGAAACCTCGTGCACTGGGCGCGGACCGGTGAGGAACGCCACATGTACCCGTCCGCGGACGCCCGGAACGCCGACATCGAGCAGGCCTCGTCGCGGCCCGCGGACGAGCTGCGGACCTGGTTCGACGAGGCGTGCGCCATACTGCGTGCGTCGATGGCCGCGCTGACCGACGCCCAGTGGCAGACCCAGGTCCGCAGCTCCCGCGGCGCCCCGATCCCGGCCACCGAGGTCCCGTGGATGAGGTCCCGCGAGGTCATGATCCACGCCGTCGACCTCGACGCCGGCATCATTTTCGCCGACCTCCCGAACGACTTCCTCACCCGCCTCTGCGACGACATCCGCACCTCACGCGGCGACGTACCGGACGTCCACGGTCCCCTCGCCGAGGTCGCGGCGTACCTGTCCGGCCGTCCGTACACCAACGTCACCGCCCCGGACGGCACTCCCGCCGAGCCGCTCCCAGCCTGGCTCTAGGAGTTCCGCGCCCGGAACTCCTCCCAGACCGCCGGGTCATAGCCGGGCAGGCCACGGACATACGCCATCCACGTGTCCCGGTCGATCCCACCGGTGATGCGGGCGCGATACATCCGCAGATACTCCTCGTCGTCCGGCGACATCGGATCCCCTGGACGGCTGCCGACCCGCCCGTCGGTCAGCTCGCGAACGACGTCGGCGTGACCGGTGTGCCGGGTGGTGTCGAGCAGCACGGTCAGAACCATCTCACGCAAGGTCACCGTGTTCCCGGAGTGATGCGTCCCGGTCGCGTCCAGCTCGAGCGCCTCGATCGAACGCGCGGCCGCCGCACAGGCCCGCCGGTACGCCGCGAGGAGTTCCTCGACCGACTCGTCCGGCGTCGCCCACAGGTCGAGCCCGAAGAACAGCTCCTCGTCGTCGAGCCCGTCGGACATGCGGTCGCCGGCCTGCTCCTGCCCGAACGCCACCACCAGATAGCCGTAGGTGATCCCGGTCAGGTGCTTGACGATCCCGATCAGATTCGTCCCCGTCGGCGTCATCGGCTGACGGAGGGGGGCGTCGCTCAGGCCTTCGACCTTCCAGAGCAGCGAGCGTTGGACCTCATCCAGGTGTCGGAGCAGCAGCGTCTTCTCGGGTGGCATTCACGACACGGTAGCGAAGGTGGGTGACATCTCGGTCGCGCAGTTGGCGGACGTTCTCCAGTTCGATGTACTCGGGTGGCAGGTTGTCGAACAGGCGCCGGCCTTGGCCGAGGAGGACGTTGACGACGTGTAGTTCGAGTTCGTCCAGCAGACCGGCCCGGAGTAGCGCCTGGGCGGCGCCGGCGCCGTGGACCAGGACGTCTCGGTCACCTGCGGCGGCTTTCGCCCGGGCGGCGCATTCGGCGACGTCGCTGACGTAGACGGCGGTCCCGGGAGGTACGTCGTCCGCGCGGTGGGTGAGGATGAACATCGGTACGCCGTCGTGGTGGTCGCCGTGCCACCGTCCGGCGTGCTCGTACGTACGGCGTCCCGCGATCAGCGCGCCGGTCGCGAGCGCCTCGGCGTACACCTGACCGCTCGGGCCGTCGGAGTCACGGTCGTCGAGCCAGTTGAACAAGCGGAAGCCGCCGCGCCCCATCGGTTCCTCGACGCTGTCGTCCGGCCCGACCACGAAGCCATCGAGCGACATACTCATGTACAGGCGGATCATCGAGCGCCTCCGAGTGCCTGGGGGAACGTGAAGGTGTTCGTGGGATCGTACGTGTGCTTGAGGCTCAGCAGACGCTCGTAGTTGGGGCCGTGGTACGCCGTGTGCCAGTCGGGTACGTCGGGGTCCGGGAAGTTCGGGTAGACGTGCCCAGACGCGTGCGGGTGCGCGATGGACCAGGACCGGCGTACGGCGTCCCGGTCGGTGCCGACGTGTTCGAGGAGGAAGCGTTCGTCGCGGTGGGCGAACGCGGTGGCGTCGACCGGGACCCGGTTGTACGCGCCGCCCATCGGTGTGAAGTTCAGCTCGCAGCCGGTGCCGAGGAGTTCGTCGATCACCGCCCGGGGGAGTGCGGCGCGGACGAACTCGGACCTGCTGTGCACAACACGCTCGTCATCCTCCTCCGACAGACTGCGTTTGAGCTCAGGCCAGCTGAGGTCGTCGCGTACGTCGATCTCACCGTCCACGAACGGCCCCGGATCGAACCGGTCAAGGCTCGCCCCGAACACCTCCACGCGATCACCCGTCACCGCCAGACTCGCGGTCACCTCGTCGGCAGCGTCCGGCGCCCATTCCTGCCAGGTGGCGATCACTTCGGCGGCCCGCTCCCGCGCCCACCTGATCCGGAACCGCGTCGCGGCCGGCGAAGGTACGGCGTCGAACACCAACGACGTGACCACCCCGAACTGCCCGCCGCCCGCACCCCGCAACGCCCAGAGCAGCTCGTCGTCACCCTCCACAACGTTGCCGTCAGCAAGCACCACCGTCGCGGCGACCAGCCGGTCGCACGTCAGCCCGTACCGCCTCCCGAGCAGCCCGAGCCCGCCGCCGAGCGTCAGCCCCGCGATCCCCACCGTCGGACCACACCCCGCCGGAATCGTCAGCCCGTACTCGTGCAGCCCGCGATACACCTCCGCCAGCCGAGCCCCCGCCCCGATCGTCGCCCGACCGTCCGCCACCGACACCTCGGACAGCGGAGACAGCTCGATCAGCAAACCGGTCGTGGACGACCGCCCAGCAAAGCAATGCCCGCCCCCGCGAGGAGTCACCGGCAGGCCCCGCGATCGGGCGTACGCGAGCGCCTCCGCCACGTCATCGGTCGACCGGCAGCGCGCGATCACGGCCGGACGGACAGCGTCGTACTGCGGCTGCGCCGGGCGGCGAAGTACGTCGTACAGGTCGTGGTCAGGCCCGATCAGTTCCATGCACCGACGTTAGGACGGCACCCGCTCGGCGCGCTTGAATGAAACGTGCGCCTAAGAACGGCGCCCACGACGCGGTGTGGTCGTGCCCGCAGTCGCACCGGTCGGCCTTGTCGCCGAGCAGATCCCGCGGCGTCACCCCGGCCAGCCGTACGCACTCCCTGGTCAGATGGGCGTGATCGGCGTACCCGACCTCGGCCGCCAGGTCCGCGAGCCCGCTCCCGAAACCGGCCTGCGCCAGCGCGAGGTACCCCTGGAAGCGGAGCGTTCGTTGCAGCGCCTTCGGCCCGACCCCGGTCGCCGTCAGGCACCGGCGGCGAAGCTGGCTCTCCGACAGCGACAGGTCGTCCGCCAGCGTCGCGATCGCGGACGGCTCCCACGGCATCAACCGGCGTACCAGCTCCGCCACCACCGGATCCGGCCGCAGCTCCTGCCGCACCAGATACCGCTGTACGCCGAGCAACGCCAACTGTGGACCCGCCGCCTCCGCGACCACCGACCCGATCGCATCCGCGAGCGGCCCCCACAGATGGACAGCGCAGTCCACCAGTT
Organism: Kribbella sp. NPDC059898; assembly: GCF_042730855.1. NCBI lineage: Bacteria > Bacillati > Actinomycetota > Actinomycetes > Propionibacteriales > Kribbellaceae > Kribbella > Kribbella sp. NPDC059898. The sequence goes on from NZ_JBHWKR010000012.1 coordinate 163,111, forward strand.
CGTCAGCCGGTACGCCGAGCAGCCGCGTCCCCACGCCCGGCATGAACCGTACGCCGACGATCGTCGTCCGCGGCGGGATCACCTGCAGCTGCGCCCGCGTCAACGGCCCGATCAGCCGCGGTACGCCGCCCACCGGGCAGTGCAGCTCGACGCCGCCCGTCGGCAGGTCCCGCTGCGGGTACGGCTCCGGGCCGGTGCGCTGGATCCAGACCGTACGGACGAGACCGGCCAGTGCGGGCACCGGCGCGCTCTCGTCGTACGTCTGGGTCATCAGACCTCGATGTGCGAACCGATGATGACCGTACGGTCGCGGGGGAGGCTGAAGGCCTCGGCGGCGTCCGCGGTGATGTGCGCCGTGGCGAGGAACAGCTGCTTGCGCCAGCCCGCCATGGTCTTGGCCTTGCCGCGCCGGAGCTCGATCTTCGACAGGAAGTACGACGCCCGGGCGAGGTCGAGCGGTCCCTCGGACTCGGACGGATCCAGCAGCGCCAGCGCGGCCGGTACGTCGGGGCGCTCCATGTAGCCGAACTTGATCGTGACGTGCGTGATGCCGTCGTCGCCGTACCCGAGGTCGTTGACCGTGACCCGGTTCTCCTCGGCGACCCGCGGTACCGGCTCGGTGTCGATCGCGACGATCACCACGTGCTCGTGCCGGACCTGGTTGTGCTCGACGTTCGCCCGGAGCGCGAGCGGGGCGCTGACGCCGCCGCGGTTCAGGAAGATCGCCGTACCGGGGACCGTGCGGACCGGCATCTTGCCGGAGCGCAGCTCGTCGATGAACTCCTGCAACGAGCCCTCGGCCCGCTCCCGCTCCTGGGTGACGACCTCGCGGCCGCGCTGCCAGGTCGTCATCACGGTGAACGTGGTGAGCGCGATCAGCAGCGGCAGCCACGCGCCGTGCAGCAGCTTGGTCAGGTTCGCCGCGATGAACAGCCCGTCGATCAGCAGCAGCGGTGTGGCGCCGGCGATGATCACCCACTTCGAGATCTTCCAGCGGTAGTGCGCGACGTAGAAGAACAGCAGCGTGGTGACGCTGATCGTCCCGGTCACGGTCATGCCGTACGCGTACGCCAGCGCGGCCGAGCTGCGGAACGCGAAGATCAGCGTCAGCACCGACACGAACAGCAGCCAGTTGACGAACGGTACGTAGATCTGGCCGATCGTGGTCGCCGACGTGTGCGTGACCCGCAGCCGCGGCAGGTACCCGAGGCGGGCGGCCTGCGCCATCACCGAGTAGGCGCCGGTGATCACGGCCTGCGACGCGATCACGGTCGCCGCGGTCGCGAGCAGCACCAGCGGCAGCCGGCCCCAGCTCGGGACCAGCAGGAAGAACGGGCTGCTGATGTTCTCGTGGTTCTTCAGGATCAGCGCACCCTGGCCCATGTAGCTGAGCGTGAGGGCCGGCAGTACGAGGAACAGCCAGCCGCGGCTGATCGCTTTCCGGCCGAAGTGGCCCATGTCGGCGTACAGCGCCTCGGCGCCGGTGATCGACAGCACGACGGCCGCGAGCGCGAAGAACGCGATGTGGAAGTGCCCGGCCAGGAACGAGATCGCGTACGTCGGGGACAACGCCTTCAGGATCTGCGCGTGCGTGAGGATGCCGCCGATCCCGGCCGCGCCGATCACCGCGAACCAGACGATCATCACCGGTCCGAACGCCCGGCCGATGGACTCGGTACCGCGGCGCTGGACCATGAACAGCCCGATGATGATCACCGCGGTGATCGGGATCACGTACTCGCCCAGCGACGGCTGCACCGTCTTGAGCCCCTCGACCGCGGACAGCACCGAGATCGCCGGCGTGATCATGCCGTCGCCGAAGAACAGCGACGCGCCGAACAGGCCCACCGTCGCCAGCACCGCGGCGGCCTTCCGGCCCGGGTGCGTCTGCCGCCACTTGCGCAGCAGTGTGATCAGCGCGACCACGCCGCCTTCGCCGTTGTTGTCGGCGCGCATCGTGAGCATGATGTACGTGACGGTGACGATGATCATCACCGACCAGAAGATCAGCGACACCACGCCGTACACGTTGTTGTCGCTGAGCGGCACCGGGTGCGGGTCCTCCGGGTTGAAGACCGTCTGCAGGGTGTAGATGGGGCTGGTTCCGATGTCACCGAACACGACACCGAGGGCGCCCACGATCACGGCCAGCTTCACCGTGTCGTGTGCCGCGCTGTGCCCCGTCGTATGCCCAGGGCTTTCATCGGCGCTGGGCGCCTGCTGATCCGTCACGGCACCGGACGATACCCGCCCCGGGAGCTATCGGAGTGCATGTCGAGCCCACGGCCCCGGCTCCGACGTACCGGACATGACAGCCGAACGGGTACTGCGGACCTACCTGACGCTGGTCGCGGTGTCGACGGGGGCGTCGTCGATGATCTGGGGCATCAACACGCTGTTCCTGCTGGACGCCGGCCTGAACGTCGGGCAGGCGTTCGCCGCGAACGCGTTCTTCACCGTCGGGATGGTGCTGTTCGAGGTCCCGACCGGGGTGGTCGCGGACACGATCGGGCGGCGGGCGTCGTACCTGCTGGGGACGGCGACGCTGTTCGGTACGACGCTGCTGTACCTGTGGCTGTGGCGGGTGCACGCCGGGTTCGGGTGGTGGGCGGTGGTGTCGGCGCTGCTCGGGCTCGGGTTCACGTTCTTCAGCGGCGCGACGGAGGCCTGGCTGGTCGACGGACTGCACGCGACCGGGTACCAAGGGTCGCTGGACGCGGCGTTCGCGAAGGGACAGGTGGCGAACGGCATCGCGATGATGGCCGGCTCGATCGGCGGCGGCGTACTCGCCCAGCTGACGAACCTCGGGACCCCGTACATCGCCCGGGCACTGTTGCTGACGGCCACGTTCGCTGTCGCCTGGCGCTCGATGCGCGACCTCGGCTTCACACCCAAGACAGGCGTCTCCGTCCGCGGCGAGATGACCGGCATAGTCCGCTCCTCCCTCCACCACGGCCTCCACAACCCCCGCGTCCGCTGGCTGATCCTCGCCGGCCCCTTCACCGCAGGCGTCAGCGCCTACGGCTTCTACGCCGCCCAGCCCTACCTCCTCCACCTCTACGGCCACACCACGTCCTACGCCATAGCCGGCCTCTCCGCCGGCGTAGTAGCCGCCGCCCAAATAGCAGGCGGCCTCCTAGCCCCCCACCTCCTCCAACCCACCCCCAACAAACAAGCCACCCCCCATCCAACCGCCGACGGAACGACAGCCACTCACCCAGCAGCGGACGGAACGACCGCCACTCACCCAATGCCGAAGGAGGCGGACGCTGACCACCCGACGCTGGATGGGCTGGGCGCCGCACACATGGCGCCGGAGGGCGTGGGTGCTGCCCAGCGAACGGCGGGCGGAGTGGGCGCCACCCACCCGACGGTGGAGGCGCTGGATGCTGCCCGGCGAACGGCGGAGGGGGCTGCTCCCTGGCGAACGGGGGAGGGGGCTGGCACAGCCGACCTGACCCTGGAGATGACGGGCGCCGCCCAGCCAACGGCCGACGGAGTGGGCGCCACTCACCTGACGCTAGAGGGGATGGGCGCCGCCCGGCGAACGGCGGAGGAGGTAGGCGCCACCCAGCTGACGCTGGAGGGGATGGGCGCTGCCCGGCGAACGGCGGAGGAGGTAGGCGCCACCCAGCTGACGCTGGAGGGGACGGGTGCTGCCCACCTGACGCTTGAGGTGGCGGGCGCCGCCAGGCGAACGGTGGAGGGGGCTGGCACAGCCGACCTGACCCTGGAGATGGCGGGCGCCGCCCAACCAACGGCCGACGGAATGGCCGCCGCCCACCAGACGGTGGAGGGAGCGGGCGCCGCCCGGCGAACGGCGGAGGAGGTGGGCGCCACCCACCTGACGCTGGAGGGGATGGGCGCTGCGGACCTGGCGGTGGAGGGAGCGGGCGTTCCCTGGCGAGCGGCGGAGGGGGTGGGAGCGACCTACCTGACACTGGAGGGTGGCGACGCCGGCCATCTGAGGCTGGAGGGGGCGGCCGCCGGTCGAACAGTTCGGGGGAGCGGGGATGCGAGCCAGCCGACTGTGAAGCGGGGGCTCGCGTTCCATCCCGGCCCGGAGCGGAGTGGAGGGGCGGATCGGAGGGTGGGGATGTTGATGGGGGCGATTGTGGTGTCGGGGGTGGTTGTTGCTGGGATCGGGGTGGTGACGACCTTCTGGGTTGCGTTGGTGTTGTTGATGGCGTGGGGGAGCATGTTCGCCGCGATGATGCCCGTCCGGCAGGCCTACCTGAACAGCCACATCCCGTCCGCTCAGCGCGCCACCGTTCTCTCCTTCGACAACCTGGTCGGCTCCGCCGGTGGGGTCGTCGTACAACCGGCCCTCGGACGCGCGGCAGACGTGTGGGGCTACGGACCGGCGTACCTGATCTGCGCCGGCGTCCAACTGCTCGCCGTACCGGTCCTCAGCCTCGCCCGCCGTAAACCGGTCGAGACCGCCGACGCCCAACCCCTAGCCTTGCGCACGTGGCAGCGCGACTGATCATCATCAACGGCGGCTCGAGTTCCGGGAAGACCGGCATCGTCCGGTGCCTGCAGGCGGTGCTTCCAGACCCCTGGCTCGCGCTCAGCGTGGACGACTTCGTCGACGCGCTGCCCGCGGTGATGAACGGCGGCATCGAGTTCGGCCCGAACGGCGAGGTGTCGGTCGGCCCGGCGTTCCGCGAACTCGAAGCCGCCTGGACCGCCGGCATCGTCGCCATGTGCCGCGCCGGAGGCCGCGCGATCGTAGACGACGTGTTCCTCGGCGGCGCCTCCTCCCAGCAACGCTGGCGCACCGCGGCCGGCAACCTCGAAACCGTCTTCGTCGGCGTCCACTGCGCCCCCGAAGTCGCTGCCGGCCGCGAGCTCGCCCGAGGCGACCGCACCCGCGGCATGGCCGAACAACAGGCGTACGCCGTCCACGAAGGCGTCACGTACGACGTCGAAGTAGACAGCTCCCACACCGAGTCGCTCACCCTCGCCCACCAGATCGCCGAGCACCTCACGAACTAGCAACCCCCGCCCAACCGGCTAGGTCGCGGACAGATGCGTGCGGCGTACGCCCACTAGATCGCCAGCTGCCCTTGGAGCCGACAACCGTCGCCACAACCGGCTGGGCGCGGGCACGCGCCCGCCCGCCGTGTGCGGCCTGTTGGGTAGGCCTACTAGCTCCTCGGCTGCGTCTGGAGCCGACAACCGTCGCCGCAACCGGCTGGGCCGCGGGCACGCGCCGCCCGCCGTGTGCGGCCTGTTGGGTAGGCCCACTAGCTCGTCGGCTGCGCCTGGAGCTGACAACCGTCGCGCAACCTGGTGTGGGTCGCAGGCAGGCGCGCCTGCAGTGTGCGTTTGGGTACCTCAAGAGCTGACAACGCGTGCGGGACCGCGTGGGTCGCGGGCGGATGCGTGCGGCGTGTGGTCGTCGGGTACGTCGAGAGCTGACAGCACCCGCGCAACCGGGTGGGTTGAGGGCAGGTGCGTGCCCGCCGTGTGCGGCGTGTAGGGGTAGGCGTGCTAGATCGTCCGCTGCGTCTGGAGTTGGCAGCCGTCGCGCAACCGGGTGGGTTGCGGGCAGGCACACGCCCGCCGTGTGCGGCCTGTGGGGTGGGACCGCTAGGTCGTCGTACGTCCGTGACGCCGGCGACCAGTTCAAGCGCTGCGTCTGGAGGTAACAGTCGTCGCGCAAGGGAGTAGGTCGCGGGCAGACGCGTGCCTGCGGTGTGCGGCCGCTAGATCGAGAGCTGACATCCCTTGCGCGACCGGGTGGGTTCCTGGCAGACGCGCGTCTGCCAGGAACGTGGCCGTCGGGTTCTTCGAGGGCTGACAGCACCTGCGTGAGCGGGTGGTTCCGGGCAGGCGCGCGGCTGCCAGGAACGTAGTCGTCGGGTTCTTCGAGGGCTGACAGCACCTGCGTGAGCGGGTGGGTCGCGGGCCGGTGTCTGCGGCTTTGCGGGTGCGCCCGCCGGATTGACGGCTGCCTCGACAGCTGACATCAACCGCGCGACCGGGCGAGTGGGCCCGTTCCGCGGTTGTGAGAGGTGGCGAGTGGGTGCCAGAGCGGCAGGCGTCCGGCGCATCCGGTGGAGGTGGCTGGGGCCGCTGGTCAGATCGTCGCGAACGGGGGCGGGCCGCTGGTGGTGGGCGTGCGGTCTCCCCAGACGGCGAAGCGGGTTGCGGCGGTGAGGGTTGCTTCGTCGGCTGTCCAGCGGTTGGTTCGTGGGGTCGGTGGGTCTGTGTCGCCCCATGGGTTGTCTGAGGGGTTGTGGGGTTCGGGTGGGCTGGGGTTGTTGTCGGGGTGCTTAGGGCAGGCGGGTACGGCGCCTGGCGGCGTAGGTGCAGGCGTGGGTGCGGGTGAGGGTGGGGTTTTGGGTGGTGATTCGTCGGTTGGAGGATCGGGTTCGGGCAGGAGCGGGTGCGCCGGTGGGGTGATGGGTGCCGGGTCGGCCCAGGTGGGGCGGGCTACGTGGACCTTGCCGTTGGTGATGGTGATGGTCCAGCGGTCGTTGTGGAGGTCGACGTGGTGGCGTCGGCATAGGAGCGCGAGGTTGGTGAGGGCGGTGGCTCCGCCGTCGACCCAGTGCGTCAGGTGGTGGGCGTCGCACATTACCGGCGGCGCTGCACAGACCACGCAGCCGCGGTCGCGGGCGATCAGGGCGTGGCGGATGTGTCTGGTGACGAGGCGTTCGCGGCGGCCGACGTCCAGGGGTTCGGAGTTCGAGCCCAGGACGAGCGGGATGACGTTCGCGTCGCAGGCCAGGCGGCGGATCGTGGCGGCGGACAGGTCGTCGCCGTAGATGGTTTGGCCGGTGGCGTGGGCGGTGGCTGATTTCAGGTCGTCGAGGTCGATGGTCACCGTGATGTTGGCCTTCGCGCCGTGCCCGGCGGTGTCGGTGTCCCAGGCGTTGGTGGCGACGGTGAGCGCTGCGGTGAGCGCGTCGGCTTGGCGTTTGTCGCGGGGGCGGGGGTCGTGTTCGCCGTCGACGGTCTTGTGGGGGCGGGCGCCGGCGTGGACGATCGCGCGCAGCAGTTCGGCGTTGTCGTTGGCGAGGTAGCCGCGGAACTTGACCCCGTTCTCGGCGGTGGTCAACGTCAACGATTCGCGCTGATAGGCGTTGTGTTCTTCGGGTTCGGGGCCGTCGGCGTCGATCCGGTCGCAGAGGTGTTTGGCGGCGGTGCGGAGTTCTTGGGGGGTGTGGGTGGGGACGAGGCCGACCAGTTGCTGCTCGGTGACGTCGAGGGTTTCGGTCGGGACGCGGTCACGGACGCGTTCGAGTTCGGTGATGATCGCGGCCGCGTGGCCGATCTGCATCTGATGGACGGTGCCGTCGGCCGACTCGATGCCGCCGGTCAGGGCGGTGTTCACGGCCTGGTACTTGGGCAGCGCGCGGGCCAGGCGGACGTCGCGCGAGACCTCGGTGCGGTCGCGGCGGTGGCGGACGGTGAGGAGTTCGACGGTGTCGCGGGCGCCGACTTCCTCGGGCAGGCCGTCGGTCTCGGCGCGGGCGATGAGTTGCAACTCGACGGATCGCAGGCGGGCGATCTGGGTACGGACCTTGTCCAGGGCAGGCAGCACCTCGTGGTTGCCGATGGCAACCACTGTGCGTCCGCCGAGAATGTCCATGAACAGACTCTAGCTGGCACCACCGACAGTTTTCAAAGCCGGGAACCCCTTATTTTCAAGGGAAATAGTTATCCACAGATTTATGGCTTGTTGAGGACGCAATCGCCGCAGAGTGGGCCGTCGCGATCGGGGGCGGCGCGGTAGATGAGGCAGCAGCTGCGGCGGCGGAAAGGGTTGGGGGTGTGGGCGTCGCGGAGGGGTGGGGTGGACAGCAGGTCGGTGGCGACGGCGTGGGCGCGGGCCGCGAGGGTGGGCGCGGCGTTGGAGAGCGCGGCATTGGAGAGGGCGGTGGCGGCGCCGTTGACGGCTGAGGCGACGTTGCCGATCAGTATGTGGTCCGACAGTTCGAAGGCCTGCGCGATCGCGGGCAGCGGGCCGTCGAAGAGTTCGCGGTACAGGTCTCCCCCGGCAGGCGGGATCGGGGGTAGGGAAAGGGGAAAGACGCCACCGAGGACTGGCTGCCAGTGGAGTTGGTCGAGGGTGAGGTTCGGGACGCGGTCCTCGAGTACGACGGCGGCGAGGGCTGGGGAGATGAGGCGGGCAACCAGGCCCAGGTGGGTCACCGAGGCGGCGACGCGTACTTCGATCGCCGACGGGTCCTGGCCGCTCGCGGCGCCGAGGTAGGCCCGCGTCTGGGCGATGCGATCCGCGAGGATCTGTCCAGCTGGTGGCGTCGGAAGTTCGCCGACGTGGGCGAGATCGCGGCAATCGATGCGGGACGGGTTTCTGGTGACGCCGACGCCTTCTCTTTAGCAACTACGGCAGTCCGTCACGTGCCCGCCAGCTCTTCGACCGCTCAGCACCTGCCAGCCCAGGCCGTCAGTCGTGGAGTTCGGCGATGGTTGCGAGGGTGGTGATGAGGCGGGTGCGGTAGTCGGCTGCGACTACTGTTTCGTCCTCGGCGGCTAGGATTCGGCGGATTGCTTCGAGGTGCACAGTCCGGACGGCCGCGACGGTGAGTGCTGCGGTTAGTTGGGGGTCTGGTACGCCGGTGTGCTCCATCGCCTCGGCGATTGCCTCCTCGAGGTGTTGCAGCAGCTCGCGCGCCCGCGCCTGGAGTGCCCGCGACTCTGCCACCACCTCCCAGAAGCGCCGGAAGCGCGCGCGGATCGTCGACAGCGGATGCCCCTGGTCGGACAGTTTGATCAGTAGGTCCGACAGCGCCGCGACTGCCGACGTACCGTCCGGACGGTCGTTGATTGCGGCAACGACCAGTGCCTCGGCCTCTGGGTAGCGGTCGAAGAAGAGGTCCTCTTTGCGGGCGAAGTGGGCGAAGACGGTCGGTCGCGCCACGTCCGCCGCTTCGGCGACCTCGGAGACCGACACCTCGTCGAATCCGCGCTCCAGGAACAGGCCGGTCGCGACGTCCGAGATCCGTGCCCGGACCTCGGCCTTCTTCCGCTCCCGGCGGCCCTGATGCTCCACGGCGTAACCATACTGGATAAAAAGATGTACCGAGTATGTCTTCCGGTTGTAGGCTGCCAACCATGGTTTCCATCGGGGTGAACTACGACACGGGCTTCGTGTACGGCGGCCGCAACACCCGCCGGCGCTTCGACGTCGACGCAGTACGCAACGACATGACCGTGATCGCCGAGCAGCTGCATGCCCCGGCGGTCCGGATCTCGGGCGACAACCCGGACCGGCTGGTGGCCGCCGCGGAGGCCGCCCTCGCCGCCGGGCTGGAGGTGTGGTTCTCGCCGATGCCGGTCGATCTGGAGCCGGCCGAGTTCGTACCGTTCCTCGCCGACTGCGCGGCCCGCGCGGAGGTCCTGCGGCAGAACGGCGACGTGGTGATGGTCCTCGGCTGCGAGCTCACGCTCTTCTGCAAGGGGTTCGTACCGGGGGAGACCTCGCAGGAGCGGATCGCGCTGATGTCGGACCCCGCGACCTGGACCGACCCCGTCAAGGTCGGCGAGTTCCAGGCCGGGCTGGCCCGTTGGACCACCGTCCAGGCCGACCTCGCAGCCGCCGCCCGGAAGGTCTTCGGGGGCCGGATCACGTACGCCGCCGGCCTGTGGGAGGACGTGAACTGGGACCTGTTCGACATTGTCGCTGTCGACGCCTACCGCGACGCCCAGAACGCCGCGACCTTCACCGACGAGCTGGCGGCGCGCAGCAAATGGGGCAAGCCGGTCGTCGCGACCGAGTTCGGCTGCTGCACGTACCGCGGCGCCGCCGATCGCGGCGGCCTCGGCTGGGCGATCGTGGACGCGAAGTCCGACCCGCCCGCGCTCGACGGCCCGTACGAGCGACGGGAGGAGGAACAAGTGGAGTATCTGATCGACCTCGTCGAAGAGTTCGAACGGATCAACCTCGCCGCCGCGTTCTGGTTCAGCTTCGCCGGCTTCGAGCTGCCGCACCGTCCCGGCGATCCGCGGCACGACCTGGATCTGGCGGCGTACGGCCTGGTCGCCGTCGACGACGACGGGAACTGGACGCCGAAGCAGGTCTTCGGCAAGCTCGCCGAGCTCAACGCGGACCGCTGATGGACCAGGTCCGGCTGGGCGGCACCGGTCTCAAGGTGTCGCGGATCTGCCTGGGGATGATGAGCTTCGGGACCGGCGGCGCCCGCGAGTGGCACCTCGGTGAGGAGGCGGCCGAGCCGATCGTACGGCGCGCGGTCGACGCGGGCGTGACGTTCTTCGACACCGCGGACGCGTACTCGAAGGGCACCGGCGAGGAACTGACCGGCCGGCTGCTGCGGAAGTTCTTCGCGCGCCGCGAGGACTACGTGCTCGCCACCAAGGTGTACTACCCGACCGGTCCCGGTCCGAACGACCGCGGCCTGTCCCGCAAGCACATCCTGGACGCGATCGACGCGTCCCTGAAAAGGCTCGGCACCGAGTACGTCGACCTGTACCAGATCCACCGCTGGGACGACGAGACGCCGATCGAGGAGACGATGGACGCGCTCGCCGACGTCGTCCGGGCGGGGAAGGCGCGGTACCTCGGCGCGTCGAGCATGGCCGCGTGGCAGTTCGCGAAGGCCCAACGCGTCGCGCCGATCCCGTTCGTCGCGATGCAGAACCACTACAACCTCGTGTACCGCGAGGAGGAGCGCGAGATGATCCCGCTCTGCGTCGACCAGGGCGTCGGCGTGATCCCGTACAGCCCGCTCGCCCGCGGTCTGCTCGCCCGGACCGGCAGTACGGCGCGAGCCGGCAGCGACCCGGTCGCCGACGACCTGTACGGCGCGAACGACCGCGAGGTGGTGGACGCCGTACACGCCCTGGCCGCCGAGCGCGACGTACCGCCGGCGCAGATCGCGCTCGCCTGGCTGATGGGGTCGGTCGGGGTGACCGCGCCGATCCTCGGTGCGACGAAGACGCGGCACATCGACGACGGCGTCGCCGCGGCCGGCCTGGTGCTGTCGGCGGCGGAGCGGGCTCGGCTGGAAGCGCCGTACCGACCGCATCCGGTGTTGGACTGACAGGTACATTCGAGGTGTGCTGACAGCGAAAGGTGTGGCGACGCGGGACCGGATCGTGGCGGCGGCCGCGGCCGAGATCCGCGAGCGGGGGATCAACGCGGTCAAGCTGGACGACGTCGGCCGGCGCAGCCGGACCGGGAAGAGCCAGCTGTTCCACTACTTCCCGGACGGCAAGGAGCAGCTGCTGCTCGCGGTCGCCGAACGCGAGGCGGAGCAGGTGCTCGAGGACCAGGAGCCGCACCTCGGGCAGCTCACCAGCTGGGACGCCTGGCACGACTGGCGGGACGTCGTCGTGGAGAAGTACCGGCGGCAGGGCGTGAACTGTCCGCTCGGCGTACTGATCACCGAGATCGGCCGCCACACGCCGGCCGCGCAGGCGGTGACCGGGCAGCTGCTCGCGCAGTGGGAGCGGCGGCTGCGGCAGGGGATCGAGCACATGCAGGCGGCGGGCGAGATCCGTGCCGACGTGGATCCCGCCCGTGCCTCGGCCGCGCTGATCGCGGCGATCCAGGGTGGTGTCGCGATCCTGATGGCGTCCGGTTCGGCGACGCATCTGGAGTACGCGCTGGATCTGTGCCTGGACTACCTCAGCGCCAGTTGACCACCGGCGGGTGGTATCCGGCCGGCTTGTCGGCGACCTTCGCGCCCGGACTGACCATCCAGCCCTGGTACTCCGGCGTGAACATCCGGTAGACCGACGACGGCGGTACGGCGCTCGCCTGGTCGAGCTGTACCCGCAGCTCGGCCGGGAGCTCGAACCCGAGCGCCGCGACGCTCGACTCGAGCTGCGCCGGGCTGCTCGCGCCGACGATCGCGGACGCGATGCCCGGCTGCGTGGCGGCCCAGTTCACCGCGACCTGCGCCATTGTCACGCCCAGCTTGTCCGCGACCTCGCGAACCGCCGGCAGCAGCTCCCATTGCCGATCGGTCCAGCTCTGCCCGGCCGCGCCGTCCCCGGTCAACCGTCCCTCGCCGGCCATCCGCTGCCCGTCGTCGCGCCGGTACTTCCCGGTCAGGAAGCCGCCGCCGAGCGGGCTCCACGCGGTGACGCCGAGGCCGAGTTGCTGCGCCATCGGCACGTGCTCGGTCTCGATCGCACGCTCGATCAGCGAGTACGGCAGCTGCAGGCTGACCATCGGCGTCAGCGAGTGTGCGTCGGCCAGCGTCTGCGCGCGGGCGGCGTACCAGGCCGGTACGTCGGACAGCCCGGCGTACCGGATCTTGCCGGAGCGGGACAGGTCGTCGAGGGTCCGCAGTACCTCGTCGACCGGGGTGATCCGGTCCCAGGTGTGCAGCAGGAACAGGTCGACGTAGTCGGTGCCGAGCCGGCGCAGCGAGTCGTCGAGCGCGCGGATCAGGTGCTTGCGGCTGTTGCCGCCCGCGTTCGGGTCGCCGGCGTCGACGCTGTTGGTCGCCTTGGTGGTGAGCACCATCCGCTCCCGGACGCCGGCCTCGGCGATCAGCCGGCCGACGATCCGTTCGCTCTCGCCCGCGGTGTAGAAGTCCGCGGTGTCGATGAAGTTGCCGCCGGCATCTATGTACGCGCGGAAGATCGCCCGCGCCTCGTCCTCGGTCTTGCCGTACGGCGCGTGGAACCCGTCCTGGCCGAAGTTCATCGTGCCCAGGGCCAGCCGGCTGACGCGCAGTCCGGACCGCCCGAGCAGGTAGTAGTCGTCAAGTGCCATGACCACAGGGTTGCTCGGCAAAAATGGACCGGCAAGTACAAACTCTCAGGTGGCCGTGTACCCGCCGTCGACCGGTACGACGGCACCCGTCACGTACGCCGCCGCGGCCGAGGCGAGGAACGCGTACGGCGCCGCGATCTCGTCCACCGTGGCGCGCCGTCCGAGTGGCGTGAACGTCGCGATCCGCCGGTCCGACGCGGGGTCGTCGTGGGCGGTGACGCTGTCCATGATGTTCGCGACGTACCCGGGTGCGACCGCGTTCACCCGGATCCCGTGCTCCGCCCACTCGGCGGCGAGCGTCCGGACCAGTTGGTTGATCCCGCCTTTGCTCGCGGCGTACGGCGCCAGCGCCGGGATGCCGACCTGCCCGGCGATCGAGGACGTCATCGTGACCGAGCCGCCGCGCCGGTGCGCGATCCAGTACCGCGCGGCCGCCTGCGCCGGGAGGAACGCGCCGCGCAGGTTCACGGTCAGGATCCGGTCCCACTCGTCCGGCGTGTACTCGACGGCCGGCTTGATGATGTCGATCCCCGCGTTGCAGACCAGATGATCCAGCCCGCCGAACGCGTCCACCGCGGCCTCCACCAGCCGCTGCCCGGCCTCCGCCTCGCCGACGTCCCCGGCGAGCGCCACCACCCGCCCGGGGAACGCCTGGGACAACTCGCTCGAGGCGCCCGCGGTCTCGTCGGCCGCGTACCCGTTCAGGACCACGGCCGCGCCCTGCCCGAGCAACACTCGCGCGATCGCCAGCCCGATCCCACGACTCGACCCGGTCACCACCGCTACCTGACCCGACAGGCCGAAGAGTTCACCCATGCGCCAAACGGTAGTGCGTGCAAGGATTTCGGGGTGCACCTGTCTGAGCAGCAGCGGCGTGAGCTCGAGCGGTTGGCGGAGTCTGTGGTTCCGGGGGAGGGGTGGCAGCGGGCTGCGGTCGCGTTTGTCGAGCGGGTGCTGACCGAGGACCGGCCGGACTGGCGTGGGCGGGTCGAGCAGGCCTTGAGCGGTGATGATCGGGCCTGGCTGACCGGACTGGTGGCGCAGGGGTACTACGCGGAGCCTGCCGCCTGGGAGCGGGTGGGGTGGCGGACGGGCGAGTTCGCGGAGGTGCGGACTTCGCTGGCTGTGACGCCGTGGGCGGCGATCGGGGAGCGGTACGACTGTGTGGTGATCGGGTCGGGTGCCGGTGGTGGTGCGGCGGCTCAGGTGCTGGCGGAGTCGGGGCGGTCCGTGCTGGTTGTCGAGATGGGTGGTTACCCGTCGACGGAGGCGCTCGCGCACGGTCATCTGCGGAACCCGCGGTCGACGCTCGGGCTGCCGGCGCCGACCGATCCGGACCCGGCGGGGCGGCCGCGGGTCGCGGTCGTGGACGGCGTACGGCAGCAGGTGTTGCCGTCGGACGGCGCGTGGGGGAACAACGCGTTCACGGTCGGCGGTGGGACCCGGGTGTACGGCGCGCAGGCCTGGCGGTTCGTGCCGCGGGACTTCCGGATGGCGACGACGTACGGCGTACCTGAGGGGAGCGCGCTGGCGGACTGGCCGATCACGTACGACGAGCTGGAGCCGTACTACTCGTTGGCGGAGCAGCGGTTCGGGGTGAGTGGCGGGGGTACGGATCCGTGGCATGAGGCGCGGTCGATTCCGTTGCCGATGCCGGCGATGCCACGCACTGTGGCGGGGGAGTTGTTGGCTGCGGCCGCGGAGCGGTTGGGGTGGGGGACGCTCGACGTACCGCTGCTGATCAACTCGGTCGACTATCAAGGGCGTTCGGGGTGTGTGCGGTGTGGTCAGTGTGTTGGGTTTGCTTGCCCGGTCGAGGCGAAAGCCGGGACGCACAACACGGCGCTGCCGGCTGCGCTGGCGACCGGAAACTGTGCGCTCGTGACCGGGGTTACCGCTGAGCGGCTGGTCACTGACTCGGGCGGGCGCGTCGTGGGTGTTGCGCTGGTGAGTGGTGACGGCCGGCGGACCGTGTCATGCGCGGAGGTGGTGGTTGCGGCTGGTGCTTCGGAGACGCCGCGGTTGTTGCTGAACAGTGCGCACGACGGTGAGCCGGATGGGATCGGGAACAACCAGGATCAGGTCGGGCGGCATCTGCAGGCGCATGTGTATGCCGGTGCGCTTGGGCTGTTCGAGGACGAGGTGGTTGATCTCGTCGGGCCTGGGGTGTCGATCGCGACGTGCGACTTCCGGCACGGGAACGACGGGATTGTTGGGGGCGGGATGCTTGCCAACGAGTTCGTGCCGACGCCCGCGGCGACGTACGACTATCTGACCGCGGCCGGGATGATTCCGGCGGCCGGTGCGGAGAGTGTGGCGGGGATGCGGCACGCGGTACGGCGGATGCTGCGGGTGGTGGGGCCGATCCAGGAGGTGACGTCGGCGGAGTCGCGGGTGCGGGTCGACCCGTCCGTCGTCGACCGGTACGGAAACCCCGTGGTCGTGACGAGCGGGTCGATCCACCCCGAGGACGCTCGGGCGCACCAGTTCATGAGCGCGAAGGCCCAGGCATGGTTGGAGGAGGCCGGCGCGGCCCGTACGTCGATTGGTGAACTCGGGAGCCTCAGTCACCCGAGCACTGGCCAGCACCAGGCCGGGACGTGCCGAATGGGCGGCGACCCGGCCCACTCGGTCACCGACCCACACGGCCGCGTCTGGGGCCACGACAACCTCTGGATCACCGACGCCTCGGTCCACGTCACCAACGGCGGCGTGAACCCGGTCCTCACAGTCCTGGCCACCGCACTCCGTACGGCTGAGGGGATTGTGGGCTAGCCGATCCGGGAGATGCCGACGCCGCTGCGGGCCTCAGGGCCGTACTTCGCCAGTTCGGCGGCGAGGTCGAGGCGGGAGATGCCCGCCTTGTTCCGGTCGGCGTCGGTGAGGAGGTCGGCGGGGATGATCCAGACGATCTCGAACTCGAGGCCGTCGGGGTCCTTGCCGTACAGGGACTTGGTGGTGCCGTGGTCGGACGCGCCGACCAGTGCGCCGGCCGCGCTCAGGGCCCCGGCGAGCGACTCGAGGTCGCCGAGGGTGTCGACCTCCCAGGCCAGGTGGTACAGCCCGACGCTCGTCCGCCCGGCGCCCGACGGGCCCGCCTGGGAGCCGATCTGGAACAGGCCGAGGTCGTGGTCGTTGGCCGACCCGGGGGCGCGCAGGAACGCCGCGCCGGGGATCGCGTCGCCGGTCTCGGTGTACCCGAAGCCGAGCACGTCTCGGTAGAACGCGACGCTCGCCTCGACGTCACGTACGTACAACACCGCGTGGTTCAACCGGAAGATCGCCATGTCCACCATGGTAGTTGAAGACTCAACTTATTTCTAGCGCCGGCGTCTGGGCTTCTTCTGCGGGGCGGGCCGTGGCTTGGTCTTGGCGCGCGGCTTGGGCAGGGCGGGGCCGCGGGAGCTGTTCACGGTGCGCCCGCGGACGATCCCGATCAGGTGCTCGACGAGTTCGCCGGTCGCGTCCTCCGGCCAGCTGAGCGCGACCTGCGACTCGGGTACGCCGGTCAGCGGCCGGTAGGTGAGGTCCTTGCGGTGGTGCAGTCGCGCCAGCGACTGCGGGACCACCAGCAGGCCGGTGCCCATGGCGACCAGCTCGATCGCGTCCGCGGTCCGCGCCGGGCGGTCCGCGATCAGCCGGCCGGGCGGCTGCGCCCAGTCGAGGACGTCGTCGCGCGGGTGCAGCATCAGCTCGTCGGCGAGGTCGTCGACGGTGATCTCCTCGGCGGCGGTGATCAGGTGGTCCTTCGGTACGACGACCACGGTCTGCTCGACGTACAGCGGGATCGCGTGCAGGCCGGTGCGGTCGATCGGGAGGCGGAGGAGTGCGGCGTCGAGCTCGGCGCGCCGAACCAGGTCCGGGGCCTCGGTGGCAGTGACCTGGACGAGGTCGAGGGGGATCCGGGGGAGTCGCTCCGTCCACATCCGGGACCATTTGGCGGGCGTCACGCCGGGGACGTAGCCCAGCCGGAATGCGGTCACGGAGCCGAGGTTACCGGGCGCGCACCCACCCCGCCGAGCGTGGTGAGGCGGTCGTTACGCTGCCCCTATGACGGCGCGTAAGACTCAGACGATGAAACCGGCGACGGCGGCCAAGAAGCTGGACGTGTACCTGCCGGCCACGCCGGCGGAGTTCCAGGACGGCGTCGTGTCGCGGGAGGAGCTGAACGCGCTGCAGGCCGACCCGCCGGAGTGGCTGCGTGAGCTGCGGAAGAACGGGCCGCATCCGCGGTCGGTGGTCGCGGCGCGGCTCGGCGTCTCGATCAGTGGGTTGGCGCGCGCCGGGGTCACCGAGGCGCTCACCACCGACGAGATCGAAGCCATCCGCGACGAGAACCCCGACTGGCTGGAGCACGAGCGTGCCACTCAGGCGGAGGTCCGTCGGCAGGAGGCCGAGCTGAAGAAGAAGCCCCGGTCGTAGCCGCCGCCGGAGGATTCAGCTGATCCGCACCCGAAGGCGGCGGAAGCCGCGGCCGTTGCTTTCCATTTTGACCCCGGACGGAACCGACACTGTCACCAGGGGGTGGGGGCGATGCAGATCATCGAGAACAGCATCGTGGGCACACGGTCGGCCGTACTGCGGCTGACCAGGCGGGCCGGGGGACCGGAGATCGTCGTGTACCCGATGCTGCACGTCGCGGAGCCGCAGTTCTACCGCGAGGTCGAGACCCGCCTGCGGGCGAGCGACCTGCTCGTGGTGGAAGGCATCACGGGCGAGTCGACGGCCGTCGAAGGCCTGACGATGACCTACCGGGTGATGCCGGTCGCCGACGACTCGGGGCTGGTCGAGGACGACATCCCGTACGGCGAGCTCGGCGTACCGTTCGTGACGCCGGACCTGACCGGCGCCGAGTTCCAGGAAGGGTTCCAGGAGCTCCCGTGGCAGACCAAGGCTCTCACCTGGGCCGCCGTCCCGGTGACGTCGATCGGGCACTTCTTCGCCGGCCGCCGGGCGCTGCTGTCGCGGAACATCGAGGTCAACGACCTCCCGACCCGGGAGGAGGAGTTGCTCGACGAGAAGTGGGACCGCTTCCTCGACCTGGTCCTGGACCGCCGCGACGGCCGCGCCGTCCAGGCGCTCGCGGAGATCGTCCGCGAGCGCGTGGGCGACGACATCGAGGTGGCGGTCGTGTACGGCGCCGCGCATGTGCCCGGCATCCTGCGCGGGCTGTACAAGCTCGGCTACCGGGTGGTCAGCGCGGAGTGGCTGATGGCCGTCAACGCCGCGGAGTAGGCCCGTACGGGAACACCCCGTCCGGGTCGTACGCCGACCGCACCGCCACCAGCCGCGCGAACGTGTCGGCCGGCCAGGCCGCCTCGTACGACCCGGGCAGCGCGAACCCGCCGGCGAAGTTCACCGTGGTCTCCGCACACACCCACGGCGCCAGCTTGCCGAGGATTTCGTCGACCGTTGCCGGCAGCACCTTTTCGAACAGGTTCGGGTCCGGTACGCCGATCAGCGTCATCGTGCAGGCACCGCCGCGCCCGCCGACGGCGCTGCCCTCCGGTACGTCGCGCTCGGTCGCGCCGCCGAGGTGCCGGACCTCGACCGCGACCAGCGGCAGCTGCTGGTCCGGGCCGGCCGCGTCCAGGAACGCCGCGACGAAGTCCGCGTCCAGCTCGTCGAGCATCAGCCCGCGGTCCCACGACGGCGTCGGGTCCTTCGGGTCGTTGTGGATCAGCGCGATGTCGGCCGCGGACATCTCGCCGACCGCGTCGATCAGCGTCGTGCCGGCGTCCCGGATCGGCTGGAACAGGCGCTTGCCCTCGGTGGCGTCGCCGACGTACGCGAACCGGACGCTCAGCACGGTCTTGCCGCGCAGCGGTGCCGGGATGAACTCGAGCGGCGGCAGTCGCAGGACGACGACCGACGAGTTCGCCTCCTCGGGGAGCGTCTTGGTCCACTCGGTCCAGGTGCCGAACACCGGCGCGATGTGCTCGGCGTCGAAGAACACCGAGCCGCCGTACAGCGTGCTCAGCTCGACCAGTGCGAAGTCCATCGCGGTGACGATGCCGAAGCCGCCCTTGCCGCCGCGCAACGCCCAGAACAGTTCCTCGTTCTCGGTCGTACTCGCGGTCACCGCGCCGGTCGCCGTCACGACGCGGAAGCTGCGCGCCCAGTCGGACGAGAAACCGTACGTGCGGGCCAGCGGGCCGAGGCCGCCGCCGAGGGTGTAGCCGATGCAGCCGACCGCGTCGGACCCGCCGGTGATCGGTGCGAGTCCGTGCGGTGCGGCGGCCGCGATCACCTCGGCCCAGCGGGTGCCCGCGTCGACGTGCGCGGTTTGCGTCTCGGCGTCGACGGTCACGCCGGTCATCCGGGTCGTGGTGACGACGATCCCGCCCCGCATCGGGTTCGGGATGCCGTGGCCGGTGGCCAGCACGCGGACCGGCGTACCGGTCTCGGCGGCGGCCCGTACGACGGCGACGGCGTCGTCCTCGGACGTCAGCCCGACCACGACGTCCGGGGTGTGCGTGACCGCCAGGTTGAAGCCGGACAGCTCCTCGGCGTACCCCTCGTCGGCGGGCGTCAGTACAGGTCCGGCGACTTCGTTGCGTAGCCGGGCGATCAGTTCCTCAGTCATGTGATTTCCCCTCCTGCGCGGCAGTTTTCCGCACGTCAGGGTCATGCTTTAGCAGAGCTGAGAACACGCCTCAGAAGGGGGCCGACTCGACGGTAACAGCCCAAGCCTGAAAGCCTGTGCCAGCGACGGCGATCCCGTTGGCGGACGCAGGGTGAGACACGGAGGCGGTCTATGTTCAAGCGTATCGCAATAGTGAACCGGGGAGAAGCCGCGATGCGGCTGATCAACGCGGTCCGGGAAGTCAACGCCGAGGGCGGTGACCCGATCGAAACCGTGGCCTTGTTCACCGACGGCGAGCGCACGGCTACGTTCGTACGGTCCGCCGATATCGCGTATCCGCTCGGCCCGGCGGCGGCCCGGCCGTACCTGGACCTGGCGGTGCTGGAACGCGCGCTGCTGGAGACCGGGGCGGACGCCGCCTGGGTCGGCTGGGGCTTCGTCGCCGAGGACCCGGCGTTCGCGGAGCTGTGCGACCGGATCGGCGTCACGTTCATCGGCCCGTCGGCCGAGGCGATGCGCAAGCTCGGCGACAAGATCGGCTCGAAGCTGATCGCCGAGGAGGTCGGCGTACCGGTGGCGCCGTGGAGCCGCGGCGCGGTCGAGTCGCTGGACGCCGCGCTGGCGGCGGCCGACCGGATCGGCTACCCGTTGATGCTCAAGGCAACGGCCGGCGGCGGTGGCCGCGGTATCCGGGTGGTCCGCTCCGCCGACGAGCTCTCCGACGCGTACGCGCGGACCAGCGAGGAGGCGGCCCGCGCGTTCGGCAGCGGCATCGTGTTCCTGGAGCGCCTGGTCACCGGCGCCCGGCACGTCGAGGTCCAGGTGATCGCCGACGGCGAGGGTACGGCGTGGGCGCTCGGCGTCCGGGACTGCTCGGTGCAGCGCCGCAACCAGAAGGTGATCGAGGAGTCGGCGTCGCCGTTGCTGGCCGCGTCCCAGGTCGAGGACCTGAAGGCGTCGGCCGAGCGGCTCGCGATCGCGGTCGGGTACCGCGGCGCGGCGACGGTCGAGTTCCTGTACCACCCGGGCGAGAAGTCGTTCGCGTTCCTCGAGGTGAACACCAGGCTGCAGGTCGAGCACCCGATCACCGAGCTGACCACCGGGTTCGACCTGGTGAAGGCCCAGTTGCACGTCGCGTCCGGCGGCCGCTTGGAGGGCCCGAAGCCGGTGGAGAGCGGGCACGCGGTCGAGGCCCGGCTGAATGCCGAGGACCCGGACCGCGACTTCGCCCCGTCGCCGGGCAAGATCGTCGTACTCGATCTGCCCGCCGGTCCCGGGATCCGGGTCGACACCGGCGTGAGCGCCGGCGACAGCATCCCGGCCGACTTCGACTCGATGATCGCGAAGATCATCGGGTACGGGCGCACCCGCGAGGAGGCACTGGCCCGGCTGCGGCGCGCGATGCGGGCCACGACCGTACTGATCGAGGGCGGCGCGACCAACAAGAGCTTCATCCTCGAGCTGCTCGACCAGCCAGAGGTGATCGACGGCAGCGCCGACACCGGCTGGATCGACCGGGTCCGCGGCGAGGGCCGGCTGGTCTCGCACCGGCACTCCGGGATCGCGCTGGTGGCGGCCGCGATCGAGGGGTACGAGGACGCCGAGCAGGTCGAGCGCGTCCGGTTGTTCGAGACCGCGCACGGCGGCCGTCCGCAGGTGCAGCACGAGGTCGGCCGCGCGATCGACCTGAAGCTGCGCGGCGCGAGCTACCAGGTGACCGTGGCGCGGATCGGGCCCGAGCGGTTCCGGGTCGGCGTCGGGAACGGCGAGCTGAAGATCGTGGACGCCGAGCTCGAACGGCTGGACGAGTACACGAGCCGCCTGGTCGTCGGCGGGCAGCGGTTCCGGCTGGTGACCGCGACCCACGGCCCGGTGCACCTGGTCGAGGTCGACGGCGTCACCCACCGGGTCAGCCGCGACGAGGGCGGCGTACTGCGGTCACCTGCGCCGGCGCTCGTGGTGGCGACGCCGGTACAGGCCGGGGCCGAGGTCGAGGCCGGTGCGCCGGTGCTGGTGCTCGAGTCGATGAAGATGGAGACGGTGCTGTACGCGCCGTTCAAGGCCACCGTGAAGGAGCTGCAGGTCTCGACCGGCAGCCAGGTGGAGACGGGCGCGCCGCTGCTCCGGCTGGAGCCGGCCGCGGACGAGTCCGCCGCCGAAGAAGCAGCGCCGGTGCACAACGGCGTACAGCTGGATCTGCCGAACGGGACCGGCGAGAAGTCCGCGGCCGAGCGGGCGGAGCGGGGGCTGGACGACCTGCGGAGCATGCTGCTCGGGTTCGACATCGACCCGCAGGACGAGGGCGGCATGCTGGCCGGCTACCTCGCCGCGCGGGCCGAGCTGGACGAGCCGCCGGTGGCCGCGGAGATCGAGCTGCTGGCGGTGTTCGCGGACTTCGCCGAGCTGAGCCGGAACCGGCCGGCCGGTACCGACACCACGATCGAGAACCGGGTACACAGCCCGCGCGAGTACTTCCACACGTACCTGCAGAGCCTCGACCCGGATCGCGGCGGGCTGCCGGCAGAGTTCCAGTCGCGGCTGAGCCGGGTGCTCAGCCACTACGGCGTGACTGGGCTGGAGCGCAGCCCCGAGCTCGAGGAAGCGGTCTTCCGGATCTTCCTGGCGCAGCTGCGGTCGACCCCCGACGTACTGCTGGTCACCTCCGTGCTGCAGCGGTGGATCGCCGAGCCGTTGCCGGACGCGCCGCTGGACGAGTGCGTGCACGATCTGCTGGACCGGCTGGTGCCGGCCACGCAGCTGCGGTTCCCGGTGGTCGGCGACCTGGCCCGGAGTGTGCGGTTCCGGTGGTTCGACCAGCCGCAGGTGGACGCCGAGCGGGCGTCGATCATCGCGGGCGTCAGCGACGAGGTCGCCGACCTGGCCACCCGCCTGGACGCGCCGGACCGGCAGCAGCGGATCGACGCGCTGGCGGCGATCCCGGAGCCGATCGTCCGGTTCCTCGCGCAGCGGCTGGAGCACGGCTGGGGCGAGCAGGAGCCGATGCTCGAGGTCCTGATCCGCCGGCACTACCGCGAGTACGAGCTGCACGACCTGCGTGCGTTCGCGGTCGACGGACGGCCGTTCGCGACCGCCGACTACTCGATCGACAACAAGCCGAGCCACCTGGTCACCACGGTCGGAACGGTCGCCGAGCTGGCCGACCCGGGCAGTGCGCTGTCGCGGGCGCTGACCGACCGGATCGACGCCCGTACGGCGGGCCACGAGGCCGTCGTCGAGCTGTACCTGTACGGCCCGGACCTCCCGGAGTCGCAGCAGGACGCCGCCGACCTGTACCGCCGGATGGTCGCCGACCTGCCGATCGCCCAGCGAGTACGGCGGATCTCGGTCGCGGTCGCCCCGGGCCAGGGCCGGCCGGTCTCGTACTTCACGTACCGCCCGGCCGGTGGCTCGATGGCCGAGGACGACAACGTCCGCGGCGTCCACCCGATGGTCGGCCGCCGGCTGAACCTGTGGCGGCTGCGCGACTTCCGGATCACCCGCCTGGAGGCGCCGGAGGACGTGCTGCTGTACTACTGCGTCGCACGCGACAACGAGGCCGACCGGCGGCTGGTCGCGCTGGCCCAGGTCCGCCAGTTCGCGGTCGCCCGCGACGAGGACGGCCAGGTCACCTCGCTGCCGCACGCCGAGCGCGCGATCGCGAACTGCCTGGAGGCGATCCGCCGGGCCCGGACCGCCCGTGGCGCGGCCGGCGCGAAGCTGGACATGAACCACGTCTGGGTGCAGATCTGGCCGGTGGTCGACGTCCAGATCGACGAGGTGACCGCGCTGCAGCGCAACATCGCCCCGATGACCGCGGGTGCCGGGATCGAGGAAGTCCTGGTGCAGGGCGACGTCGCGGCGGCGGACGGCTCGGTGAACCCGGTCGCGGCCCGGTTCTACTACCAGCACGGCGCCGGCGTCGTGACGTCGATCGAGCAGCCGCCGACCGGGCGGTTGCTGCCGCTCGACGACTACGCGCAGAAGGTGCAGCGGTCCCGCCGGCGGAACACGATCTACCCGTACGAGGTCAGCGGCATGGTGGCCGGCCAGGGCGGCTCGTTCGTCGAGCACGATCTGGACGACGCCGGCAACCTGGTCCCGGTCGAGCGGCCGAAGGGCCTGAACAAGGCCGGCCTGATCGTCGGCATCGTCACCACGCCGACCGAGCGGTACCCCGAGGGCGTCACCCGGGTCGCGATGAGCGGCGACCCGACCAAGGCGCTCGGCGCGGTCGCCGAGGCCGAGTGCTCGCGGATCATCGCCGCGCTGGACCTGGCCGAGCGGCTCCGGATCCCGGTCGAGTGGTACTCGCTGTCGGCGGGCGCGCGGATCTCGATGGACTCCGGCACCGAGAACATGGACTGGGTCGCGAAGGCGCTGAAGCGGATCGTCGAGTTCACCCAGGCCGGCGGCGAGATCAACGTCGTGGTCGCGGGCATCAACGTCGGCGCGCAGCCGTACTGGAACGCCGAGGCCACGATGCTGATGCACACCAAGGGCATCCTGGTGATGACGCCGGACAGCGCGATGGTGCTGACCGGCAAGCAGACGCTCGACTTCTCCGGCAGCGTGTCCGCCGAGGACAACTTCGGCATCGGCGGGTACGACCGGGTGATGGGCCCGAACGGCCAGGCGCAGTACTGGGCGCCGGACCTGAAGGGCGCGCGGGACGTGCTGATGACGTACTACGACCACACGTACGTCGTCCCCGGCGAGCACGGGCCGCGCCGGGCGCCGACGTCGGACCCGCTGGACCGCGACGTCACGCCGTACCCGCACGACGTGGCCGGGAGCGACTTCAAGACGGTCGGCGAGATCTTCTCCGCGGCGACCAACCCGGACCGGAAGAAGGCGTTCGACATCCGCACGCTGATGCGGGCCGTCACCGACCAGGACCACCCGGTGCTGGAGCGCTGGGCCGGGATGGCGGACGCCGACACCGCGGTCGTGGTGGACGCGCGGCTCGGCGGGTTCCCGGTCTGCCTGGTCGGGATCGAGTCCCGGTCGGTGCCGCGCCGGGGCTTCCCGCCCACCGACGGCCCGGACACTTACACCGCGGGCACGCTGTTCCCGCGGTCGTCGAAGAAGGTCGCGCGGGCGATCAACTCGGCGAGCGGGAACCGGCCGCTGGTGGTGCTGGCGAACCTGTCCGGGTTCGACGGCTCGCCGGACTCGATGCGGAACCTGCAGCTCGAGTACGGCGCCGAGATCGGCCGCGCGATGGTCAACTTCCAGGGCCCGATCGTGTTCTGCGTCGTCTCCCGGTACCACGGCGGCGCGTTCGTGGTGTTCTCGAAGTCGCTGAACCCGTCGATGACGGTGCTCGCGGTGGAGGGATCGTTCGCCTCGGTGCTCGGCGGCGCGCCGGCCGCCGCGGTCGTTTTCGCCGGCGAGGTGGATGCGCGGACCGCCGCGGACCCGCGGGTGGCGGCGCTGGCCGAGCGGGTCGGCGAGGCCTCCGGCGCGGAACGGGCCGCCCTCGCGACGGAGCTCGCGGACGTCCGAACCGTCG
The DNA here is from genome assembly GCF_042730855.1 of Kribbella sp. NPDC059898. Lineage (NCBI taxonomy): Bacteria > Bacillati > Actinomycetota > Actinomycetes > Propionibacteriales > Kribbellaceae > Kribbella > Kribbella sp. NPDC059898. The sequence continues at coordinate 187,930 of NZ_JBHWKR010000012.1, forward strand.
TACGGGCAGAGAAACTGGGCGAGGTGGCGACCGAGTTCGACCGGGTGCACAGCATCGAACGGGCCCGCGAGGTCGGGTCGGTCGACGAGGTGATCAAGGCCGGCGAACTGCGGCCAAAGTTGATCGAGGCAATCAATTCCGGGGTACCCGGAGAGTGATCGGTGGTCTAGCCTGGAGTAATGCGTGCCGAGAGGGGCGGTCGCAACTGGGCTCGGTCGGTGATCATGTTCATCGGCGTGAGCGCGCTGTCGGGTGCGCTCGCGGCCGGGCTGGCGATCCCGTTCGCGGGCTTCGCCGGGCAGGGATCGGCCCAGGTCGCGGCCACGGTCCAGAGCCTGCCCAGGGAGTTCGAGACTGACGCGCCCGCCGTCCGCAGCCGGATCCTGGCCGCGGACGGCACGCTGATCGCCACGCTCTACGAGCAGAACCGGGTACCGGTCCGGCTGAGCGCGGTCGCGCCGATCATGCGCAAGGCGATGGTCGCGATCGAGGACTCCCGGTTCTACGAGCACGGCGCGCTGGACCTGAAGGGCACGCTGCGGGCGATGGTCCGCAACCAGACCGGCGGCGAGGTGCAGCAGGGCGGGTCCAGCATCACCCAGCAGTTCGTCAAGATGAGCCTGGTCGAGAAGGCGAAGACCGCGACCGCGCGGGCCAAGGCGACCGAGGTGTCGTACGAGCGCAAGATCACCGAGCTGCGGTACGCGATCGCGGTCGAGAGCGAGTACTCCAAGGACGAGATCCTGGAGAAGTACCTGAACCTGGCGAACTTCGGCGCCGGCACGTACGGCGTCCAGACCGCCGCGCAGCACTACTTCCGGACCACGGCCGACAAGCTCACGCTGCCGCAGGCCGCGCTCCTGGCCGGCATCGTGAAGAACCCGACCGGGTACAACCCGGCCAACAACCCGGCCCGCGCCCGGGCCCGCCGGGACGTGGTGATCAAACGGATGCTCGAGCTCGGCGTGATCACCGTCGGGCAGGCGAACCAGGCGCTGCGGACGCCGATCGACCTCTCGCTGGTCGAGCCGGTACCGAACGGCTGCGCGAACTCGCGGTACCCGTTCTACTGCGACTACGTGGTCTCCAAGCTGCTCGCCAACCCGGCGCTCGGTACGACCGTGAAGGACCGCGACCACTACCTGAAGACCGGTGGGCTGCTGATCCGGACCTCGATCGACCCGGCGATCCAGGCCGCCGCGCAGGCGTCCATCGACCGGCACAGCCAGGCCACCGACTCCTCGATCGCCGCGATCACGATCGTCCAGCCGGGCACCGGGCTGGTGAAGGCGATGGTGCAGAGCAAGCCGTACGGCAACGGGCGGCACCAGACGAACTACAACTACAACGTCGAGAAGTCGTACGCCGGCGGGTACGGCGGGTTCCAGAACGGCTCGACGATGAAGGCGTTCACGATCGCGGCCGCGCTGGCCAAGGGCATCCCGATGGACTACCGGATCAACTCGCCGCAGCAGATCGACCTGCGGAACAAGAAGTTCCGGACCTGCACGGGCTGGACCCGCGACCCGACGTACCAGCCGCACAACTCGACGCACAGCGGCGACCTGACCATGGTCGAGGCGGCCCGGTTCTCGACCAACACGTACTTCCTGCAACTGTCCGAGCGGACCGGGCTGTGCGCGATCGGGAAGGTCGCGGGCAAGCTCGGGATGTACAACGCCCAGACCGGCGAGCCGCTCGAGCAGGTCGTGTCGATGACGCTGGGCGTCGGGTACGTGACCCCGCTGATGCTGTCGAACGCGTACGCGACGTTCGCGGCCCGCGGGATGTACTGCAAGCCGCTGGTGGTCACGTCGGTGCGGGACAAGGCCGGGCGGCCGGTGCCGGGGCCCGGGTTCGACTGCAAGCAGGTGCTGTCGAAGCAGGTCGCCGACGGCGTGAACCGGGTGCTGAGCCAGGTGATGATGCCGGGCGGGACCGGCGGCCACCTGCGGTTCGGCACCCGCGACATGGGCGGGAAGACCGGGACGATCCAGCAGAACCTGGCCGTCTGGTTCTCCGGGTACACGCCGAACCTGGCCGCCGCCGCGGTCGTCGCCGACGCGAGCCCGCCGTACAAGAACCTGATGAACCAGACCCTGAACGGCGACCGCATCCACGACCCGACCGGCTCCGGCACCGCCGGCCCGCTCTGGGAGTCCGCCATGCAGGGCGCGGTCCGCGGCCTGCCGGTCGAACGCTTCGTCGCCCCGCCGAAGAAGATGATCGGCAACCCGAACCCGCCGAAGACGCCGCCGGACAAGCAGAACCCGAAGCCCAAACCGGGCGGCTAGAGCGGGCGGAGGTCCTTGCCGGGGACCCAGGCGAGCTCGCCGTTCTTGTCCCGGAACTTGCCGAGCCATTCGCCGTTGTGCCGGATCCAGACCTCCAGCTCGCCGGTGGACCAGGTGGCCCGCTCCACCGGCTGGCTGGGGTCGATCCGCCGTACGGCGTCCGCGGCCCGGGGGCCGTGTGCGTCGTACTGGACGTCGAGGTCGAAGGCGACTTCGTGCGCCTGCGCCTCGTCGTCGATTCCTGTTGCACGCCACCCGTTGACCGCACCGTCCCAGACGCCGAACCTGTTGGATCCGTCGTCGGACGGGCGAACCGTGAACCGACCAAGCATGTTTTCAGATTAACGCCTGATCGAACACATGTTCTAGTCTTGATCGGGACAGGAGGTGTGTGTGATGGGTGACAGTTCCTCAGTTCCGGTAGCGGAAGATGATCCGGCCCCGATCCAGGTCGTAGGGGCTGAGTTCCACCAGGACGCGGTCCTCGAGGACGATCTTGATGTAGTTCTTCCGGATCTTGCCACTGATGTGCGCGAGCACCTTGTGGCCGTTACCGAGCTCGACCCGGAAGGTCGCGTTCCGGAGGCACTCGACGACGGTGCCCTCGACCTCGATGCCGCCTGCTGCTCTGGGCATGGTCAGGCCCTCCCGCTGATCAGCTCGAGACTCCGGCCGGTGCGCCGGCCGATGTCGTCGAACAACGCCGTCGCGGCCGTGTTGGTCTCGTCGACCTCCGCGGTGGCTTCCGCGGTGTCGCGGAGGGCGTGGCCGAGGAGGGCCCGGGCGATGCCGTGCCGGCGTTCGGCGGCCAGGACCGCGACCAGCCCGATCCGTGGGCGCCGGGTGTGCGTCGCCAGCCGGATCATCCCGACGTACCGGCCGCCGCGGATCGCCACGGTGTACCTCGCCGGGTCGAGCGGACGCGTTCCGCCCTGCCAGGGCAGGACTTCCGCCGGCATCGTGTGCCAGCCGGGACCGGCCTCGACCTCGGCGCGGATCGCCCGGTCCAGCTCCCGCAACGGCGCCTCGTCGGCGGCGGCGATCGCCACGCCGCCGGGCACGGCCGCCGGGAGCCGGCCGGGGACGACGTACTCGGACTCGCGCCGCCAGATCGCGAATCCCGCGCGCTGCCAGCCGGCCGCGAGCTCACGGTCGGCCTCGTCCACCACCGTGTACACCGGTTCCGGCTGGTTGGCCAGCATGACGGCGGCGAGCTGGTCGAAGACCGCGTCCTGCCAGGTGTCGATACTGAGGAAGGTCCGGCCGTCGAGCCGCCGCGACGCGTACCCGCGGCCGATGGTCCGATCGTTCCGCACCGCATGCCATTGGTTGCCCGCGACCTGCGAGACGGTCACCGCCCGGAGACCCGGACGGGAAGGTGAAGTGTTCATAGGTGTTGTCCCTTCGGGAGCTTCTCAGGGCGCTCCCGACGACACCTACGTCAATCGCCCGCCCGTGACCACGAGAGGGATGAGCACCCACAGCGCTACGACGTTCATGCGGGCATCACCTCCAGGTGCAATGTCACGGACGCCCGAACGGTACCAGCGTCGCCACGCCACCGGTCAACCGGTTTTCAGGCGCCACCGGGACAACGGCCGGACCTCAGCCGAGGGAGAGCAGTCGCTCCTCCAGGAGTGGTCCGGCGTGATCGATGGTCTCGCCCAGATCGAGCCAGGACTGCTCCTGCGCCTCCGGCTCGTCCATCCTGGCCACGGCCAGGCTGAACACCCCCGTCAGGACGTCCCGCCGCCCGTCCGGCCGCACCACCGACAGCGCGAACTCCAGGGCAAGGCCGGTCCGTACCACCTGCGCCTTGCCCGGATCATCGGCCAGCGGCTTGCCGCCCGTGACGAACGTCGGCTCCTTGGTGACCTTCAACCACTCGACCTTGGCCCCGTCGACCTGCTCCGCGAGCAACTCCTCGATCCGGTCGCGCACCGCTCGCGCAGGCCGATCTCCCAGCCAGTCGAGCCAATGATCGGGCTTGGTGAGCAACTCGAAGTCGTTCCGGGGGCGCCCGTGCCGCTTGTTCGCAACGAACTCACCGGTGAGCTCTCCCGCGTCGTCGACCCGCCAGCCCCCACGAATCGCCTCGGGCGGTACGTAACCGTCCGGATCGTCGACCCACTCCCCGTCGATCTCGTAGACCCACCCGCCCGGATTCCGGGCCGCCTCGGCCGCCAGCCCGGCCGGCGGCCGGCGCCGTCGCTTGAACATGCTCACCGGCCCCAGTCTGCCCTACGCGCCCCCGGAGCGGGTTCGCAGTTCAAGGGAACATATGTTCTAATATCCGGAGACGGGAGGCGAGCGGCGATGGGGTACAACAATCCTCCCATCAAGTGGTCGGAGTTGGAGCGGAAGTTGTCGGATCGCTCGCGGCCGGGGAGTCATGGTGGGCGGCCGGTGACGGCTGACGGTGGGGACAGTCCGGCGTGGTCGCAGCACCGGGGGCCGTATGTGCCGGAGCCGGTGCGGCGGCCGGAGCATGCGGTGCCGTATGCGGAGCTGCATGTGCATTCGAACTTCTCCTTCCTGGACGGGGCCTCGCAGCCGGAGGACCTGGTCGAGGCGGGGGTCAAGCAGGGGCTGCATGCGCTGGCGTTGACCGATCACGACGGGTTCTACGGCGCGGCGCGGTTCGCCGAGGCCGCCGCGGCGTACTCGTTGCCCACCGTGTTCGGGGCGGAGCTGTCCCTCGGGCTGACCGGACCGCAGAACGGGGTGGCCGACCCGGAGGGCAGTCACCTGCTGGTGCTGGCCGAGGGGCAGGAGGGGTACCACAAACTCGCCGGGGAGATCACCGAGGCGCAGTTGAAGGGCGGGGAGAAGGGCAAGCCGGTCTACTCGCTGGAACGGCTGGCCGCCGAAGGGCGTGACCACTGGGTGATCCTTACCGGCTGCCGGAAGGGGCTGGTCCGGCAGGCGCTCGAGCTCGGCGGGCGGGCCGACGGTCCGGCCGCGGCCGGCCGCGAGCTGGACCGGCTGACCGCGCTGTTCGGCAAGGACCGGGTGGTCGTCGAGCTGATCGACCACCACCTGCCCGCCGACACCACCCGGAACCGGATCCTCGCCGGGCTGGCCGCCGACCACGGCCTCCCGGTAGTTGCCACGAACAACGTTCACTACGCGACCCCGGCGCAGTACCGGCTGGCGTCCGCGCTGGCCGCCGTCCGGGCCCGGCGCGACCTGGACGCGATGGACGGCTGGCTGCCGTCGAGCGGGATGGCGTTCGTGCGGTCCGGCGCGGAGCTGACCACCCGGTTCCGGCGGTACGACGGGGCGGTGGCGCGGACCGTGACGCTCGCGGACCAGCTCGCGTTCGACCTGGCGCGGGCGAAGCCGAAGCTGCCGCTGCGCGACGTACCGGAGGGCGAGACGCCGATGTCGTGGCTGCGGAAGCTGACGCTCGACGGCGCCGCCCGGCGGTACGGGACGCCCGCGCAGCGGCCGGACGCGTACGAGCGGCTGGACCGGGAGCTGGCCGTGATCGCGGAGAAGGAGTTCCCGGGGTACTTCCTGATCGTCGAGGACATCGTCCGGTTCGCCCGGGACAACGGGATCCTCTGCCAGGGCAGGGGATCCGCGGCGAACTCCGCGGTCTGCTACGCGCTCGGGATCACCGCGGTGGACAGCATCCTCTACAACCTGCCGTTCGAGCGGTTCCTGGCGACGACGCGCGCCGAGGAGCCGGACATCGACGTCGACTTCGACTCCGGGCGCCGCGAGGAGGTGATCCAGCACGTCTACACCAAGTACGGCCGGCACAACGCGGCCCAGGTGGCGAACGTGATCTCGTACCGCCCGAAGTCCGCCGTCCGGGACATGGCGAAGGCCCTCGGGTACTCCGTCGGTCAGCAGGACGCCTGGTCCAAACAGGTGGACGGCTGGAGCCCCGAGATCACCTCGACCGAGCACGACATCCCGCCGCAGGTGGTCGCGATGGCGAGTGAGCTGCTGAAGTTCCCGCGGCACCTGGGCATCCACTCCGGCGGGATGGTGCTGACCGAGCGGCCGGTCGGCGAGGTGGTGCCGATCGAGCACGCCCGGATGGAGAACCGCACGGTCCTGCAGTGGGACAAGGACGACTGCGCGTGGATGGGGCTGGTGAAGTTCGACCTGCTCGGGCTCGGCATGCTGGCCGCGCTGCAGTACTGCCTGGACATGGTCCGCGAGCAGCTCGGCGAGGACTGGGAGCTGCACACGATCCCGCGCGAGGAGGCCGGCGTCTACGACCAGCTCTGCCGGGCGGACTCGGTGGGCGTGTTCCAGGTCGAGTCCCGGGCACAGATGGCGACGCTGCCGCGGCTGAAACCGCGCCGGTTCTACGACCTGGTCACCGAGATCGCGCTGATCCGCCCCGGCCCGATCCAGGGCGGCGCCGTGCATCCGTACATCCGCCGCCGGACCGGGGAGGAGCCGGTCACCTACCTGCACCCGAAGCTGGAGCCGGTGCTGCGGCGGACCATGGGCGTGCCGCTGTTCCAGGAGCAGCTGATGCAGATGGCGATGGCGGTCGGCGAGATCGACGGCGACGAGGCCGACCTGCTGCGCCGCGCGATGGGCTCGAAACGCGGCATCGAACGGATCTCGTCACTGAAGGACAAGCTGTACGCCGGGATGGCGGGCAACGGGATCACCGGCGAGCTGGCCGACGAGATCTACGCCAAGATCGAGGCGTTCGCGAACTTCGGGTTCGCCGAGTCGCACTCGATCAGCTTCGCGCTGCTGGTGTACTCCAGCACCTGGCTGCGGCTGCACTACCCGGCCGCGTTCCTCGCCGCACTGCTCCGGGCGCAGCCGATGGGGTTCTACTCGCCGCAGTCCCTGGTCGCGGACGCCCGCCGGCACGGTGTCGAGGTACGGCGTCCGCACCTGCAGCTGTCCGGTGTCGACGCCGGGCTCGAGCTGCTCGTCGACGGGCAGCAGCTGACCGGGCCGACCGGGCTCGACGAGTGCCTGGCGGATCCGCAGCCGCCGGTCGGGCCGTTCGAACCGAAGGCGCCGTTCGACACCACCGTGCACCGGCGGGACGGGGCGTTCGCGGTGCGGCTCGGGCTGGCCGAGGTGCGCACGGTGGGGGAGAAGGGGGCGAAGCTGATCGTCGAGGAACGCGACCGCGGCGGGCCGTACGCCGAGATGGCCGACCTGGTCCGGCGGACCGGGATCACCGCGGCGCAGGTCGAGGCGCTGGCCACCGCCGGGGCGTTCGACTGCTTCGGGCTGGACCGGCGGCAGGCGCTCTGGGAAGCGGGCCGCGCCGCCGAGGAACGCCCGGGCCGGCTGGCCGGGATCAGCGCGGCCGGTCCGCCGCCGACCCTGCCCGGGATGAGCGACGTCGAGGCGGACATGGCGGACCTGTGGTCGACCGCGATCACCACCACCAGCCACCCGATGGAACGGGTCCGCGAACGGCTCCGCGCCGAAGGCATCCTGTCCGCCGCCCAGCTCCGCGAGGCCCCGAACGGCGCCCGCGTCCGGGTCGCGGGCGTCGTCACCCACCGCCAGCGCCCCGCGACCGCGTCCGGCGTCACGTTCATGAACCTCGAGGACGAGACCGGCATGGCGAACATCGTCATCACCGTCGGCTGCTGGCACCACCACGCCGCCGTCGCCCGCAACGCCGCCGCCCTGATCATCCGCGGCCGGGTCGAACGCGCCGGCGAAGTAACCAACCTCTCCGCCGAACACCTCCAACGCCTTCCCCTGGCCGCCCGCACCAAGTCCCGCGACTTCAGGTAGCTCGGCACGCTCGTCCAACGAGGGAGGTGTGGGGCGCACCACCACCCCGATCACGTTGGGCGGGGGCGGAGCATTCGGCGTAGGCGGGCGAGGAACTGGTCGGTGAACAGGCCTGCCAGGCAGCCGGTGAGGACCAGTACGGCGACTGCCGCGCTGGAGGTGGTTTCGTCGCCGATGCTCAGCAGGCCGGTGTTCACCGCGATCACCGAGACCGAGCCGAGCAGCGCCGACCACAGCGGGCGCATCACGTACCAGCTCGCCTGGTGGCCCGGCGTACTGCTGCGTGCGAACGTCATGCTCTGGTGGATCACGCTGCCGACCATCCCGGCGGCGGCGCCGACGATCAGCAGGCTCATGTTCAGGGTGATCGCGACATGCGCGACCGACCGGCTCGCGACCCGGTGCGGTCCGGCGAGTTCCTGCGCGGCGACGAGCCGTTCTGCCAGGCCGTACGACGCGATCAGGAACGGCAGCGCGATGACGGCTTCGGCGACGTTGATTCCGGCGATCGTCCGGCGTACGGACCGCCGGCGTCCCGGTCGAACTGTGTTGCTCATGACAACTCCCCCCTACTGGGTCGGAGTCGTCAGCGAGCGCCGCGATACATCGTCAGCCGGTTGCGGACGCGAGAGTGGTGAGGATGGTGGCGGCGAGATCGGCGCGGCTGGTGTCGCCTTCCCACTGGCTGCGGACGTCGTCGGACTCCAGCGCCTGATGCAGCCGGGTCTTGTCGTCCGGGGCGAGAGCTGCTGCCATCAGGTTCGCGACCGTCAGTGCGTGGTACTGCTCGGAGGTCGAGCGCGGGCTCTGGATCGCGTTCAGGACCGACGGGAAGTCGGCCAGCTGAAGGTCGGTCTCCATCAGCGCCAGCGCGGCCATGCGGCTGGCGGGGGTGCCTTCGTTGAACAGTTGGGCGACGTCGGGCGCAGCGAAGGCTTGAGCGTCGGTGAGTCGCCGGGCCTGGCGGCCGGGCGAGGCGTCGGTAGCGAGGGCCAGTTGGTTGTTGGCTCGTTCGCGGGCGGTTTGTGCGGTTTCGGTGTCGCCCGCTCGGTCCGCGCGGCGGGCGAGTTCGAGCAGGGCGTCGGTGTTGCTCATCAACAGGCCGAGGCGGAGTCGTGCGTACAGCCAGCCGCTCAGGAAGCCGACGACGAAGAAGTAGATCACCACGCTGCCGGCGAAGGACTCCCGGCCGTTGCCGTTGCCCAGCGCGGGGGCCAACGCGTGGAAGAGTTGGCCTGCCTCGCGTTTGATCGCCACGAACTGCGTGAGTCCGACGCCGACGAGGATCTTCGTCAGCCAGTCCGAGATCTGCTCGAGATTGGTGTTCGCGCCGACGGCACCGGTCGCCGGTATGGCGGCGTCCCCGCCGGCCGGGCGGTCGTTGCCGGTGGTGGTCCGCGGTACGCCGAACAGGATGCCGACGAGGACACCGCTGCCCAGCGCGGCGACCGCGATCATCACCGACGCGGACACGACGGGCAAGCTCGCCTTCGACCCGGCCGCGGCGTACACGATGGTCGCGACCAGGCCGCCCGCGATCGCCGTCACCTCCACGGCGTACACGGCCGAGACCCTCGAGCCCGCCGACGCACCGCCGCCCGAACGGCTCTGCCAGAAGCGCCACCACGGGCGCGGGTTCGTCTGCTGTTCCTGATCCCCGGACATCAGTCCACCCCCATCCCCTGAGACCGAGGATCGCCGCCCGGCCACGGGCTGTAAATAGCTCGGTGCGCGGCCGTAGAGTCGGCGGCATGGCAGTCGACGTACTGACCGAGACGGTGATCGAGTGTCCGGTCGAGGTGGTGGCCGGGTACGCCGGGGATCCGTCCAACGCGCCGCGGTGGTACTCGAACATCGAGTCGGTGAACTGGCGGACCGATCCGCCGATCGCCGTCGGTTCGCGGATGGACTTCGTCGCGCACTTCCTCGGCCGGCGGCTCGCGTACACGTACGAAGTCGTCGAGCTGGTTCCCGGCCGCCGGCTGGTGATGCGGACCGCGCAAGGCCCGTTCCCGATGGAGACGAGCTACGAGTGGTCGCCGGCGAGCGAGAGCAGCACCCGGATGACGTTGCGGAACCGTGGGGAGCCGAGTGGGTTCGCCGGCGTCGCGGCGCCGCTGATGGCGGCGGCGATGCGGCGCGCGAACACGAAGGACCTGGCTAGGCTGAAGCACGTCCTCGAATCGCGATGAAGTGCAGGGGTGATGGCCAGGTGGACGCGTGTGTGGTGCACGGTGCTGGGGATCTGCGGGTCGAGGAGCGGAAGGCTGTCGAGCCGGCGGCCGGGCAGGTCGCGGTGCGGATCGCGTACGGCGGGATCTGCGGGACGGACCTGCACTACTACCGCGACGGCGGCGTCGGGAACTTCCGGATCGAGCAGCCTCTGGTGCTCGGCCACGAGGTGGCCGGGTGGGTGAGTGCGGGCGATCTCCCGGGCGGGACGCCGGTCGGGGTGCATCCGGCGACGCCGTGCGGGGAGTGCCCGGAGTGCGTGCGGGACCGGCGGAACATCTGTGCCATCAGCAACTATCTCGGCAGTGCCGCGCGGACGCCGCACATCCAGGGCGGGTTCGTGCGCGAGCTGGTCCTGCCGGCCGACCAGGTGCGGGTGCTGCCGGACGGGCTCGAGCTGCGACGGGCCGTGCTGGCGGAGCCGTTGTCGGTGGCGATCCACGCGGTACGGCGGGCCGGTGCAGGAGCCGTGGACGGGAAGAAGGTGCTGGTCACCGGGGCCGGGCCGATCGGTCTGCTGGTGGTGGCGGCGTTGCGGCGGGCAGGGGCGCGGGAGATCGTCGCGACCGACCTGCACGAGACCCCGCTGGCGCTCGCGACCGAGGTCGGTGCGACCGCGACCGTCCGTGCGGACGCCGACGAGTGGCCGGACGAGATCGACGTCGCGATCGAGGCGTCCGGTACGGCGGGCGGGTTGCGGACCTGTGTGCAGCGGGTACGTCGCGGCGGGACCGTCGTACAGGTGGGATCGTTGCCGCCCGGTGACACGGGATTCCCGGGGGCGTTGCTGATGACGCAGGAGCTCACGCTGACCGGGGCGTTCCGGTTCGACCACGAGTTCGACACCGCGATCGAGTGGCTGGCCGACGGGCTGTACGTCGACCCGATCGTCACGCACACGTTCCCGCTCGCGGACGCGGTCGCGGCGTTCGACCTGGCGTCCGATCGGACCGTCGCATCGAAGGTCCTGCTGGAGATCAGCGCCGATAGACCGCGCTGAGGTCGCCGTCGGGGTCGACGGCTTCGAGGATCGCGCCGGCGATGTCGGCGAGCTGGATGATCTGCTCCGGGGTGAGCGCGTCGATGACGTGCTGGCGGACCGTTTCGACATGGCCGGGAGCGGTCGCCCTGATCTTCTTCCAGCCGGCCGCGGTGAGCCGCGCGTTGGTGGCGCGGGCGTCCTCCGGGCACGGGAACCGCTCGATCAGCCCGCGGTCCTCGAGCCGCTTCACCACATGCGACAGCCGGGGGAGTGTGGCGTTCGTCCGCTGCGCGAGCGCGGTCATCCGCAGCGTCCGCTTCGGCGCCTCGGACAGCATCGCGAGCACGTAGTACTCGTAGTGGGTCAGCTCGGCGTCCCGGCGCAACTGCGTGTCGAGGACGCCCGGGAGCAGTTCGACCACGCCGACCAGGCGTAGCCAGGCGGTCATCTCGGCGTCGTCCAGCCATCGTGTGCTCACGCCACCATCCTAATGGTTGTAGCTACAACTATAAAGCGCTATCGTGATGGTTGAAGCTACAACCAAAGAGGAGTGGGAAGCATGACGCACGTCAGCATCATCGGCACCGGAAACATGGGCCAGGCGATCTCCGCGGTCGTCGCCAAGGGCGGCAACACGGTCGAGCTGTTCAACTCCAGCGACAAGGACAAGGTGGTCACCGGCGAGGTTGTGATCCTCGCGGCGCCGTATCCGGCGTACGAGCAGATCCTCGCGGAGCGTGCCGACCAGCTGGCCGGCAAGGTCGTGGTGGACATCAGCAACCCGCTGAACTTCGAGACCTTCGACTCGCTGACCGTCCCCGCCGACGGTTCCGCGGCGGCGGAGCTGGCCGCCAAGCTCCCGGACTCCAAGGTCCTGAAGGCGTTCAACACCAACTTCGCAGCGACGGTTGCCACCGGCAAGGCCGGCGAGGTCCCGACCACGGTCCTGATCGCGGGCGACGACGCGGACGCCAAGGCACTGCTGGCCGGGATCGTCTCCGCCGGCGGCCTGCGCGCCGTCGACGCCGGCTCGCTGAGGCGCGCCCGTGAGCTCGAGGCGGTCGGCTTCCTGCAGCTCACCCTCGCGGTCGCCGAGAAGACCCCGTGGACGGGCGGCTTCGGTCTCGCCTGACCCACGAGATCTTCCACGCCCGTACGCCGGACAGCGGCGCGACGTGGACGTGGACGCCGGTGACCGAGAACTCGACCGTCGACAACCTCCGCCCGATCGTCGCGCCGGGCGACCCGGATCGCATCCCGCTGCTCTGGTTCCGCGGCGAGATGACCGCGTCCCAGCACTACAACTGCGAGGTCGTGCTGGACGAGCGGCTCAGGTGACGATCGCGTAGTCGCGGATCTTCCGGTAGATCGTGGCGCGCGACATCCCGAGCGCCAGCGCGGCCGCCGCCTTGTCGCCCTGGTGCGCGGCCAGCGCGTCGACGATCGCGTCCCGCTCGAGTGCCTCCAGCCGGGTCAGGTGCCGCCGCGTCGACGCCCGGCACTCGGCCGGCAGCCCGTCCACCTCGACGACACCGGACCGGCGCCGCCGCGCGACCTCACCGAGGACCGTCCGCAGATGCGTGACGTTGCCCGGCCATGGCAGTCGCATCAGCTGACTCACCGCGGCCTGCGAAAGCGTCACGCCCGCGACCCCGGTGCGCGCGAGCAGATGCGGTACGAGCGCCTGTACGTCGTCGAGGTGGTGCCGCAACGGTGGCACGGCGACCGTACGCGGGAAGAACCGCAGCAGCTGGGTGTCGAGCTCGTCCTGCGCGTCGGACTGACCCGTGATCACGGTCAACGCGATCCACGGCTCGTCGGACAGGCTGTCGCGGACGGTCTGGAGTACGTCGACCAGCGCGTGGATGTCCTCGGTGGACAGCAGATGCGCGTGCCGCACTACGAGGTCCGAACCTGCTTCGAGCTCGGTGGTGGCGGCGTTGACGACCTCGGGATCGTCGGCGTCGAGGATGACCAGCCGGTTGCCAGGCCGCGAGTAGTTGTGGACGGCCCGCAACAACGTCAGCTTGCCCGTGCCGGCCTCACCTTCCGCGACGATCCACTCCGAACGGCCGGCGGATTCGAGGACCTCCTGTGTGGTGTGCCGCCACAGCGCGCTGGTGCCGATCACGCCGGGCAAGGTCGGCACCCGGGCCGCGGCGCTCCGGAGCGCCGAGCGGTGTTCCCGGACTTGGACGATGCCGCCGGCCAACCGGTTGCCGAGGAACGTCGGCTGGTAGGCGAGCCGCGCGGTGAACCCGCTCGGCAGGTCCGCGATGAACGTGCACGGCCGGGTGCCGCCGCGGGCGTCCCGGGTCCGGTCGATCAGCGCGGCCTGGTCGGCCGAGTCGAAGTGCGCCTGGGCGTGGGCGTTGATCATGAAGACCTCTTCGCCGAGCGCGATCACCGAGCCGCCGGTGTGCCGGCAGGCCGCGTAGTAGTCGCTCAGCAACGCCTGGTCGAGCGCGTTGGCCTCCTCGATGATCCGCTCCTGGATCCGCCGGGCGGCGAGTTTCGCGAACGACAGCAGGACCGCGTTCGAGTTCCGCGCCTGGGTGGTGATGTCCAGGACGCCGAGCTGCCCGCCGGTGACCGGGTGCGTGATCGGTGCGCCGGCGCAGGCGAATCCGCGCAGTACACCGGTGTAGTGCTCAGGTCCGAGCACGAGGATCGGGCCGCCGACCTCGAGCGCCGTACCGATCCCGTTGGTGCCGACCTCGGACTCGGAGTACGTGAAGCCGGGGGAGAGGTCGACCGCGTCCAGGCGGCGGATCAGCGCCGGGTCGCCGCCGCGACGGTCCAGGACGATGCCCTTGGCATCGGTCAGGATGATGCAGACCGGCTCGTTGGTGAGCTCCGAGGCGAGCGCGTCGATGACCGGGCGGGCCGCCCGGGTGAGCGTGGTGTCGACGTCGATGCCGGAGATGTACGCCGGCGAGGGCTGGTCGACGTCGACCAGCGACGCCTCCGACCGCTGCCAGGACTGCAGGATCGACTCGCGAAGCGACATCGTGCACCTCCTCGATCGACGGATCTCCCCAGCGAACACCGCCCAAGGTAGTCCGGCAACGGTGTGACCGGTATCTCACATTGAGACAGCAGCCCCCTGAAGGTCCGGCTTTCATTCCTGCAATCAGCCCGACCCCTGGAGGCAGGCACATGAGCAGGCAAAGTCTCACCAAGGCCCACGCGAAGATCACCGAGCTCTCGTGGGAGCCGACCTTCGCGACCCCGGCGACCCGGTTCGGCACCGACTACACGTTCGAGAAGGCGCCGAAGAAGGACCCGCTGAAGCAGATCATGCGGTCGTACTTCCCGATGGAGGAGGAGAAGGACAACCGCGTGTACGGCGCCATGGACGGCGCGATCCGCGGCAACATGTTCCGCCAGGTCCAGCAGCGCTGGCTGGAGTGGCAGAAGCTGTTCCTCAGCATCATCCCGTTCCCGGAGATCTCCGCGGCGCGGGCGATGCCGATGGCGATCGACGCGGTACCGAACCCGGAGATCCACAACGGGCTCGCGGTCCAGATGATCGACGAGGTCCGGCACTCGACGATCCAGATGAACCTCAAGCGGCTGTACATGAACAACTACATCGACCCGGCCGGGTTCGACATGACCGAGAAGGCGTTCGCGAACAACTACGCGGGCACCATCGGCCGGCAGTTCGGCGAGGGGTTCATCACCGGTGACGCGATCACCGCCGCGAACATCTACCTCACGGTGGTCGCGGAGACCGCGTTCACCAACACGCTGTTCGTCGCGATGCCGGACGAGGCGGCCGCGAACGGCGACTACCTGCTGCCGACCGTGTTCCACTCGGTGCAGTCCGACGAGTCGCGGCACATCAGCAACGGGTACTCGATCCTGCTGATGGCGCTCGCCGACGAGCGCAACCGGCCGCTGCTGGAGCGCGACCTGCGGTACGCGTGGTGGAACAACCACTGTGTCGTGGACGCGGCCATCGGCACCTTCATCGAGTACGGCACGAAGGACCGCCGTAAGGATCGGGAGAGCTATGCGGAGATGTGGCGGCGGTGGATCTACGACGACTACTACCGCAGCTACCTGCTGCCGCTGGAGAAGTACGGGCTCACGATTCCGCACGACCTGGTGGAGGAGGCGTGGAACCGGATCACGAACAAGGGCTACGTGCACGAGGTCGCGCGGTTCTTCGCCACCGGCTGGCCGGTGAACTACTGGCGGATCGACGCGATGACCGACAAGGACTTCGAGTGGTTCGAGGACAAGTACCCGGGCTGGTACTCGAAGTACGGCAAGTGGTGGGAGAACTACAACCGCCTCGCGTACCCGGGCCGGAACAAGCCGATCGCGTTCGAGGACGTCGGCTACCAGTACCCGCACCGCTGCTGGACCTGCATGGTGCCGGCGCTGATCCACGAGGACATGGTGGTCGAGAAGGTCGACGACCAGTGGCGGACGTACTGCTCGGAGACCTGCTACTGGACCGACGCGGTCGCGTTCCGGAGCGAGTACGACGGCCGTCCGACGCCGAACATGGGCCGGCTGACCGGCTTCCGTGAGTGGGAGACGCTGCACCACGGCAAGGACCTCGCCGACATCGTGTCCGACCTCGGCTACGTCCGCGACGACGGCAAGACCCTGATCGGGCAGCCGCACCTCGACCTGGACCCGAAGAAGATGTGGACCCTGGACGACGTCCGCGGCAACACCTTCAACAGCCCGAACGTGCTGCTGAACGAGATGACCGACGCGGAGCGCGCGGCGCACGTCGCGGCGTACCGCGCGAGCTGAGGTGGTCCGGGTGGCCGACAAACACCGTATCCAGTTCGAACCGGTCGGCATCGAGATGGAGGTCGGCGAGGAGGAGAAGATCCTCGACGCGGCGTTCCGGCAAGGCATCCACCTGATGCACGGCTGCCGCGAAGGACAGTGCTCGGCGTGCAAGTCCTACCTGCTCGAGGGCGACATCCAGATGGAGCGTTACTCGACGTTCGCGTGCAACGACGCCGAGGTCGCGGAAGGCTACGTGCTGCTGTGCAAGGCGCACGCGTTCAGCGACTGCACGATCGAGCTGCTGAACTTCGACGAGGACGAGCTGCTCGGCGGTATCCCGATCCGGACCGTGGGTACGACGGTGGCCGCGATCGAGCCGGTCACCCGGGACATCGTGTCGCTGCGACTGAAACCGGCAGAGGAGTTCGACTTCAAGCCCGGGCAGTACGTCGACCTGACGATCCCCGGCACCGAGGAACACCGGTCGTTCTCGATGGCGACGACACCTTCGGGTGAGATCGAGTTCCTGATCAAGAAGTACCCGGGCGGCCGGTTCTCCGGGCTGCTCGACGACGGCCTCGCGGTCGGCGACGAGCTGACGATGACCGGGCCGTACGGCTCGTCGACGGTGAAGGACGGCCATGTGCTGCCGGTCGTCTGTATCGCCGGCGGTGCCGGGATGGCGCCGATCCTGTCCATCCTGCGGCACCTCAGCGCGACCGGCAGCACCCGTCCGGTCCGCTTCTACTACGGCGCCCGGACCGCGGCCGACCTGTTCTACCTGGACGCGATCCGGGACCTCGGGGCGGCGCTGCCCGACTTCGAGTTCGTGCCCTGCCTGTCCGAGTCGCCCGAGGGCGCGTACGAGGTCGGCAACGTGACCGAGGTGGTCGAGCGGCGGGAGCCGCAGCTGAACAGGTGTGAGGCGTACCTGTGCGGTCCGCCACCGATGGTCGACGCCGCGCTCGCCCTGCTCGACAACCACGCCGTACCGAAGGACCAGGTCTTCTACGACAAGTTCACCAGCCCAGCTACTCAGGGAGTCTGAGATGACGCAGACCAAGCAACGCAGTTTCCCGCGGATCGAGTTCACCGACTCCGAGGCCGGGGCGCTGGAGTTCCCCAGCTCGACGAGCCGCAGCTACAACTACTACAAGCCGGCCAAGCTGCGGGCGACGATGTACGAGGACGTCACGGTCGACGTCCAGCCGGACCCGGACCGGCACCTGAGCCAGGGCTGGATCTACGGCTTCGGCGACGGCCCGGGCGGTTACCCGAAGGAGTGGACGGCGGCGAAGTCGTCGAACTGGCACGCGTTCCTGGACCCGAACGAGGAGTGGGACCAGAGCATCTACCGGAACAACTCCGCGGTCGTCCGGCAGGTCGACCTGTGCCTGCAGAACGCCAAGCGGGCCAGGGCGTACGACGGGTGGAGTTCCGCCTGGCTGAAGTTCATCGAGCGCAACCTCGGGGCGTGGATGCACGCCGAGAACGGGCTCGGGCTGCATGTGTTCACCGCGGTACAGCGGTCCGGTCCGACGAACATGATCAACACCGCGGTGGCGGTCAACGCGGCGCACAAGCTGCGGTTCGCGCAGGACCTCGCGCTGTTCAACCTGGATTTGTCGGAGGCCGACGTACCGTTCGACGGGTCGGCGCACCAGGAGGTGTGGAAGTCGGCGCCGGAGTGGCAGCCGACGCGCGAGGTGGTCGAGCGGCTGACCGCGGTCGGGGACTGGTGCGAGTTGCTGTTCGCGACGAACATCGTGTTCGAGCAGCTCGTCGGCTCGCTGTTCCGGAGCGAGCTGGTGATGCAGATCGCGGCCCGCAACGGCGACTACATCACGCCGACGATCGTCGGCACCGGCGAGTACGACTACGACCGCGACCTCGGCTACACGCGGAACCTGTTCCGGCTGCTGACCCGGGACGAGTCGTACGGCGGGACGAACAAGGTCCTGTTCGGCGAGTGGCTGGCGACCTGGGTGCCGCGGTGCCTGGACGCGGCGCACGCGCTGCAGCCGATCTGGTCGCAGCCGGCCGACAAGGCCGTCACGTTCGCGTCGAGCTTCGACGCGGCCAAGCAGAAGTTCCGCTCGTTGCTCACCGAGCTCGGGCTCGACACCCCGAAGGAGCTGGACCAGTGACCGCGATGCAGTTCGGATCCCAGACCGAGTTCTCCAACAAGTGCGGCGTGACCCTGATGAACACGCCGGTCGGCCGGGTGGTCGCGGACGTGATGGGCGGCAAGGACGGCGTCGAGCTGACCGAGTACCCGTCGATGATCCGCGTCGACGGTACCGGCGTCCTCGACTTCGACTACGCGGAGCTGACCGACGCGCTCGGCTCGGACTTCGACGGGTCGGTGTTCGAGGAGATCAGCTCGACGCACTACGGCCGGATGGTGCACCTGGACGAGCGGACGCTGCTGTTCGCCAGCCCGGAGGACGCCGCGGAGTACATCGGCTTCGACCTCACCGTCCACTAGGAGGACACATGTACGAGAAGGACGGCGAGAAGTACTACGTGGTCGACGCGCACGTACACCTCTGGGACGGGCGCGAGTCGAACCTGAAGAACGTGCACGGCAAGCAGTTCATCGACTGCTTCTACGACTACCACCGCAACCTGAGCCCCGAAGAGCAGGTGTGGGACTACGACACCTACACGTACTACGGCGGCCAGCGGCTGATGAAGGACGTGTTCGAGGACGGGTACGCCGACCACGCGATCTTCCAGGCCACCCTGCTGAACGACTTCTACAAGAACGGCTTCGGCCAGACCGAGGAGGCGTTCGGGCTGACCCAGGCGCATCCGGGCAAGCTCACGTACAACCACGCCTACGACCCGCGGAACGGCGAAGCGGGCCTGGAGCAACTACGTCGAGACGCGGAGCGTTTCGGGCTCAAGGGAGTCAAGCTCTACACCGCCGAATGGCACGGGGACTCGCGCGGCTACAAGCTCGACGAGCCGTGGTCGCGCCGGTACCTGGAGGAGTGCCTGCAGCTCGGGATCAAGAACATCCACGTGCACAAGGGCCCCACGATCCGGCCGCTGGACCGGGACGCGTTCGACGTCGCGGACATCGACAAGGTCGCCACCGACTACCTCGACCTGAACTTCGTCGTCGAGCACGTCGGACTGCCGCGGCTCGAGGACTTCTGCTGGATCGCCACCCAGGAGTCCAACGTGTACGGCGGACTCGCGGTCGCGATGCCGTTCGTGCACGCGCGACCGAAGTACTTCGCACAGATCATCGGCGAGCTGCTGTACTGGCTCGGCGAGGACAAGATCCTGTTCGCCAGCGACTACGCGTTGTGGACGCCGAAGTGGCTGGTGGAGAAGTTCGTGGACTTCCAGATCCCGGACGACCTGCCGGAGTACGCGCCGATCACGACCGCGCAGAAGAAGAAGATCCTCGGCCTGAACGCGGCCGAGCTGTACGGCCTCGACGTACCGGCCGAGCTGCGGGTCGCCGAGGCAGTCGCATGATTGCGGTCGCCACCTCGCTGTCCGACAGGGTCCTCGCGGCCCTGTCGACAGTGGCGGATCCCGAGCTGGACGAGCCGATCACCGACCTCGGTTTCGTCCGCTCGGTCCGGATCCAGGACGGGAACGTGACCGTGCACCTACGGCTGCCGACGTCGTTCTGCTCGCCGAACTTCGCCTACCTGATGGCGTCGGACGCCCTGGACGCACTGCGCAAGGTCGAGCGGATCGGCGCCGTGGTCGTGCAGCTCGACGACCACCACGACTCGGACAAGATCAACGCCGGTCTGGCGGCGGAGGCGGGGTATGTCGGCACCTTCGGGGTCGAGGCGGAGGAGAGTCTGGACGACCTCCGGCGGATCTTCCAGGAGAAGGCGCATCTGGCGGCGATGGAGCGGTGCGCCGCGGCGCTCCTGCGGGACACCGAGCTGATTGTCGACAATCTACAACTGGTGACGCTCGCGGACCTGCCGGAGGGGCCGCAGAAGGAGGCGTTGCTCCGGCGGCGGGTGGCGATCGGTCTCGGTGTTCACCCCGGCGATCCGGTGGTCGTCGACGAGCAGGGCGGGCCGCTCGCGGCGGAGGACGTGCCGCTCAGGCTGCGGTTCGCGAAGTCCGTGCGGATCTCGATGGAAGGCAACGCGCACTTCTGTCGTGGACTGCTCGCTACAAGGTATGGAGGCACACCATGAGAGCGGTACAGGTGGTCGGCTATCACACCGACCTGAAGCTGGCCGACGTACCGGAACCCAAGATCGAGGGGCCGCTCGACGTCATCGTTCGGGTGGGCGGGGCGGGGGTGTGCCGGACCGACCTGCACATCCTCGAAGGGCAGTGGGCGGAGAAGTCCGGTGTCGCGCTGCCGTACACGATCGGCCACGAGAACGCCGGCTGGGTCGAGGCTGTCGGTGACGCCGTCACCAACGTGAAGCCGGGCGACAAGGTGATCCTGCACCCGTTGATCACCTGTGGGCTGTGCCGGGCGTGCCGGTTCGGCGACGACGTGCACTGCGAGAACAGCCGGTTCCCCGGGATCGACACCGACGGCGGGTACGCCGAGTACCTGCGGACCACGGCCCGCAGCGTCGTACGGATCGACGACAGCCTGGAGCCGGCCGACGTCGCGGCGCTCGCGGACGCGGGACTGACGGCGTACCACGCGGTCCGGAAGGCGGCGGCGGTCCTGCGGCCGGGGGACGTCTGCGTGATGATCGGGGCCGGCGGCCTCGGGCACATCGGCATCCAGGTGCTGAAGGCGATCTCGGCCGCGACGCTGGTCGTGGTCGACCGGAACCCGGCCGCCGTCGAGCTCGCGGTGGCGATCGGCGCCGACCACGGAATCGTTGCCGACGGCACCCAGGTGCGGCAGGTCCTGGACCTGACCGGCGGCGCCCAGGCGCTGATCGACTTCGTCGGCGAGGGCGGCGCGACCGCGGAGGGCGTGGCGATGCTGCGGCGGGCCGGCAACTACTACGTGGTCGGGTACGGCGAGAACCTCGACGTACCGACCATCGACATCATCTCGACCGAGGTCAACTTCGTCGGGAACCTGGTCGGCTCCTACACCGACCTGCAGGAACTGATGGTGCTCGCCGCCCAGGGCAAGGTCACCCTGCACACCAGCAAGTACCCGCTCGCCGATTACCAGCAGGCGATCGACGACCTCGGCCGCGGGCTGGTCCGCGGCCGGGCGATCCTCATCCCGTGAGAGAGGTCTGACCATGGCGAAGGAACTGCGGTTCAACGAAGACGCGCGCCGGTTGCTCGAGTCCGGGGTGAACGCCCTGGCCGACGCGGTCAAGGTGACACTGGGGCCGAAGGGCCGCAACGCCGTCCTGGAGAAGCTGACCGGACCGCCGACGATCACGAACGACGGGGTGACGATCGCCCGCGAGATCCAGCTGCGCGAGCCGTTCGCGAACATGGGCGCCCAGCTGGTCAAGGAAGTCGCGATGAAGACCAACGGGGTGGTCGGCGACGGTACGACGACCGCGACCGTGCTCGCTCAGGCGATGGTCCGCGAGGGACTCCGGGCGGTCGACGAGGGCGCCAACCCGATGCGGGTACGCCGCGGCATCGAGCAGACCGTACCGGTGGTGGTCGCGACGCTGCGCTCGTGGGCGGCCGACGTCGGCGGCGGGCAGGACCTGCGGAACATCGCGACGATGGCGGCCGGCGACGACGAGTCGATCGGCGAGGTGATCGCCGAGGCGGTCGAGCGGGTCGGGCGGAACGGCATCGTCAGCACCGAGGAGTCCGACGGGCTCGGGCTCTCGGTCGAGGTCGTCGACGGGATCGAGTTCGACCACGGGTACACGTCGGCGTACATGGTCACCGACAAGGAGCGGATGGAGGCGGTGCACGAGCGGCCGGTCATCCTGCTCACCAACCGGAAGATCAACCAGGTACAGGACATCATGCCGACCGTCGAGGTCGCCAAGCGTGCCGACCGGCCGCTCGTGGTGATGGCCGAGGACGTGACCGGGCCGGCGCTGCAGTTCCTGGTCGGCGGCAACATGCACGGCACGATGCAGTCGGTCGTCGTACGGGCGCCTGGTTTCGGGCACCGGCGGATCGCCGAGCTGGAGGACCTGGCGGTGGCGCTGGGCGGGCACGTGATCGCTCAGGACACCGGGCTCGAGTTGGCCGACGTCTCGTTGGAGCACCTTGGTACATGTGACCGGATCACGATCAGCGAGAACAGTACGACGATCGTGGGCGGGCACGGTGATCCCGCACTGGTCGAGGCGCGGTTGGCGCAGCTGGAGACGCAGTTCGAGCGGGCGCGGATCGACGCGGACCGGGACAGCCTGCAGCTGCGGATGGCGCGGCTGTCGGGGCGGGTCGCGGTGGTCCGGGTCGGCGGGGCCACGAGTGTCGAGCTGAAGGAGCGGATGCTGCGGGTCGAGGACTCGCTCGCCGCTACCCGGGCCGCGGTCGAGGAAGGCGTGGTGGCCGGCGGCGGTACGGCGCTGGTGCAGGCGCAGGAGGCGGTGTCTCGCGTCGAGTTGACTGGTGACGACGCGATCGGCCGCGAGGTCGTCCGGCGGGCGCTGCCGGAACCGCTGCGGTGGATCGCGATCAACGCCGGGTACGACGGCGACGACGTCGTGAAGAAGGTCGCCGACCTGCCGCTGGGGCACGGGTTCAACGCGCTCACCGGGCAGTACGACGACATGTTCGACCAGGGCGTGATGGATCCGCTGAAGGTGACCCGCGCGGCACTGGAGAGCGCGGCGTCGATCGCGGCATTGCTGATCACGACCGAGACCGCCGTGGTCGAGGAGGTCCTCGGCAACCCCGGCGCGATCCTCGCCCCCGGCTTCGGCGACCTGGCCGAGGGCATGGTCCGCCCGTCGAACATCTACTGAGATGTCCGCGCCTGAGCCCGCGGTGGATGCGGCCACGGTGGTCAGGTCCGGGCGGAGCGCTGGCAGCACGACGTACATCCGAGGTGCGGCGGGCCAACACACGGTTGGCCCGCCCCGGCGGCAGCTTGCCTCCGCGGCGCGGACGTTCGGGTTGCTGTCTTCACCAGTGCGGCTGCACCTGGTGTGGCTCGCGACGCAGGACTCGTACGACGTGGGCACGCTGGCGGACCGCGCCGGCGTGAGCGTGGCAACCGCCAGCCAGCACCTCGGCAAACTCCGGATCGCCGGGTTGACCACGGTGCATCGTCAAGGCCGGCACCACATCTACACGGTCGACGACCCGCACGTTCGCGCCTTGGTCGACCAGATCTTCGCTCACATAACCCCCGACGGCACCCTCGCCCCCGATCGCACACCCGTCCCCGCCGCCTGACCCAGCCCGCCCGCCGTACGCCGAGCTGACCACAAGCGCCGAGGTCGGACGACAAGCCATTGCTTGTCGCGCGACCCCGGCGGGTGTTCCTACATCGCTGTCGGGCTGGATGCGGATAGATGGTAACGAGCGGTACTATCTTACGTGTGGGTGTTCCGGTGCGGCGGTTGTGGGTGGCGGTGTTGTGTGGGTACCTCGCGTTCGGGGCGGCGTTGCAGGTGTTGCCGACGTACGTGCCGGCGAAGTTTGGTGGGGGTGCGCTGGCCAGTGGGACGGCGGTCGGGATCGCGTTCCTGGCGACGGCGTGCGGGCGACCGTTCGCGGGGTGGCTGGCGGATGCGGGGTGGTCGCGGCCGGTGGTGATCGCCGGGGGAGTGCTCGCCGCGGTTGGTGGCCTGGGGCAACTGTTCGCGCCCGATCTGCTGGTGCTGCTGGTCGCGCGGTTGGTGATGGGCGCAGGCGAGGCCGCGTTGTTCTCGGCCGCTCTGCCGTGGGTCCTGTCCGGCGCCCGCACCTCCCAACGCGGGAGGCTCGCCGGCTGGTTCGGCCTCTCGATGTGGGGCGGCCTGGCCGCAGGTCCGGTACTGGCAAGTGCTGTCGGCCGGGTGGTCTGGTGGGTGGTTGCCGGACTGTGTGTTGTCTCAGTTCTGCTGGTGGTGAGTACCCGGCGCGATCCGGGGCGGATGCTTCCGCTGGGGAGGATCCGGGTGGTCGCGTCGTTGCCGGGGGCAATTATTGGGCTTGCGGCCTACTGCTACGGGACGGTGGCCGCGTTGCTGGTGCTGCGCCTGCGGGACGGACGCCTTGGCGGCGATGGCTTCGCGCTGAGTGTGTTTGCGGGCGCCTTCCTCGTGCTGCGGTTCGCCGGGAGCCCGTTGGTCGATCGGTACGGCGGGCGCGTGGTCGCCGTGTCGACGGTCGCCGTGGAGGTTGTCGCGCTGGCCGGGATCGCGCTGGCGAGTACGCCGGTGGTAGCTCTCGTGAGTACGGCGTTCGCCGGGTTCGGGATGGCGCTGATCTACCCGGCGTGTGTCTCTATGACGCTCGACCGGGTGCGTGGACTCCGGCCGGGCGTGTCGATGGGCGTGATGACGTCGTTCTGGGACCTCGGCGTGATGGCGGCCGGTCCGCTAGGAGGCCTGATCGCCGAGCGGGCCGGGTTCCCGGCAGCCTTCCTGGTTGCGGCCGGCACCGGGCTCGCGTGTGCCGTCGTACTGCTCAGAATGCCGCGTCGAGCAGGGTCTCCACGATGACCCGCGCCTCCGCGCCCAGCCCCGGGTCCTGGTCGATCGCGCTGATCAGCGTCGCGCCTTCCAGTACGACGACCAGCTGCCGCGCGATGACCTCGGGCTCCCGCGCGTCGGCCAGCAGCCGCTCGAACAGCTCCCGGTAGAACCGAAGATGATCCCGCGCGAGCCGTCGCGGTGCACCGTCCTGGCCGCGGTCCTCGGTGGCCGCGTTCATCATCGCGCAGCCGCGGAACCCGGCCTCGGCGTACCAGGTCGCGATCAGGTCGAAGACCGCGAGCACTTGCGCGCGGCCGGGCGGTGCGGCGTCGACGGCCTCGTGGTGCCAGGCGCGGACCCGCTGCGTACGGTCGGTCAGCACCGCCTCGACCAGGCCCTCCTTGGAGCCGAAGTTCTTGTAGATCGTGAGCTTCGACGCGCCGGCCGCCTCGACGATCTCGCTGATCCCGGCCGCGTGGATCCCGCGCCGGCCGAACACCTCGGCCGCCGCCTTCAGGATCCGGGCCCGGGTCGCCTCGGGGTCCAGCCGTTCGCCAGCCTTCACCGGCATCGTGCGATCACCTCCACGGCCCCACCCTACCGAGCTGGAGCAAGATAAGAACGGTCGGTACCATCATGTCTCATGTGGGCACAAGTAGCTGAGGCGTTCGAGCGGAACTTCACCGAGGACGGCGAGCCGGGCGCGGCGTTCGCGGCGTACCACCGGGGCGAGCTGGTGGTCGACCTGTGGGGCGGTACGGCGGGCCGCCACACGATCCACCTGATGTTCTCCGGCACGAAGGGGCTGACCGCCGCGTGCGTCCTGCTGCTCGTGCAGCGCGGACAGTTGACGCTGGACGATCCGCTCAGCCGGTACTGGCCCGAGTTCGGTGCCCAGGGCAAGGAAGCGGTCACGGTCGCGGAGGTGCTGTCGCACCAGGCGCGGCTGCCGGGCGTGGAGGCGGGGTATGCCGAGCTGCTCGACCACGATGTGATGGCGGCGCACCTGGCCGCGCAGGCCCCGGATGCCCACGCCGGGTTCGTCTACCACCCGATTTCCTGGGGCTGGTTGCTGGACGAGCTGGTGCGCCGGGTGGACGGGCGGACCGTCGGGCGGTTCTTCGCGGACGAGTTCGCCGCGCCGCTGGAGCTCGAGGTGTGGATCGGGTTGCCCGCGGAGCTGCACCACCGGGTCGCGACGATGGTGGCGCCGGCAGGCGTACTGGTCGATGGGCCGAACCCCTTGTGGGTGCCGGGGGCGGAGAAGATCTGGAACAGCACCGAGTACCGAACGGCGGGCCTGGCCGCGGTCGGTGGCTATGCGACGGCCCGCGGGATGGCCAAGTTCTATTCAGCTCTGTTGGACCCCGACGGTGTCCTGACACCCAAGACCGTTGAGCTCGGCCGGCGCGAGCTGCGGCGGAGCAGCGAGATGCGGTACGGCGCCGGCTTCGAACTGCAGAACGGTGACGGCCGGATGGGCGACGACGCGGACGCGTTCGGGCACGCCGGGGCCGGTGGCTCGCGGCACGGCGCCTGGCCGGGCCGCGAGACCAGCTTCTCCTACCTGATGACCGAGGTACGCAACGCGCCGGACGCGCGTCCGGTCAACCTGCTCCGGGCGCTCAGCCGAGGTAGTCGCGCCACGGGCCGGTGATCGCCAGCGTGATGCCCGGCGTCTGGATGTTGACGAACAGCACCTTGCCGTCGGCGGAGAACGACGGGCCGGTGAACTCGGAGAGGTTCAGCTGGTTGCGGGCGATGGCGTACGCCGGGCCGCCCGGCGTCGCGCTCAGCACGTGGCTGCTGGCGTTGCCGTCCTCGGCCAGCACCAGCGAGCCCCACGGCGTCACGGTGACGTTGTCCGGGCTGTCGAAGTTGTAGTCGTCGTACTTCGCGTCCGGGCCGAGGTCGGCGGCGGCGTTGTCCGGGAAGTACGTGACCAGCTGGATGGTCTCGGTCTTGTAGTTGTAGAACCAGACCATGCCGTCGTGCGGGACCGCGTCCTTGGGCAGGTCCGCCGTACCGGACTCGGCGTACGAGTTGACGACGTACACGCCGTCCTCGGTGCCGAAGACGCCCTCGAATTTCTTGCCGCGGGTGATCTGGCCGTCGGCGAACTGCTTGCGCACCGAGGTGGTCGCGCCGTCGCGGTCCGGCACCGGCACCCACTTCACCCGGAACGGGCGGAGCAGCTGCGCGGACGTCAGGTACGCGACGTCCGGGATCGGCTGGCCGTCGTCACCGAGGATGGCCAGCGCCTCGAGCGTGCCGAAGTCCTTGTTCTGCAGGTCCTGCCAGCTGCGCGAGCTGAGCTTGTAGCCGCGCGGCGCCGACCAGCGGTAGAAGGACCCGGTCGGGCCGGACGCGTCCTCGGACAGGTAGACGTGGGTCCGGTCCGCGTCGATCGCGAGCGCCTCGTGGGCGTACCGGCCGAGCGCCTTCAGTGGCACCGGGTGTGCGGTCTTGCCGTCGCCCCAGACCTCGAACACGTACCCGTGGTCCTTCAGCCGGGTGGTGCCGTTGGCCTTGTTCTCGGTCTCCTCGCAGGTCATCCAGGTGCCCCACGGCGTCGGGCCGCCGGCGCAGTTCGTCAGCGTGCCGGAGATGCCGACCCACTCACCGAGGTTCGTGCCGTCCTTGTCGACGTCGATCACGGTGCAGCCGCCGGCCGCGCCGACGCCGGTGTCGTAGACGGTGCCCGCGAGCTGCGGTACGCCGAGCGCGTCGTTGCCGCCGATCTCGTGGTTCTGGATCAGCTGGTACCGGCCGCGGGTCCCGGCGAACACCGCCGTACCGTCGTGCAGGGCCGGCGTGGGGTGGCCGCTCTTCAGCTTGGTCTCGCCGGCCTTGGTGACGATCTTGTACTTGAACCCGGCCGGCAGCGCGAGGATCCCCTTCGGGTCGTCGAGCAGCGGCGGGAAGGGCCGGTGCTGCGGGAACGGCCCGCGGCCGGGGTGCGACGCGGGCGTGGCCTCGGCCAGCGTCGGCACGGCGCCGACGGTGGTGAAGCCGACGCCGGCGGCGCCGGCAGCGGCGCCGCGGAGGACGGAACGGCGGTCGACAGACATGGTGTGACTCCTTGGAAATGACGGTTCCCGAGATCTGGATCCTTCCGGCCGTCGGCTGACAAGCGGCAAACATCAGGTGAACTGCTCTCAGTAAACTCTCAGTTGGGTCGCTGCAACGAACCGTCACCGGGCGGCGTCTAGGGTGAGAGGTGATCGTGATGCGCAAGGCGCTGACCGTGGTGGCTGTGGCCGCGCTGCTGGTTGCGTGCGGCAACGAATCGACGACTGGAGGACAACCGTCCATGACGCCGAGCACGAGTAGCAGTTCCGGACCTGCGAGCCCCGGCGGCAGTCCCGCCGAGCAGGCGACGGCCGACCTGGCCAAGCGACTGGGCGTCGACGCCGCCGCGGTGCAGGTGGTCAGCTCGGCCGAGGTGACCTGGCCGGACGGCAGTCTGGGCTGCCCGGAGCCGGGGATGATGTACACCCAGATGCTGGTGCAGGGGAACCGGACGATCCTCGAGGTCGACGGGAAGCAGTACGCGTACCACTCCAGCGCCTCCCGGGCGCCGTTCCTTTGTGAGCATCCGAAGCCACCCGCACGGTGAAAACTTTCCGGCCGATCGGGTGTATCAATCCGTGCCGAGGGCGACTCCGCAGCAGTGTGGGGGGACGCCCTCGGCCGTTGCAGGGGGGAGAGCGGCGCAGGGCGGCGTAGAGGGGGAGGCTGACGCGGTGCGGGGAGTCCGGGCGGTCAGGCCGGAGGTCCGCACCGCGTCGGCGCGCGTCAGCGGTCGTCTCAGAGCGAGGCGAGCGCGTCCCCGGCCTGGAGGACCGGACCGGTCCCGGGAACCGGCTGCGTCCGGGCGAACGCGAGCAGCGCGCCGGCCGCCTGGACGGCGTTCTCGCCGGTGACGGACATCCGCCCCGCGATCAGCCCGGCGACGAGCGGGGTCGCGAACGACGTACCGCTCCAGCGCGCCATTCCCCCGAACTCACGCAGTTCGCCCGCGTGCGGCGGTTCGGTGCACTGGTACTCGCCGGTGAGGAACGCGTTCACCAGCTCCGAGCCGGGTGCGTACACGTCGACCCAGCCACCGAAGTTGCTGAACGACGCCCGGTCGCGCCCGTTGTCCGCGAGCGCACCGACCCCGACCGTCTCCGGGAACGCGGCCGGCCAGAAGTAGTCCCGGGTCGCCTCGTTGCCCGCGGCCGCGACCAGGGCCAGGCCGTTGATCCGGTCGAGCCTGGTCTTGATGAACACGTCCAGCCCGAGCGGCGGAAGGTTGAAGCGGGTCCGCGTACCGGCCGACAGGCTGATGATGTCCGGCGCCAGATCGAGTACCTCGTCCAGCGCCTGCGCGAGATCGAACTCCCACATCGCCCCGGCCGTGGTGAAGTAGCTCTTCACGACGATCTCCACGTTGCGCGCGACCGCCCGCATCACTCCGGCGATGAACGTGCCGTGCCCGGCGTACGGCCGGATCCGCCCGGAACCGTCGAACGCGGTCTCCGGGTCGCCGGTCACCCCGCCCAGCCAGTACGCCGCGGGCGCGTCCGACCAGCCGACGTCGAGTACGACGACCTTCACGCCGCGGCCGTCCGCGGCGCCCGCGGGCAGGAACGGCGTCGGCAGCACCGGGTCCGGCGGGCTGCCGGGCGGTACCTCCTCGGGCTCGGTCGCCGGGCACGGGCTGACGCTCGGGCACACGTAGAACAGGTGCTCCGGCGTCACCACGCCGCGCCCGAGACGCAGGTCGGCGTACCGCAGGAATCGTTGGGTGTACGAACGATCCTCCGGTGCGTCCGGCGGTACCTCGGCGGGCAGCAGCAGCCGGGTGACGCCGCCGATCCCGCCCTCGGCCGGGCGGCCGCCGCGGAACAGTTCGATCACCCGCGGGACGTCCTCGTCGCGGACCAGCACCACGCCGGTGCGGTACAGGTAGTCGGCCCCCTCCGGCCGTTTCTCCCAGTCCGGCGGGAAGATCTCGACCTCTTTGCCGTACGCCGCGAGAATCAATGCGAGTTGCGCGACGTACTTTCGCTCATTCGTTTGATCCACCATTTTCCTTTTCCTCCCCTGGATCAATCTGCCGCCGTATCATTTCAGAATGCCGGTGGCCGGGGGGAGTGCCGCGGCGGTGGAGAATCTGCTGCCGCTCGCGTTGTCGCGTCCGCACGACGCGATCGCCGCCGCGCGGACCGTGCTGGCCGGCTCGCCGCCGGCCGTCGCCGCGTCGATCGCGCATCAGGCGTGGGGGATCGGGCTGCGGCAGCTCGGCGAGGTGCCGCCGGCGGTCCGGCAGTTGCGGACCGCGCTGCGGCTGGCCGAGCAGTCCGGGCGGTCGGAGCGGGAGGCGGATGTCCTTGCCACGTTGGGCGCAACGCTCGGCCGGGCGGGCCGCAGCCGCGAGGGGCTGGCCCGGCTGGACCGGGCGGTCGACCTCAGCCGCGGCGCGTTGACGGGGCGGGTGCTGCTGCGGCGGGCCGACGTACTGCTGGTGCTCGGCCGGCACCGGGAGGCGCTCGACGATCTGCGCGCGGCGATCACCCGGCTGCGGCGGTCCGGCGATCAGGTCTGGGAGGCGCGGTCGCGGAACTATCGCGGATTCATCCAGTTGGCGTTGGGCGGGACCAAGCGGGCGGACGCGGATTTCGCGGTCGCGGAGAAGTTGTACGCCGCGGTCGGCCAGGAGTTCGAGTACGCCGAGGCGCGTGGAAACCGCGGGCTGGTCGCGTACGCGCGCGGGGATCTGCCGGCCGCGCTGCGGTACCTGGACGAGGCGGGCCGGCGGTTCGCGGCGGTCGGGGTCAGCTGGCCGGACCTCGCGATCGACCGATGCGGCGTACTGCTGGCGGCCGGGCTGAGCGCGGAGGCGCTGGCCGAGATGGATCAGGCGATCGCCGCCGGTGGCGGTACGGCGACGAAGCGGGGCGAGCTGTTGTTCGCGGCGGCGACGGCCGCGCTGGCGGCGGGGGATCCGGCCGGGGCGCAGGAGCGGGCGGAACGGGCGCGGCGGTTGTTCTCGGCGCAGCGGCGGGAGTGGTGGTCGGTGCGGTCGTCGATGGTGGTGCTGGAGGCGCGGTACCAGGCGGGTGAGCGCGGGGAGGCGTTGCTTCGGCGCGTGACCGAGGTGGCGCGGCGGCTCGATGCGGTGGGTGCGTCGGAGGCGACGGCCGCGCATCTGCTGGCTGGCCGGTTGGCGTTGGCGGCGGGGCGGCCGGTGGCGGCGGATCGGCAGTTGGAGCTGGCGGGGCAGCACAGCAAGGACGCGCCGCCGATCGCGCGGAGTGCGGCCTGGCTGGGGAAGGCGCTGCGGGCCGAGGCGAGGGACGACGTACGGGCGATGTTGTCGGCGTGCGGTCGTGGGTTGGATGCGTTGGACGAGCACCGGTTGACGATGGGCGCGACCGAGCTGCGGGCGTTGGCGACGGGGCAGGGCGCCGAGTTGGCCGAGCTGGCGTTGCGGGACGCGTTGCGGCGCGATGAGCTGCGGCGGTTGCTGGTGTGGGCCGAGCGGTGGCGGGCGACAGCGCTGGGTGTTCCGCCGGTCCGGCCGTCTGACGACGGGCAGTTGGCCGGTGAGCTCGCGGCGCTGCGGGACGTCGTACGGCGGTTGGACGCGGCACCGGATCCGCTGCTGGAGAAGGAACGGCGGCGGCTGGAGAAGACCGTGCGGGAACGGACGTTCCTTGCGCAGGGTGGAGCGCGGGACGGCGCGTTGCTTCCGTTCGACGTCGACGAGTTGATCGAGGCGCTGGGCGGGACGGTGCTCGTCGAACTGGTCGACGTCGGCGGGGTGCTGCATGCGGTGGTGGTGCGGGACGGGCGGATCACGCGCCACGAAGTAGGTCCGCTGGCGGCAGCTGCTCTCGAGGGAGAACGCTCCCGCTTCCACCTCCGTCGGCTGGCCCACAACCGCCCACCAACCCCCACACCTGAACCGCACCCACCCGGACGGGCGGTGGCCGGGCGGCGTCAGGTGGTGGGTGGGGGAGGTGGGCGGCTGTCGTTCGAGGTGTTGGGGAGCCGGTTGGCGGACGCGGTGCTGGGGAGTGCACGGGAGCTGATCGGGGATCGGCCGGTGGTGGTGGTGCCGCCGGGGCGGTTGCAGGCGTTGCCTTGGGGGCTGGCGCTGGGGGAGCAGGCGGTGAACGTGGTGCCATCGGCGGCGGTGTGGTTGCGGGCTCGGGAGGTACGCGCGCCGGCGGAGCGCCGGGTGGTGCTGGTGCTCGGGCCGGGGTTGTCCGCGGCGCGCGGTGAGGTGATGCGGCTGGCGGCGGAGTACCCGGACGCGACCGTGCTCGCGGACGGCGACGCGACGGCGGAGAACGTACTGCGGGCCCTCGACGGCGCGTGGATCGCGCACATCGCGGCGCACGGCACGTTCCGCGCGGACAGTCCGCTGTTCTCGTCGCTGCGGCTCGACGACGGGCCGCTGACCGTGTACGACTTCGAGCGGCTGCGCAGGGCGCCGTACCGGATGGTCTTGTCCAGTTGCGATTCCGGGCTCGCGAAGCCGGTCGGCGCGGACGAGCTGCTCGGGCTGAGCAGCAGCCTGATCCCGCTCGGCGCGGCCGGGATCCTCGCGAGCGTCGTACCGGTGAACGACCCGGCGACCGCGCCGCTGATGCTCGCCGTGCACGCGAACCTGCGGGCCGGGCAGTCGCTGGCGGAGGCGTTCGCGGCGGCCCGCCGGACCACCGAAGACGACCCGGTCGCGGAGGCGGCCGGGCGATCGTTCGTCGCACTCGGGGCGTGATGTATCAGCAGTCGGCCGGAGCGCTCTGTACCAGTAAGAGCAGAGTGGTCCGGCGGAAAGGGGGACGGCATGCGGAACGATCCGACGGTCGTCGACCTGGTCGCCAGGGCCAGGGACGGCGAGAAGAACGCGTGGGACGAGCTGGTCCAGCGGTACGCGCCGCTGGTCTACTCGATCTGCCGGCGGTACCGGTTGGCGCAGCCCGACATCGACGACGTCGGGCAGATCGTGTGGCTGCGGCTGGTCGAGCACCTGCCCGGCCTGCGCGAGCCGGCCGCGCTGCCGGGCTGGATCGCGACCACGACCCAGCGCGAGTGCTTCCGGACGATCCGGGCCGGCAGTCGCGTCGAGCCGGTCGACCTGGCGGACTCCGCCGACGTACCGGAGCAGGCGATCGCGGAGGAGGAAGTACTGCGGCACGAGCGCGGCGCGATCCTGCGGACCGCGTTCGGCGAGTTGTCCCGCCGGTGCCAGCTGCTGCTCTCGCTGCTCATGCAGGACCCGCCGGCGCCGTACGACGAGATCAGCCGGCGACTGGAACTGCCGATCGGCAGCATCGGGCCGAACCGGGCCAGGTGCCTGACCCGGCTCCGGCAGACCCCGGCCCTGGCGATGCTCGCGGCCGACGACGGAACGAGGGGGTGAGATCGTGATCGACCCGGACTGGAACGACGACGAGAAACTGATCGAGGCGCTGCGTGCGGCGCTCGCCGCGTCCGACGACGTACCGCCGGCGTTCGTCGAGGCGGGCGAGGCGGCGTTCGCGTGGCGGACCATCGACGCCGAACTGGCGGCGCTCACCTACGACTCGGCGCTGGATCCGCCGGCCGCGCTCGCGGTCCGCTCCGAGAGTGCGGTACTGCGGTCGATGACGTTCGCGTCGGACGGCTGGACAGTGGAGCTGGAGCTCACCCCGGACGCCGTTCTCGGGCAACTCGACCCACCCGAGGATGGCTCGGTCACGGCCCGCGGCGACGGCGGCACGCTGGTCACCGCGGACATCGACGAGCTCGGCTTCTTCGTCCTCGGCCCGCCGCCGACCGTCCCGTACCGGCTGGTCTGCAGCACGCGCTCGGGCATCACGATCCTGACGGGCTGGATCACGCCCTAGGTCGCGAACACCTGCGAGTCGTCCGCGAACGCCTTGAACTCCAGGGCGTTCCCGGCCGGGTCCAGGAAGAACATCGTCCACTGCTCGCCGGCCTGCCCCTGGAACCGGACGTACGGCTCGATCACGAACTCGGTGCCGGCGGTCTTGAGCCGCTCCGCGAACGCCTGGAAGTCGTCGACCGCGAGGATCAGCCCGAAGTGCGGCACCGGTACGTCGTGCCCGTCGACCGGGTTGTGGATCCGCTGCGCGCGCTCGGGTGCGAGGTGCGTGACGAACTGGTGGCCGCGCAGGTTCCAGTCGATCCAGGTCTCGGAACTCCGGCCCTGCTCGAGTCCGAGAACCTCACCGTAGAAGCGCCGCGCCGCGTCCAGATCGTCGACCGGCATCGCCAGATGGAACCGGGGGATGGAATCAGTCATCACACCATTCAAGCAGTCGTCTCGTCCCGCAACTCGATCTCCACATGTGGCCGCGACTGCCACAGCGCCCACTCCGCGCTGACGTCTCCGGCCGTGCGGAGCAGCCGTGGCAGGTGGTCCTGCAGCAGCGTGTCGACCGACGTCTCCGCCGCATGCACGGTCACGTTCATCGCGGCTCGGACCGTGCCGGTCCCGTCGCGGACCGGTGCAGCGACCGAACGAACTCCCGGCGCGAGTTCCTCGTCCGCCAACGCCCAGCCGCGCGCCCGGATCTCGGTCAGCTCGTCCCGCAGCTGCTCACCACTTCGCCCGATGTACGGCGGAAGCCCCGCCCGGCTCGGCTGCGCCAGTACGTCCGCCAACTCGTCGGGAGAGAGCGCCGACAGCAGCACCTTCCCCTGCGACGTCTGTACGGCGGGGAACCGGGTGCCGATGTCGACCCGCAGCGCGATCAGCTTCGGCACCGACACGCGGGCGACGTAGACGATGTCCGACCCGTCGAGCTGCGCCATCGAAGACGACTCGCCGGTGCGGGCGACGAGCGCCTCCAGATGCGGTCGCGCGATGTCCCAGAGGCCGAGCGAACCGACGTACGCCATCCCGAGCGTGAGCACCTTCGGGCTGATGAGCCTGACCGGCGATCCGGGCGGGGAGCCTGTTCCCGTACGAGCCGCTGCCGTGTGCGGACGGGGAGCTGATCATCACGGCCGGGAACAACGGACCGAGGTGACGCTGGAGAGCCTGCACCTGCCGGGCAACGCGACGCGCGGGTTCATGGACTTCATGCTGATGATGGGCGTCGCCGGAGCCGGCGCGAAGGCGGATCACGTGGACTCGCTGGACCTGTTCCACACCATGGAGGCCTGCTTCACCTGGTACCCGAACGGAGTGCCGGCATGAGCAAGTACCTGCTGAACAAGTTCCTCTACACGGTTGACCGCGATCACGACCACGTGGCGCTCTTCGAGCTGGGCGCGCATCCGTTCCTCACGCTGACGCTCTTCATCGCGATGTTCGAACGTGACCACGGCCCACTCGAATACCAGAAGGCCTACGGCCACGCACTACAGCACCACTCGTTACCCTATCCGGACATCGCCACCTGAGGAGGCCGCGTGCGAGCCGCAGTCCTGCACACCCACGGTGAACCGCCGACGCAGGCGGAACATCCCGACCCGGTCGCGGGTGCGGGCCGGTCGATCGTGCGGGTGACGGCCGCGCCGATCGTGCCGCTGGATCTGCTGTGCGCTTCCGGTACGTCGTACTTCGGGGCGCCGGCGCTGCCGTACGTGCCCGGTGTGCAGGGCGTCGGTGTGGTGGAGGAGTCCGCGACGGTCGCGCCCGGGACGCGGGTGTTCTTCGCGACGTCAGCCGGGATGGCCCCGGGCGACGGCAGTCTCGCCGAGCGGGCCGCCGTACCGGATGGGGACCTGGTGGTGCTCGAGCCGGGCGCGGACGACGCTGCGGTGGCGGCGATCGGGTTGTCCGGGGTGGCCGGGTGGATGACGTTGACGTGGCGGGCGCGGCTGCGGGCGGGGGAGCGGGTGCTGGTGCTCGGAGGCGGCGGTGCGGTCGGTCAGGTGGCGATCGGTGCGGCCCGGGTGCTCGGGGCGGCGCGGGTGGTGGCCGTCGTACGGTCGGATGCTTCGCGACAGCGGGCGGTGGATGCCGGGGCGGACGAGGTGGTTGCCTTGAGCCCCGAGGTGGACGAGTTGACGGCGCGGCTCGGTGGGCCGTACGACGTGGTGGTCGATCCGGTGTTCGGCGTCGCGGCGACGGCTGCGTCGCGGGTACTGGCGGACGGCGGGCGGCTGGTCAACCTCGGCGGGTCGTCGGGGGACGAGGCGGTGTTCTCGTCGGCCGTACTGCGGAGCAAGTCGGCGAGTGTGCTCGGGTACACGAACAACGCGCTGACGGCGGAGCAGCGGCACTATGCGCTGACCGCCGTACTCCAGCATGCGGCGGCGGGTGCGATCAGAGTCGCGCACGAGACCGTCACGCTCACCAATGTCGGGTCGGCGTGGGAGCGCCAGGCGGCCGGGAAGACCTCCGGCCGTCTGGTGCTCACATTTACAGCAGGTCAGTGATCAGGCCGTAGATCTGCGCCTCCTCGGCGGAGAGGACTCGGCCGGTGGTGAGATCCTCGGCGACCTCGTCCGGGGTGCGGCCGGTGGCCTGGGTGACGAGGTCGCGGAGGCGGGTGAGTTCGCGGTCGTGCTGGGCGGCGAGCGCGGCGAGTTCGTCGGCGGTTCCGTTGGCGGTGAACGGCGGGACCGAGAGTACGAACATCGTGTGCTTGTGCGCCTGACGTCGCGCGGCGGCGGCGAGTACGGCGACCGCGGGACCACGGACGGTGCCGCGGGCAACGACGTGGACGGGCGCGCCGATCAGGTCGATCGCTGCGGCGACCGAGAGCGCGGCATCCAGCTCGGAGTCCGTCGCCGACAGGTGGATGGTCACCGGTTGGTTGCCCCCGGCATCCAGCAGCAACAGCTGCGCCGCAACGTGCTCCGCCAGCCCGTCGTCCAACCGCCCACCGACCAGAATCACCCGCTCCGCGAGCAACCGATCGGCCAGCTCCCGCTCCACGTTCACCGACACCGGCTCATACCAAGCAGGAAGTATCGGCTGCGGCGACTCCGGCTTCGGAGGCTGCCTGGGCCATGGTCCGGGCACCTCGGGTCCGTGCGGTGGCCAGGTAGCAGTCTGCTTCTCGACGTACATGTGTTCTCCTTCGACTGCTCCAGCCTGCGGGAGAGGAGCTTCGGGGAGAAGGGTGTTCCGCTGTCAGCAGACGGAGATCGCGGTGAGAAGTTTGTCCCAGAAGGCATTGGTGTCGAGGTTGCCGCGGTCCGTCGACCCGCCCATCCACACGATCTCCGTGATGTTCGCGGCCGCGTCAGGCGCCTCCGTGAGCAGCCACGCGAAGTTCGTCAGCGCCCCGGTCGCCACGATCGTCGCCGGTTCCCGCAGTACGTCGACGAGCAACTCCTGCGCCGGCGACGGCGACTCCGGCACCGACGGCTCGCCGGTGAACGTGAGGATCAGCGGTGTAACCATGCGTCAGCCTACTGTGTACAGGTTGCCGAAGGTCTTATGTTGGGCACCATGAGCGAGAAGGAACCGCCGGCCAAGGACCAGGCCTCGGAGCCGAACGGGGCCGACCAGAGTGCCGATCGGAGCGGTGACCGGAAGGACGACAGGTCGTCGCGGGCGCCGCACAAGCCGTGGCGGACCGAGGGGCTGCCGGCCGGGCACGGGGACGACGACAAGCCGCGCCGGCCGCGCTGGTGGAAGTGGGCCGCGTGGATCATCGGCGGCTATCTCGTCCTGTTCCTGCTCACGACGATGCAGGACCAGCTGGCCGGCGGCGAGCAGACGATCGCCTACACCGACTTCGCCGCACAGGTGCAGAAGCAGAACGTCGCGGAGGTCTTCGCCCAGGGCGACACGATCCAGGGGCGGCTGAAGCAGGCGGCGGAGGTGCCGGGCAAGAGCGGGTCGACGTACACGAAGTTCACCACCGAGCGGCCGACGTTCGCGAACGACAACCTGTACGGCGAACTGCAGAAGGGCGGCGCCACGGTTCGGGCGACGCCGGTGGTCGCGCAGCGCGGGGTGCTGTGGAACCTGCTGATCTCGCTCGGCCCGTTCATCCTGATCGCGGCGTTCTACTTCTGGCTGTTCCGGCGGAGCCGGGCCGGTGGTGGTCTGGGCGGGCTGCTCGGCGGTGGCGGGCAGCAGAAGAAGCCGGTCGACCCGAGCACGGTGCGGGTGACGTTCGCGGACGTCGCGGGGATCGACGAGGTCGAGGCCGAGATCGAGGAGGTCGTCGACTATCTGAAGGATCCCGGCAAGTACCGGCGGCTCGGCGCGCGGGCGCCGAAGGGCGTGCTGCTGTCGGGTGCGCCCGGTACCGGCAAGACGCTGCTGGCGCGGGCGACCGCGGGTGAGGCCGGCGTGCCGTTCTTCTCCGCGAGCGCCTCGGAGTTCATCGAGATGATCGTGGGGGTCGGCGCGAGCCGGGTGCGGGAGCTGTTCGGCGAGGCGCGGAAGGTGGCGCCGGCGATCATCTTCATCGACGAGATCGACACCATCGGCCGGGCCCGGGGCGGTGCGCGTTCGGTCGGCGGGCACGACGAGGGCGAGCAGACGCTGAACCAGATCCTCACCGAGATGGACGGCTTCTCCGGCACCGAGGGGGTCGTGGTGCTGGCCGCGACGAACCGGGCCGACGTACTCGATCCGGCGCTGCTCCGGCCGGGGCGGTTCGACCGGACGATCACCGTGCACGCGCCGGACCAGCCTGGGCGCGAGGCGATCCTCAAGGTGCACGCGCGCGGCAAGCCGCTCGCGCCGGACGCGGACCTGACCGCGCTGTCACGGTCGACCCCCGGCATGACCGGCGCGGACCTGGCGAACCTGCTGAACGAGGCGGCGCTCGCGGCGGCCCGCCAGGGCGAGTCGCAGATCACCATGCGGGACCTGACGGACGCCTTGGAGAAGATCCAGCTCGGTACGGCGCGGAACGTCGTGATGCCGGAGGACGAGCGCCGGCGGACGGCGTACCACGAAGGCGGGCACGCGCTGCTCGGGATGATCCAGAAGGGCGCGGACCCGGTGCGGAAGGTGTCGATCATCCCGCGCGGGCGGGCGCTCGGCGTGACCCTGTCGACGCCGGAGACGGACCGGTACGGGTACGACGTGGAGTACCTGCGCGGCCGGATCATCGGCGCGCTCGGCGGGATGGCGGCCGAGCAGGAGGTGCTCGGCGTGGTCACCACCGGCGCGGAGAGCGATCTCGAGACGGCGACCCGGATCGCGCGTTCGATGGTGGGCCGCTGGGGCATGTCCGAGGCGATCGGCCCGGTGTCGGTCCTGCCCGCGGAGGGCGACGCCCGGATGGCCGGTGTGTCGGACGAGCTGCTGAACACGGTGGACGCCGAGGTACGGCGACTGATCGACCAGTGCTACGCCGACGCCCGCCGGCTCCTCCGCGAGCACCGCCCGAAGCTGGACTCGATCGCGGCCGAGCTCCTCGAACACGAGACCCTCGACGAGGCCGATGCGTACGCCGCGGCCGGCATCCCACGCCCCACCCGGCCCGAGCTGCCCCAAGTGGCAGCCCAGACCGCCCAGCGGGACGACGCCTAGGGATCAGGCGACGGTGGCGTCGATGGTGACGGGGATGTTGCCGCGCGTTGCGTTGGAGTACGGGCAGACCGCATGCGCGGCCGCGACGAGCCCGTCGGCTGTTGCCTGGTCGATGCCCGCAACCTCCACGTGCAGGGCGGCGGCGAGGCTGTAGCCGCCCTGTTCAGTGGGAAGCACGCTGACCTCGGCGACGACGGCCGAATCGGTGACGGTGACCTTCTGCGCTGCCGCCACGGCCTTCAACGCCGAGTGGAAGCAGCTCGCCCACCCGGCGGCGAACAGCTGCTCGGGGTTGGTGGCGCCGCCGGGTCCACCCATCTCCGGCGGGACGGCGAGCTTGACGTCGATCAGGCCGTCACTGCTGACGGCCCGGCCTCCCGCGCGGCCGTCCCCGGTGGAGGTGGCGATGGCGGTGTAGATGGAGTCGGACATAGTCGTGCTCTCTTTCTCTGGTTGGGTTACCGGCCGTCGGTCTCGAGGAGGCGGAGCCAGATCTCGCTGATGGTCGGGTAGGCAGGGACGGCGTGCCAGAGGCGGTCCAGCGGGACCTCCCCGGCGATCGCGACCGTTGCCGCGTGCAGCAGTTCGGCCACGTCAGGTCCGACGGCGGTGAAGCCGAGCAGCACATTGCGGTTCTCGTCGACAACCATCCGCGCCTGCCCGCGGTAGTCGTCGGCATGCAGCGCGGCACCCGAGACGGCGCCCAGGTCGTAGTCGACGACGCGGACCTTCAGCCCCGCCTTCGCCGCGGCTTCGGCGGACAGACCGACGGCTGCGACCTCGGGGTCGGTGAAGATCACCTGAGTGACGGCGCGCTCGTCGGCGGTGGCCGCATGGCGTCCCCACGGACTCAGATCGGCCTTCTCGCCACGGGCGCGCGCAGCGATCGCGTC
The DNA here is from genome assembly GCF_042730855.1 of Kribbella sp. NPDC059898. Taxonomy (NCBI): domain Bacteria; kingdom Bacillati; phylum Actinomycetota; class Actinomycetes; order Propionibacteriales; family Kribbellaceae; genus Kribbella; species Kribbella sp. NPDC059898. Next base: position 227,808 of record NZ_JBHWKR010000012.1, read on the forward strand.
GCCCAGCGCGCGAGCCTGGTACTTGCCGTGATGCGTCAGCATCGCTCGCTTGTTCACGTCGCCCGCGGCGTACAGCCAACCGTCACCGACTGGACTTCCGGCGTCGTCGAGAACACCGAGCGCATCGTCGACCTGCAGCCAGCTTCCAGGTGCGAGGCCGACGTGGTCCAGACCGATGTCCTTGGTGTTCGGCGTCCGGCCGGTGGCGACCAGGACCTCGTCGGCGTCGACGGTCTGCCCGTTGGAGAGGGTCAGGTGCACCACGCCGGCGTCGTCCCGCCGTACGTCGGTGGCATCGACGTCAAGGTGCAGCGACACTCCCGCCGTACGGAGACCATCGGCGACGTACTCGCCGGCGAAGGGCTCCACGCTGGGCAGCAGCCGGGTCTGGGAGACGAGCGTCACCTGCGAGCCGAGGGCGCTGAACGCCGTGGCCATCTCGGATCCGACCACCCCGCCGCCGATGACTACCAACCGCTTCGGGATGGTCCGGACGGCAGCGGCTTCGCGGCTCGTCCACGGCGCCACGTCCGCCAGTCCTTCGATGGGCGGGAGGTACGCGCTGCTGCCGGTGGAGATCACCACGGCGTGCCGCGCCTGCACGGCTGTCGACGTACCGTCGGCGTGCGTGACGGTGACGGTACGGGTGCCGGTGATACGGCCGTGCCCGCGGAGCAGCGTGATCCCGGCCTGGGTGAGCCAGTCGACCTGGCCGGAGTCGTTCCAGTTGGAGGTGAACCTGTCGCGCCGGGCCAGGACCGCGGCTGGGTCGAGGGCGCCGGTCACAGCCTGGCCGGCGGCCGGCAGCGCGCGGGCGGCGCAGAGCGCGGCGGCGTCGCGGAGCAGAGCCTTGGTCGGCATGCAGGCCCAGTACGAGCATTCGCCGCCGACGAGTTCGCGCTCCACGATCACCGCCGTCAGGCCGCCCTGCACCACCCGGTCGGCGACGTTCTCGCCGACGGGTCCGGCGCCGATGACAATGACGTCGACGTCGAGAGGCATGTCAGTTCGCCTTCCCGACAAGGCGGTGCAGGCGGATCGCGGAGACCAGGAAGAAGACGCCGCCGAGGATCGCGTACCCGGCCACGGTGCCGAGCGACGGGTCCGGTTTGCCCGCCATCAGCACGAAGCTGCCGCCGGCCAGCACCGAGATGCCGCCGCTGAGGATCATCGGCCACTGCCCACCGAGCCGGTACCGCTGGATCGCGAGGACCAGCTGGACGATGCCCGCGGTGATCGCCCACGCGCCCCAGACCCGCAGTACGGCGGGGATCCCGGAGGCGGCCGCGATCGCCAGCCCGACGGCGGCGAGCAGACTCAGGGCCATGTTGACGTAGAGCGGCGACTTCTGCCGGGTGCTGCCCGACGTACGGAAGTCGACGACGGCCGCGGCGACGTCGAACAGCGGGTAGATCACCAGCAGTACGCCGGCCGCCGGGTTGATGGTCTTGGCGATCGCCATCGTCAGCACCGCCCACACGACGGCGAACCCGAACCGGGTGAAGTAGAGGGTCCGCAACGCCTTGGTGCTTGCGGCGGCAACGGCCGCCGGGCCGGCGGTCTCGAATGAAGTGGACATCAGGTCCTGCTCCCGACTGAAAGTAGATAGAACGATCGGTACACCACTGAGCTTGCAGTACGGCGCCTGACATTGTCAAGACCGATCGTTCTATCTACTGCTTGTCAATCGTTCACCTGGCGGCTTCCTGAGAGCTACCTGAGAAGGACTGCTTGTTGCCTGGGCGTTGGCAGAGTCCGGCGCGGTTGCGTGTGGCGCGTGTCTTGGGGGACCGCGAGTACTCGGAGCGATGACGCTTGCGCAGGTTCTGGCTGGTCCTGTCGGTGGTGGGGTTGCTGTCGCCGGCCGGGGTGATGCCGGCGGCGGCGCATCCGTTCGGCGATCCGCAGACGGTGGCGATCGGCGCCGACGGTTCCGTCGTCCAGGTGCGGTGGAAGGTCGGTGGGCTGGACGACCTGACGCTGCTTGGCGTCGCGCTCGGCGCGCTGCCACAGGATCGGGTGATGCTGGACGGCGCGGTGATCTACCAGCCGTCCGACAGTACGGCGATCGCGCCGTCGCCGAAGCTCGGTGAGTACCTGCTGCGGCAGATCACCGTCGCGAGTCGCGGGAAGGACTGCCCGGGTGTGCTTCGGCCCGTGGCTGACCTGGCGAAGGCTGGTGTATCCATCGACTACACGTGCCCGGAAGCGGTCGGCCCGGTCGACGTGACCGTGAAGACGCTGACTGATTTGAACCCGGCGTACAAGACGCTGGCGACCGGACCGAACGGCGCTCGGGCTGTGTACGGCGAGGGCTCCGAGCGGCACGAGTGGACGCTTGGCGCCGAACAACACCTCGGCCGCAGCGCGGCGACCCAACTGGCCTCGGTCGGAGGCGCGGCCGTGGGCGTGGCGCTCCTGGCAACTGCGGGCGTCGTCGGCATACGACGCACGAGGCGGCGAGCCGCATGAGCTATGCAGATCAGCTCGAAGGTTTCCTGCATTCGGAGGGGATCGCACCGGTTGCTTTTCTGCTGGCGTTCGTGGCTGGGGCGGGGCATGCGGTGATGCCTGGGCATGGGAAGAGTTTGGCGGCGGCCTACCTGGTGGGGGAGCGGGGGCGGGTGCGGGACGCGGCCTGGCTGGGTGGGTCGGTTGCCGTCATGCATACGTTGTCGGTGCTTGTGATAGCGGTGGCGTGGACGTTCCTTTCACTGTCGAATGTCGTACGAATGGAGCAGCTCACCGGTTTCCTCCAACTGATCGGCGGGTTGCTGGTTGTTGCTACTGGCATCTTGTTGGTCAGACGGCATCGGCGTCATCGCGGTCATGGGCACGGTCATGGGCACGGGCATTCGCGGCCGGGGTTGGTGCTGTTGGGCGTGTCGGGTGGGTTGACGCCTTCGCCGTCGGCGTTTCTGGTGCTGGTCGCGGGATTGTTCCTCGGGCGGGCCGGGTTCGCGTTGTTGCTGGTGATCACGTTCGGGATCGGGATGGCCGTCGTACTGTTCGGCGTCGGGCTGCTGGCTGTTGCCGGGAGCAACGTCGTGGTGCGCGGCGGCCGTTCGCACCATCTGTTGTCCGTCGCGACCCGGGTCGCGCCGCTGCTCGCCGCCGGTGGCATCACGCTGGCCGGCGTCGTGATGACGGCGTACGCCGTCGCACAGCTCCTCTGACCGCCATTGAAGGAGAGTCTCCCCTGCCATGAAACACAGCATGAAGCACCGACTGAGAACCGCGGCGGCGATCCTGGCCGCCGCGCTGATCGCGGGCTCCGGTACCGCGATCGTCTCCACCACGTCAGGCGCCGAAGCGGCCGCGGCCGCCGAGTCGACCGGCGCGCCGACGCTGAACGTGCGCGACGGCCAGACCCTCGAAGGCACGAAGAGCGTCACCGCCGAGCCGTCGGCCGAGAACGACTCGGTGGTCGCTCTCAAGGTCGACGGTCAGCAGCTCGACGCGGACAGGACCGCCGGCACGGCGCACTTCGCGTTCGACATGGGCGGCAACGGCACCGAGGCCCGGTACCACAACTACCTCACCGTCAACGGCCGTACCGAGAAGGTGTTCTTCCCCGACATCCCCGGCGGTCAGAGCGGCCGGCTCGACCTGCCGGGCGAGTGGCTGCACGCCGGCGCCAACACGGTCACCGTGCACGCGGGCGCGGCCTGGGTCGACACCACGAACACCGCCGCGGTCGGCTACGAGGTCCTCCCGTACGGCGAGGGCGGCCGCTGCCCGAACTACGACGACTTCGCGCTCAGCAGCCTCGGCCTGAGCCTGCTCGGCACTGCGGTCGACGGCGAGCAGAACGACTTCAGCTACAGCTTCGGCGACGGCACCTGCGGCAGCTCGAAGCGCCTGCTGACCCAGGACCTGACGTTCATCGTCACCGGCGAGCCCGGCAGTACGGCGGGACTCCGGACGGACCTGGACACCACGAAGCTCGGCAACGGCGAGCACACGATCGTCGCGACCACCGCCTCCGGTGCCTCCGCGACCGCGAAGATCCAGGTCAACAACGCGCCGGCCGGCGCCCCGAAGGTCACGCCGGCCGACGGCACCGTGATCAAGGGCGAGCAGCCGGTCATCGCCGCCATACCGTCGGGGAGCGACCACGGCGTCGACTCGCTCGCGATCGACGGCAGCCCGGCGCGGAACGACGAGACGCTGGCCGCCGGTACGGCGACGTTCGGCGTCACCGTCGAGGCGGGCAACTCGGCCGAGGCGCGGTACCACAACTACCTGCTAGTGAACGGCCACCGGGTCGATCTCGGCGGCGACTACGGCGTCAGCGGCGCCGAGACCGCGAACGTGAAGCTGCCGCAGCGGTACCTCAAGCTCGGCGACAACGTCGTCCAGGTGAAGACCGGCGACTACAACGGCACGCTGAACGGCGCCACCTGCGCGAACCACGACGACTTCAAGATCAGTACGCCGACGTTGAGCGCGGCCGGAACCGTGACGCGCGGTACGACGTACCTGCTGACCACGACCGGATCGACGACCACCAAGGCGGCGACGAACGACGCGATCCTCGCGCTCGGCGACGGGACCTGCGGGCCGAACAAGGAGGCCGAGTTCCACTTCACGATCGCGGACGCGCCGACCACGCGGACGATCGACACGCTCGGCGCCGGGAACGACGCGCACCTCAGGATGTACGTCGGCGGCAACGGCTCGGACAACGGGTACGACAACAAGGTGCTGGTGAACGGCATCCCGCTGGACCTCGGGATCTGGGAGAAGGAGACCGCCGAGCTCACGTTCCCGAACGAGTGGCTGGTGCCGGGGACCAACGTGATCGAGTTCGTGGCCGGCACCGACCACGGCAGTGCGAAGCCGGGCGGCTGCGACAACTACGACGACTTCACGCTCCGGGATTTCGAACTCGCGCCGGACGGCGCGAGGGCGACGCTGCTCTCCCGTGAAGTTGCCGAGAGCAACGTGGTGATCGGCAGTGCGACGTACCCGGCCGGCTCGCCGGTGACCGTCTACCTCGGCGACGGTTCCTGCGGGTCGAGCCACAACGCGGAGCTGCGGAAGACGATCCTGTTCGACGTGACCGCGACGGACGGGTCGTCGCTCGCGGCGCTCGGCCGGCGCGCGGACGTGGACACCAACACGCTCGCCGACGGCGCGCATTCGATCGAGGCGGTCGTGGCGGACAAGACCGCGACCCGGCACTTCACGGTCGACAACTCGGCGCCGACGGTGACGAACAGCGTCCCGGCCGCGGGACAGCGGATCACTTCCACGGTCGCGCTGATGGTGAACGTCGACGACGCCAACGGTCTCGCCGGTACGCCGACGATCACGATCGACGGCAAGCCGGTCAAACAGGGCGACCAGATCGGGCACGGGCTGCCGGCCGGTGCGCACACGATCGCGGTCACGGTCACGGACACCCTCGGCAACACGGCCGTCCGCGAGATCCACTTCACCAGCGCGAGCATCCCCGACGTACCGTCCGATCTGGGCGCCGCGGTCACCGGCGTGAACGACCAGACGGCGAAGCTGTCCGCCAAGATCCCCGGCGAGAACGGCGTCCCCCTGACCGCCACCTTCACGAAGGCCGACGTTGTTACTCCGGTCCAGGGCTATCAGGGCGAGGCTGCTGAGGTACCGGATTCGCTCGACGTAGCACACGACAAGAACGTCGACGTCAACTCGCTCAAGCCGTTGGACGGGAGGACTGTTGATACCGCGTCCAGTCGGGATGTGGTGTTCCAGCGGTACGACTTGAAGGCGGCGGCGGGGAGCACGTTGCGGTGGGAGGGGACGATTGATCCGAAGAGGGTTGTCGCTCTGAGGGCCTGGGACTCTGGTGCAAAGCAGTGGGTCGTCTTGACCAGTGGGCGTGGGGTGGCTGGGCAGGGCACGGTGCTCACCGCGGGTGTTGAGGCGCGGTTTGTGGATGGTGGGGTGGTGCATGTGCTGGTGACGGGGGAGGATCCGTTCGCGGATGATCTGTCGCCGCGTGACGCCTCGGCGCAGGAGGACAAGGATCACTTCGAGGATCCGGCGTCGTACGACTTCTCGATCGCGCACTTCACCGACACGCAGTACCTGACCGAGGGTGCCGCGGGCGGGACGTACGACGACTGGGACGGCGTCAAGGAGCCGTCGGACGTGATGACGGCCGAGGAGCAGGCGATCTGGGCGGCGGCGTACAGCAACGAGGTGCAGTGGATCGCCGACAACAGTGCGGGCCGCAAGATCCAGTACGCCGCGCACACCGGCGACATCATCGAGAACGACTACTACGACCCGCTGGCGAAGAACCCGGACGGCTCGCTGCAGCGGCCCGGGCTGAACGAGGAGGTCGAGAAGGAGCTCGCGCTCGCGTCGTCGTACCAGGAGATCCTGGACAAGAAGGGTGTCGTCAACCAGGTCATCGCCGGTAACCACGACAACCAGCTCGGCGTCGAGACCGGTCCGGCGTCGCGGTTCAGCAAGACATTCAGCGCGGAGCGGTACCAGGAGGTCGCGAAGGGCTGGCCGGCCGGTGCGGAGTACCACGCCTGGGACGAGAAGGTGAACGCCGACGGGTCGATCACCCCAGGCAAGGACAACCAGAACAACTACGTGCTGTTCTCGGCCGGTGGGCTGGACTTCGTCGCGGTCGGTCTGTCGTACGGCGTGACGCCGCAGGAGGCCAACTGGGCCGACTCGATCTTCAAGCGGTACAAGGACCGCAACGGGATCCTGCTGTCCCACGACTACCTGCGTCCGTCGACGAACCCGGACGGCCGTGGCGCGGCGTTCTCGTCGCCGGACGGTTCGCCGCTGTACAAGCAGGTCGTCGAGGCGAACCCGAACGTGTTCCTGGTGCTGGCCGGTCACGAGCACGGCGTCGGCACCAACCTGAAGTCGAAGATCGGCGTCACGGTCGCGCACGATGTCGTCGAGCTGCTCGCGGACTACCAGTTCTACACGGTGCCCGCGGGTGACCTGTGGCCGTCGCTGGTCGATGCCTCGGGCAACATCGACGTCAACGGTGACGGTACGCCGGACCACAAGGCGACGGACCGCCTGCAGTTCGGGGCGAGCTTCCTGCGGCTGCTGCAGTTCGACGTGAAGCGGGCCGAGATGCACATCGACACGTACTCGCCGTTCCTGAACAACTTCGGGGCGACCGAGTACGACATCCGCCAGGACGGCAGCCAGACGAAGCCGCGCTACAACGGTGCCGAGGACAACCTCACGCTGCCGGTCGACCTGACCACGCGGAAGACGTCGTTCAGCACCGACTCGCTGGCCGCGTACGTCCCGAACGGCGTGGTCGGCACCGACACGGTGTCCGCCAACGGTACGGCGACCGCGACGTGGACCGGGCTGAACCCGGCGACGTCGTACGGCTGGATCGTCACAGCTCGCAGTGCGGACGACGGTACGGCGGTCGCGCAGCCGGCCGTGTTCCGGACCCGCAAGGGCCAGCCGACGGTGACGGCTCCGGCCGTGTCGGTGCCGTGGGGTACGGCGGCCAAGGTGACCGTCAACGTCACCGCCGGGAACCTGCCGGTGGACGGGACGGTCTCATTGCTCGAGGGCTCGAAGGTGCGCGGGACCGCACCGGTGACCGCGGGCAAGGCGACGTTCACGCTTCCGGTCGGGCTGGCCGCGGGCGTGCACGCGCTGACGGCGTCGTACTCGGGCAGCGACACGTTCGAGGCTGCGCAGGGCTCTGTGAGCGTGAGTGTCAACCTGCCGCCGGCCTGGAACGCGAAGACGTTGTACAAGGCCGGCGACAAGGTCTCGTACCAGGGCAAGCCGTACCTGGCTCCCTGGGCGAGCGTCCGCCAGACGCCGGGCGATCCGTACGGCGCCTGGCAGGAGCTCGCGATGACCGAGGACGGGACCACGCTGTGGACCGCGTCCAGGATCTTCGAGAAGGGCGACGTGGTGCTCAACAAGGACAAGCGCTACCAGGCCAAGTGGTGGACCCGGAACCAGGCCCCGGGCGATCCTTATGGGCCTTGGGCACCTATCCGATAGTCACCGTCTGCTGTAGATCGTTGTAGCCAGTGGCCGGCTGCCAGGTTCCGTTGTTCGCGAAACGTACGGCGTACACCGCGTTGTACGTCTCGCTGGAACCCGGTAGCCGGCCCTGTCCCTGAAGCTTCGGATCAGCCACGTTGAGCAACACCTTGTAGGTCCCTGGCACCGGGGGAGCCTTCACCGCCCAGTTCAGGGAGATCGGCGCGCCGGGGCTCCAGCGGCGGGGATCGGCGGTGACGTCGTACTTGAACGTGTGCTTGCTGTTCTGGAACACGAGCTGCACCTGCCGCGGGTTGTAGGGCGCGGCCCACCCGTCGTTCCGCAGTTGCAGGTTGACCTGGACATTGCCATGCGACTGACTCACGGTGCTCTGGGTGAGCGCGAACCGGTACCCGAGCTTCTGCTTCGCGATCTCGAGGTTCGAGCCCCAGCTCGCCAGCACGTCCGGGTGGTACTCGATGTTCAGGAACGAGAAGTGCAGCCGCGCCATCTCGGCCGCCGCCGACGGCCACTCCGACCGCGGCGCGTCCACGCCGCAGGTCTCGCCGCCCTCCGGCACGTAATTGGTGTCCTGGGCAACGAACTGCTTGTCCAGCTCGATCGGGTCGCTCAGGTACGTCCCGAAGTCGTCGTCGCTCGCCAGGAAGCAGTCGTTGTGCTGCCCGATCCGCGCGACCGCGGACCCGTTGTACGCCTGCGCCGCGGTGAGACCACCCGCGGTCCCGGTCGGTACGCCGTACATCCGCTGCTTCATGTACGGCGTCCGCACCTGCACCATCCGGTCCTTCGGCAGCGCCTGGAGCAGCGCGTCGACGACGGCCTTCCGGTCCGCCCAGTTCTGGTCCGAGACCTGGCTCGGGTCCGCCGGGTTCGAGAAGTAGTCGGTGTAGTACCCCTCGCCCCAGAGCCCGACGAACCCGGACTGGACGACCTCGATCATGTCGGAGTTCGCCCGCAGGATCGGTGTGAGCTGCTTGATCTGTTGGAGGACGCGGGACACCGGAGCGTCGCCGTACGGCGTGGGCGGCGGCCAGCCGGCACCGGGCAGCGCGTACGCGAACCGGACGATCATCTTCACGCCGGCGGCCCGTGCTGTAGTGAAGTCGGCCTGCATGAGGTCGAGGTAGTGCTTGTCGATCACGTCCTGCTTCGCGAACTTCTCCAGGTAGAACAGCCGGAGGATCTGGGTGATGTGCTCCTGCGTGCGGAAGGTGCGCAGCTTGGTGACGTCCAGCGGGACGTAGCCGGAGTTGTCGGCGTAGTAGTGCGTCTCGGCGTGATGGTAGAAGCCGCGCTCCTGGTTGGCGATCACCTCGTCGCTCGTGGTGTAGGTGCGGGTCGTGCCGTTGTCGTGTGCGAGTGCGGTTTGAGCCGGTAGCAGCAGGCTGAGTGCTGCGAGGGCTGTGACGAGCCGTCTCATCGGATCTCCTAGCTGACAGTGAGCGTGTGCAGGAGCGAGTTCATCCCGGTCGCCGCGTCCCAGGTGCCTTGGTTCGCGAGGCGGATCGAGTACTCGGGGCGAGTGGACAGGAGTGGGTCCGGCAGGTTGAGCAGCAGGTCGTACGAACCTGCCGGGACGGTGGCCGGAACGGTGACGGTCTGGTCGACGGTGGTCGACGTACCGGCGGTCCAGCGGCGTGGGTCCGCGGTGAGCGGGAGCTTGTAGGTGCTGCCGGTGGACGTGTTCCGCAGTACCAGCTCGAGGTTGCGGGGGTTGAACGGCGTCGCGTAGCCGTCGTTGTGGACCGTGAACGAGATCGGCAGGCTGCCGCCTCTCGTCGCGGTGGCGGGGTAGGTGCCGGACTCGAGGCGGAAGCGGTAGCCGAGGTTCTTGGTGATGCCGGCGAGACAGCCGCCGGTGTTCCAGGAGCTGAGGACGTTCGGCTCGTAGTCGGTGTTGAGGAACGACCAGTGGAACTGCGCGAGCTCGGTGGTCGCGGTCGGGCATTGCGACCGCGGCGGGTTGGTGCCGCAGGTCTCGCCGCCCATGGCGACGTACGTCGTGTCGGCCTGCAGGTACGGGTACTCGACGGAGGTGTTCTCGTACGTGCCGAAGTCGTCGGGGCTGGCGAGGAAGCAGTCGTTGTGATGACCGATCCGGGACAGCGCCGAGCCGTTGTAGGCGTCGGACGGCTGGACGGCGGTGGTTGAGTACATGGTGCGCTTGAACTTCGGCGTACGGAGCTGAATCATCCGGTTGCTCGGGACGACACTGAGGAGCTTGTCGGTGACGGCCTTGCGGTTCGCCCAGTCGGTGCTGGAGATCGTGCCGGCGTTGCCGAAGTTCTGCGTGTAGTACCACTCGCCCCAGGCGCCGATGAGGCCTGCTTGGACGACGGCGATGACGTCCTGACCGGCGGTCAGGTACGGCGCGAGTTGGTCGAGGTGCTGGAGGACGCGGTCCTTGGTGGTGTCGTCACCGGTGGTCGACGTGGTGTAGGCGAACCGGAGCACTATCTTCAGGCCGGCTGCGCGGACGGTGTCGATCTGTTGTCGCAGGTGGTCGAGGGCGGACTGGGCGATCGGGCCGTTCTTGTAGTCCGCGAGGTAGAAGACGCACATCACCAGCGAGATGCCTTGGGCGGTGCGGTAGCTCTCCAGGGTGGCCTGGGAGAAGTCGGCTTTGTCGCAGTCGCCGGTGTGGTGGTAGAGCCCGCGCTCGGGGTTCGCGAAGTTGTCGGTCGACGGGGTGTAGGTGACGCCGCCGGCGGACGTGTAGGTCTGCGTGTACTTCGCGGACGTGTCGAGCGGAGCCTCCCCCTGGAACACCAGGTCGGCATCACCGGCGCCGATCCCTGCCTGCGCGTAACCGGTGGACGGGTTCCGGTCGGTGTCGACGTACGTCCGGAGGTACTGCGGGGTGCCGGTGTAGGTGAAGTGGTAGGTGACCGTGGTGGCGGTGTTGGTCGCGCCGGCGCCGCTGATGGTGGCGTGTGCCGGGGTCGTGACGACGGCGGCGAGCAGCGCGCCGAGGGTGGCGAGGGTGGTGGACAGGCGGAACGGACGCATCATGATGCTTCCTCTCGCTGGGCGTGGCGATAGGATAATCATGGAGTCCAGGGAAATTATGTCAAGGTCTGAGCCCGTCGGTGATGGCCGCCTCCACCTCGTCCAGCGCCAGCCGGACCGCCCCCAGCGCCACCCCTTCGTCCGCGAACGCCGACACCCGGATCTCCGGCGTCCGCAGACACCACCGCTCCAACTCCCGCCGCAACGGCTCCACCATCACGTCCGCCGACCGGGAGAACCCACCCCCGATCACCACCAACTGCGGATCCAGCGTCAACACCAACGCGGACGCCCCGACCGCCAGATCCTGCACATACCGCTCCACCGCCCCCCGAGCGGCCCCGTCACCCGCCCGAGCAGCCCCGAACACCCGCTCAAACCCATCAACCAACCCCCCACCCACCCCACCCGCGCCCGCCTCTGCGGGGCGTTGGGTGGTTGGTGGGTTGTTCTCGAGCCAGGTGTGGAGATGCTGTGGGGCTTGCTGCCAGCCGGCGGCGGGGAGGGCGCCGATCTCGCCGGACCAGTTGGCGAACCCGCGGTGGAGCTTCCCGTCGATGATCAGCCCGGCCCCGGTGCGCAGCCCGGCGAGCAGGAACACGACGTCCTTCGCATACCGCGCCACCCCACGCCACGTCTCCGCCAGCGCCGCGAGCTTGCAGTCGTTCTCCACCCGCACCGCCCCCGGCACCAGCCGCCGTACGTGCGCCGCCAGATCGACCCCACTCCACTCCGGCAACGAGTCCGACAGCATCACCTTCCCGGTCCCGTCCACGAGCCCGGTGGTCGCAACCCCGGTCGCCCAGATCTGCGTCGTCCCGTCGAGCGCCTTGGTGATGCAGGCGTCGACCGCGGCGAGCCGTTCCCGACGCCCCGCATCTGCGGGAACCTCGACCCGCGCCTGCTGGAGCACCTCCCCGTCGAGGTCAGTCACCAGCGCGAGGACCTTGTGCCCGCCCACGTCGACCCCGAGCAAACGCCCGGCGCCGGAGTTGAAGCGGTACCGCCGCGCCGGCCGGCCAACCGTGCCGGCAGCAGGCGCCACCTCGGCCAGCCACCCGCGCCCGAACAGGTCCCGCGCGACATCCTCGGTGGAAGCGCGCGACAGTCCTGTGCGTTTCGACAGTTCGGTGAGCGTCAGCGGCTGATTTCCGCGCAACTCCCGCAGGACGGCGGTCGCGTTCAGTTGGCGCAACCGGGACAGATCCCCACCGGCCGGCTCCTCGCTCATCCGCGACTCCTAATCCTGGTCTCCTGGATAACTATAAGCACCCGGACTGCGCGCGGGTCTCAGCGTGTGAACGCCCCCGGAAGAACCCTGTTGCGGACTCCTGACAACGTTGTACCGTGATCTGCCGACGGTCGATCAGAAACGTTTCCGCAGGTTTCCACTGAGGAGGACCAGCGTGTCCAATCCACTGAAGATCGCGACGCTCAGCTTCTGGCACGTGCATGCCGGCGACTACTCGAGACAGGCCCAGGCGCATCCCGGGACGGACCTGGTGGCCGTCTGGGACGACGACGCCGACCGTGGCCGCGAAGGCGCCGAGCGGTTCGGTGCCGAGTACGTCGACGACCTGGACGCGCTGCTGGCGCGCGACGATCTCGACGGCGTGGTGATCACGACGCCGACCGACGTACACCGCGACGTGATGGTGCGGGCGGCCCAGGCCGGCAAGCACATCTTCACCGAGAAGGTCCTGGCGCCGACGGTCGCCGAGGCCGAGGAGATCGTCGCCGCCACCGACGCCGCCGGCGTGAAGCTGGTCGTCTCACTGCCCAGGCTGTACCACGGCTACACGACGGCGATCCGCGAAGTACTCGACAAGGGCACGCTCGGCACGCTGACGTACGGCCGGGTCCGCCTGTCGCACGACGGCGCGATCGGCCGCGACGGCAAGGAGGGCTGGCTGCCGCAGCGGTTCTTCGAGCCGAAGGCCGCGATCGGCGGCGCGCTCACCGACCTCGGCTGCCACCCGGTGTACCTGACCCAGCTGTTCCTCGGCGCGCAACCCGAGACGGTGAGTGCGACGTACCGCTCGATCGCCGGGCGCGGGCTGGAGGACAACGCTGTCGTGGTGGCCGGGTACGGCGATCAGCGGATCGGCGTGATCGAGGCCGGGTTCGCGAGCAACAACCCGTTCACGATCGAGCTGTTCGGGACCGAGGGGACGCTGACGTACACCGACGCCGGCAACGTGCTGCTGGTGAACGGCGAGCAGGTCGACGTACCCGAGCATGCGCCGGACGCGTTCGCGCAATGGGTCGATCACATCACCAACGGCACCCGGGCGGACGACAACATCGCGCGTGCAGTCGAGCTGACTCGTCTGGTGGTGGCTGCGAACGCGGCGGCCGAGTCCAACCAAGTGATTTCCTACAAGGAGTAGCAGATGATCAAGGTTGGGTTGATCGGCGCGGGTGGGATCGCCTCGGCGCATATCAAGGGGTATCGAGCACACTCCGACAAGATCGGTGTGGTCGCGGTGGCCGATGCGGTGGAAGAGACCGCGAAGAAGCGTGGCGAGGAGTTGGGCGCCGCGGCGTACACCGACTACAAGGAGATGCTCGCCAACGAGGAGCTGGACGCGGTCGACATCTGCCTGCCGCACCACCTGCACCGGGACGCGATCGTCGCGGCCGCCGATGCAGGCAAGCACATCCTCTGCGAGAAGCCGCTGTGCCTGTCCGCCGACGAGGCGGCTGATGTCCGCAAGGCGGTCACCGAGCACGGTGTGACGCTGATGTGCGCGCACAACCAGCTGTTCATGCCGGCCGTCGCGAAGGCGCGCGAGTTGTTGCAGGGCGGCACGATCGGCACCGTCTACGAGGTACGGACGACCGACAGTTTCTACAACGACTTCGACCCGAGCACGATGGGCTGGCGGGCGAGCAGCAAGACGAGTGGCGGTGGCGAGCTCATTGACACCGGGTACCACCCCACCTATCTGATGCTGCACCTGGCCGGCGGTATGCCGGTCGAAGCGACCGCCATGCTCTCCACGCACCGGTTGAAGTTCATGGAGGGCGAGGACTCCGCGCAGGTGCTGATCAGGTTCGACAACGGAGTCGTCGGCCAGCTCGTGACCAGCTGGGCCTATCAGCCGGCCGAGTCCACCGAGCGGTTCTCCGCGGTCGGCGAGGTGGGCTCACTGACCAGCGACGGTACGTCGCTCTCGTACCGCCTGCGCTCCGGCGAGACCGAGACGTTCGAGTTCGAGCCGGTCGACACGTTCGTCGCCGAGATCGGCCACTTCGCCGACTCCCTCGCCGGCAAGCAGCGCCCGCTGCACACCGAGGAGGAAGGCATCGCCGTCCTCGGCATCCTGCTGGCCGCGTACGAGGGCTCGAAGTCGAAGACCGTCGCGCCGGTCCTGAAGGGCTAGTTCTCCTTGAAGTAGAAGCCTTCCGCGAGGTCGGCGAGCAGGTCCGGGTGGGTGGGCTGCCAGTTGAGCAGCTCACTCGTCCGGGCCGCCGACGTCGGGTTGTCCATCTCCGCGAACTGGCTCAGGAAGCCGATGTACTGCGCCGCCTCGCCGGACGTGACCGAACGGGCGGGCAGGTCGAGCCCGCGCCCGATGGCCTCCGCGATGGTCCGGAACTCGATGCCTTCGTCCTGTACGGCGTGCAGCCGGCTGCCCGCGGGCGCCGACTCCAGCGCGAGCCGGTACGCGCGGGCCGCGTCGAGCGTGTGGACCGCCGGCCACCGGTTCGTGCCGTCGCCGACGTACGCCGCGAAACCGTTGCGCCGGGCGAACGAGATCAGCGACGGGGCGAACCCGTGCAGGTCGAGGCGGCTGTGGGTGATCGCCGGCAGCCGGACGACCGACGTACGGACGCCCTTGCCGGCCAGGTCGACGACGAAGTTCTCGGCGTCGATGCGGTAGCCGCCGTTCGGGTCGTAGTCCGCCTCGGTCGCGGTGCGGCCGTGGACGCTGCCCGCCAGCATGCCGGTGCCCGACGTACTGACGAGCGGCTTGTCGGTGCCGGCCAGGGCGTCCCCGATCGCCTGCAGGGCGGCGAGATCGGACTCCGCCGCGCCGGCCAGGTCGCCCACGACCATTGCGTCGTGCCGGAACGCGAGGTGTACGACGCCGTCGGCCGCTGCGGCCGCCGCCCGCAGCCGGTCGAGGTCGTGCAGGTCGCCGCGGACCGCCTCGGCGCCCCAGTCGGTGAGCCGTTTCGCCGACTCGTCCGACCGGGCCAGGCCGAGCACCTGGTGACCGTTGTGCAAGAGCTCCGGGACCAGCGCCGAGCCGACGTGCCCGGACGCTCCGGTGATGAATACGCGCATGACTGTCCTTCCGGAAGTGATGTCATTGACTGACATCACCGATGCTACACCCTGATGTCACTCGATGACATCGGCTAGGATCGACCGCATGGGACGGTGGGAGCCGGACGCGGCCGGGCGGCTGCGAGAGGCCGCGATGGCGCTGTACGCCGAGCGCGGGTACGACGGCACGACCGTCGCCGAGATCGCCGATCGGGCCGGGGTCACCGCGCGGACGTTCTTCCGGCACTTCGCGGACAAGCGCGAAGTACTGTTCGCCGGCTCCGAGCTGCTGCAGGAACACATGGTCGCCGCGCTCGCGGCCGCACCGGCGGACGCGACGCCGATGGCGGCGACGACGACCGCGGTGCTCGCGTCGGCCGACTTCTTCGACGCCATCCGCCGGGAGTACTCGCGCCGTCGGGCCGCGGTGATCATGTCGACGCCGGAGCTGCGGGAGCGCGAGCTGATCAAGATGGCGACGCTCACCACCGCGCTCACCCAGGGCCTGCTCGACCGCGGCGTCGCCCCGGACGTCGCCGCGCTGGCCGCCGAGACGGGGGTCGCCGTGTTCCGGGTCTCGTTCGAGCGCTGGATCAGCGCGCCCGCCGACGTACCGATCGCCGAGGTCCTCCAGACAACGTTGAAGAACCTCGCCGCGCTCACGTCCTAGCGTTCCGGATTTGGCTGTCACAACCGGAGCGGCTGCCCTGTCTTATCTCTTGACAGGACACAACAAGCGAAGGGACCTCGCGATGAAGATCGTCGTGATCGGTGGCACCGGTCCGATCGGTACGAAACTGGTGGCGCAGCTCACCGAGCACGGCCACGAGGCGGAGCCGGCCGCGCCGAACACCGGCGTCAACACGATCACCGGTGAAGGACTGGCCGAGGTGCTGAAGGGCGCCGACGTCGTGGTCGACGTGGCGAACTCGCCGTCGTTCGAGGCCGGTCCGGTGCTGGAGTTCTTCCGCACCTCGACGTCGAACCTGCTCCGGGCCGAGGAAGCGGCCGGGGTCCGGCACCACCTCGGGATCTCGATCGTCGGCACCGAGCGGCTGGCCGACAACCACTACTTCGCCGCCAAGATCGCCCAGGAGGAGCTGATCAAGGGCTCCGGGATCCCGTTCTCGCTGGTGCACGCGACGCAGTTCATGGAGTTCGTCGGCGCGATCGCGGACGAAGGCACCTGGGACGACGGCAAGGTGCACATCGCGCCGGTCGCCTGGGCGCCGATCGCGGCCGTGGACGTCGGGAAGAACCTCGGCAAGGTCGCGGTCGGCGCGCCGCTGAACGCGCGGATCGACATCGCCGGGCCGGACGAGTACCGGATGGACGAGTTCTTCCGGAAGGCGCTCGCTGAGCGCGGCGACCCCCGCGAGGTGGTGGCCGACGTCCACGCGAGGTACTTCGGCTCCGAGCTGACCGAGCGCAGCCTGGTCCCGGTGGGCGAGGCGACGCTGGGCGAGCTGCACTACGACGAGTGGTACGCGGCCCGATGAGCGAGCCCGAGTTCCTGCACGAGCTGGGCGTCGAGGTCGAGGCGGACCTGGAGCTCCAGGCCGCCGGCACGCCACCGGAGGGTGAGGCCTGGCCGCTGGCAGCGCCGGTGCGGTGCGGAGCCTGCTGACCGAGGAGGTCGTCGCGGTCAGCGACGGCGGCGGACGGGTCGTCACGCCCGGCCGGAGCCACGGCCCGAACGAGGTCGCCCGGCGGGTGACCGAGCTGGTCGTGCCGGGTGTCGACCTGACCGTCGAGGCGGTGAACGGGCAGCCGGGCGTCGTACTGCGGGCCGCCGGCCGGGTCGTCGCCGTGGTCAGCCTGCAGGTCACCGGCGCGAAGGTCGCGGCGGTCTGGATCGTGCGGAACCCGGACAAGCTGCGGCACTGGGAATGAACCCCGCCTGCTCTGGTGTTGACATGTCAACCTAGACTTGCTGGGACTGAACAGGAGCGTGCAGACATGACCGAGGTCGCCTTCGGGCTCGACACCTTCGGGGACATCCCGGTGGACGACGACGGTGCGCCGGTGAGCGCCGCCGCCGCGATCCGGCAGGTGGTGGACGAGGCGGTGCTGGCCGACGAGATCGGTGTGGACGCGATCGCGCTCGGCGAGCACCACCGGCCGGAGTTCTCGATCTCGTCACCGGAAACGGTGCTCGCCGGGATCGCCACCAGGACGTCGAACATCAAGCTCGGCTCGGGCGTGACCGTGCTCAGCTCGGACGACCCGGTCCGGGTGTTCCAGCGGTTCTCGACCGTGGACGCGTTGTCGAACGGACGCGCCGAGGTGATCCTCGGGCGCGGGTCGTTCACCGAGTCGTTCCCGTTGTTCGGATACGACCTGGCCGACTACGACAAGCTGTTCGAGGAGAAGCTCCAGCTGTTCGTGCGGCTGCTCGACGAGAAGCCGGTGACCTGGGAAGGCACGGTCCGGGCGGCGCTGGACAACCAGGACGTCTACCCGAAGACCGAGTCCGGCCGGCTGACCACCTGGGTCGGCGTCGGCGGATCACCGCAGTCCGTGGTGCGGACGGCGTTCTACGGGCTGCCGTTGATGCTCGCGATCATCGGCGGCTCGCCGGAGCGGTTCGCGCCGTACGTCGACCTGTACCAGCGGGCCGCGGAGCAGTTCGGGACCGTGGCGCATCCGGTCGGGATGCACTCGCCGGGATTCGTCGCGGACACCGACGAGGAGGCGAAGGAGATCTACTTCGCGCCGTACAAGGTGATGCGGGACCGGATCGGGGCGCTGCGCGGCTGGCCGCCGTTGAAGCGCGAGGAGTTCGAGTCCGAGGTGCTGCACGGGTCGATGTACGTCGGCTCGCCGGAGACCGTGGCGCGCCGGATCGCCGGGGCGGTGCGGGCGATCGACGCCAAGCGGTTCGACCTGATCTACTCGGGCGGCCCGCTGCCGACGAGCGCCCGGCTGAAGGCGGTCGAGCTGTACGGGACGAAGGTGGTCCCGCTGGTCCGCGAGATCCTGGCGGAGTCGAAGTGACCACCAGCGCCGACACTGGTGCCGACCGCCCGGTGACGGTCGGGATCCTTGGCGCCGGCAAGGTCGGCACTGTGCTGGCGCGGCTGGCGGTCGCGGCCGGGTACAAGGTGCTGATCGCCGGGTCGGGCGACGTCTCGAAGATCGCGTTGATCGTCGAGGTCGTGACGCCCGGCGCGGTCGCGGTGACCGCCGCCGAGGCGGCGGCCGGGGCGGACGTGGTGATCCTGGCGCTGCCGCTGGGGAAGTACCGGACGATCCCGGTGAACGAACTGCGCGGCAAGCTCGTCGTCGACGCGATGAACTACTGGTGGGAGGTCGATGGCATCCGCGACGACCTCACCGACCCGCGGACGTCGTCGTCGGAGATCGTGCAGGAGTTCCTGCCCGACTCCCGCGTCGTGAAGGCCTTCAACCACATGGGCTACCACGACCTCGACGAAGGCCCACGCCCCACCGGATCCCCCGACCGCAGGGCCATCGCCGTGGCCGGCACCTCCGAGGACGCCGCCGAGGTGGCCGACCTGGTCGACGCCCTCGGCTTCGACCCGGTCCTGATCGGCCCGCTCCCCGAAGGCAAACGCCTGGAACCAGGCACCGAGCCCTTCGGCGCCAACGTCGACACCGAGGCCCTCCGAAGCATGCTGAGCCAGACACGGGCGTAGCGCGCGCACCGAAGAACGGGTGGTGGTGCCCCAAAAGCTGTTGTCCGAGCGGCTCCAGAGGGTGACCACTACCCGTTCTTCGGCACGGATCAGCTGATCGAGATGCGGTCCAGGTCGGGCGCGGCCGACTGATCGTTGGCGATGCCGATGATGTTGGTGGTCGCCGGCAGGTGGATCGGGAGGTCGGCGAACCGGGCCGGGGCGTGTCGGCCGTCCAGTACGTCGGCGCGGACCGGCGCGAGACGGTGGTCCTCTGCTATCGGGAGGCGCAGCAGTACGACGCCGCGCCGTACCCGGTCCGGCTCCGTGGGCTCGATCCGGAGCGGACGTACGGCGAGCTGTCAGGCGCTGCACTCATGTCCGCGGGCCTCGTCCTGGACCTGACCGGCGACTACGCCAGCGAGCTGATTCACCTGGGCGCGCTCGGCGCCGATGCCTGCGGTGATGACGCAGGCGATGCCGAGGGTTTGGAACAGGGTGGGGGACTGGCCGAGGAGTAGCCAGCCGATCAGCAGGGCCAGTGCGGGCTCGAGGCTCATCAGCGTGCCGAACACGCCCGCGTCCAGGCGGCGGAGTGCGAGGTACTCGAGGCTGAACGGGATCACCGGCAACAGCAACGCCAGGCCGAACCCGATCACCACCAACTGCCAGGTCAGCACCGGGATCGTCGCCGGACCGGCAACGACGGTCGCCACGACGGCCGCGACCGGCAGCGACACCCCCATGCCCTGAAGCCCGGTGACGTTGCTGCCGACGTGCTGGGTGAGCACGATGTATGCCGCCCAGCAGGCTGCCGCGCCGAGCGCGAGCAGTACGCCGACCCCGTCGACCGCACCGTGCCAAGGCTGCGTCAGGATCAGTACGCCGGCGAACGCGACCGCCGGCCACACCAGCCGTCCGCGACTCCGCAGTACGGCGACCGTCAGCGGACCCAGGAACTCCAACGCGCTCGCAGTCCCGAGCGGCAGCCGCGCCACGGCGGCCATGAACAGCAAGGTCACGCCACCCGTCGCGACGCCGAGACCGACCGCGGCCAGGAACGCGTTCCGGTCGAACGCGCTCGGTCGCGGACGGAACAGCACCAGCACGATCACGCCCGCACAGGCCAAACGAAGCCAGGCGGCGCCCTCCGGGCCGACCCGGTCGAACAGCCCGACCGAGACGGCCAGCCCGAGCTGGACCATCGTCATCGACAGCACCGCGAACGCGATACCGGTCTTCCGTGCGCGCATACCGTCCAGTGAAGCCTGGCGACGCCGTTCGCGTCCACGTGAGAATCCTGCACAGATCATTCATGATTAATGAATGGACGTACGCCGCCTTGAACTCCTGCTCGCGCTCTCCCGGCTGGGCTCGATGCACGCAGTGTCGGACGTCCTCGGCGTGACGACGTCCACCGTCTCCCAGCAGCTCGCTGCCCTCGCCAAGGAGGTCGGCACGCCGCTGCTCGAGCCCGACGGCCGCCGCGTCCGGCTCACTCCCGCGGGCCGACGTCTCGCCGGTCACGCCGTCACGATCCTGGCCGCCCACGAGGCCGCCCGCGCCGACCTCGACCCGGCCGCGGAACCCGCCGGCACGGTCCGCATCGCCGCCTTCCACACCGCGATCCGCGACACCCTGCTACCCCTCGTACCGCGCCTGCCCCCGGCCGTCCGGCTGGAGATCCAGGAACAGGAACCCCCCGACGCCCTCTCCATGCTCGAACGCGACCAGGTCGACCTGGCCTTGACGTACGACTACAACCTCGCCCCCGCGAGCCTCGGTCCCGCGCTCGACGCCACGGTTCTCTGGGAGTCCTCATGGAGCTTGGCGGTCCCGTCCCGATCCCGTCGTACGCCGGGTAGCGCCGCCGAGGTGCTCGCCGCGTTCGCCGGCAGCGACTGGATCGTGAACTCGCGGCACACCGCCGACGAGCAGGTCGTCCGTACGATCGCCGCGCAGGCGGACTTCGAGCCCCGGGTGACCCAGCGCGCCGACAGCCTGCAGCTCGTCCAGGAGATGATCGGCGCGGGCCTCGGTGTCGCGTTGATGCCGGCCGCCCACCCGAAGACGACCGGCATCTCGCTGCGCCGCCTCCGTGACCCGGAGCCCCGGATGCGCGCCCAGGCCGTCGTCCGCCGCGACCGGACGGCGTGGCCGCCGCTGTCGCTCGTCCTCGGACTACTCCGCTAGCGTGTGGGTGAGACGGCGGAGGGAGAGTTCAGGGTGCGCAAGATCCTGGTGGTCGGCGGCGGGTACGCCGGGTTCTACACGGCCTGGCGGCTGGAGAAGAAGCTGCGGCGCGGTGAGGCCGAGGTGGTCGTGGTGGACCCGCGGCCGTACATGACGTACCAGCCGTTCCTGCCCGAGGTGGTGGCCGGATCGGTCGAGGCACGGCACGCGGCGGTCTCGCTGCGGCGGAACCTCCGACGGACGAAGATCGTGGCCGGGATGGTCGTCGGCATCTCGCACGCCGACCGGACCGTGACGATCCGGCCCGCGCAGGGCGAGACCTACACGATGGCGTACGACGTGATCGCGGTGACCGCGGGCGCGGTGACGCGGACCTTCGACGTCCCGGGGGTCGCGGAGCGGGCGATCGGGATGAAGCACGTCGAGGAAGCGGTCGCGATCCGGGACCGGCTGTTCACCGCGTTCGACGAGGCGGCCGGGCTGGAGCCGGGGCCGCGGCGGCGGAAGCTGCTCACGGTCACGTTCGTGGGCGGCGGGTTCTCCGGGGTCGAGGGGATGGCGGAGCTGCTCTCGCTGGCGCGGGCGCTGCTGAAGAAGTACCCGGAGCTGTCCGAGAGCGACCTGGCGTTCCACCTGGTCGAGGCGTCCGGGCGGATCCTGCCCGAGGTGAGCGACAAGCCGGGCCAGTGGGTCGTGGAGAACTTCGAGAAGCGCGGCGCGGTGGTGCACCTGAACACCACGATGACGTCCGCCGACGACGGTCACGTCGTACTGTCCGACGGTTCGGAGTTCGACTCGGAGCTGATCGTCTGGACGGCCGGCAACGCCGCGACCCGGCTGCTGCGCAACCACACGGATCTGCCGCACAACGAGCGCGGGCTGGTGCAGGTGCGCGCGGACCTGCGGATCGGTACGGCGGACGAGGTGATCCCGGACGCGTGGGCAGCCGGCGACGACGCGGCCGTGCCGGACCTCGCGACGGGCACCGGGTACACCGTGCCGAACGCGCAGAACGCCGTACGGCAGGGGAAGGTGCTGGCGAAGAACCTGCTGCGGTCGCTGCGCGGGAAGGAACCGAAGGACTACGTGCACCACAGCCTCGGCATTATCGCGACGCTCGGGCTCGGGTCCGGGATCTTCCAGTACAAGGGCATCGTCATCAAGGGCTTGCTCGCGTGGCTGATGCACCGCGGGTACCACGTCCTCGCGGTGCCGACCTGGGACCGCAAGATGCGGGTGCTGGCGATCTGGCTGGTGTCGTTCTTCTACGGCCGCGACATTGTGTCCCTGGCCTCGGTCCAAAGCCCGCGCGACGCGTTCCAGAACGAGGCCCGGAAGACGGTCCGGGTCGAGCAGATCAGCTGATCCGGGTGAGTCGGCCGTCCGGGGAGACCCGGATGGTCGTCTTGCGGGCGCCGACGGTGAGGTCGACGAAGAAGAGGCCGGCTGTGGTGCGGGTCTTGTAGGTGACTGCCTCGGTCGGGGCAGTCGGGACGATCGCGGAGAGGATCGTCGCCTCGGTGCCGGTGCGGTTGAACTTGACGACCGGGGCCGATGCGCGGTGGAAGATGTCGGGGTAGTACCAGCCCTGCACCGGGTCCTGCTGGCCCTCGACCACGGTGATCGCGTCCTTCGCCGGTTGCTGCTGGTACGGGATCTGCAGGAGGGACGTCTTCGAGCCGGGTGCGGTGGCGACCGCGGTGGTGGGGGACTGGACGGTCACCTTCAGACCGGGTGCGAGATGCCAGAGCGTTTCGTACCGCTGGTCCTCGGTCGCCTGGCCGCGGTCGAGCGTGATGATCAGATCGGGCTCCTTCAGTACCAGTACGTCGCGCTTGCGGGTCACGCCCGGCGCGGGGGAGTCGGCGAGCGAGTACGACTCCCAGGTCGGCGTGATCGACGCGCGGACAAGTTGGGTGGCGACGGATGCGGTCTCGGCGGACGGGATCGTCATCACGTTGTGCGCGGCCTGGCTCTTCGACCACGCCTGCCACTTGTCGAGCTGGTACCCGGAGTGGCCCGGATCGATCAGTACGTCGCGGCCGTGGGACGAGTACGTGACCGACATGTGGTCGTCGTGCCCGTGCAGCGTGCGCGCCGCGCCGTACCGGATGCTGTACGTCGACTCCTGCGCGAACGGGCGCGTCCCGCCCCAGCCGGTCCGCCCGAACACGTACCCGGCGTCGTACACCGCGACGCGTTTCGACGGTCGCGTCCCGCGTTTGCCGAGCGAGGCGACGTAGTCCAGCGCCGTACCCGCCGCGCCGGTCGGCTTCTGCTTGACGGCGTCGCCGACCTGCTGGAGTTCACCGGTGGACTTGGTCGCGAGCGCCAGCCACTCGGACAGCGCGGCGCGGCGCTGGTCGATCACCTGGCCGGGGTCGGAGCCGCAGCGTTGCAGGGCGGTCATGGCGCGGCCCCAGAGCAGGTAGTTGAACATCGCGTACCCGACGGACTGCTCGTTCGTCGAGCCCTGCGGGTCGATCGCGGTCGTGATCGCCTGGGTCAGGCGCTCGACCGCGAGCGTCTTCAGCTCGGGCCGCTTGAGCGTGCAGCCGACGCCGAACAGCGCGATGCTCTCGTCGGTGCCGTGGTTCGACTGGCCGCTCCAGTTCACGATCATGAACTGCGCGTGGTCGATGAGCGACTTGTCGAGCCAGGCGTACTGCGTGGGCAGTTTGCTGACGTGCATCCCGCGGAGGACGGCCTGGCGGGCGCACAGCAGCACGTTGGTGCGGTGCATCGTCGCCTCCCACGCGCCGACGTCGCCCTTCCAGCTGTACGGGTTGTCCTGGACCCAGTCGTGGATGATCGCCAGCGTGTGGGTGAGCGCTGTGCGGTCGCCGTTCGCACCGGCCTCGATGCCTTTGCCGAGCCAGCGCAACGAGTGCAGCCACATGTACCAGCTGGGCTTCTTGTACGGGTCGGCGCGCCAGTTGATGTCACCGTTGCCCTTGCCGACCTTGTACGCCGGGTCGTCGCCCCATTGGAAGGTGTCGCTCATCAGCATCGGGAGCGGGACCTGGATGCCGCTGTAGCCCGGGCATTCGTACGTGCCGGTGTTCGCGACCGGGGTTGACGGCGGGGGAGTGGCCGGGGTGTCTACGCCGGGGAGGGGTTCGTCGGTGGACTCAGGGGTACTCGGCGTCGGCTGCGGTGACTTGGACGGGGCGCTCGGCGTGGGTGAGCCGGTGGCGGAGATCGTCGTACTGCGGTCTCGGGCGCCCGGCATCAGCACGAATACGGCGCCGGCGAACGCGACCCCGCACACCAGCACGCAGGCAAGCGTCAGCGCGACGGTCCTCCCCACCCGCCTCGTCCCCTGCGCCACTCAGAACCCCCTTTCACCCCATTCTCACCCGCGCTCGGGGCAGGAGCGTACGGGTACCGGCGTACGGCGACCCAGTGCGGTCACGCCCAACCCGGCCAGGCTCGCTCCGGCCGCGATGATCGCGCACAGGACGAACCCGCGCCCGAGGTCGTGCGCCGTGCCGAGCAGCGGGCCGAAGGTCGCGACCCCGATCGCCCCGCCGATCTGCCGCGCGGTGTTGAACGCGGCCGACGCCGCTCCGTGCAACGCCGGCTCGACCGCGGCGATCGACTGCGCCGTCATCGTCGGCACCAGCAGCCCGGAGCTGAACCCGATCGGCACCAGCGCCAGCACCATCGGCCACACCATCGACGCCGTACTCGCCCACGCGAGCGCCAGCATCGCGACGGTGATCACCGCCTGCCCGATCGCGAGTACGACGGGCCGCCCGAGCCGGCGGGCCAGCGGTGCCGAGCCAATGTTCGCGATCGAGATCAGCCCGGTCAGCGGCAGGAACAGCAACCCGGTCACCAGCGCGCTCAGGTGCCGCCCTTGCTGGAGCAGCAGGCTCATCGAGAAAAGCACGCCGTAGAAGGCGAAGTTCAGCAACAACCCCTGAAGCGCGGCGGCCGCGAACCCGCGATCGGCGTACAACCTCGGCGGCAGCAACGGCGCCCGTACCGATCGCTCGACGACCACGAACCCCACCAGCCCAGCGACCGCCACCCCGCCCGCGACCAGGATCGCGGGATCGAGCCATCCACGCGCCGGCGCCTCGATCAACGTGAACACCAACCCGCCGATGAACGCCGTCGCCGTCCCCATTCCCCCCAGATCCAGCCGCCGCGACCGCCTCACTACGGCAGGCATCGCCCGCCACGCCCAGATCGCTGCGGGGATGCCGATCACGACGTTCACCGCGAAGACCGCGCGCCAGTTCGCGAGGGCGACCAGGCCGCCGCCGAGGAGTGGGCCGGCGGCCATCCCCGCGCCGCCGGCCGCGGCCCACCAGCTGACCAGGCGGTGCCGGGCGTGTTCGTCGGTCGCGGACGCCGTCGCGAGGACGAGTGCGCTCGGCAGCAGCAACGCCGATCCGGCGCCCTGCACCAGCCGCGCGAGGTTCAGCATCAGCATCGAGCCGGCCGCCGCGCAGACGGCCGACGACAGCGTGAACACCAGCAGCCCGGTGAGGAACGCGCGCTTCGCGCCGAGGGTGTCGGCGATCGCTCCGGCACCGAGCATCAGCGCCGCGAACGACAAGGTGTACGCGTTCAGCGACCACTCGAGCTCGGCGCGTGACGCGTGCAGATGGGTGGCGAGTTCGGCCAGCGTGACGTTCACGATCGTGCTGTCGACGAACACCATGAACGAGGCGATCAACGCGAGCGCGACCACCGGCCGGCGAGGTTCGGGCATGGCACCGAGCCTACGACGTTGTTTGATGTACGTCGAACAATATCCCAGCGGGTGGACCCGTTGACCTGCGCCGATGCGCTGGCTACGGTGTTCGAATCGCATCTCGGAAATCGATTTCTCCCGCATCCGCCCGTCAAGGAGAACCCGAATGACCGTCTCTGACGCCCCGGCCGGCTGTGCGAACAGATCCTGTGCCGGCGACTGTCCTCGCGCCCAGCTGAGCCGCCGGACGTTCATCGCCCTAGGCGCCACCGCGGTCGGCGCGCTCGCCGTACCGGCCCAGGCTCTGGCCGCGCCGCCGAAGCCCGATCCGAAGGTGCTCTTCGACCGCGGTACGCCGACGTCGTACACGGGTCCCGCCCTGCAGCGGATCGGGATGCCGGTCGGCGGCGGTACGACCGGCCAGGTGTACCTGTCCGGCGACGGGCGGCTGTGGGCGTGGGACGTGTTCAACCCGACCTCGTTCCCGCTCGGGGGCGCGGACTTCTCCGGGCATCACTACGCGTTCCCGTTGTCCGCCGACGATCCGGGTGCGTCGCAGTTCGCGCAGGGGTTCGCGTTGCGGACGACGACTCGCGGCCGGACGACGACCCGCACGGTCGACGCGGCCGGGTTCAAGGACGTGCGCTTCACCGGCTCGTATCCGATCGGCCGGGTCGCGTACGCCGACGCCGCGAGCCCTGTGTCGGTGCAGCTGGAGGCGTTCTCGCCGTTCGTCCCGTTGTCCACGCCTGACTCCACGCTGCCGACGACGATCATGTCGTTCACGCTGCGGAACACGTCCTCGGCGGCGGTCCGCGCGACGCTGCTCGGGTACGCCGAGAACCCGGTCTGTATCGACAGCCGCAAGCGCCAGCCGACGACGCTGCAGGCGCGGGCGTTCAAGGGCGGCGTGCAGTTCGGCGCGATCGACGACCTCGGAGCGGAACAGGGCGACATCCTGTTCGAGGACTGGGAGAACGACACGTTCGAGGGCTGGACCGTGACCGGCGACGCCTTCGGTGCGGGCCCGGTACGGCCGCTCGACGTACCGAACCTGATGAAGCGGTTCGGCGACCTGAACGTGTCCGGCACCCGCTTCGTCACGTCGTACGACTATCGCGGCGGCACGTACGACGGTGCCGTCGGCAAGCTGACCAGCCGCGAGTTCACGATCGAACGCCGGTACGTCGCGGTCAGCCTGAGCGGCGGGCGGCACCCGGGCGAGACGTGCGTGAACGTGGTCGTCGACGGTCAGGTGGTCGCGACCGCGACCGGTGACGAGAGCGAGCCGCTGGTCGCGCAGATGCTGGACGTCGGCGCGTACTCCGGCCAGATTGCACACATTGAGATTGTTGACAATCATACGGGCGCCTGGGGACACCTCAGTTGCGACGCGATCGTCTTCACGGACCGCCCGGACATCGTCTTCGAGACCTGGGACCGGACGACGTACGACGGGTGGACGGTCACCGGCGACGCGTTCGGTGCCGGCCCGGTGACGGCGGCCGAGACGCCGGACGGCTTCCGCCGGGCGTTCGGCGTCCGCACGGAGCTGAACGTCAGCGGGCGGTTCGTGACCTCGTACAACTTCCGTGGGACCGGCGATCCGGACCACTACACCGGTTCGCTGACCAGCCGCGAGTTCGTGATCGAGCGCCGGTTCGTGACCGCGTGGGTCGGCGGCGGCAGCCACCAGGGGGAGACCTGCCTGAACGTCGTTGTCGACGGCAACGTGGTGGCGTCCACGGCCGGCACCGACATCGAGCCGCTGACCGCGGTGTCGATGGACGTCGGGAAATATGCCGGTAGGAATGCCTACATTCAGATTGTCGACAACAACACCGGCGGCTGGGGCCACGTGAACGTGGACCGGATCCTGTTCAGCGACCGCCCGATCCGCCGGCAGCCGGTGGCGGAGCGACCGGACGGCGGGACCTTCGCGCTGGCCGCCCTCACGCCAGGCCCGAACCACGCCGCCGGCGAGGCGGGTGTGCAGGTCGTCGTGCGGCCTTCGATCGCCGATCGGTCGACCGTGGACGCGCTGTTCGACTCGGACGCCGGTCCGGCGGACTCAGCCGATCCGCAGGCCGGGACCGTCGCGGTCACGGTGACACTGCCGCCGGGCGCCACGCGGACGATCCAGTTCGCGTACGGCTGGTTCTTCCCGAATCCGCAACGCGAGCTGTTCGCCGAGCTCGTGGGCGCGTCCACCTTCCGCCGGCATTACGCGACGCGGTTCGGTTCGGCTCGCGAGGTCGTCGAGTACGTCGGCCGCGAGTCCGCGCGACTGGAGCGCGACACGAAGCTGTGGGTGCAGACCTGGTACGACGACTCGTCGCTGCCGCACTGGTTCCTCGAGCGGACGCTGGCGACTGCATCCACGATCGCGACCAGCACGTGCTACCGGTGGGACGACGGCCGCTTCTACGCGTGGGAGGGCACGTACTGCTGCGCTGGTACCTGCGAACACGTCTGGAACTACGCGCAGGCGATCGGCCGGCTGTTCCCCGACCTCGAACGGGACACCCGCGAGCGTGTCGATCTGGGCATCGCGTTCCGGCCAACCGGCGAGATCGGGAACCGCGGCGAGTCCGGTGACGCGTCCAGTTCGTTCGCGGACGGGCAGACGGGGACGATCCTGCGGATCTACCGCGAGCACCAGATGAGCAAGGATCTGTCGTTCCTGCAGCGGGTTTGGCCGCGGGTCAGGACCGCTGTCGAGTTTCTCGTCACGCATCGGGACGGGGCGGACGAGGACGGGATCTTCCGCGGCAGCCAGTGGAACACGCTCGACACGGAATGGTTCGGCGAGGTGCCGTGGATCAGCGGGCTGTACGTCGCCGCGCTCCGAGCTGCTGCGGCGATGGCGACGGACGTCGGCGACAGCTCGAGCGCCACGCGGTACACGACGATCGCTGATCGTGGGTCGGCGTACCTTGCTGGGAAGCTGTGGAATGCCGAGTACGGGTACTACGTGCAGAAGGTTGATCCGGCGCATCCGACGGCGGAGAACAGTAACCGCGGGTTGTTCATCGATCAGATGTACGGGCAGACGTATGCGTCGCAGCTCGGGCTTCCGCGGGTGTTTCCGGAGGATCAGGCCCGGAGTGCGCTGTCGAAGTTGTACGAGTCGAACTTCCGGGCCGCGCCTGGGACGTACCGGCCGCCGGGGATCGGGGTCGGTCGGGTCTACA
The DNA here is from genome assembly GCF_042730855.1 of Kribbella sp. NPDC059898. Lineage (NCBI taxonomy): Bacteria > Bacillati > Actinomycetota > Actinomycetes > Propionibacteriales > Kribbellaceae > Kribbella > Kribbella sp. NPDC059898. Next base: position 256,827 of record NZ_JBHWKR010000012.1, read on the forward strand.
CGACCGGGGACGAGAGCGGCGTACTGATGGCTACCTGGCCGCACGGCGGGTCGGACGAGACGCGTGGGTTGATGTACTTCAACGAGGTGTGGACCGGGCAGGAGTATCAGTTCGCCGCGCATCTCTTCGCGGAGGGGATGGCCGACGAGGGGCTGGCGGTCACGCGGGCCATGTACGAGCGGTACGACGCCACGAAACGCAACCCGTACAACGAGATCGAGGCGAGCGATCACTACGCGCGGGCGATGATGGGGTACGGCGTCTACCTGGCGGCGTGTGGGTACGAGTACCACGGGCCGCGGGGGCATCTCGGGTTCGCGCCGCGGATCCACCCGGAGAACTTCCGCGGTGCGTTCACTGGTGCGGAAGGGTGGGGTCTCTACACCCAACGCCGTACACCGAAGTCCCTGAGCGCCACGATCGACATCCGCTATGGCAGCTTGAACGTCACCACACTGTCCTTCGAGACCGCAACCCCGGCCCACCGCGTCGAGGTCCGCGCGGGCTCCACCCGGCTCCCGGCAACAGTAGTTGCCACCGGCAACCGATCCGTCGTCACCCTCACCAAACCCACCACAATCACGCCGGGATCCCACCTCAACGTGGTCCTCAGCTGACCTCCGCCCCGCCGCCGGTGCAGGGGAGGTCCGGCGGCGGGACAGCGGCCGGTCAGGTGCCGATGTCGGGTTCGGCTACGTGGCAGGCGGCCTGGTGGTTCTTGCCGAGGGTGCGGAGTTCGGGGGTGACCGAGTGGCACTTGTCGATGGCGAGGGGGCAGCGCCAGCGGAAGCGGCAGCCGGGGGTGGGGTCGATGACCTTGGGAGGTTCGCCGGTGTCGCCCTCGATGCCGGTGCTGAGGGGGGCCCGGGGGTCGGGGACGGCGCCGAGCAGGAGGTCGGTGTACGGGTGCTTCGGGTTCTGCAGGACCGATTCGGTCGGGCCGGTCTCGACCACGTGGCCGGCGTACATGATCATCAGCCGGTCGGCGACGTACCGGGCGCTGGCGATGTCGTGGGTGATGTACAGGAACGAGACGCCCTGCGACTCGCGCAGTTCGGCCATCAGGTTCAGCAGGCCGATCCGGATCGAGACGTCGAGCATCGACACCGGCTCGTCGGCGAGGATCAGTTTCGGCTTGTGCGCGAGCGCCTGCGCGAACCCGATCCGTTGCCGCTGGCCACCGCTCAGCTCGTACGGGAAGCGGTTCATGATGTCCGCCGCCGGCGTCAGCCCGACCGCCTCGATCACCCGCTCCGCTTCGACGTACCGCTGCTGCCGGTCGAGCTCCGGCCGGTGCAGTTTCAGCGACCGCAGTACGCCGTGCGACACCCGGAACGCCGGGTTCAGCGAACTGAACGGGTCCTGGAACACCATCGGTACGTCGCCCCGGTACGACAACTGGTCCTTCCGGGAGCGGAGCGTCGACAGCGCCCGGCCCTGGTAGAAGATCTCACCGGCGGTCGGCTTGTACACACCCGCGAGCAGTCGCGCGATCGTGCTCTTCCCGCTGCCGCTCTCCCCGGCGAGCGCGACGATCTCCTGGCGTCCGATCGTGAAGTTCACTTCGTCGACCGCGTGCAGCAGCTGCGGCGAGAACCCGCGCCCGACCCGGAAGTGCCGGGTCAGGTCCTTTGCCTCGAGCACCGGCGCACCGGCGGTCCCGGCCTCGTCGGCCACAGCGGCCTCGGCGGACGTCATGACACCTCCCGCTCGGACTGGATCGCCGGCGCGTGCAGCAGGCAGCGAGCCTGTACGGCGCCGACCTGGTACAGCTCGGGCTCGATCTTGGGGCAGTCCTCGAACGCCTTCGGGCAGCGCGGCTGGAACCGGCACCCCGGCGGCGGTGATGCGAGGTTCGGCGGCGCGCCCGGGATCCCGGTCAACGGGACCTTCGGCCCGCGGATCGACGGGAACGCGTCCAGCAGCCCAGCACTGTAAGGATGTTCCGGGTGGTCGAACACCGCGCGGGTGTCGCCGAACTCGACCACCTGCCCGGCGTACATCACCACGAGCTTGTCCGAGAAGTGACTGACGAGCGACATGTCGTGGGTGACGAAGATGACCGCGAACCCGAGCTTCTTCTGCAGCTCCTTGATCTGCACCATCAGCGACCGCTGCGCGACCACGTCCAGCGCGGACGTCGGCTCGTCCATGATGATCAGGTCCGGCGTGAACAGCAGCGCCATCGCGATCATCGCCCGCTGCCGCATCCCGCCGCTCAACTGGTGCGGGTAGCTCTTCAGATGAATGGGATCGATGCCGACCAGCCGCAGCACCTCGGCGGACCGGCCGTCGTCGACCACCTCGTCGTGCGCCATGATCGTGTCCCGGAACTGCGCGCCGATGCTGAGCACGGGGTTCAGCGCGTTCATCGCGCTCTGCATCACCACCGAGAAGTCCCGCCAGCGCATCGCGGCCAGCTTCTTCTCGCTCATCGTGACCAGGTTCTGCCCGTTGAACCGCACGCTGCCGCCGGTGATCGCGGCCGGCGAGGACAGCAGGTGCGCGATCGCGAACAGCAGCGTCGACTTGCCGCAGCCGGACTCGCCGACCACCCCGACGAACTCGCCGGCGTGTACGTCGAGGTCCACGTGGTCGACCGCGACGACCGGCCGCGCGCCGGTGTCGTACTCGACGGTGAGGTCGCGGACCTCAAGAAGCTGTTCTGGCACGTCGCCTCCGAACCGGCCGCAGCGCGGGGTTGCTGATCTCGTCGAACGCGTAGTTGAGCAGGGCGAACGAGACGCCGAGCAGCGCGACCGCCAGACCCGGCGAGAGCGCCCACGCGGGCAGTCCGTTCACCAGGGCGCCCTGGTTCTGCGCCCAGTAGAGCATCGTGCCCCAGCTCAGCGAGTTGGGGTCGCCGAGCCCGAGGAACTGCAGGCCGGCGGCGGTCAGCACGGAGTACAGGGCCGCGCCGAGGAAGTTCGCGACGATCAGCGAGATCATCGTCGGCAGTACCTCGACCACGATGATGTACGAGCGCCGCTCGCCGCGGACCCGCGCCGATTCCAGGAAGTCCCGGTTCCGCAGCGACAGTGCCTGCGCCCGCATCTGCCGGGCGCCGTACGACCAGCCGGTGAGGATCAGCACGATGATGATCACGGTCAGGTTGCCCTTGCCGGCGTACGTCGCCAGCACGATGATCAGCGGGAACGTCGGGAGTACCAGGAAGATGTCGGTCAGCATCGACAGACCGTCGTCGGCGAACCCGCCCAGATACGCCGCTGACACGCCGATGATGACCGACAAGATCGTGGCACCCAGCCCGGCGACGACGGCGATCACCAGGGACTCACGGGTGCTGTAGATGAGCTGCGCGTACACGTCCTGCCCGAGTCCCGTCGTACCGAGCCAGTGGCTGCCCGACGGGTGCTGCAGCGGCAGGTCGCCGATCGCCTGCGGGTCGTGGTGCGCCCCCGGGACGAACAGCCCGGGGAACGCGGCGAGCAGGACGAAGAGGATCAACAGGCCGGCCCCGACGACAGCCTTCCGGTTCCGGAGGATGGCCCGGAACAGCCCACCCCGCGGACGGCGAGTGGCTCCCGCGACGGGTGCCGACGCACCGGCAACAACTGCACTCATCGGTTCATCCCTTCGTCCGGGCGCGCGGGTCGAGCAGGAACACCGCGAAGTCGCAGAGCAGGACACAGATCAGCACCGCGAGCGTCACCAGCAGGAAGAGTGCCTGCAGCAACGGATAGTCGGTGCTCACCGTGGCGTTGTAGAACATGTAACCCAGGCCGGGGTAGTTGAACACGTACTCGACCAGGATCGTCCCGGAGATCACGAAGCCGAGCGACATCGCGAACCCGGACAGGTTCGGCAGGAACGCGTTCCGGCCGGCGTACCCGAACATGATCTTGCGACCGGGGATGCCCTTCGCCCGCGCCATCCGGACGTAGTCCTCGGCGAGCGTGGTGACCATGTTGTTCCGCATGGTCAGGATCCAGCCGCCGACCGCGGTGACGAGGATCGTCGAGGCCGGCAGGATGCCGTGCTTGATCACGCTCCAGATGAACTCACCAGTAAACGCCGGTGTCAGTCCCTGGTCGTAGTTGAAGTCGTTCGGCAGCACCGGGTTGTCGCCGATCGCGAACAGCGAGATCAGCAGCAGCGCCACCCAGAAGTACGGCAACGCCGACGTGACGATGAACACCGGTGGCACGATGCCGTCGATCAGCCCGCCGCGCCGCCAGCCGGCCACCGTGCCGATCAGCGTGCCGAGGACGAACGCCAGTACGGTCGCGATGCCGACCAGGCCGAGCGTCCACGGCAGCGCGCTGCCGATCAACGTCGTCACCGGTACGCCGAGACTGCTGCCGATCGAGACACCCCAGTGCCCGGTGACCATCGACTTCAGGTACTCGCCGTACTGCAGCAGGACGTTCTTGTTCGGGTCGAAGCCGAACTCGGCCAGCACCGTGCGCAACTGCTCGGGTGTGACCACCGCACCGCCCTTGCTCAGGCGTTCCCGCAGTGCTTCCTCGGGACTGCCCGGCATCAGCCGCGGGATGAAGAAGTTCAGCGTCATCGCCGCCCACAGCGTGAGCACGAAGAACCCGAGACGACGTATCAGGTATCGCACTCCCACCAGCTCCTCGTGCTCACGCTCTACTGATCCTTACTTCTGGGCGGACTGCGAATACAGGTTGGCCAGCACCTGACCGACGTCCGGGATGTTGTACGGCGCCGGCTGCGCGTACGGATCGTCCTGGGTCGGCCAGCCTTGCAGGTCCTTGGTGTTGTACTGGTACCAGTCGACCGACTCGGTGGTCGGGATCACCGGCACGTCCTTGATCATGTACGACGAGATCTGCTTGATCAGCTTGACCTGCGTGTCCGGGTCGGCGGCGGCGTAGGAGTCGAACAGCTTGTCCACCTCGGGCTTGGAGTAGCGCGAGTAGTTGCTGTTCGCCTGCTTGCCGATCGGCGCGGTGTTCTTCGAGTACAGCAGCTGCCGCAGCTCGTAGTACGGGGTCGGGCCGCCGGACTGGCTCGCGTACGCCAGGTCGTAGTCACCGGTGAACAGCTTCTGGTTGTACGACTGCTGCTGCAGGTCCTGGATCGTCAGCTCGATGCCGGCCTTGGCGAGCTGCTGCTTGACGACCGCCAGCGACGCGTCCCAGTCGGTGTAGCCGGTGACCGTGATGATGTTCAGCTTCAGCTTGTTCGAGTCGGAGTACCCGGCGCTCTGCAGCAGCTGCTTCGCCTTGTCCAGGTTCTGCTTGTCGTACCCGGCCGCGCTCAGTGCGGCGCTGTCGAAGTACTTGTCGAAGGTCGGCGTGACGACGCCGGTCTGGTTCGCGGCCGGCTGGTACCCGCTCTCACCGATCTTCGAGATCTGCTCCCGGTCGAGCGCGTACGCGATCGCCTGCCGGACCGGCAGCTTGCTGGTCGCCGGGCGGGACGGGTCGTTGTTCGGGACGATCGCGACGTTCGCGGTCGGCGGGAACCAGTAGTTGTTGCTCGGCGACTTCGACTTGTAGAAGTTGTCGATGTTCGGGATGTACTGGCCACCCCACTGCGCCTTGCCGCTGGCCAGGTCGAGGTTGGCCGGGTTGTTGTCCAGGTACGCCGGGTACTGCACCTTCTGGATGTACGGCTTGCCCGGCTGCCAGTACGACGGGTTCGCGACGTACGAGATGTTGTTCGAGCTGCAGGACTCGACCGTGAACGGTCCGGTGCCGACCGGCTTCGGGTCCGCCCAGGTGGCGGGCTTGGACGCTGCCTCGCCGGTCGACCAGATGTGCTTCGGCACGATGCCGACCTGGCCGGCGAAGTTGAAGAAGTACGGCTCGGCGGCGGCCTTGAACTTCAGCGTGACCTTGTTGCCGGCCGCGGTGACGCTGGTCAGCCCGGCGCCGGTCCACAGCGAGTACAGGTCGAGGGCCGGCTGCTCCTTCATCCGGGTGAAGGTGTAGACGACGTCGTCCGCGGTGAACGGCTGCCCGTCGCTCCACTTCACGCCGTCGCGGATGGTGAAGACGATCGAGTCCTTCTTCGGCGACCAGGTGAAGTCGGTCGCCAGCATCGGCGTGGTGGCGCCGGCCTTCAGCACGTTCACGAAGGTCAGCGGCTCGTAGACGAACCCGCTGGACTCCTGGTTGACCGCCGGGTTGAACGGGTTGAACTGGCACGGCCAGGTCTGTCCGCCGACGTTGGCGATCGTGACGGTACCGCCCTGTTTGTGCTCGCCGCCGCCCCCGCCGCCACTGCTGGTCGACGTCGACGGGTTGGACGAGCTTGCGCTCCCGATCGGCTTGTCGCCACCGCCGCAGCCCGCGGTCAGTGCGCCGACCGCGATCGTGGCGACCGCGATGCGTGTGATGCCCCTCATCGACTTCTGCCTTTCGCTACTGGAAATCCGTCTCATGCGAATGCTTCCGCACCGAGGACGACCCCTGCCGCCTCGACGCCGAGGGCGAGCGCTCCGATCAGCGGTGCGTCCGTTGGGAACCGGGCCACCGACAGCTCCGGCGGAAACGGTACGGCCGCGTCGAGGGCGCGCCGCAGGCCGGGTTCGAGCTGGTCCCAGGAGCGGACCAGGCCGCCGCCGACGACGATCCGGTCCGGATCGATCGCGATGGCCAGGTTGGCCAGATGCATCGCCAGCTCCCGGACGAACTCGTCGGTGAGGACGGCGGCGTCCGGTTGGGTCCGCGCCATCGTGAAGACGTCGGCGGCCGTGACCGGGCGGCCGAGCCGGGCGGACCCGGTGGTCTCGAGCGCCTGACCGCTGACGACGTGTTCCAGGATCGTGCGCTCGGCGCCGTCGACGTACACGTCGGCGGGGGAGCGCAGGTCGTAGCCGATCTCGCCGGACGCGCCGTGCGCCCCGGTCAGAACGGTGCCGCCGGCAACGATCGCGATCGCGAGACCGGTGCCGAGGTTGAGGTAGAGCCCGGGGTCGGAGCCGGCCAGCGCGCCCCAGCGCAGCTCGGCCTCGGCCGCGGCCTTGACGTCGGTCGCCAGCCGCACCGGTACGCCGGGGAACCCGTCGCGGATCAGCCGCCCGAAGGGCAGCTCGCCCCAGCCCGGGAAGGTCGGCGCGAGTTCGACGTGGTCGTCGTACGGGATGCCCAGCGTGGCCGCGCCGACGCCGGCGAGCTCCTGGTCCGGCGCGACCTCGGCGAGCAGGTCGCGGGCCGCGGTCAGGCCGCGCGCCATCGCCTCCGCGGCACCACCGGACTCGACCTGGCTGTCGACGGTCGTCGCGCCCAGCCGGCGACCGGACAGGTCGCCGACGGCCACGGCGATCTTCGTACCGCCGAAGTCCAGCCCCAGGACGACCGGTGTCGAAACCACGGGGTGGCACCTCCTCGCGCCGACCAATAGAATCGATTGGAAACTAACTTAACAATCACCGGAACCACAAGGGATCACCGGAACTTGGTGGCCGAGTTGTTAGCGAGGGGGGCCGATCGTGACAGTTACCGCCGGCGGAGCACGCCCGCAGCTGATCCGGGAGATCAACGAACAGGTACTGCTCGACCACATCCGGCGATCGGGCCCGATCTCGCGGACGGAACTGGCCGGGCTGGCAAGTCTCTCGAAGCCGACCGTCTCCGCGGCGCTGGGCTCCCTGGAGCGTGCCGGACTCGTCCACGTGACCGGGCAGCGCACCGGCGTACCGGGTCCGGCCGCCAGCCTGTACGAAGTCCGTCCGGAGGCCGGCTTCGTGCTGGGGCTGGATGTCGGGCGGGAGTACCTGCGCGGTGCGGTCGCAGACCTGTCCGGGACGTTCCGGGCCCGGTCGAGTGTGCGGACCAAGGCCGGTGACGCGATGGCGCGGATCCAGGAACTGGTGGACCTGGCGGCGGCGCTGGCGGACGAGGCCGGCATCGCGGTCGGGCAACTGACTCAGACGGTGCTCGGCAGTCCGGGTGTGTACGACCCGCGGCTGGATGCGCTGACGTTGACCGGGCGGTTGTCCGGGTGGGACTCGCCGGCGACGCTGACCGCGTTGCGGGACCGGTTCGGTCCGACGTTGATGATCGAGAACGACGTGGACGCCGCCGCGATCGCGGAACGGGTGCACGGTCACGGGCGGGACGTCGACAGCTTCGCGTTCGTCAGCGTCGGCACGGGTATCGGCATGGGACTGGTGCTGGACGGGAAGCTGCGGCACGGATCGCACGGGGTCGCGGGCGAGATCGGGTACCTGCCGTTCACCGAGGGGTCCGGTAGCGATCCACGGGACGCCCGCAAGCGCGGCGGGTTCGACGCGTCGGCGTCGGCGGCTGCCGTCGTACGGGCGGCTCGCCGGGCCGGGGTCCGCGGCGCGTCGACGGCGGAGAAGGTGTTCGCGGCCGCTGCTCGTGGTGATGCGCTCGCGGCGGCGGTCGTTGCCGAGGAAGCGCTCCTGGTGGCGAAGGCGGTGTGCACTGTTATTACTGTCGTCGATCCCGACCTGGTCGTGCTCGGTGGTGGTATTGGGCAGGCGCCGGGGTTCCTCGAGGCGGTCAGCAAGCAGTTGCGGGCGCTCGCGCCGGTGATGCCCGAGGTGAAGGCGAGCGTGCTCGGCTCGGAGACTGTGGTCGCCGGGTGTGTCGCGGCCGGGCTTGATCGGGCTTGGCGGACACTGGCCGGAAATTCCGCGGAGAACCGGACGTAGACCGTCCGGTTCTCGCACTAGAGTCCGGGCCATGACTATCGCGATGTACCCGAGTTTCGTCATCGACTGCCCGGACGCCGCGGCCCTCGGCGCCTTCTACGGCGAGCTGCTGGGCTGGACGGTGAAGACCGACGACGGGTGGGCCGAGATCCGCCCCGAGGACGGCAGCAACTGCATCTGCTTCCAGCAGGTCGAGAACTACAAGGCGCCGACCTGGCCGACCCAGGACGTGCCGCAGCAGCTGCACCTCGACGTGATGGTGCGCGACCTCGACGAGGCCGAGCCCGAAGTACTGGCGATCGGTGCCACGAAGCCGGAGCACCAGCCGGGTACGTCGTTCCGGGTCTTCCTCGATCCGGCCGGGCACCCGTTCTGCCTGTGTGTCGACTGACAAATAGAGTGAGGGCGTGACGAGCTGGCGCGAGGAACGACGGCAGGCGGCGGCTGAGCATGCGGCGGCGCTGGAGCGGAAGAAGGCTTCGGAGACCGCGCAGGCGCGGAAGCTGCTGCAGGAGTTCATCGCGCAGCTGCGCGGGCGCGGCGTCGAGCCCGAGCCGCTGCGGGCGCAGGTCGTCGGGTCGAACGCCAGCTACCGGACCACGCTGACCGGGTGGTACCTGCGCCGCAACCGGTCGCTCGCCGTCGACGTCGACGGGAACTTCTACATCCTCGGCGTACCGGCGAGCCTCAAGGCGCGCATCGCCGGTGTCCAGGTGCAGCCGTCCGATCCGCCGCTCGTGGTCGGGCAGGGCGCCCGCGACGGCGAGTCGATGCCGCTCGCCGAGCTACTCCGCCTTCGGCTCGAGTCCTAGGACCGTCGCGATCAACGCCGTACCGGGAGCGGTCCGGCCGCCGGGTCCCGGTGACGGTACGACGTTCTCGGTCGCGAGCGCCTCGCCGCACTCGGAGCAGCAGACCGTGGGTGTGGTGACCTTGCCGCACGTCGTGTGCGTGAAGCGGATCGGCTGGCCCGCCGGGGGAGTCGCCCAGCGGTCGCCCCAGGCCGTGAGCGCCATCAGGATCGGTACGAGTTCCTGCCCGGCCTCGGTCAGCTCGTAGCGGTAGCGGACCGGGTTCTGCTGGTACGGCGTCCGCTGCACCAGGCCGCCCTCGACGAGGGTGGCGAGCCGGTCGGTGAGAAGGTTGCGGGAGATGCCGAGGTCCGTCACGAACTGGTCGAAACGGTTCAGGCCCAGGTAGAGGTCACGCAGTACCAACGGCGTCCACCAGTCGCCGATCAGCTCCAGGGACTGGGCGAGCGAGCAGTGCATCGAGGCGAAGCTGGTGTTCCGCATGACGGTCAGTGTAGTCAGTTGCGTCATTGAACTCACTGGTTCTACGGTGGGGTCATGGGCATTTACCACTGGGTGGTGGCGCGGCAGGTGCGGAACGCGTTCGCACAGATCAGCGCGGGGAACTGGGAGGCGATGGTGGCCGGGATGGCGCCGTCGTTCACCTACCGGTTCTACGGAGAGCACGCGCTGGGCGGTGAACGGCGTACGCACGACGCGCTGCGACGCTGGTGGGAGCGCTGCTTCCGGCTGCTGCCCGGGACAAAGTTCGACGTACGGGACGTGATCGTCAGCGGTTGGCCGTGGAACACGCTGGCGGCGACGGCGGTCACCGTGCACGTGAACGTGGTGGACGGGTCGACGTACGAGAACGTCGTACACCAGTTCGTGCGGATCCGGTGGGGCAAGATCACCGAGGTCCGCACGCTGGAGGACACCTCGGTCCTCGAACGCACCCTGGACCGCCTCGCCGCCGCCGGCTACGAGGAGGCCCACGCGGCACCAATCATCGGCTGAATCCGGCGGTTTTGCGGTCCGGTCCGGAAACTCGGGTGCGTTTTGTCGGTGCGGGAGTCTACGGTCGGTCAGGTGCTGACTCTGTTGCGGTACGGCGTTCGGGTTGCACCTGGAAGCACCCTTCTGACGATGGGTCTGGCTGTCTTCGGCTCGCTGCTGGGGATGGCGGTCACGTTGCTGACCGGCCGGGTCGTCGGGGCGGTTCCCGGGGTGGTCGAGCACGGCCCGGGGGCGATGCCGATCGGTGAGTTCAGCTGGTTGCTCGGTGGGTTGCTCGTCGTGTTCGTCGTGGACAGCCTGAAACCCGCGGTGCAGCAGGTCGCGTCGATGGTGATGGACGCCGGCCTGGTCCGCGCGATCGGCACCGGCATCACCGGGCCGCTGCTCGCGCCGCACCGGATCGCACACCTCGAGGACGCCGAGGTGCTCGACGTGCAGGAGCGGGCGAAGGGCAAGGGCGGGTTCCACCTCGCGCAGGGGCTCGGCAACCTGCCCTGGCTGCTCGCGAGCCGGGTGACGCTGGTCGGCTCGGCGCTGATCGTCGGCTCGATGTTCGAGTGGTGGGTGGCGGCGATGCTGGTCGCGGTGACGTTCCTGCTGGAGTGGTACGGCGGCCGCCTGATCGAGCGCGAGATCGACGTCTGGTGGGGGAACACCGAGGAGCAGCGGCGCGCGCACTACGTCTTCAACCTCGGCATGCGGGACGCGCCGAAGGAGCTGCGGGTCTTCGGCCTGCACCACTGGCTGGTCGACCGGTACGTGCGCGAGTGGACGGACGGGTACCGCCCGGTCTGGGCGCGCCGGCGGACCAACGCGAAGTGGTCGCTGCTGATCGGCGGCGTGCACCTGATCGCGAACGGGATCGCGATCCTCGCCGTCGGCCGGGCGGCGTACAACGGCTCGCTGCCGCTCACGCAAGTCGCCACCACGTTGCCCGCGATCCTCGCGATCGGCCAGTCCAGCAACGGCTTCGGCGTGGTGCAGGTCCGCCGCGGACTCTCGGCGTACCGGGCGATGCGCGACCTGCCGGGCACGATCGCGACCCGGCACCCGGAGCCGGTCGTCACGACGAAGCACCGGGTCGAGACGATGCCGGCCCGGGAGATCCGGTTCGAGAAGGTCAGCTTCCACTACCCGGGCTCCGACAAGGCCGTGCTGCGGGACCTCGACCTCACGATCAACGCCCGCGAGGCCTTGGCGCTGGTGGGGATCAACGGCGCGGGGAAGTCGACACTGGTGAAGCTGCTCGGCGGCGCGTACCAGCCGACCAGCGGGCGGATCCTGGTCGACGGCGTCGATCTCGCCGAGCTCGACCTGGCGGCGTGGCAGCGGCGGGTCGCGGCGATCGTGCAGGACTTCGTGCGGTTCCCGCTGACCGTGACGGACAACGTCGTGTTCGGCGCGGTCGAGCGTGCGGGGGACGAGCTGACGCTGGCCCGGGTCGCGCGCGAGTCCGGGATCGACGACGTCGTACGGCGGCTGCCGAAGGGCTGGGACACGATCCTGGACAAGACGTTCGACGGCGGCGTCGACCTGTCCGGCGGCGAATGGCAGCGGGTCGCGTTGGCGCGGGCGTTGTTCGCGGTGCACGCGGGCGCCGGCGTGCTGGTGCTGGACGAGCCGGCGGCGGCGCTCGACGTCCGGGCGGAGTCGGAGCTCGTCGAGCGGTACCTCGAGCTGACCTCGGGCGTGGCGTCGCTGATCATCTCGCACCGGTTCTCGGTGGTGCGGAACGCCGACCGGATCTGCGTGCTGTCCGACGGCCGGATCGTCGAGGACGGCACGCACGAGGAGCTGCTCGCGCTGGACGGCGAGTACGCCGGGATGTTCCACCTGCAGGCCGAGCGGTACGTGACCGGGCCGGAGGCCGTGGATGCCTAAGTCCTTGCGGATCCTGTGGTTGTGGATCACCACGTCGTTCCGGGCGGCGCCGTGGCTGATGACGATCTCGACGGTGCTCGTCGCTGCCCGGGCGATCACAGCTCCGGCGCAGACGTACGGCGTCAGCCGCTTGGTGCAGGGGATCGCGTCCGAGCAGTCGAGCACGATCACGTTCGGGGTCGCGGTCATCGTCGGCGGTCTGGCGGTGTCGTTCCTCGCCGACGGACTCGGTACGCCGCTGCAGGACACCGCCCAGGAGCGGATGGCGGGCCGCGTGCACGCCGACCTGCTGGACGTGACGACCGGCATCCCGGGGCTCACGCACCACGAGCGGCCGGACGTCGCGGACCGGCTGGAGCTGGTCCGGGAACGGGCATGGCGGATGGGCGTCGGCGCCGAGGTACTGCTGTGGGCGTTCGCCACCGTGACCAACACGGTCACCGTGCTGACGCTGCTCGGGTCGGTGCATCCGGTGCTGCTCGCGCTGCCGTTGCTCGGCGGCGTGCGGATCTGGTCGGCGTACCTGAGCAGCACCCGGCAGCAGAAGGCGTGGGAGGACTCGATGCCGCAGGAGCGGCTCGTCGAGCGGCTGATCGAGGTCGCGAAGGACCCGCGGACGGGCCTCGAGGTGCGCGTGTTCGGGCTCGGGAAGGTCTTGCTGGACAGGATCTTCGCGTTGCAGACCGAGCGGTTCGAGCGCCGGGTCGCGGCCGCGCGCTGGGGCGGGAAGGTCGACGGCGCGGTCCGGCTGGTGTTCGGTCTGGCGTACGCCGCCGCGATCGTGTGGGTGGTCGCGCGGGCGCGGAACGGGCACGCCTCGGCCGGTGACGTCGTACTGGTGCTGCTGCTCGCGCCGCAGGTGGACCAGATGACCGGCGGTATCGCGCAGAACGTGTACTGGGTCGGCGAGGTGGTCAGGAGCTTCAGCCGGTACGACTGGCTGCGGGAGTACGCGAAGCAGAACGCGTGGCGGTCGAGCCGGACGCCGGCGCCGGCCCGGATCACCGACGGGATCGAGCTGCGGGACGTCGGATTCGCCTATCCCGGTTCGGAGACCGCGGTGCTGAGCGGGATCGATCTGAAGGTGCCGGCCGGGGCGGCGGTCGCGCTGGTGGGGGAGAACGGCGCGGGCAAGACGACGTTGGTGAAGTTGCTGGCGCGGATGTACGACCCGACGTCCGGGCGGATCCTGGTCGACGGCGAGGACCTGGCGACGATTCAGCCGGACGCGTGGCGGTCGCAGCTGTCGGCCGGGTTCCAGGACTTCGTGAAGTTCGAGTTCACCGTCCGCGAGGTGGTCGGGATCGGCGACCTGGAGCGGGCCGGCGACGAGGACGCGGTCCGGGCGGCCGTCGTCCGCGGTGACGCCGAGGCGGTCGTCGCCGGGCTGCCGCGGGGGCTGGACTCCCAGCTGGGCAAGAAGTTCACCGACGGCGTGGAGCTGTCCGGCGGGCAGTGGCAGCGGCTCGCGCTGGCCCGGGCGTTCATGCGTGAGCGCCCGCTGCTCCTGCTGCTGGACGAGCCGACCGCGGCGCTCGACCCGGAGGCGGAGCACCGGCTCTACGAGCAGTACGCCGAGGCCGCGAAGATCGCCGCGGCCGAGACCGGCGGGATCACCGTGCTGGTGTCCCACCGGTTCTCGACCGTCCGGATGGCCGACCTGATCGTGGTGATGCACCGCGGCCACGTCGAGGAGTTCGGCACCCACGAGGACCTGCTCGCCGCCGGCGGCCGCTACGCCGAACTCTTCGAACTCCAGGCCCGCGCCTACCGTTAGCGCCGTTCGCCTGCAGGTCTGGTGTGGTGAGCACGAGCCGCGAGACCGCGGACACCTGCGCGGCGTCGCGGAACGGCGTCTGCGGCCGGCGATGTGCGGCGTACTCCCGGACCGCTCGGTGCAGGACCTGGCCCGGGCTCTCGTCCGGCCGGGCGCTCGCGATCGCGTCGAGCAGCACGCCGGCCTTGGCGAGGACATAGTTGAAGAAGGTCTCGGTGTCAACGACACGAAGCGACAGCGAGTAGATATTGAGACGGAACTGAGAAGTGACTGAGAGGTTGGCTGCAATCAGTTGCTGCTCGTTCGCCAATAGTTAACCTTCGGTCTTCACGCGGCCGTACATCCCTTTCTAATGTATTCACCATGGACACACCGCCCGCTGTCCGTGCCCGCGGCATCACGAAGTACTTCGGTGAGGTCGTGGCGCTCGATGGCGTCGACCTCGACGTCGCACCCGGCCAGTTGCACGGCCTGGTGGGACCCAACGGTGCCGGCAAGACCACGCTGCTCGGTCTGCTGCTCGGCCTCGCAGTTGCCGACAAGGGCACGCTGGACATTCTCGGTACGCCGGTCGGCCGCGCCCTCGCCGTACCCGACGGGGTCGCCGGCTTCGTCGACGGACCCGGGCTGTACCCGTCGATGACCGCCCGGCAGAACCTGTCCGCACTGGCCGCGCTGCGCGGCGACGGGACGCTCCAGATCGACGAGGTGCTCGACCAGGTCGGCCTGACCGACTTGGCCGACGACCGGGTCCGCGGCTTCTCGCTCGGCATGCGCCAGCGCCTCGGCCTCGCGGCCGCACTGCTCACCAAGCCCCGTCTGCTGATCCTCGACGAGCCGTCGAACGGCCTCGACCCGGCCGGTAAGAAGCACGTGTACGGCGTACTGAAGAAGCTGGCCGCCGACGGTACGTCGGTGATCCTGTCGAGCCATCGGATGGACGACGTCGAGGCGCTCTGTTCGGAGGTGACGATCCTGGCGACCGGCCGGGTCGCGTTCACCGGACCGATCAGCAAGCTGGCGTCCGAGGACAGCGAGCTCGACTACCGGGTGCTCACCTCGAACCCGGTGACCGCGCGGAGCCTGGCCCGGGAGACGCCGGGCATCCGCCCGCACGAGACCGACGACGCGGAGCTGCTGATCGTCTCGGCCTCGGTGCCCGCGCTGGACGACTTCGTGAAGCGGCTCGTGCGGCAGGACGTCGCCGTCCGCGAACTCGCGCCGGTCGTGTCGCCGCTCGAAGCAGCCTTCCTCGCCCTCACCGAGCAGCAGGAGACCAACTGATGACAGCCACCGTGGCTGCCCCCGACACTCCAGTGGTACGCCGGGTCCCGATCACCCGCGGGTACCGGTTCGAGCTCGTCAAGCTGCTGTCGCAGTGGCGGGTCCGGGTCCTGATCGTCGCGTGCTGGCTCGCTCCCGCGGTGTTCGTGACCGTGGTCAGCCAGCAGGCGTCGCTGCCGGTCGACACGCTGTTCGGCCGGATGATGCACGCCACCGGCTGGGCCGGACCCCTTGTCGTGCTGGGCTTCTCGGGATCGTGGGCGCTGCCGCTACTGACCTCGCTGGTCGCCGGGGACGTGTTCGCGTCCGAGGACCGGCTCGGCACCTGGCGGCACCTGCTGGTCGCGGTCCGGTCGCCGCGCCGGATCTTCGTCTCGAAGGCGCTGTCCAGCCTGACCGTGATCGTCGTACTGGTGATCGGCCTGGTCGTATCGAGCACGGTCAGCGGATTGCTAGTCATCGGCAACCGTGAGCTGATCGGCCTCGACGGCCACCTGCTCTCGCCGGGCGACGCGGCCGGCACGGTCCTGCTCGCCTGGCTGTGCGCGCTCGCGCCGACGCTGGCGCTGGCCGCGATCGGCCTGCTCGGTTCGGTCGCGATGGGCCGCTCGCCGATGGGGCTGCTGCTGCCCGCGGTCGTCGCGCTCGCGATGCAGATCGTGCAGCAGTTGCCGATCCCGGTCGCGCTCCGGCTGGCGCTGCCCGGGTACGCGTTCATCAGCTGGAACGGTCTCTTCACCGAGCCCGCGCAGAGCGGGCCCCTGCTGATCGGCGTCGTCGTCAGCCTGGCCTGGGCGGTCGTCGCTACTGGCCTCGCCTATTTCCTCTTCGTACGCCGCGACTTCACGAACCCGACGCACGACGGCTCCGGCCGCCGGGCGTTGACGGCCGGACTGGTGCCGCTCGTCGTACTGCTCGCGGTCAGCACCGCGGCCGTCGCTCCGCTGGCCGGCTTCGGTTCGGGCATCGACCAGGACAAGGTGCAGCGCGCGGTCGCGGTCGAGTTCGCCCACCTGTACCGCCTGC
Source organism: Kribbella sp. NPDC059898 (assembly GCF_042730855.1). Taxonomy (NCBI): domain Bacteria; kingdom Bacillati; phylum Actinomycetota; class Actinomycetes; order Propionibacteriales; family Kribbellaceae; genus Kribbella; species Kribbella sp. NPDC059898. Next base: position 273,220 of record NZ_JBHWKR010000012.1, read on the forward strand.
AGACCAAGCAGCTGAACCGGGCCGATGTCACCGAGGCTCAGCTGCGGACCGCTGCCGAGTGCACGAAGGGCGGCGACCAGGTCGCCGCCCGCGGGCCCGGCAACGACTGGCGGTGCGTCGTGAGCTGGCACATCCCGGGGGTCGACGTGGCCGGCTCGGCGATCTACCAGCTCGACATCAACCCACTCGGTCGGTACGTGTCCGACGGGGACGGACCCAAAGAAGTGAACGGCTTCTTCCTGGTCCGCACCCCGTCCGGGGACGAACCGAACCCACTGTGGCAGTTCGACGGCAATGTCGAACTGCTACCCGTCAAGTAGTGCCAACCCGAAGGGATTACTCCCATGCAGGTAACACGCCGCCGCAGGCGTGACGAAGCGGGCTCGTCAGGTCCCCTGCGCCGCAGATTACCACTGGTCACGGCGGGTGCCACGGCCGTCGCGGTGACGCTCGGTGGTACCGCGGCAGCCTCGACGACCGGCTTCGGTCACGACCAGGTCGGCCAGGTCACCGACAAGGGCCAGGTCATCTCGTCCGACCAGTACCTCAAGCCGCTCGGCGACCGTCTCGTCCTCCAGAAGGGCAAGATCATGTCGTCCTCGGTCAGCCCCGACGGCAGCCACCTGGCCGCCTCGGTGACCGACGGCGGGATGGCGCTGGCGATCGTCGACCTGAAGAACTGGAAGGTCCAGCAGTACGTCGGCAACAACGCCGCCGCGGACCTCAAGATCCCGGGCAACGACATCGGCCAGGAAGGCCCGTCGTACTCGCCGGACGGCAAGCAGGTCTGGCTGGGGCAGACCGACGGCTACCGGAAGTTCACCGTCAACGCGGACGGAACGCTGGCGAACCCGACGTTCGTGTCGATCCCGGCCGACGGCGCGAAGCACTCGCTCGCGGCCGAGGCAGTGTTCTCCGCGGACAGCTCGACCGTGTACTCCGCGGTCAACGGGCAGAACCGGGTGGTCGCGATCGACACCGCGACCGGAACGATCAAGCAGAGCTGGGCGACCGGCAACGCGCCGCGCGACCTGGTCATGGTCGACGGCAAGCTGTACGTGAGCAACGAGGGTGGCCGGACCGCCAAGGACGGCGACACGACCCTCAACTCGTACGGCACGAACGTTGTCGCCAGCAACGACTCGATCACCACGACCGGTACGGTCAGCGTGATCGACACCGCGAACCCGTCCGCCGCGGTGGCGAGCATCCCGGTGGGTCTGCACCCGACCGCGATCTACGCCAAGAACGGCGCCGTGTTCGTCACGAACACCGCCAGCAACACGGTCTCGGTGATCAACACCAAGTGGGGCAAGGTCACCCAGACGATCGCCACCCAGCCGTGGGCCGAAGCCTCGGTCGGGTACGAGCCGGACGGCGTCACGCTCACCGACGACGGCCACCTGCTGGTCTCGCTCGGCCGCGCGAACGCGGTCGCGGTCTACAAGTACAACAACCCGCTGGAGCCGGTCAGCTACGTGGGCCTGCTGCCGACCGACTACTTCCCGGCCGAGCTCGCGCAGGTCGGCAAGGACATCGTGGTGTCGAACACCCGCGGTATCGACGCCCGCCGGGACACCACGGCCGCCGGCCACGGCACGCACGACACCACGTCGAGCCTGACCAAGTTCCAGCTGCCGGACGACCAGGCGATCAAGAAGTACACCAAGACCGTCTTCGACCAGAACGGCTGGACGAACGGCTCGGCGCAGGTCGCCACCGACCAGGGCCACCGCAACCCGGTGCCGGTTCCGGCGAAGCTCGGTGACCCCTCGACGATCAAGCACGTCTTCCTGCTCGTCAAGGAGAACCGCACCTACGACCAGGTGTACGGCGACATGCCCGAGGGCAACGGCAACCCGGCGCTGACGCAGTACGGCGAGAACGTGACGCCGAACCAGCACGCACTGGCCCGCCAGTTCGGGCTGTACGACAACACCTACGACGTCGGCACGAACTCCGCCGAGGGCCACAACTGGCTGATGCAGGCCGACAACCCGGAGTACACCGAGTCCTCGGCCGGTGAGTACCTGCGCAGCTACGACACCGAGAACGATGCCCTCGGCCACCAGAAGAGCGGCTTCCTCTGGACCGGCGCGCAGGCGGCCGGCAAGTCCGTCAAGGACTACGGCGAGTTCCTCTCGATCGAGCAGAAGCCGGCCGGTGCGAGCTGGCAGAACCTGTACTGCGACACCAAGCAGATGCAGGCCGGCGCGGACACCAAGTACCCGATCCAGGTCGGCTCGGCGATCCCGTCGCTGAACAAGGTCGCCGTCCAGGGCTTCCCGCAGTTCGACACCACAGTGCCGGACATCTACAAGGAACAGGTCTGGGAGAAGGACTTCACGAAGAACGGTCCGGCGAACCTGAACATGTTCTGGTACTCCAACGACCACACCGGCGGGACCGCGAACGGCCCGGCGCAGGTGGCCGACAACGACCTGGCCGTCGGCCGGACCGTGGACGCGATCACGCACAGCAAGTACTGGAAGGACTCGGCGATCTTCATCGTCGAGGACGACTCGCAGGCCGGGCTCGACCACGTCGACGGGCACCGGGCGCCGATCCAGATCATCAGCCCGTACGCGCAGCACGGCGTCACGGACAGCCACTACTACACGCAGATCACGATGATCCGGACGATCGAGCAGATCCTCGGGATGAAGCCGATGAACCAGAAGGACACCGCGGCCACCCCGATGTTCGGCGCGTTCACTCCCAAGCCGGACTTCACCCCGTTCACCGCGCTGGCCAACCGGACCTCGCTGACCGGCGGCGTGAACCCGCTGCCGAGCTGCGGCGCCGACACCCCGGCGGCGCAGAACCCGAACGTCGCGGCCGCTCCGGCCGCCACCGTCCCGGCCGGTATGGAGGCCACGGCGGCGCAGTGGACGGCCTGGAAGGACCAGCAGCGGACCACCGGCCCGAACGCCCGGGCCGACTTCGCGAACCCGTCCCAGATGAACCACTACAACTGGTACGAGGCGCACAACTGGTCGACGCCGTACCCCGGTGAGAGCCAGATCTTCGCGCCGCAGAACGTGCCCGGCGCGGTGATCCCGGCCAACGAGAACGACGGCTGACACTCTCCGGTAACCACAAGTTAAGAACCGGCCTGTAGAAACTCTGCATGCCACAGCGCACGCGGGCGTCGGCCCGGATCGAGCAACCCGCCGATCCGGTCGACGTCCGCGTCGTCGGTTACGGCCCGGACGAGCCGCCGGTGGTGCCGGACAGGTACGCCGGCCTGCCGGTGCACCAGGAGAAGTCCGGCCACGGCGACGACTGGAACCCGCACCTGATGGACCCGGAGCCGTCGTCGGTGTACGTCGTCGACGACCGCTACCTGTACGTCACCGACGAGCAGGGCCGGGTGACGCACGCCGAGGGCTGGCTCGGATTCCTGCCCTCCAAGGACAACGAGGACCGCCGCAACCTGGACGCGCAGCGCGACGCCGGCAAGCCCGACCGGCAGAAGACCGACGACGGCGGGCACCTGTTCGGTACGGCGTTCGACGGGCCCGGCGAGTCGATCAACATCACCGCCCAGTCGCGGAACCAGAACCAGGCGGTGAAGGGCGTCACCGACAACTGGCGCCGGATGGAGGAGAGCTGGCAGGCGATGCGCGCCGCCGGCGTCCAGGTGCACGCCGCGATCGACGTGAAGCATCCGAACGGTACGACGCGCCGCCCGTCCAGCCGCACCGTCGTGTCGCGGCACGAGGGGAGACGGTCGCCCCGGAGTATCTTCAGGGAGACCAAACCTGCGGCCAAGGGAGCCGGATGAGTGAGATCGGCGTCATCGACACGATCGCCCGCGCGCTGGTCGCGCAGCTGCCGGCCGGATGGCGCCAGGTGAGCGCCGTCTACCGGGCGACGTCGTCGTACGCCGAACTGGACGCGGACGTGGACGGGTCGCAGGTCGAGGTGCTGCCGGAGGGACTCGAGGACCACTTCGAGGAGCTGCGGCGGGAGATGTACCGCCCGGACAAAGGCACGTGGCTGACCGCTCAGCTGACCATCACGTCGGACGGCCATTTCGCAACCGACTTCCAGTACGACGAACGCCCGGACTGGTCGATCCAGGTGGACGAACGCATCTACCAGGACGACCTGTCCGTGTTCCCCCGGGACCGGGAGAACATCCCGAGCTGGATGCGTAGCTGATCCGCTGCTCCGGCGGGGCGGTGGTTGGGGTTAATTGGGTGGCAGCCGTCGTGGGGTGCTGGTAACGTCGCCGGTCTGTCTTTTCGGGATCGAATCGAACCGGATGGATCTGCTCCGGGGCGGGACCCAGCTCACGATTCGAGGCTCTTCTCCGATGGTCGAACCTGAGTTAGCGACCGAACGCGCCTACCTGTCCGCCGCACGCACCGCACTGCGCTCGATGTATGCCGAGGTCGTGGACCGCGAGGTCCAGATCATCGGCGGCGAGGACAACGACGAGCGCTTCACCAACGAGGCCAACCAGCGGGCCAAGGAGATGCGGACCCACGCGCTCCTGGACCTGCCCGACGTTCCGCTGTTCTTCGGCCGGCTCGACTACGAGCGCGGCACGATCGAAGGGCACGACCAGATCTACATCGGCCGCCGGCACGTCCACGACGGCACCGGCGTACCGCTGGTGATCGACTGGCGGGCACCGGTGTCGGTGCCGTTCTACCGCGCCACCCCGACCGACCGGCAGCAGGTGCAGATGCGCCGCCGGTACGGTTTTTCCGACCATGCGGACCTGACCGGATTCGAGGACGAGTCGCTGACCGCCGCGGAGGTCGAGGTCGACCAGGCGGACGCGTTCCTGCGCGCCGAGATCGAGCGTCCGCGCACCGGCCCGATGCGCGACATCGTCGCCACCATCCAGCCCGAGCAGGACGACCTGGTCCGCGCGCCGCTGCACCCGAGCGTCTGCGTCCAGGGCGCGCCCGGCACCGGCAAGACCGCGGTCGGCCTGCACCGCGTCGCGTACCTGCTCTACACCGAGCGCGAACGGCTCGGCCGGGGTGGTGTCGTGATCGTCGGCCCGAACAAGTCGTTCCTGTCGTACATCCGCAAGGTCCTGCCGGCGCTGGGCGAGGTCGACGTACGGCAGATCACGATCGACGAGCTGCTGACGCGGCCCGCGGGCGCGACCGACGAGCCGGCCGCCGAGGCACTGAAGGGCGATGCCCGGATGGCCGACGTACTGCGGCGCGCGCTCTGGTCGTACGTCGGTACGCCGACCGAGGGAGTCCTGTACAGCAAGGGATCCCGGCGGTATCGCGTGCACGACTACGAGGTCGTGGACATCGTGTCGGACCTGCGTGAGTCGACCCGGTACGCGCCCGGGCGGAACGCGCTCGCGCAGCGGATCGCGCACGTCGTGCTGGTCCGGATGGAGGAGCGCGCCGAGTCCCCGGACGACCGGGTGCAGAACGCGGTGGCCCGCTCGAAGCCGGTGAAGGACGTGCTGGACGCGGTCTGGCCGCGGGTCGTCCCCGAGCAGATCCTGCACCGGCTGTTCGCGGACCCGGAGTTCCTGGCCGCGGCCGCGCCGGACCTGACCGACGAGGAGCGTACGGCGCTGCTCTGGCCGAAGCCGGCCCGCTCGTGGAAGTCGGCGAAGTGGTCGTTCGCGGACACCGTGCTGCTGGACGAGCTCGAGGACCTGATCGAACGCCGGACCGGATCGCTCGGGCACTTGGTGCTGGACGAGGCGCAGGACCTGTCGGCGATGCAGCTGCGGGCGCTTGGTCGCCGCTGCCGGAGCGGATCCGCGACCGTGCTCGGCGACCTCGCCCAGGCGACGACGGCGTGGGCCGCCGGGCCGTGGGACCAGGTGCTCGGGCATCTCGGCAAGAACGACGGCGTCGTCGCCGAGCTCGACCGCGGGTTCCGGGTGCCGGAGCAGATCATCAACTTCGCCGCGAAGCTGCTGCCCGCGATCGCGCCGACGCTCAGCACCCCGACCGGCGTCCGGACGGTCGCGGACGCGTTGAGCATCGTGCCGGCCGCGGCGTCGTCGTACGCCGACCAGGTGGTCGCCGAGTGCCGGACCGCGCTGGCCGGCGAGGGCTCGGTGGCGCTGATCGCCGCGGACGACCAGATCGCCGTACTGCGGGACGCGCTGACCGCGGCCGGGCTGGAGGCCGCGCTGCTCGGCGAGACCGAGGACGAGATCGACACGGTCCGGCTGGTCTGCGTACCGGCGACGCTGGCGAAGGGTCTGGAGTTCGACGCGGTCGTGGTGGCCGAGCCGGCGCACATCGTAGCGGCCGAGCCGCGCGGCCTGCACCGGCTGTACGTCGTACTCACCCGTGCGGTCAGCCGTCTCCAGATCGTGCACGCCGACCCGCTCCCGGAAGTGCTGGCCTGAGCCTCACCCGACGCTATGGTCCGGAGATGAGCTTCTTGGTCGTACTCGCGGTCATCGCGGTCGTGCTCGTCGTGGCCGGCGTGGTCTGGGGGATCGTCGCGCTGGTCCGCCGGCAGGCGTACATCAAGTCGATCCGGGCGCGCGGGTGGAACTTCGTGAACACCCCGACCTGGGACTCGGTGGCGCGGCTCGGCAACCCGCCGTTCGGCCTCGGCTTCGACCGCAAGCCGGACGACCAGATCACCGGCGTGACCCCGAGCGGCCGGTCGTTCCAGGTGATCGAGTACAAGTCGTCGTACTGGTCTGGCTGGGTCGGCATGGTGACGCTGACGCGGCGGCTGCCGGAGCTGTGGATCACCGGCGGCGAGACCACCCCGCGGTACGGCGTGCTCGCGCAGGCGGCGCCCGCGCCGGTGCAGCTCGGACCGGGGTGGCAGGTCGGCACGATGGACCCGGCGTTCGCGCAGGAGGCGGTGACGCCGCAGCTGTGCCAGCAGCTGACCGCGCTGGCCGCGGGACAGCCCGGGGTGAACCTGAGCATCGACGGCGACCAGCTCGTCGTACTGGATCCGCCGCGGAAGGATCTCGACCGGCTCGTGCCGTGGCTGGAGCAGCTCGGCGCGGCCGCGACGGCGATCGACAGTACGCCGCTCGACCACTGGGTCCAGCCGGAGCCCGAGCAGCGGCTGAGGTTCTACCACCATCCGGAGTGGTACTGGGTCGGCGTCGACGACAGCCTGCTGCAGGTCGCGCCGGTCCAGCGCGGCGGGTCGAACCATCGCACCGAGAACGCCGTACGGGGCCGGGACGGCGACGGGCCGCCGTTCGTCGCGTTCGAGCACCACTGGACGACGACCCGGACGGAGTCGTACACCGACAGCAACGGCAACACGCAGACCCGGACCGTCACCGAGCACCACTCCGAGCCGGTGCTCGGGTTCCAGCTGCCGGTCCGGATGCCGCCGCTGACCGTCGGGCGGAAGGGGCTGAGCCGGGGGATCGAGTTCGAGAGCGAGGCGTTCAACAAGCAGTTCGCGATCTTCGCGCAGGACCGGAAGTACGCCTACGACGTGATCCATCCGCGGCAGATGGAGTACCTGATGGCAGCGCAGGGCCGGCCGTTCGAGATCGTGCAGGACTGGGTCTGGTTCTCGCCGGGGGAGCACAGCCAGCCGGCGATCGCGCACTGCTCGGCGTACCTGCGCGGGTTCCTCGGCCGGGTGCCGCGGTTCGTTTGGCGCAACCTCGGGCTCGCGGACACGCCGTACCCGGCACTGGACAGCTCGCCGGTCGGATAGCGGGAATGCGGTTGCTCCGGCCATGGTTGGATTCCACCGTGTTGAATCAACGAACCGTCGTCATCTTCGGCGCCAGCGGTGACCTGAGCTCGCGGCTGCTGCTGCCCGGTCTGGGCAGTCTGCTCGCCGGTCCGCGCGCCACGAGTGTGCGGATCATCGGCACCGGCCGGTCGCCGCTCGCTCCGGAGGAGTGGACCGGGCGGGTGCGGGCCGCGTTCGGCCAGGACCTGAGCCCGGCCGCCGCCGAGACGCTGGCGACCACGCGGTACGTCGCCGGCGACCCGACGGATCCGGCGCACCTGCGGGCGCTGCTGGAGCTGGCCGGACCGGCGCCGGTGCTGTACTTCTCGCTGCCGCCCGCGGTGACGACCGCGATCGTGGAGACGTTGCAGGGGATCGAGCTGCCCGAGGGGACGGAGCTCGCGTTCGAGAAGCCGTTCGGGACCGACGCCGCGTCCGCGGCCGAGCTGAACAAGCTGGTCGGCACGCTCGTCCCGGAGGAGAACGTGCACCGGGTCGACCACTTCCTGGGTCGTACCGCGGTGCTGAACCTGATCGGGCTGCGGTTCGCGAACCGGTTGTTCGAGCCGGTGTGGAACGCGGAGCACATCGAGAGCATCGAGATCGTGTACGACGAGACGCTCGGGCTCGAAGGCCGGGCGCAGTACTACGACAACGCCGGTGCGCTCGTGGACATGATCCAGAGTCATCTGCTGCTCGTGCTCGCGCTGCTCGCGATGGATGCTCCGGCGACGATGGACGCCGTCGAGGTGCGGAGCGAGATGGCGCGGGCGCTGCGGAGTACGCATCTGGACGGGCCGGTGCTGGACGCCAGCCGGCGGGCGCGGTACGCCGGGTATGCCGAGGAGGCCGGGGTTGATGCGGCACGGGAGACCGAGACGCTCGCCGAGGTGACGGTCGAGGTGGACACGAACCGGTGGGCCGGGGTGCCGATCACGCTGCGTTCCGGGAAGGCGCTCGGGGCGGCGCGAAAGGAGATCGTCGTCAAGTTCAAGCCGCTGCGGCACCTGCCGTCCGGGTTGCACGGCGGGCGCGACGGCGAGACGCTGCGGATCGGGCTGAACCCGGGGGAGTTGTCGCTGTCGGTGCCCGCGCTGGGTGTGGACGGGCCGTACACGATGGGTCAGGTGTTCCTGGACGCGACACTGCCGACGTCCCCGGTGCTGCCGTACGGCGAAGTCCTGAACGGGATCCTGCGGGGTGATCCGCTGCTGTCGGTCCGCGGTGATGTCGCGGAGCGTTGCTGGGAGATCGTCGAGCCGGTGCTGGACGCCTGGCGCAGCGGCGAGGCCCCGCTGGAGGAGTACGAGCCCGGCTCGGACGGCCCGACCCACTGGTGACACCAGGGACTTACCCTGGCGCGACGGTCCTCCCTCCGGCCGGAGAGTGAGAGCAACAACATTCACTCTCCACCACGAGGTAGAACCACATGAGAACCGTCCTCTCACGACGTACACGCGTCGCGTTCGCCGCAACCACCGCGGCCCTGGCCGCCGTGGCAGGCGGTGTCAGCCTCACGGCTGCCGCAGATGTCACCCCCACCACCACCGCGGCTACTGGTTCACCAGTGGTGGCTGTTGGGAACGGCGCGCTTCGGGGGCTTGCTGTTGACGGGACCGCCGCGTTCCGGGGGATTCCTTATGCGGCGGCGCCTACCGGAAACCTGCGCTGGCGGGCACCGCAAGCTCCTGCGAGCTGGCGTGGTGTCCGGGACGCGACGACGTACGCGCCCGGCTGCCCGCAAGCACCAGGTATCGCCCCGCCGGGCACGCTCAGCGAGGACTGCCTGTACCTCAACGTCTCGACAGCCGCCCTCCACACGCCGGCCAAACGCCCGGTCATCGTCTGGATCCACGGCGGCGGCCTCACCGCGGACAGCGGATCGAACTACGACGGTACGAAGCTCGCGAAGGCCGGTGCGGTCGTCGTGACGATCAACTACCGGCTCGGCGCCCTCGGCTTCCTCGCCCACCCCGCGCTCGCCTCGCGCCCCAGCGGAGCCACCGGCAACTACGGACTGATGGACCAGCAGGCGGCCCTCCGCTGGGTGCAGCGGAACATCGGCCAGTTCGGCGGCGACCCGCACAACGTCACGATCGCCGGTGAGTCCGCGGGCGGTCTGTCCGTCCTCGCCCACGTGACCTCGCGCAGCTCGAAAGGCCTGTTCCAGAAGGCGATCGTCGAGAGCGGAGCCTTCGCCCTCGAACAGGAATCACACGCCAAGGCAGAGGCCTTCGGCAAGGACTTCGCCACCAAGGTCGGCTGCGCGGACCAGTCCGCCGACTGTCTCCGCAAGGTCCCGGTCCAGACCCTGGTGGACAACCTCGACAACCTGATCCCCGGGTACGTCGACGGCGCCGTCCTGAAGGAATCCATCGGCACCGCACTGGCGGCCGGCCGCTTCAACCACGTCCCGATCCTCAACGGCAGCAACCACGACGAGGAAGCCCTCTTCACCCTCGGCGGTCACGTCGTGAGCCGCGGCTACAACCTCCCCTACACCACCCCGGTCACCCCGGAGAACTACGAACAGAACATCGCCACCGCCCTCCGTACCACCCCCACCCGAGCCGCAGCGATCGCCCAGACCTACCCCCTCAACGCGTTCTCATCGCCCGACAAGGCGTTCGGCACGCTGATCGGTGACGCCACCTTCGCCTGCGGCGCGGAGCAGGTCGACAACTGGACGAACGCTCGCTCGTACGAGTTCAACGACGACACCGCGCCGTTCCTGTTCGCCCCCGCCGGCGCCATCCAGGTGGCGACCCACGGCTCCGAGATGTGGTACCTCTTCGACCTTCCCAACGCGCCCTTCCCGCAGCCGCTCAACGCGCAGCAGACCAAGCTGGCCGACACGATGCGTGCCGACTGGGTGAAGTTCGCCGCAACCGGCAACCCCTGGCCGGCCTACGGGCGCAACCACGTCACCAAGTCCTTCCAGCTCCCGGCGCCGACCGTCTCGACGGACTTCGTCGAGCGTCATCACTGCACCACTTTCGCACAGAATCTTGACAAGGTTAAGTAAGTAGCCAGAAGATCACCGCCATGACCAGATCCGTTCGGGGCAAGGCGTTACGAGTCGCGGTCGCCGGGCTCGCGGTCGCGGGGCTGCTGCCCGCAGGTTTCAGTACCTCGACAGCAGCTCCCGCGCCGACCGCCGCGACCACCACCACCCAAGTCCTCTCCGGCCCGGCGGGGGACAAGGCCGCCAAGCCCTACATGGGCTGGAGCAGCTACAGCATGCAGGTCTTCAACCCGAACGGCGGCAGCTGGATCACCGCCGACCAGCTGATCAAGCAGTCCGACGCGATGCACGCGAAGCTGCAGCCGTACGGGTACAACTACCTCAACATCGACGCCGGCTGGAACGACGGCATCGACGCGTACGGCCGGCCGACGCCGAGCAAGAAGCTCTACCCGAACGGCCTGCAGGCCGTCTTCGACCACATCCACGCGAACGGCCAGAAGGTCGGCCTATACGCGATCCCGGGCGTCAGCAAGGCCGTGATCGACGCCAAGCTGCCGATCTACGGCGCGCCCGAGTGCACCACCGCCGACCTGCCGGTGCAGCCGCTGCAGAAGGCGGACTACTGGGGGATCGGCTACCGGCTCGACTTCTCGAAGCCGTGCGCGCAGAAGTACGTCGACTCGATCGCGGACCTGTTCGGCTCCTGGGGCCTGGACTTCCTCAAGTTCGACAGCGTGACGCCGGGCTCCGGGATCAGCGACCTGTCGGTGGACGCGCGGGACGACGTGAAGGCGTGGTCGCAGGCGCTGCAGCGGCACAACATCTGGCTCGAGCTGTCCTGGGCGCTCGACATCAACTACGCCGACACCTGGAAGCAGTACGCGAACGGCTGGCGGATCGACTGGGACGTCGAGTGCTACTGCACGGGTACGGCGCTGACCGCCTGGCCGAACATCAACCGGCTGTTCCCGAAGCTCGCCGAATGGTGGCGGCACGCCGGCCCCGGCGGCTGGAACGACCTCGACTCGCTCGACGTCGGCAACGGCTCGATGGACGGTATGACCAAGGACGAACGCCGTACGGCGGCGACGTTGTGGGCGGTGTCCGCGGCGCCGATGTACATCGGCAACGACATGACCAACCTGGACTCGTACGGCCTCAGCCTGCTGACCAACCCCGAGGTGATCGCGGTCGACCAGGCCGGGCGGCCGGCGCACCCGGTGTCGACGAAGTCCAACCGGCAGGTGTGGTTCGCGCTGAACGCGGACAGCTCGTACACCGTTGCCCTGTTCAACCTCGGCCAGACCGACTCCGACATGACGGTGAACTTCGGCGACCTCGGCCTGAACGGCGCCGCGAAGGTCCGCGACCTGTGGGCCCGCAAGGACGTCGGCACGTTCGCGTCGAGCTACACGGCAAAGGGTGTACCGATCCACGGCGCGCGGCTGTTCAAGGTCACGCCGCAGAAGAACTCCACGATCAGCGTGAACGACGACGACCTCCGGGTCGCGTACGACGGCGCGTGGCAGCGGAACAACAACTACGAAGTACCGGCCGTGTCGCAGGCGCTGACCGTCGGGGTGACGGACTCGTCATCGAAGACCGCCGCGAAGGCGCTCGACCTGCCGACCCGGACCGTGCAGGTCAACAACAACGACTCCGGCATCGTCTACACCGGCAACTGGAACTACAGCTCCGGGCGCGGGCTCGGTGACTACCAGGACGACGTGCAGTGGACGGAGACGAACGGCGACTCGTTCTCGTACCAGTTCGTGGGTACGGGCGTGGACTACGTGACCGAGACCGATCCGGGGCAGGGTGACGTCGACATCTACATCGACGGCGAGCTCAAGCAGACCGTGAGTACGTACCTGGATCCGTCGCAGGGGCACAACAAGCCGCAGCAGGTCGTGTACAGCGTCTCGGACCTGCCGAACGGCAGCCACACGATCCGGGGCGTGAAGAAGTCCGGTCAGTTCATGCTGCTGGACAAGCTCAACATCCGGCAGGAGAGCCTGCTCAACCCGGACACCGCGGCGTTCGACAAGAACGCACCGGCCGACGTGAACGTGACGCTCGGACGGGATCCGGGTGAGCTGGACGGCATCGCGTACGCCGGCAAGGACCTCGTGAAGGGCACCGACTACACGGTCAACGGGAACGTCGTCACGATCAGCGAGGCGTACCTCGCGACACTGCCGGTCGGGAACGCCGCTCTCGACGTACGGTTCCGCGGCGACTACCGCGACGACATCCACGCCACGAAGGACAACGGCGCCGCCGTCAACTTCACCTTCACCGGAACGGGTGTCGATTGGAGTACGGCGCTCGCACCGGACCAGGGCAGCGCCGACGTGTACGTCGACGGCAAGCTCGTCCAGCGGGTCAACTTGCACGGCGACGTACGCCTGACAAACCAAACCGTCTTCACCACCACAGGCCTGAAGAACGGCGAACACACCCTGAAGATCGTCAAGGTCGACGGCGACACCCTCCGCAACGACACCATCCACTACACGCTCGCAAAGTAGTCACCGCCAGGGAAACAACCAGGGTCGGCACCGTCGACCCTGGTTGTTCCCTGAGTCACAGTGCTCTGACTGACTGATCAGTCAGTAACTTGTTAACCTTGACGGGTGTCTTTGAGTGATCTGACCGTCTCGCGCCGCCGAAGCCGCCGGCGGGAAGACTCGCGGCTGGCCGACCACGTCGACCGGCTCGGCGAGGAGCACCCGCCGATCCCGCTGGGCGGTGTCGACTACACGATGCAGAAGCCGGACCTGCTGGCCGAACGGTTCGGCCCGGTGCTGGCCTACATGACCCGCGTCGAGCTCGAGGTCGAGCGGAACGTGCTGGAGCTGAACATCCTGCTGCCCGACCCACCCGAGGTCGACCGGCACTTCTACGCCGACGTGTGGATGCCGCAGGAGACCCGGCACGGGCAGATCCTCGACAAGCTGCAGGACCTGCTCGGCGTCGAGCCGCACGAGGCGAACCTCGACGAGGTCTCGTTCAGCCTCAAGTTCCTCGGTGCGCTCGGGAAGGTTCCGGGGGTGCAGGACATCAGCCGGATGCTCTACTACCTGACCGGGCTGGCCACCGAGCGTTCCGCCGTACTCGCCTACAACAAGCTGCACACCGGGCTGGCCGAGCTCGGCGAGCGGGCCATCGCCGCCACGGTGATCGCGCCGATCCGCCGGCAGGAGCCGGGCCACTTCGCGTACTACCAGATGGCCGCCCAGCAGTTGTGGGACCAGCTGTCGGGTTGGCAGAAGTGGCTGACGCGCGGGCTGCGGAAGCGTACGTTCGAAGTGACTGGCGCCTACAACAAGCTCCAGGTCACCCAGTTCGGGGACGTGATGGACAAGCTGAGGTTGAGCGAGGGCGGCGAGGCGCAGCTGCGGAAGTACGCGGAGCAGGTCGGGCGGGCCGAACACGACCTGCTGTGGGCACATCGCCGGGGTCTCCGCGTCCCCGACTACGTGTTCAAGTCCCTCAAGCGGGCTGCTGTGCTCGCTGCCGAGCGCAAAGGTGAGGTCTGGCCCGCACCGCACCCCTCATGACCGCATCCGCGCACCACCACAGTCCCCGTGACGGGACGCGATCGACCAAACGGCAGGTCATCATCGAGACCGCCGAGCGGCTGTTCGCGGAGCACGGGTACGACGCGACGTCGACGGCGCGGATCGCGACCGAGGCCGGCGTACCGTCCGGGCTGGTGTTCTACCACTTCGCGACCAAGCTCGACCTGCTGCTCGCGGTGGTGCACGAGCGGCCGGCGCCCAGTGAGGTCCTGCGGTCCGCGGCGCGCGGGCGGACGGTACGCCGGCGGTTGCGGGCGATCGTCGCGACGATGGCGGCCGAGCTGGAGAACGACCGCGCGGTCCGGATCATCGTGTTCCGGGAGGCGCAGGGCCGGCCGGAGATCGCCTCGCGGGCGGGCGAGATGTTCGCGGACGCGACCGCGACCGTGGCCGACGTACTGGCGGGAGCCGACGACGTGGTCGCGGATCGGGCCCGAGTGCGCACCGCGGCGGAACTGGTGGTGAGCCGGGTGTTCCTGGACACGGTCGCACTCGGGCAGGTCGAGCCCGCCACCAAGCGACACGCGGCGATGATCGACCTCATCGTGGAGACACTGACCAGCACGCCAGGCTGATCAGGCCCAGGGGTCGAACGGGATCCCGGCCGGCTTGGACGCGTTCAGCAGGTTGCGGAACCGGTCGTCCTTGTCGGTGATCTTGATCGTCGCGGACCCGAAGTCCGCGGTCATCAGCGTGTCGCGCAACGCCGTACTGGGATAGCCGTTCCAGCCGACGAGCGGTGGGTGGCGCCAGTCGTGGTAGTGGTTCTCCGGCGGTTCGTCGTTGCTGTTCGCGAGCCGGAAGAAGTGCGTACTGGCGCCGTCCTTGTGGTAGACGACCTTCGGGTGCGAGCCGTCGAAGCGGACCTGCGAGCGGGCGTAGGTGACCTGGCTGGAGTGCTGCGTGGTGGTCACGTACTCGACCTGGTTGGTGGCCTGGTTGACACAGGAGATCACGTGTTCCCAGTCGTGCCGGTGACCGCCGAGGCTGCTGCCCGGCAGGGCCTGGTCCTTCTCGAAGTAGCTGGCGTACACGATCGCGCACCAGCCGTTGTTGCACTTCTCCCGCGAGTAGGTCTGGGAGTTGTCGAGGTCGGACTGGTCCCGGCAGTTGCCGTTCAGCGCGCCGGTCGGGTTCAGGCCCGGGTTCAGCGTGCCGTCGGGGCCGATCGCCGGGGTGGCGTAGCAGCCGTCGGTGTCGTAGTCGTAGGCCGGCGAGAACGACTGCTCGTACCCGTCGGCGTTCTGCGGAAGGTTGTGCGGTGGCTCGGCGTAGGCCATCGCGGCGGAGGTGATCATCAGGGCGGCGGTGCCGAGGACGACGCCGAGCGTTCGTCGGGGCATGGATGCTCCTCACTTATTTCAGGGCGGAAAGGAACTACCCGAGAATGACAGGACGAGGCCACCTCCGCCTATACGTCACGTGGCTACAGGTTGACGGTCGGTGAAAGCCGGAACCAGAGGGTGCCGAGAGCGGTTCGCGTGCTGCACAGTAGGTCCCTGGCACCTGTCGCGGTGGGGAGACCGCGGCGGTGTCCGTGGGGAGGACCACAGATGCCTGATGACGACCAGGCGGAGTTCAAGCCGCCGCCGCCACTGCCTGACGGATCGATGCCGACGTACGGCGGCCACGCGCTGCCCGAGGATCCGCCGCCACCGTTCGGCTGGGGCCCGAACCTGTCGCGGCTGGACAATCTCGAGCAGGCGCCGCCGCGTGCCGAGAGTCCGCTGCTGATCGTTGCCCTGATCGTCCTCGGCGGCGTGGCGGTGTCCGTTCTACTGGCGGCGCTCTCGGCCCACGTCTGACGCGCCGAGCACGGCGAACCCAGCCACGGCGAGCGCAGTCAGGCCGGCCGGGACGAAGAAGACGTGGGGGAGTCCGATAGCGGCCACGCCGATGCCGCCGATGGTGCCGGCCACCGGCAGCGGTGTGTGCAGTTCGCGGACCAGGAACAGCGTCAGCTGCGGAGTCGCCGACGACACCCCGATGCCGGCGACCAGCAGCGACAGGAACGCGGAGCGGTAGAACCGTGAGCCGAGGACGATGCCGAGCGCGGACTCCGACCGGTCGAGCATCACCGTCGGCGCTGCACGGCGATCCCTCAGTTCCGTCACAGGCTCAAGTCCATCACGTTCAGGACCAGAGCGCCTGACTGACCGCCGCGCCCAGGAAAACGCTCCCCAGGCCGGCCACGATGCTCGCGGTCACATTCGCGACGGCGAGGAACCGGGCCCGGTCCTCGAACAGCCGGATCGTCTCGTACGAGAACGTCGAGTACGTCGTCAGCGCACCGCAGAAGCCGGTCCCGACGAACAGTTGGACGCCCTGCGGGAACGCGTTCGACGCCCCGGCCAGGAACCCGAGGACGAGCGAGCCGAGCACGTTCACGCTGAACGTGCCCCACGGGAACATCGAGTCGTGCCGGGCCTGGACGGCGCGGTCGGCGACGTACCGTAGCGGCGCCCCCATCAGGCCGCCGGCGATCACCAGCAGGAGCCGGGTCATCGGGTCCTCCAGGTGATCAGGGCCCGCGTCGCGCTCACCGTGCAGCGGACCGCGAGCAGCGCGCCGGCGATCGTCGCGGCGAGGTACAGCAGCCCGGTCCCGGCGTGGCTCCCGGTGACAAGCTTCTGGATGTCCACGGCATACGTCGAGAACGTCGTGAACCCGCCGAGCACCCCGGTGCCGAGGAACGGGCGGACCAGCCGCTGCTGGGTGAAGACGTCGGTGACCAGCACCATCAGGATGCCGATCAGCCCGCAGCCCACGATGTTGATCAGCAGCGTGTTGACGGGGAACCCGCCCGCCGGCGTCGGCCAGCCGAGGCCGATGAGGTACCGCGCGGTGGCGCCGAGCGCGCCGCCGGCCGCGATCACGCCGAGGACCGCCGGGTCGTGCGCTCGGCGATCGCGGCCGTCGACCCTCAGGTCGACGTCGGAGTCGACCGCGCCGCGCGGCAGCGGGTTCACCGGGTGGTGCTCCAAGACAGGCCTCCTACCAGCACAGACCTCCCGGCGCGACGCCGAGAGGTTTCACAGGTAGGGACTGTTGGCCGCCGGACTGACGACAGTTCGGTCCGGCGAGCCCCACCGCCGGTCGATCGGCCTCCAGCATAACGGAGACCGATCTCAGGTGGATCTGGTGACCCGGACGTGGATGTTCTTCATCAGCGGCTGGTCGCTCTGGGTGCTGTAGTCGCTCGCGGCGATCAGCACGTTCATCTCCGGCATGTAGCCGGCCGCGTTCCCGCGGGGCATGTCGTAGCGGAGGGCGCGGTACTCGCGGAGCACCCGGGTGGAGCCGTCGCGGGCGGTGGCGGTGATGTCGACCAGGTCGCCCTGCCCGAGGCCCCGGGCCTGCATGTCGTCGGCGTTCATCAGGATCAGCGTGCGGAGGTTCTTCACGCCGCGGTACCGGTCGTTGTCGGAGTAGATCGTGGTGTTCCACTGGTCGTGCGACCGCATGGTCTGCAGGATCAGTACGTCGTCGTCCGCGGGCCGCAGGTCCGGCAGGTCCGCGGTGGAGAACTCGGCGCGGCCGGTCTCGGTCAGGAAGACGAGTTCGCGGGCGGGCTGCCGGAGCCGGAAGCCGAGTGGGTGCCGGACCCGCCGGTTGAAGTCCTCGAACCCGTCCAGCGCCCGCGCCATGATGTCGCGGATCCGGTCGTAGTCCTCGACGTACGCCGTCCACGGGGTCCGGGTGTCCGGCAGCGTGGCCCGGGCGATCCCGGCGACGATCGCGGGCTCGGACAGCAGCGACGGCGACGCGGGCCGTTTGCGGCCGGTCGACAGGTGCACCATGCTCATCGAGTCCTCGACCGACACCGACTGTGGGCCGGCCTCCTGGACGTCCAGCTCGGTCCGGCCGAGGCACGGCAGGATCAGCGCCTGCCGGCCGTGCACGAGGTGGCTGCGGTTCAGCTTGGTGCTGACGTGGACGGTCAGCTCGCACGCCCGCAGGCCCTCGGCGGTCGCGGCCGTGTCCGGCGCCGCCAGCGCGAAGTTGCCGCCCATCCCGACGAACACCTGCACCGATCCGTTCCGCATCGCCGCGATCGTCTTCACCGTGTCCAGGCCGTGGTGCCGGGGTGGGGCGATCTCGCAGGCGGCGGCCAGCCGGTCGAGGAACGTCGTACTCGGCCGGTGGTCGATCCCGCAGGTGCGGTTGCCCTGGACGTTGCTGTGCCCGCGGACCGGTGACGGCCCGGCGCCTTCGCGGCCGAGGTTGCCGCGGAGCAGCAGCAGGTTGACGATCTCCCGGACGGTGTCGACGCCGTGCTCGTGCTGGGTGACGCCGAGGCACCAGCTGATCAGCGTCCGCCGCGACCGCGAGTAGATCGTCGCGGCGCGGCGGATGTCCGCCTCGGTCAGCCCGGACTGCTCGACGAGATCCGCCCAGTCCGTCTCCTCGCAGATCTTCCGGTACGCCGCGAAGCCGTCCGTGTACCGCTCGAGGAACACCTCGTCGAGCGCCTTCCGATCGGTCTCGGCCTCCTCGAGGACGGCTTTCGCGATGCCGCGGAGCAGCGCCAGGTCGCCGCCGACCCGGACCTGCAGGTTCAGCGTGCTGGTCGGGGTGGACTTGTTCAGCGCCATGTCGACGAACTCGTGCGGCACGATCGTCCGCCCGGCGGCGGCCTCGACGAGCGGGTTGATGTGCACGATCTGCGCGCCGCGCCGGTACGCGTCGGACAGCGCGGTCAGCATCCGCGGCGCGTTCGAGGCGGCGTTGACCCCGAGCACGAAGATCGCCTCCGCGGTCTCCCAGTCCTTCAGGTCCGCCGTACCCTTGCCGGTCCCGAGGGCGGCCTGGAGCGCGCGGCCGGAGGCCTCGTGGCACATGTTCGAGCAGTCCGGCAGGTTGTTGGTGCCGTACTCACGGGCGAACAGCTGGTAGAGGAACGTCGCCTCGTTGCTGAGCCGGCCGGACGTGTAGAACGCCGCCTGGTCGGGGGAGTCGAGCGCCTGCAGTTCCGCGCCGATCAGGTCGAACGCGGCCTGCCAGCTGATCGGTACGTAGTGGTCCGTCGTCGCGTCGTACACCATCGGCTCGGTCAGCCGACCGGCGTCCTCGAGCGCGAAGTCGGTCCAGCTCTCCAGTTCGGTGACGGTGTGCGCGGCGAACAGTTCGCGCCCGGCGCGCTTCGGGGTCATCTCCCAGACGACGTGCTTGACGCCGTTCTCGCAGAGGTCGAGCTTGAGGCCGTCGGTCGCGTCCGGCCAGGCGCAGCCGGGGCAGTCGAACCCGCCGTTCTCGTGGTTCATCCGGAGCATCGCCCGCGGCCCGGACGTGATCGCGTGCTCGCGGCCGAGCACCTTGGCCACCGACATCGCCGCACCCCAGCCCGCGGACGGGTGGTGGTAGTCCTTCTGCGACCACTCCGCCTCGGTCGTCGGTCCGTCGCCGCCCTGGTCGCTCATCGTCTCCCGCTCCCTCTGCGTAGGGGTCTAGAGACGAGTCTGCACCTGCCGGTCGCCGGGCGCGGAGAGGTTGTCGACACCGACAGCCGGTGTCGTCAGCGGCAACAGCCGGACGGCGTACGCCGCGGCCGCGAGCTCGGAGGCCTGGCGCGGATCGGTCAGCGAGCGGCCGGTCAGCTCCTGGAGCCGGCGCAGGCGGTAGCGGATCGTGTTCGGGTGGCAGTGCAGGGCGGCACCGGCCGCCTCCGCGGAGCCGCCGTGGTCGAGGTGCGCGTCGAAGGTGTCCAGCAGTACGGCGCGGTCCTCGGCCGGCAGCGTCAGCACCGGGCCGAACACCTGCTGCGCGATCCGCCGGCCCTCCCGCGGATCCATCGCCATCATCCCGGCCAGCGGGCTGGAGTCGAACACCTGCACCTCGGCCGTCCCGACCGGCAGCGTGACCAGCGCGGTCCGCGCGAGCTGCAGCGCCCGTGGGGTCTCGGCGGGGGAGTCGTACGGCGGACTGATCCCGGTCCGCGCCGTCGCCGCATCCCGCAGCAGGGCGAGCAGCGGTGCGGGATCGTCCGGGACCGAGACCAGCCCGAGCTGCAGCGCCGGTGTCAGCCGCCAGCCAGAGACGACGCCGTACCCGGCGAGCTGCTGCTCGATCCCGGGCAGGCTCTCCTCGGCCAGGCCCTTGGTCTCGGCGGCGACCACGATCAGCTGGCTGTTCGGCGGGAACCCGAGCAGTGCGGCAGCCTCCCACGGACCGCCCTGCGGGCCGGGCTGACCACTCAACAGCGCCTCGACCAGCGCCGACCGCTGATGCTGCTGGGCGACCAGGATCGCGGCGGTAGTCGCGCGGTACTCCTCGGTCGCGGCGAGGGACTGCTCGTCGCTCAAGCGCCACAGGACACCGGCCGCGGTCAGCAGGCCGTCGGCCTCGTCAGGTTCCCAGCTGCGCCGGACGTGCGCGACGAGCCGGTCCCACAGCACCTCGAAGCCCAGGCGGTAACCCTGCAACACCTCGGGCAGCGGGACGCCCTGCTCGGCGCGCCGCCGCCCGGTGTACTGCGCGGGGCGGGTGTCGAGGGACGTGTCCGGCGCACGCAGCACACCGATCGTGGCCCGGATGTTCCCCTTGACCGACCGGTGCATCTCCTCGTCCGTGACGACGCCGGAATCCCGGTAGAACGGGATCTTCCGGCGGATCGCCGTACACGTCTCGCCGGTCAGGTCGTCCAGGTGCGCGTCCGCCCAGCGGGCGAGCGCCGCAAGTCCCGTACTGCTCATCAAGTGCCTCCCTGGGGCCTCACATCATGCCCCAACACCAACGACGCCGCCCTCCGGACGTCATGCCGGAGGGCGGCGTGCCTGGTAGTACGGAGCGGTCAGCCGCCGTTCAGGACGTCGTACTTCGGGGCGATCCGGAAGTACTGCGGGTCCGAGAACGTCAGCGGGACCTTGCCCAGGCTCCGGATCGCGGTGCTGCCGCCGTTGGCGTGGCCGACGGCGTACAGGTAGCCGGACTTGGTGTCGCGGTCGATGCCGAGCAGCAGCGTGCCGTTCGTGCCGCACTTGGTCGCGATCAGCTGCTCGAAGCCCTGCCAGGTGGACCCGCGGACGACCTTGCTGGTCGGCGCCGCGAGGTACTTCGTCGGCCAGGTCACCGTGACCAGCGCGCCGGACCGGGTGTTGGCCAGGAACGTCTCGGTGGTCGCGGTGCGCCCGATCAGCGCGATGCCCTTGACCGTGCTCAGGCCGCCGACGCCGGAGGTGATCCGCCAGCTGCCGCCGTCGGACACCCAGCGCTGCGTGATGCCGTCGGTGCGCTGCCCGTACAGCAGCACCCGCGCCGGGTCGCCGGCGTTCGCCGGCTGCAGGACGGACTGCTCGATCCAGCGATAGTTCCCCCAGCCGCCGCCGACGCGCAGGTTGTTCTTCGGGTAGTGCGGGTCGAGCTGGCTCTGGCCGTCGACGACGAACGAGTTCGTGTACAGCGCGCCGGCCTGCACGGTCAGCCCGGAGCGGGCCTCCAGGGTGCTGAGCAGCGGCGTACCCGTGAAGGTGCTGATGTGCTGCACCTGGTTGGGCGCGAACACCCCGGCGGTGCCCCGGACGCCGCCGATCGTGATCGGGCTGGTGGCGTTGACCATCCGGCTGGTGAACGCCCCGGCGGACGTCACCGATCCGAGCCGGAGCGCGCAGGCGGCAGTGGTGGCGCTCTGCCCGGCCGACGTGGACTGCTGTGCCTGTGCCGTCGCGGCCGTGCCGATCCCCAGCGCGAGCACGGCGGCGGAAGCGAGACCTACGGTCTTGCGAATCATGGCGGTTCCTCCCCTGACGCGGAGGCGCCCCCGCCTCCGTCGTACCGGATTGGAATCCGGACCGGGCCGAAAAGTTGCCGCTATCGTTGGGCATCTTCGACGGGTTTTGGAAGGGGTCCGACGGTGGCGAAAGTACTGGCGGCCGGGCCGGCCCTGATCAGGGTGTCGACGGCGGTCACCGAGCAGTACGAGCGGATCAGCTCGGACCTCGGGCTGACCATGCAGCAGGCGCGGCTGCTGTTCGTCCTGCACCGGCAGCCGACGAACATGCTCGGCCTCGGCGCGGAACTGCGGCTGACCAAGTCGACGATGACCGGCGTGGTGGCCCGGATGGAGACCGCCGGCCTGGTCGCCCGGGTGCCGGACGAGACCGACCGGCGGAACTTCGTCGTCACCCCGACCGAGCGCGGCGCCGAGGTCGCTGAGGAGTTCGAGCGCCGGCTGCGCACCGAGGTACGGCGGATGCTGCAGGTGCTGGCGCCCGCCGAACGCGACACCCTCGGGCTGCTGCTGACCGCGGTGCTGGCCGGCCAATAGTACGAGTGTCGGACTGATTTCGCGGAACCCCTGGTGCTTGGTCCGGGCTCTCGGCTACTCTCAAATTGGTACGAGAGTCGTACCGATTCTGGAGGTGGCCCGATGGTTTCGATCGATGTCCAGCGGCAGCCCGTGGCGGTCGGCCGCCGCCGGTACGCCGTTCTGCTCGCCGCCGCGGTGGTGGCCGCCGGGCTGAACTACCTGGTCGCCCGCGGCGCGATCGCGCTCGGTGCCGAGGCCGGCTTCGCGCCGCTGACGGCACCGGTCTTCGTCCCGCTGACACTGATCGGGACCGCGGCCGGCTACGTCGGCTGGACGGCCGTTCGCCGCCGGTCCGCGGCCGCGCTCAAGGTGGTGGTCCCGGTGGTGCTCGTGCTGTCGATGATCCCGGATCTGTTGCTGCTGGCCACCAAGTTCATCCCGGACACCTCCGGCACGGCGGTCGCGGGCCTGATGCTGATGCACGTCGTCGTGACGGCCGTCGCCGTGCCGGCCTATCGGCTTACTGCTTGAGCGAGGCGAACAGGTCGTCCAGCGGTACGCCGGGCGTGCGGCCGTGCTCGACGTACCACTCGCGGCCGAGCATCGACCGGAACAGCCACCGCGGCAGCTTGAGCAGCAGGCCCAGCGTGCGGTCCCCTTCGTCGGCGGTCGCCTGACTCGCGTGCGCCTCGAACGACGCCCGCTTCTGCGGCGCGTACCGCCGAACGTCGACCCGGTGCGTGATCGCCGTACTGGGGGAGTAGGCGTGGTCGTACGCCGCCGTCGACACCGCGGGCAGGACGCCGGGGATCGCCGTCACGATCCGGATCAGCCGGCGGATCAGCCGCCGGTCGATCGTTGCCTCGAGCACCAACGGGGTGCCGGCCTGCTCGGCCGCGTACGTGCCGACCGTGTACACCTGCCGGTGATCGGGATGCCCGTAGCCGCCGGCCGGGTCGTAGATCGTCAGCGCGTCGGCCCGCTCCTCCTGGAGCAGCTCGATCAACGGCTGCGCCGCCTCCGCCGCGGGGAGCGTACTGAAGCCGCCGTCCGCGGGCGGCGCCGACGACCCGGAGTCCTTGAAACCGAACCGGACCACTCGCGCGCACCCCAGCGCGGCCGCCGACCGGTCCAGTTCGTCGCGCCGGTACGACGCCAGCCCCGGACCTGAGCGGTACGACGAAGCGGCCGCTCCTGCCTCACCGTCCGTGGCGACCGCGAGTACGACGCGATGCCCTTCCGCGGCGAGCCGGGCGAGAGTGCCGCCCATCAGCAAGGCCTCGTCGTCCGGGTGCGCGTGGAAAGCCACCAGGGTGTACGGCCCCGCCATGCTCGAAGCATGGCATGCCGTACGCCCTCTGGCCAGCGGCTCTCAGCACCCTCTCAGCACCGGAGCGACAGGCTAGGTCCTGATGAACGAGCGAGAACGGCTTGCGGGTTGGCGACGGCGGCTGCTGACGTCCGTCCTGAGTGCGTTGGTAACGGGGGCCCTCGTGGTGTTCCTGCCACGAGCGGTCGGCTCGACCTGGCACGAGGTCGGCGACGTACTCGCACGGGTGTCGGTCGGCTCGCTGATCCTGCTCGCTGTTGTCTGGATCGCCGGGTTGTGGGCACATTCGTTCGTCCTGGCCGCGTCCTTGCCCGGACTCACGAAGCGCCGCGCGCTGACGCTGAGTCTCACCGGCAGCGCGGTGGCAAACGTTCTCCCGCTCGGCGGCGCCGTCGGTACGGCGCTGAACTTCACGATGGTGCGCCGCTGGGGCTTCACCCGGCGGGCGTTCGGCGGCTTCATCACCGTGACCACGCTGCTGAACGTGGTGTCCAAGCTCGGAGTGATCGCGATCGCGCTCGGCCTGGTGCCGATCCTGCACAGCGCGGCCGCGTTCGGCCCGAGCAGCCTGCTGTTCCTGCCGGTGCCGGTCGGCGTCCTGCTGGGCGTCTGGATGCTGGCCGACGAGCGGGTCGCCAGGACCATCGGCCGCCAGTTGGACAAGGTGTTCCGGCGTTCGCGTCTCGAGGAACGGCTTCCCCGGTTCCGGCGGACGACGCTGCAGCTGATGCGCACCGGCTGGCGGCCGATGACAGGCGGGATGGTCGCGTACCTCGCCCTGCAGCTGGCGCTGCTGTGGCTGTGCTTCCAGGTGCTGCACGTACCCCTCGGCCTGGCGGTGCTGTTCACGGCGCTGGCGGTGGAGCGGTTGCTGACGCTGGTGGCCATCACGCCGGGCAGCGCGGGCATCGTCGAGATCGGTACGACGGCCGCGCTGGTCGCGCTCGGCGGCGACCCCGCGGGCGTTGCCGCGGGGTTGCTGCTGTTCCGCGGCTTCACGTTCCTGATGGAGATCCCGGTGGGCGGTGTGATGCTCGCGATCTGGACCTCCCTGCAGCGCCGGACGCAGGCGGTGGCGGCATGAGGATCGCGCTGGTCAGCGACGTCTACCTGCCGGCGCTCGGCGGCATCGAGCTGCAGGTGCACGACCTCGGGGTGCACCTGATCCGGGCCGGTCACGACGTCACGATCTACACGCTCCAGGAGGGCCAGGCCGCCGGCGTACCGGTGGTGCGGCTGCCGTCGATGGCCGGGATGCCGCTGCCGTCGTCGGTCGATCGGCTGCGGTCCGAGCTGGGGTCGTTCGACATCGTGCACGCGCACTCGTCGATCGTGTCGCCGCTCGCCTGGCGGGCGGCCCGGCTGGCGCGGTCCGCGATCGTCACCGTGCACTCGTTGCCCGGTCCGACGATGCCGTGGCCGCTGGCGACGCTCGACCGGTACATGGGGAAGGTCGGCTGGACCGCGGTCAGCGGGGCGGTCGCGAACGTGATCCGGCGGGCGTTGCCGGGGCGTACGGTCGACGTACTGCACAACGGCGTCGACCCGGCCGCGTGGCGATCGCCGCAGCGTCCCGAGCACCCGTTGACGATCGTGAGCACGATGCGGCTCGCCCGCCGGAAAAGACCGCTGGCGTTGCTCGACACCCTCGCCGCGATCCGCGACCTCGTACCGTCGCACATCCCGCTCCGGGGCGTGATCGCGGGCGCCGGGCCGCGCGAACGCGCGCTGGACGCGCGGCGGCAGGACTTCGCGCCGTGGGTGGAACTTCCCGGGCGGTTGACGCGGTACGAGTTGCGGCAGCTGTACGCGTCCGCCGACGTGTACCTGGCGCCGGCGGAGCTGGAGTCGTTCGGGGTGGCGGCGCTCGAGGCGCGGTGCGCGGGGCTGCCGGTGGTGGCGATGTCGACGGGCGGTGTCGGCGAGTTCGTCCGGAACGGCATCGAGGGGTACCTCGTCGACACGGACAACGAGATGGCCCGGACGACGGCGGCGCTGCTGATGACTCCCGCCGTACTGAACCGGCTGCAGCAGTACAACCAGCACACGCTGCCGAGCATGACCTGGGAGCGGGTGATCGCCCAGCACGTGGCGGCGTACCAGGCTCAGCTTGTCCTCAGGGAAGGATCTCTAGCCTCGGCATCATGAGGCGGAGCTGGGTCGAGCAGCTGATGGGGATGCCCATCAGCGTGCTGGCCCGGGGAGAGTACGCCGACTCCGCCGCGGCCGAGGCCGCGGTCAAGGAGCTGTACGCCGAGCTGGACGACGTCGACCGGGTGTTCTCGCCGTACAAGCCGGACAGCGACGTGAGCCGGCTCGGGCGTGGCGAGGTCGGCTGGGACGAGGTCCGTGCCGATGTCCGCGATGTCGCCGAGCGCTGCACCGCGGCGCGGGAGCTGACCGGCGGGCTGTTCGACGCGGACCTGCCGGACGGCGGCTGGGATCCGTCCGGGCTGGTGAAGGGCTGGGCGGTCGAGCGGGCCGGGGACCGGCTGCGCGCGGTGGACGGCGTCGACTGGTGCCTGAACGCGGGCGGCGACGTCCTCGTCGTCTGCCCGAGCGGCGAGCCGTTCACGATCGGGATCCAGGACCCGCACGACCCGGGGCGGGTGGTCGCGAGCCTGGCGCGGACCGGGGGAGCGGTGGCGACCAGCGGTACGGCGTCCCGCGGCGAGCACCTGTACGACCCGCGCACCGGTCGCCCGGCGACGAGCCGGTGGCTGTCGGTCTCGGTCAGCGGGGCCTCGCTGGAGTACGCCGACGTCCTCGCCACGGCCGCGTTCGTCGCCGGGGACGACTGGCCCGAGGTGCTGCCGCCCGGCTACGAAGGACTCGGAGTACTTGCCGACGGCAACCTTGAGGCCACACCCGGGTGGGGCGTGGCGTGAGCGGGCGGATCCTGCTGATCGAGGACGACGCGGACCTGGCCGGCCTGCTCGACCGGGTCCTCCGCGACGAAGGGTACGCCGTCAAGCTCGCCGCCGACGGGCACACCGGGCTGCACGTCGGGCTGACCCGCCCGTTCGACGCGATGATCGTGGACCGCGGCCTGCCCGCGGTCGAAGGGCTGGACCTGATCGCGCGGTTGCGCAGCCGGGGCGTCGGTACGCCGATCCTGGTGCTGTCGGCGCGGAACAGTACGGAGGACCGCGTCGAGGGGCTCGACGCGGGCGCGGAGGACTACCTGACCAAGCCCTTCGAGCTGACCGAGCTGCTGGCCCGCCTCCGCGCGCTGCTGCGGCGGCACCTCGACCATGCGGGGCAACTCGCCGTACCGGGTGGGCTGCTGGACCTCTCGACGCGCACGGTGCAGCGGACGGTCGGTGGGCGGGTCGAGTTGTCGGAGCGGGAGGCGGCGCTGCTTGGTCTGCTGGCGGCGCGGCCCGGGGTCGTGTTCAGCCGTGCCGATCTGCTGGACCGGGTGTTCGACGAGGCGGAGTCCGAAACGGTCGTCGACACCTACGTGCACTACTGCCGCCGCAAGCTCGGGCAGGGCGTGATCAGTACGGTGCGCGGCCTCGGCTACCGGCTGGGTGGTGCATGAGCGGCAGGCCCATCGGCGACGAGGTGCTGGTACGGCGTGCCGCGCGCGGTGTCGCCGTACAGGCCGCGGCGCTGGTCGCGCTGGCGATGTTGCTGCTGATTGTGCTCGTCACGGTGGTGATGATCCACGGGCAGTCGGGGGCGGCCGACGATCTGCTCAGGTCCGCGGTCGCGACCGCGGACGACGTCGGCGATCCGCCCGCCGGCGCCTGGCTGGTGATGGGCGACTCGGCGTCGCCGGGGTTGCCGGACGATCTGCGGCCGGATCTGCTGGCGCTGCGGACCGAGGCCGCGAACCGGGTCCAGGTGACGACGGTCGAGGACGACGACGGCGAGTACCGGATCGCGACCGGGCTGGTGAAGGGACGCCCGGTGCAGGCGGTGCTCGACCTCTCGGCGCAGCACAAGGAACGGGCCCGGATGCTGCAGGCGATGGGGCTCGCCACGGTGCTGGCGCTGGTGCTCGCCGGGCTGCTGGGCGTGCTGATCGGGCGTCGCGCCGTCCGGCCGCTGGCCGAGGCGTTGACGTTGCAGCGGGCGTTCGTGGCGAACGCGGGACACGAGCTGCGGACGCCGTTGACGTTGCTGAGTACGCGCGCGCAGCTGCTCGGGCGGTCGTTGCATCGCGACGGAGCCAGCGAGCAGGTTCTGGACGACGCGGACGGCGTGCTGCGCGACACGCGGCGGTTGACCGAGGTGGTCGACGATCTGCTGGCTGCCGCCGATCCGCGGCGCGCGGAGGCACCGGAGCCGGTCGACCTGGTCCTGCTCGCCGACGACGTCGCCGAGGCGGCGAGCGCGCATGCCCAGCAGGTGGGCGTCCGGGTCCGGGCGGCCTCGGATCGTGAGAGTGCGCCCGCGCTCGGTTCCGCGAGTGCGATCCGGCGGGCGGCGCTCGCACTGGTGGACAACGCGATCGATCACACCCCGCGCGGCGGCGAGGTGCGGATCGTGGTCCGGAGACAGCGCCGGGACGTGATCCTGTCGGTCAGCGACACCGGTCCCGGGATCGGCCCGGAGGCGGCCCAGCGGGTGCTGCGGCGGTTCGACTCCGGTGGCCAGCGGCGCGGGCGGGCGCACTACGGGCTCGGCCTGGCGCTCGCGCACGACGTCGCGAACCGGTTCGGCGGACAGCTGCGGCTGGCGCCGAGCGAGGTCGGGGCGACGTTCGAGCTGGTGTTTCCGGCGGTCCGCGACGACGCTGCGGGGAAGCGCCCTCCGGGCGCGCGGTGACGGGTCCGGGCAGGTGCCGGCCGGGACCTCGGTGGGTGGTCCAAGGAAGGGCTAAGAATCGGCGGGCATCGTCGGGGGCATGACCTCCCGTGGAGCCGCGTCGGCGATCAGCAGCCCGCGGCTTCCGCGCATGCGCCGCCGGGCGCCGCGGACGCCGTCCTGGTGGCGGGACGCGGTCGGCATCTCGTGCTGGGCGAGCGTGCTCGTGGTCGTCGCGCTGTGGGTCTCGGGACGCGGCCTGCAGAGTCTGGTCAGCGGCCCCGCGGACCTGATCACGTCCCTCGGCCGGCTCTCCGGGCTGGTGGCGGCCGACCTGCTGCTGATGCAGGTGTTCCTGATGGCGCGGGTGCCGATGATCGAGCGCAGCTACGGGCAGGACGAGCTCGCCCGGCGGCACCGGCTGGTCGGCTTCTGGTCGTTCAACCTGCTGCTCGTGCACATCGCGCTGATCCTCGTCGGCTACACGCTGCGCGATCACAACGACCTGCTGCACGAGACGTGGACGGTCGTCACGACGTACGGCGGGATGTTGCTGGCGACCGCGGCGGCGATCGCGCTGACCCTGGTCGTGGTCACGTCGATCCGCGCGGCGCGGAAGGTGCTGCGGTACGAGTCGTGGCATCTCCTGCACCTGTACGCGTACCTCGGGGTCGGGCTGTCGATCCCGCACGAGATCTGGACCGGTGCGGATTTCACGACCTCGCGACTCGCCCAGCTGTACTGGTGGACGGCGTACGGCGTGGCGGCCGGGGCGCTCGTGCTCTACCGGGTGCTGTTGCCGGCCTGGCGGACGCTGCGGCACGGGCTCACGGTCCGTGAGGTGATCCAGGAAGCGCCCGGCGTCGTGACGGTCCTGATCGGCGGGCGTGGCCTGCACCGGATGCCGGTGCGGGCCGGGCAGTACTTCGTGTTCCGGTTCCTCGACGGGCCGGGGTGGTCGCGGGGGAATCCGTACTCGTTGTCGGCTTCGCCCGCACCCGATCGGCTTCGGGTCACCGCGAAGGCGGCGGGGGACAGCAGCAGCCGGCTGGCCCGGTTGCGGCCGGGGACACGGGTCGCGGTCGAGGGGCCGTACGGGCGGTTGACGGCCGAGCGACGCGTGACCGAACGGGTCGCGATGTTCGCCTGCGGCATCGGGATCACGCCGCTGCGGGCGCTGCTCGAGGAGCTCGAGTACCGGCCGGGGGAGGCGGTGCTGGTGTACCGGGCGCACAGCGAAGAGGACCTGGTCTTCCGGGACGAGCTCGAGCAGCTGGCGCGGCGCCGGGGGATCGCGGTGCATTACCTGCTCGGGCCGCGGTTGCGCCGCCGCCGGTCGTGGCTGCCGGACGGCGCCGCGTCCTGGTCGGACGAGTACGCCGTACGCCGGCTGGTGCCGGGGATCACCGAGTACGACGTGTACGTGTGCGGCCCGGACCCCTGGATGGACGCGGTCGCGGCGGCCGTCCTCAAGGTCGGCCTGCCCGCGAACCAGTTGCACCAGGAACGATTCTCATGGTGAAGGGAGAACGTGCGTGAGGCGCGGGATCAGGCTGCTGATGACGGTGGCGACGACGGCGGTAGTCGCTGTCGCCTTCCGTGCGAGCCTCCAGCAACCCACCACCACAACCACAGGCGCAGCCGCGGTGGTCAACCCGGTGACGCCGGCGCCCACCTCCGCGCACACGACCAGCCGGCACCAACGGCGCCCGGCGTCGCCGACGCCGGCCAGGGGTGGGACGCGCACCGCCGTGCCCCCGCGGCCGGTCGACCCCACCCCGTCTCGCACCCTGTCTCCTCCGCCGGCCAAGTCGGTGGTAGTTGCCGGTGGTGTGGTGGACACGCAGTACGGGCCCGTTCAGGTGGAGGTTTCGGTCAGCGGCGGGAAGATCACCAGGGCTCACACGCTCCAGCACCCGACCGGCGGGCGGAGCGATCAGATCAACAGTTACGCCGTACCGCAGCTCAACCAGGAGACGATGACGGCGCAGAACGCCAAGATCGACACCGTCTCCGGAGCGACCTTCACGTCCGGCGGCTACCGTCAGTCGTTGCAGTCCGCGCTCGACGCCGCGCATCAGGCGGGCGCACTGTGACTGTCCACGCCGAGCGACTCCGGCGCAACCTGCTCGTCGGCGGCGGCACCGGCGTACTGCTCCTGCTGCTCTTCCTCTACCCGACGAGCACCAACCAGGTCGACCATCCGGCCGCACCCGCGGCCGCGCCGGGAGTGGTGAGCTCGTCCACCGGGGACCTCACCGTGAACGGTACGTCGGCCGGCACGCGGTACGGTCCGGTCCAGGTGCGAATCACCGTCCGCGCGAGCAAGCTCGTCGCGGTCGAGGCGATCGCGTACCCGTCGTCGGGTGGCCGGGACCGCGAGATCAGCTCGTACGCGCTGCCGCAGCTCAAGCAGGAAGCGCTTGCTGCGCAGAGTT
This sequence comes from Kribbella sp. NPDC059898, assembly GCF_042730855.1. Classification (NCBI taxonomy): domain Bacteria; kingdom Bacillati; phylum Actinomycetota; class Actinomycetes; order Propionibacteriales; family Kribbellaceae; genus Kribbella; species Kribbella sp. NPDC059898. Next base: position 304,211 of record NZ_JBHWKR010000012.1, read on the forward strand.
TCCACATCGATACGGTGTCGGGGGCAACGTTCACCTCTGATGGATACCGTCGCTCGCTGCAGTCCGCTCTGGACGCAGCGCATTTCCGCAGTGCCGGCTGAGACCACCGGAGTTCGTTGACGGTTCAGCTGGCCGTGTGAAACGTGCCAGACCGGGGTGCTACCTGGTAGACACGGGTCCGGTACGTGTTGCGGACAGGGAAGCGGCTTCGATGGTGATGGCATGGCGGTTCGGCGCTGTTGGCGTGGACGCCGTCATGGACGTGATCCAGGACGGCGCGCGGTTCGCGGAGTGGATGGTCGCCGTACCGCCGGAGGTCCGCGCCGGACCCAACTGGCCGCGGAAAGGCAGCGTCGTCCAGCGCTACGACGGCCGCGAACCGCGGATGCGGCACGCGGAGAACCGGCACCTGACGGTCGCCCTGGTCGAACGCTGGCGTCCGGAGGACGACCTGGTGCTGCGGCTGCGCAGCGGTCTCGGGGGATGGGTGCGGATCTGGATCAGGGTGCAGTCCCGTCCCGGCGGCGCGCTGATCGAGGTGCACGCGGAGCCGATCACCGCCACCGCCCGGCTGCGCTTCACCGGCAGCGCGCGCGGTGCCGCCGAGGAACGCTGCGCCCAGGTCGCCGAACGCCTCATCGAACTCGCCACCACCCAAGAGGACTAGGGCACCAGCACGATCCGTCCCAAGACCTCGCCGGCGTCCATCTTCTGGTGCGCCACGACCGCGTCGTCCAGCGGCAACTGGTCGTGGATCACCATCGGCAGCTGCCCGGCCGCCGCGGCGGCGAACTGGGCGACGCGGACGGTACGACGATCCGCGGGCGGGACCGTGTCCGCGCTGAACGTTGCGAACGTCAACGACTTCCGGAAGTTCGCCATCAGCGCCGTACCGAGGTCGGCCGGCGGTGGTCCGGCGAGCGCGCCGACCGCGACCAGCCGCCCGTTCGGCCGCAGCCTCCCGAGGAACGACGGCAGCTCCGGACCGGCGACGACATCGATGATCACGTCGTACGCCGCCGGGCCCGCACCCGCGCCGGACCGATCCAGCACGTGCGTCGCGCCGACCGTGCGCAACAGCTCTCCGCGTTCGGCCGACGAGGTCGTCACCGCCACCGCGGACGCACCGCCCTGCGCGGCGAGCCGCACCGTGAGGATGCCGATGCTCCCGGCCGCGCCGCGGACCAGGACCGACTCGCCGCGCCGGAAGTGCGCCTGAGCGAGCCCGAAGTGCGCGACGACCCCGGAACTCCCGAGCGTCACCGAGCCGGCGGGGGACAGACCGGGCGGCAACGGTACGACGTCCTCGACCGCGGCGATCGCCTGCTCGGCGTACCCGCCGCCGAGGCCGGTGAACGCCCAGACCCGCTGCCCGATCCAGGCCGGGTCCGTATCGGGGCCGACGGCAACCACCGTCCCCGCGACCTCCGACCCGGGCACCAGCCCCTCGCGGAAACCGAAGGCCGACAGGCTCCCGCTGCGGATCAGCACGTCGACGCCTCCGACGCCGATCGCCTCGACCGCGATCCGGACCTGCCCGCTCCCCGGTTCCGGCTCCGGGAGCTCGACGACGCTCAGGCCCTCGGGTCCACCGAACGTCTTGATGGCCACTGCCTTCACTGCACTCTCCTAATCAGTTTTTGGGAGTGAGCCATCCGGCAAACTCCTGGTGGTAGCCGGCTGGTGGGTGAGCACTCTTTTCTCCTGGACCCTGGAGTCC